>NZ_BAAAZR010000083.1:0-1208 GCF_039537005.1 Sphaerisporangium flaviroseum | reverse complement strand
AGGGCCGCGCCGCGCTCGGCGTCGTCGACGGAGACGGCGAACTCTCCCCCGCTGGTCCGGCGGATGACCAGGCAGTCGCCTCCGCGCAGCATGAGCGTGACCCTGCCCGTGCCGGGCAGGCCCCGCAGACCCCAGCCTCCGACGTCGCCGGGGTTGCGCCTTTCCGCCCAGGCCGACTCGATCTTGCTGATCGGGGTGTGGCGGGCGGGACGGCCGAACGGGCCGAAGCCGACGCGCAGGCCCTCGGCGTCGACACGGACGCCGACCGAGCCCGTGGCGAACCCCAGCAGCACCACGAGCAGGAGAGAGCCCAGGATGGTCCAGACGATCTGACCGGCCAGCACGCCCGCCACGTAGAGCGCGGCGACGACCACGGCGGCCACCAAGGCCGCGGCGGAGAGGACGATCAGCCAGGGGTTCGAGACGCGGCTCACCCAGACCGCGCGCTGTCCCGGCCGCAGCCGCATGGCCGGCGCCTGGGCCGCGTAGTCCCGTGCCGAGTCGGGCTCGCCCCTGCCGAGATAGCCCGCGAGCACGCCGGTCACGGCGGCGGCGCCGACCACGGCGGCGATCAGCCGGCCGGGCAGCACGGCCTGACGCCAGTCGGCGACGTCGAGGTTGGCGTAGAGGATGGAGCCCGCTACACCGAGGGCGAGCACCGCCCAGCCGAAGAGGAAGCCCCACCAGTGCGCGCGCCACAGCCGGGCGTGCCGCGTCACGCCACGCAGCACGGCGCCGATCAGGAGAACCCAGGCGATCACCCAAAAGGCCAGGTCGAACACGAGGGTGCCGGTGAAGGACATGGTGCCGTCGGGGCCGGACCCGCTCCAGTGCGTGGCGAGCGGGTCGGGAAGGCGGTCGCGCAACGCGAGGGGGACGGCGACCAGGACGGCGGCGACGAGCGCACCCCAGACGACGGCGACGGTGACGGTGCGACCTTGGGTGGCCATGCCGGCTCCTTGGGGGTGGCGGATCCGCGACAGCCGTACAGACGGGGTCATGACAGTTCCCTGATGATGTGGATGACTTCTTCCGGGCCGTAGCCGTACCGGTCGGCCTCGGCGAGCAGTTCACGCGCCGCCTCCGCCAGCACCGCGCGGGCGTCGGGCCGGCTGAGCACGCTGACGCCGCGCCCTCGGCGGAACTCCAGCAGGCCCTCGTCCCGTAGCTCGCGCAGGGCGCGCAGCACGGTGTTGGCGTTGATCCCC
>NZ_BAAAZR010000082.1:0-641 GCF_039537005.1 Sphaerisporangium flaviroseum | reverse complement strand
CGCACAGGCCACCACCGGCCTGGACGACGCCGCCATCCGCACACCATCGGAAGAACTCACCGCGTTGATCGCTGCGCGAGAGCCGTACTTGCTGCGACTCAAACAGAGCGCGAACACAGACGGCGCCATCCGCTTCCAGTGCCCGGCAGCGGGCACCTCCCCGTCGCTCACCTGCCCCCGCTTCGACCGCCTCCACCAGCGCGGGCCCAGCAGGCCCGCCGCGGTCGACCTGACCGACGCCCGGCAGCGAGCAGCCCACCCAGCGGCCAAACCCCGCGTCCTGCCCCCAACCCCCGACCACAGGAGCGGCGAACTGCCGAAGATCTGTCATCAGCACACCATCACCCTGCGCCCCGGCGACCTGGGCCACCTCGACAAGTTCCGCCAGGACCTGCCCTACCTCAGCCCCACCTGGATCGGAACCTACAAGCCCGTCCGCGCCAACACCGAGGGCATCAACGGCAGACTCAAGGGACATGACCTCGACCTCGGCGATCCCAAGAACCGGCTCGCCCACGGCCGCGTCGCCCAGACCATCCTGGTCGCGCTGCTCGTCACCGTCGCCAACGACCACTTCCTCGACCAGTGGCGCCACATCCACGAGCCCCAAAACGAGCCCGTCACACTCGCCGCCGCTCCGC
>NZ_BAAAZR010000081.1:0-546 GCF_039537005.1 Sphaerisporangium flaviroseum | reverse complement strand
AAGGATGCGAAGTGGTCGGCCCGGCGCTCGTAGCGCCGGTGTAAGCGTCGGCAACCGGCCAGCCACGAAACCGTGCGCTCGACGACCCACCGATGGCGTCCCAGCCGCTGACTGGACTCGATCCCGCGGCGAGCGATGCGCGGGATGATCCCTCGGCCGCGCAGGAAAGAGCGCAGGTGCGGGTAGTCGTAGCCCTTGTCGCCGTGCAGCTTGCCCGGCCGGCGGCGTCGCGGGCCGCGGCGGGAGCGGATCGGCGGAATGCCGCGCACCAGCGGCTCCAAGGCCTGGCTGTCGTGGACGTTGGCGGCGCTGATCGCGACAGCGATCGGCAGACCGCTCCGTTCGGTGATGAGATGGATTTTCGACCCTTTCTTGCCGCGATCGAGCCGATTCGGACCTGTCAGCTCCCCCCTTTGACGGCCCGCACGCTGACCGAGTCGATCGCGCACCACGACCAGTCCAGCTCACCGCGCACGCCGAGCTCATCCAGCAGAATCCGGTACAGCTTGGCCCACACCCGCGCGGCACTCCACTCGGCGAAACGAC
>NZ_BAAAZR010000080.1:0-590 GCF_039537005.1 Sphaerisporangium flaviroseum | reverse complement strand
CGCGCAGATGTGGCTTACCTCGGCGCAGGTGCTCGAGCGCGCCGGCGACACCGCGCCCAGCGTGTACGCCTACCACCAGGCGCTGAGCTGTCTGGGGCTCTAGTACTCCAGTGACATTGAGGTCCAAGGTGGGATCTGCGCTGGTAAGTGGGCCGACTGGCAGCCCGATAGGAAGGTGCACGGCCTCGACAATGGCGATCCCTGAGGTCTTCTACCTATGCCGCAGACGAGCCCTTCGTAGAACCGATGCGCGTGCACTCGATCAGAGGGCGGCGAGCAGAGCGAGGGCGCATCCCGTCAGGTACCGGGGATCCGCCGGCGACATATCGGTCAGTTCCAGGTAGGCCGTGCCCATGGGGTTGCTGTAGAGAGGCTCGCCTTGCGCGGAAAAGCCGACAAAGTCCTGGGTGATGTCGAAGTACGCCCCGGCCGTGAAGTACAGTTCCTCGCCGTCGTAGCCGACCCTCGCGTACGCGTCGGTGTAGCCGTCGTCGAAGAGACGGAAGTCCCGTTCGCCCGTACCCTTCTCGAGGGTGGCGAGTATGCCCTCGGCGAAGGCACGCACATCGGCCGCCTGGGAGAGCGCCAGC
>NZ_BAAAZR010000079.1:0-959 GCF_039537005.1 Sphaerisporangium flaviroseum | reverse complement strand
CCAGGAGCTGCTCGGCCACGCCTGGACCGGCACCACGGCCAGATACATCCACGTTCATGCCACCCATGTCGAAGACGCTTGGGTCACCGGACAGCGCCGCGTCGCCGACCGATGGAAAGGACTGACCCGATGAAATGGAACCTGCGCCTGGCGGCCGCGAACCGCGGCATCTGGAAGGCCAGCGAGTTCCAGCGGATGCTCGCCGAACGTGGCCTGGTCATCAGTGCCGGCAAGATGTCGGGACTGTGGTCGGGAAGCCCCAACGTGGTCAAGCTCGACGAGCTCGACGTCATCTGCACCGTGCTGGGCTGCGGCGTCGACGAACTACTGATCCCCGAACCCGAGAATGTCGCCCAGCCCTGCCACCACGACAATGACCAGAGCATGGCGGTCGGCCAAGATCGGCCGGTCGCCCCGCGCGCCGGGGGCGGGCGGTCGCTACCGCCTCGATGAACTGCGCACACTGCGGCACCTCATTGCCCGAGAAGCGGCGCCGCGATCAGGTCTACTGCAGCAACGCGTGCTCGGCGCGAGCATCAGAGCGTCGGCGCAAGGATGGCCAGCCGGTCCCGCCTCGCTGGCGGCACCCGGCGCTGACGGCAGACGATCCGGTGCTGCGGGCAGCGGCACGTCACGCTCAGGAACTCGGCCAAGTCGGTGGCTGGAACCCCTCGACCACCAGATGCGTGCTGGATGGGCTCGTCACGGTGCTGACTAGCCTCCCGGCAGGTGAGCGCGTCCCGCTTAGCGAGGTCCGAGCCCGGCCGCAGCGCTGGGTGTCGCGGCCTCGCCTCATCGAAGTACTCACCGATCTGGACCTGCTCCACGACGACTCCGCTCCCGCGATCAGATCCTGGATCGACCGCGTCACCAGCCATCTTGCACCCGGCTTCATCAATCCCGTCCGGCAGTGGCTGCTGGTCCTCCTCAACGGCGACACCAGGTCACGGCCCCGGTCC
>NZ_BAAAZR010000078.1:0-3929 GCF_039537005.1 Sphaerisporangium flaviroseum | reverse complement strand
CTCGCGTGTGTTCCCGATGAATGTCCTTCAGTCTGGCTGAACTCGCGGCGGACGTGCCGTTAACGAACGTGTCACCAGCCCCAAACGAGCGGCATCTCCCCAGGTCATAGCCCCTGTATTGCAGGCCTCCCGGCTGCTTCGTCGTGGTCGCGGAGCATGCGCAGCACGGTGGCCGGTGAGGGGTGCTGGCCCTTCTTCTTGCCGCGAGTGATGACCAGGCGGGCGGCGATGTCGCGCAGGCTGAGGTTCTGGCCGCGCAGGTGCAGCGCCATCGACAGCATGGCTTCGTCGGTGACGGTGGCGCCGCCGATGTGCTTGCCGCGGGTGCGGGCCGACTCGTGGCCTTCCAGGGTGCGGTCGCGGATGTATTCGCGTTCCATGCCCGACAGCGCGGCCAGCACGGTGAAGACGATCCCGGACGGGTCGTGGCTGCCCTGCAGCTCGCCGGAGAGGAACTCCAGGCCGATGCCCGCCGCGCGGAGCTGTTCGGCCAGGGCTGCCAGTTCGATGCCGCGCCCCAGGCGTTTGTGCTCGTGCACGACCAGGGTGACCGCCAGGCCGGAGGCCCGCATCTCCATGGCCAGGGCCAGGGCCCGTTCGAGCTGCGGGCGGATGGTGGCGCGGGTGGAGATCTTCTCGGCGAAGACCCGGGTGACACCGGCGGCCTTCAGCGCGTCCATCTGAGTGTCGAGCGATTGGCGGGCGGTGGAGGCGCGGGCGTAGCCGATGCGCGCGTGCCCGGCCGGTTCGGCGCCGGCCGCGGCGGGGCGCGGCAGCTCGGTCCAGGCGGTGCCGGGCCTGCGCACCGCCGGGACCGCCACGGCGAGGGTCTTGGCCAGGTCGGGCACGAGCCGGAAGCGGGCGGTGTGGTACTGCGCCGTCACCTTGCCGCGGCCGGTACGGCAGGGCGATCCGGCCGGGACCGCGCATGAGGTCATCGGGCAGTCGTGGGCTTCCACGCGCAGGAAGTCGTCATCGCTCACCCCGCGAGTGTTTCATAAGTGCGTTTCATCAGGCGGGAGATTTGCAACGTCCTATGAAACACGATCCGCCCTGATCATGACCCGCCGAGCCTCATGTTTCATAGGTGACCACCTATGAAACACTGCGTTGTCGTCGTCGACCCTCCAAGGCTCACGCGGATACCAGGCTCGCGATCGCTGTAAGAGGAGAAACGGTTCCGTTGCAGGTCCACCCCCGCGCCCTGGCCAAGAGCGCGGTTGGGTGTGAACCGCGTCCTCGAGGACAGATCTCTCATTCCACCAGAACGGTCCCCCCGAAGGCGGTACGGCCCTGCCCGAGGTCACAGATGACGGCGGCGCCGCGCCGGACTACTGGCGCCACATCTTCATCCCCACCCACACCCCCAGCGGCCGACCGATCACCATCGGCCCGAAAGTCGCCAGCTTCGACCAGGAGATCCCACTCCTGCTCACCGGCGAGGCCATCGCACCCGTGACGGCCCAAGCCAGACGCCTGGCGCCACACCCCGGCATCGCCTACCCGCTCATCCGCGACGCACCACTTGCCCGTTTCGCGCTTGTCTGGCGCACCGCCGCCGAAACCGATCTCATCCGAACCTTTGCCAGCGTCGTCACCGAGCTGGGCCCGATAGTCCTATGACGTCGGCGCGGCCCCGCCAACCCCGGAGACTCTGATGTGCTGATGTCCTACCCGGCGGGCAGGATGGGCGCGGGAGGTACAGATGAGCGACATCGCGGACGTTCCACCCGCCGTTGTGGGCCGGCTCCGGGTGATCTGCGGGGAGCTGCCCGAGGCGTACGAGGAGCCGGCGTGGATCGGCCTGCGGTGGCGGATTCGCCGGCGGACGTTCCTGCACGTCTACACCACCGACGGGAGGGGGTCGGCGTACATCGATATGGACGATCCGGCCATCCTGATGACCTTCCGGGCGCCGCCCGGGGAGTTGGCCGCGCTGGCGCATGCCGGCCCTCCGTTCTTCCGGGCCGACTGGGGTGTGAATGTCGTGGGAATGGTGCTGGACGACGAGACGGACTGGGTCGAGGTTGCCGAGCTGGTGACGGACAGCTATCGCGTGCAGGCGCCCCGCCGCCTCGCGTTCCGGCTGAAGGCAGGTGGATGAACCGCCGGCTACCTCCCCACGTTGCCGCTTATCCAGGTTCGGTGCTGAGAAACATTCCTATTCACGGTGGGATAGGTCGGGTTGCCGCACTGGTCAGAGATATTTCAGGAGACGATTCCGATGACGACATCACCCAGTGCCGCATGCTCCGGCCGTCTGGCCGGATTTGCGGGTGCAGTTCATTCCGGGCGTGATCGGCTTCACGAACTGGTAGATGCCTTCGCAGGTCCACCGCGGCGTGACATCGAGGAAGACCTCGCGTCGTTCGTTGGGGAAGCCCGCATTGCTGGTCTTTCGTAGCCGGTCGTGACTACCTCGCCGGTCGGCACCGCGCCCTGGCTGGGCAGTGCGGGTGCGATGAGGGGCTCCGACAGCAAGATGGGCTGGTCAAGCGCAGGATCGCGAGATCGCCGTCCATTGCCGGGACGCGCCTTCACTCGGTTCGGGCACCGGCCTCGAGCACGGTGAGGTCGCGGACCGCATACCGGTGATGCTCGGCCTCTTCCTTGCACACCACCGTGAGGCAGCGGCGCACGACGTACTCCTTGTCCGGGTAGGGGTCGGCCGGCTTGCGACCACATACCCGGTCGAGCTCGGCCTCGGTGAGCTCGTCGACGACCCGGCGCATCGTGGCCATGCGGGCGAGCCGCGGCGCGAGTACCTCGTCGAGCGTCGGGGTGGCATCGAGGGTGAGCCCGAGCTTCGCCGATGCTTCGGCCGGCATCCCGCCGCTAGGAAGGCCCAACGGGTGGTACGGCGCGTCCTCCTCGAGCACGGCGTTGCCGATCCAGGCATTGCTGGCCATCAGCAGATGCCGCTGCGTCTCGACGAACGACCACTCGCCGTCGACCTGCTCGTGCAGCTTCGCCTCGGGTAGGCGCCTGGCGCGGTCGAGCGTCTCCTCCCATTGCTTCTCGATGGCATCCCAAGCGGCCCGGTATTCGGCGGCGGACGTGGCCTCACGGGCCAGCACCCGGTTGGGATGCAGCCGGTCGAGCTCGGCCTCGACGTAGGCGGTCACGTCGACGTCGTTGACAACGACACGCTCGAAGCCGCCACCGAGGGAGACGTTGCCCCCATAGCAGTCCACGATCTTCAGGCCGGTGGCGTCGCAATCGCGAATCTCGAGGCCGGAGAGGTCGCACAGGTGGATGCGGGCACCACGGAACTGGTCACTTTGGGTGTACTCAGCAGGCATCGGGACAGTTTCCCGTATCCGTCCCGCCCGCGCCAGTGAATGGCACAACGTGAGGGTTGCGTGTTGCGTCCGGGTGGGGGAGTGCGGGATCGAGCATCTTGGCGAGCGCTCGACGATCGATCTTGCCCGCGCGGTTGAGAGGCATCTCGTCCAGCCAGACGTAGACGCGTGGAATCATCGGCGCGGGTAGCCAACTACCCAGTTGGCTCGTGAGCAGCTCGTCGGGTCGCCGTTCGCCGACCAGATAGGCGACGATGGCCGCGCCGCCCGGGTTCTCGTGGCTTGTGTCTTCGATGGCGGCACGACGCTCACGATCACAAAGCGCTGTGCCAAGTCCTGCTTGATCCGCTCGGCCCAGGCGGAGACCGCAAGTTCCAGCACACGGTCTACGACCGCGATGCTGACCGGCCCGCTGTCCTCACCGGCCACGACCGCCGTCGAAGACGCCGTACTCCTCTTCGCAAACTCGCCGTGACGTGCTGGGATTGCCGAGCGGAGTTCCCGGCGCACAGCACCGTTGTCGCCAAGGGTTACGGCGGCTGACAGCAGTCCAGACGCCCGCGCCGGATGGCTCGCGCCCCACCGACGCCGGTGTCGTCCGAGCGGCTCGCGGCCTTGCCGACCACG
>NZ_BAAAZR010000077.1:0-4223 GCF_039537005.1 Sphaerisporangium flaviroseum | reverse complement strand
GTCGCCGGTATGGAACAGCAACTGCAGCAGTCCGCCCGGACGCAAGGATCGATGGAAGTGTTCGAAGACGGTTGGCACCTCCTCGTCGGGTATGTGGATCAACGACTGCCATGCGAGCAGACCGGCCAGAGAGGAGGCCGGGAGGCTCAGGCTTGTCATCGAGCCCACCTCGAACCGTAGGTTGGGGTGGTCGCGCCGGGCAACGGCGATCATCCCCGGTGACAGGTCGACGCCGAAGGCATCGAGACCGAGTTCGTGCAGATGGGCGGTGATGTGCCCAGGCCCGCATCCGATGTCCGCTACTGGCCCGTTTCCCGCAGCAATCACGCCGTCGGCGAACAGCGTCAAAGCAGCGCGTAGGTACTGAAGCTCGGAGAGCGCGTTGCGGACTAGGTCGGCATAGTTGACGGCGACCGTGTCGTAGGAGGTTCGGGTATCGGCCAACCAGTTGTCCGCGCTCATGACCCGGCAGGGTAGTCGATGATCACGATGTAACGGTGCGTGCCGCGACATTAGAGAAGCTAGGCATACCGAGCTCGACAGCCACGACCCGGCGTTGAAGGCTGGCGTCAGCCTGGGCCAGCTTCTCCTTCGCGGCGGCGAGGCTGACGCGGAGCCCGTCAGCCTCGCCGAGCCAGCCTTCGCGCTCTGCTTCGGCGATGCGGGCGGTAAGGTTGTCACGGATGTCGATCAAGCGTTGCCGCTGGGCGGGATCGACGCGAAGGAGTGGACAGCGAACGCAACTGTGTTCGTGGATGCAGCCGGTCCCGTAGGCGCGTCCGCAGTCGCCGAGGGCGAGGCGGCGGCGCTCGAAGTGGCCGAGGAACTCGTCCCATTCCGCGTCGCTGGGGTGCCTGTATTCCTCGCTGGGTCGCAGGCCGCGGCGGCGGGCGATGAAGGCCCTGTGGCCGTTGATGGCCTCCTCGGGGTAGACGGCCTTGTAGCCCATCGTGGTGTTGATGTCTTTGTGCCCCAGGAGCAGTTGAGCGATGTGGGGCGGCATCCCGTTCATGATGGCGTCGGTGGTGAAGATCCGGCGGAAGTCGTGGGGTGAGAAGTCCAATGGTTTGCCGGTGACATCGGTGAGCCCCGTGCGAGCGAGAGCGTCGCTGACTAGGACACGGATTCCGGAGATCGGTATGGGCCGGATTTCCAGGGCGATGGCGCGTTGGAAGAGCAGAGGAATCGGCGGGTTCCAGATCTTTTCGTGGTGGTCGTAGGCCACCACGAGTGGGACGCTGCCGTCAGGGTTGCGGATCCGGCAGACGATCGTAGAGAGCACGTCGGCCAGTTCCGGCGAGATGACCAGCAGTCGTTCCTCATCGGTTTTCGACGGCGGGATCTGCAACAGCGGAATCAGTTCGCCGGTGGCTGGTGTTCGGTATTGGACCAGGCTGTGGTGTGAAAGCTCGCTGAGTTCCTCGACCCGGATCCCGGTCATGCGCAGCACCTCGACCGCGGCCCAGGCCCAGAACGCGTTGTCTTCCTCGCGGATCAGATCACGACGGCGGCTGGTGGCGGGTTCCTCGGCCCAGATGCGCGGTGAGTGACGGACGAGCCGGGCGAGTCGCAAGGTGACGCCGTCGACGGTGAAGGTTTCGCCGGGCTGGGCGGCTCGGGCTGCTGCCAGCCGGCCGGCGGCGGCTTTGCGTTCGCGGTCGACGGCCTCCATGAGGGCTGGCAGGATCGGCAGCCGGTCGCGGGTGCGTTGGTCCATGCGGGCCTTGCGCCGGGAGTTCATCTTCTTGTGCTGGATGTCGGTGGCCCGGATCGGGCAAGGGGCGGCCCATGGTCCCCAGCGGGCCGGGTCGTCGAGAGCCCATTGGGCCAGGTCGAGATAGAAGCTGCGCACGGTCGTGAGGGCGTCGGTGGCGGTGTCCCGTTCGACCGTCGTTTCGGTGATCTCGCCGTCGGCCCTGCGGGAACGGACAACCCTGGTTCGGATCCGCTGTTTCCAAGCGCTGGCGGTTTCCGGGCTCAGCCGCAGGGAGTCGATGCCGGGGTGATGGCGTTCGAGGTCCTTCCAGAACCAGAGCACCAGAGTGGTGGCCAGGGAGGTAAGGGTGCCGTAGTCGATCGCGGGTTGCCGTTCACGTAGGTAGTCGACCAGCAGGTCGCGGACCGGGCGACAGGCCACCTGATACCGGTCGACGAGTTGCTCGACCGGGACTTGGCCGGCGAACACCGGGCTGAACATGCGGACCGTGGGTGGGGTGTCCGAGGGGAACAGGCCGGTCGAGTGCAGCAGTTGATAGAAGACCGGGCTGTGTCGGCCGGATCGGGTCGGTCCGGGGAAGACCTCCCTGCTGACCCTCATCAGCTCGAGGCAGTCGCCGATCGTCACGTTGCGGAGCAAGCCGCCCTTCGCGGCCATGACGAGCGCGATCTTCTCGATGGCGGGGATCATGGTCGAGTCGCCGACGGTGCCGGCCAGCCGGGCCGTCCGCAGTTCAGCGATGCCTTCGGGATCGCGGACCTTGGCCATCTCGTTGGCGATCCGCAGCGGCGACGTGGTGGCCATGAGCCAACCGAGCGACGGCCGCAGGTAGTCGCCGCCGATCAGCTGGATCAGGCCCGTGCCGAGGATCTTGCGAACATAGCCTGGGTGCCGGTCCAGGAGCCCCGCCGCTGCAAGGTCGGCCAACATTTGGAGTCGCCAATCCCGCCGGCCGTCGTGGCCGACGGCGGTGGCTTCCCATCGCTGCTGCCAGCTCTGGCCGGGATAGAGCTCCAGCCAGTCGAGCACGGCCTGCAACGATGCGTTGCGATGGCATCGGGATTGGGAATCGTCGCCGCGGAACGGTGCCGCCGCCATCCTGTACTCGAGAACCACCCGGCTCTCGCGGGTCCTCGGCCAGGCTCCAGGAACCAGGCGGGGCGGGAACTTCTCCAGCAGCGCTTGAGCTTCGCTGCTGACCTGCCAGGTCCGTGGCGTCTGCTGGCTGGCGGCCGTTGTGGTCACGAGCCCCTCCGGCCGAACAACACGTCCAGGCTCTCCTTGCGATAGCCCAGCGACTCGGGTTCCGCGGGCGGCCGGGGCTCGGCTCGACGCCGGTGATGGGCGATCACCGCGTCGATGGCGTCCGCGGGGGTCGGAGTCGTATAGATCTGGGTGGTGGTCAGCGAAGCATGACCGAGAACCCACTGGACGTCGGTGATCGGCATGCCCGGGTCGCGGGCCAGACGGTAGGCCGCCGTGTGTCGCAGGTCGTGCAGCGACCAGTTCGACCCCAGGACCGCGTTGGCTCGGACGAACATCGCCCGGGCTGCGTGATAGGTCAGCGGCCGGAACGGCTTGCGCAGCGTCCACCACAAGGGGTCGTCCGGTCCCGCCGGCGCCAAGCCGTGGATTTGTTGCTGGTAGAGCCGCAGCCAGACGAAGGCGTCTGGCGACGCCGGAAGCTGCTGCATCGCTCGGGATCCCTTACGCACCACGGTGATCAGCTGCTGTCCCGGGTCCGCGCCGCTGCGCAGCACTCCCAGCAGCTCCGCAGCCCGCGCCCCGGTTGACACCCAGAAGGCGACCAGGGCCCGGTCCCGGTCGCTGGACAACCGCGCGAACAGGTCGTTGAACACCGCGTCCGGGATGTGCCGCGGAATCCGCTTGGGCTGTCGAGGCCGATACAGACCGGCACGCTGGGGCCCGAACCGATCCATCGGGTTGTGATGCGCGTGCGCTCGCTTGGCTCTGGCCAGCGGGAACGGGTTCACCAGCGGCCCGGTCCCGGCGTCCAGGTGGAAGTCATAGAAGCTGCGCAGCACCGTCTCGCAGTGCGCGATGGTCGAGGGTGCGTACTTCTCGCCGGGCGGTCGTTTGCCGGTCACCGCGTTGACCCGTTTGGGCTTCACCACCACGGGCTTGTCCGGCGCCCGCCAATGCGGTCGGACCGGCTTCGCGCCGATCTGGATCCAACGGGAGAAGTCCCGCGCCTCGATCCGGGTCGCCTCCCGCCAGGCGATCTCTATCGCCCACAGGAACCGGAACCAGCGCAGCAACGCCATCCCATACGAGCGTTGCGTCGCCGCCGCCCGTCCGGCGGCCTGCAACTCACCGAAGTACGCTGCGACAGCCGTCACCGGCTCACCCGTGGAATCCAGCAGCCGATACGGCTCCCACGGATCGCCGGTCGCCGCCAACGACCCCGCCCGTGGCACGACCAGCGACCGCAGATCCCGAGACGAATTTTCCTCTTCGATCACGGGCAGCGACCGTAGTCAACCTG
>NZ_BAAAZR010000075.1:0-545 GCF_039537005.1 Sphaerisporangium flaviroseum | reverse complement strand
ACTGGGTGGCGAACCACCCGGTCCAGGTGGTCATGTACGCCACCGCCGGTACCAGGGCCATGGCCACCAGGCTGGTCGGCACGTCATGGGTCAGCGTGCCGGTGTAGGGCCGGCGTACCCCGATCGCCCGCCGCGCTCCGGCGTCCCACACCAGGCTCATCACCGCGAACGCCACCAGGAAGAACACCCCGCTCCACTTGGTGGCACACGCCGCGCCCAGGCACAACCCCGCACCGATCCGCCAGGGACGCATCCCCAGCCACGGACCCGTCCCGGTCAGCCGCGACCCCTCGTACCACCCCGCCAGCCGCTCCCGCGCCCGATCACGATCGACCACCAGGCACCCGAACCCCGCCAGCACCCAGAACATCAAGAAGATGTCCAGCAGCGCGGTACGGCTCAACACGAAATGCAACCCGTCCAACGCCAGCAGCAGACCCGCCATACAGCCCAGCAACGTCGAGCGCGTCATCCGCCGCGCCACCCGCGCCAGCACGAAGATCGAGATCATCCCGATCACCGCCGCCGCGAACCGCCACCCGAAC
>NZ_BAAAZR010000074.1:0-1283 GCF_039537005.1 Sphaerisporangium flaviroseum | reverse complement strand
GGGTGGCCAGGTAGTCGCAGATTGAGGCCAGATCCTCCTCACCGAACCGGGCGTGGATCGCAGCCAGGCCGAGCGCTTCATCGACGCAGGACGCCCCGACGATGGCGGCCAGCTCAACAGCGCGGCCCATCTTGGCGCGCATGCGGGTGACACCCGCCGCAGCGGCCTCGATCAGCCATGCCTCCGCGCCGGGTCCGATCGCCAGGAACGCCTGTTCAGCCATGCTCTGCGGACGCGGCCGCGGCGGGCGGGGCCCGTTGCCGCCGGGATGATCGGGGTAGTGCTCGTCCAGGATGCGAGGACGGCCGGGAACCGACAGTTCGTGCCGCCACAGCTCGGTCAGGGCGCTGCCGCTACCCGGACGGGTGTCGCGGGCGACGATGACCAAGTGGTCACCGTGCACCCGGCACCACACCTTGCCGCCCTCGTGTCCCGGCGGGACCGAGTACCGCACATCGCCCCACCGGATCGTGCGGTCCTCGTGGACCAGACGTTCCTCGCCCAGCGCCAGCACATACGGCTCATCGGGAACCAAGTGCAGATGAGCGCGTTCCTCTGCGAGCATCTCGACCGGCGGCCGATGCGTCTCCCGATGCCGACGATCGTTGATGTGCCGGCACCAGAGCGCGCAAGCGGCCTCCAACTCCCCGAAACTCTCATAAGCGGCCCGCAGGTTGGTGGCCGTGGGCACCAGATCCGCCTTGGCGATCTTCACGGTGTTCTCCACCCCACCCTTGGACTCAGGATCGAACGGCTCACAGCTGTGCACTACGCAGCCGTAATGCCTGCCCAGGTCAACCAGCTGGGGATGACGGACCGGGAGCTTGGCGATGTGCTCAACGGTGACCGTCTTGGGGTTGTCGGTCAGCAGGTAGGTGGGCGCGCCGCCGATCCGCCGCAGCGCGGCATCCAGGCACGAGGTCAACGTGCCCAGCGTCTGATCCCACGCCGGGAGCACCACCCGGAACCGCGACCAGGCCAGCCAGCAGCAAAACAGCTGCGTGCGCCGTCCGCCGATCCTCGGCCCCTCACCCCAGTCCCACTGCAGCCACATCCCCGGTTCAGGGATCCAGGGCCGGTAGACGCGCCGCCGACCGGCATGCCAGGCAGCCTTGATCTGCGCGACCGCACGCCGGGTAGTCCGTTCCGACCCGGCAAATCCCATCGCGACCAGGTCCTTGTGCACCACATCAGCGCGAATCTTCCCCTTCGACGCCTCGACCTTCTCCTCAATCTTGGGCAGGAACGGGTCGATCACCCTCGGTCGCGGCGCCGCCTGATAC
>NZ_BAAAZR010000073.1:0-863 GCF_039537005.1 Sphaerisporangium flaviroseum | reverse complement strand
ACTGGGCCACCGGAGCCAGACCGTCGGCGGCCAGTGCACGGCCGCCGCGACGGCGGGCCGTGCGCGGGACATTCCGCCGAGATCCGCGCCGGGAAGTGTGCCCGACGTGGCGTCCTCGATGTCCAGCAGGACCGCGGTGATCTCCAGGCGCAGCCGCCACAGACCGACGGTCGCCGCTGCCCTGCTCCTTCTAGGCATGGTCTGAGGTTATCTGCCGTCCTTCAGGAAAGGGGCTGCGGAGACCGGAGGATGAACCTCGGGCGGAGCCGCCGGAGTGCCCCGGTGACGACCCTCCGCCCCTACCCCCACCGACGAACCAGGAATAAACAGAGTAACAGCAGACCTGATTGCGGACGCCCGATACGCTCCGACGTACGTCGTTCCCGCTTCCCGGCTCGCTCTATGCAAGGCTCCGGCTCGGCGAGCGATGGCCTGCTCATCAGCCGCAGGCTCTCGCATTCAGCGGTCACCTGCAGACCGCCTCGCCATAGCCGCGTTACGAACTCGCAGCTCACGGCCGCGAAGCGGGCACCCCAGCCGACACGCTCCCTGTCTGGCGCCGACGCGCGACCCCTGCCGGCGACCTGCCCTTGACAGTGCGACAGCCGCCGACCGCAGACACGACCCACTCCCGACATCAGTTGTCCCACTTGTTGACCGGCACGAGGACTCGTATGGTCTTGACTCACATCCTGACTCATCTTGACAGAATATAGTTCGGTAGTGGTGTGAGGGGCCACCACCGGCTCTTTCTGGTCGTAGCGGAAGGACCCGCCATGACAGCCAGTCAAATACCGCCGATTCGCCACCTGTGCGAACGGGTCATCACCGGCGCCAACTCCGCTGTTCAGGTCGAGATCGTC
>NZ_BAAAZR010000072.1:0-3344 GCF_039537005.1 Sphaerisporangium flaviroseum | reverse complement strand
GAGGTGCGTGTGATCGTTTCCCAGCTGAGCGCTCAGGGGTTCAGCGTGTTGCGTCGGGCATGCGGACCGTTATGTACGGATGTGGTTGTTCCAGCCACTCGCTGGTCAGCCTTGCTCCCGTGGTCTGGTCGATGACGGCGAGCATGGCGGCTTGCCAGTCGTAGTTCTCGTCGCGTTCCTCGAAGTCGACGAAGAAGTCTGTCATCGCCTGTAGCTCGGGCCATTGGCCGATGCCGGCATGGTCTTCCGGTCTGCCGGGGCCGAACGCGTCGATCGTCAGGACGAGTTCGCCTCCGGCTGCGAAGCTCAGCCGGTTGTGGGCGTTGACGTTCCACCAGGCGCTGTAGGCCCGGGCTCCCTGGCTGAGCCGCCGGAGCACGGCGGGGGTTGATCCGAGGTAGTCGCCCTCCATGAGCATGGCGGCGGATCCGCGCCAATCGGCGGACACGGGATTGTCGGTGTCGTAGGGGAGCAGGACGGCTTTGGGCGGCGCCGGCTCATGGAGTTGGTGCGGCGCATCTCCGCCGAGCCGGGCGGCGAGTTGGTTCAAAGGGAGCGCTTGTCCGCTGTCTGGGACCACGACGGTCCAGCACATGCCCACGTCGAGCCATGGCTGGGTGGAGAGGAGTTGCCGGTAGTGCTCGTGCAGGTCGGCAGTCGGGGGCTGTCCGGTGTTCACGTATTGCTCCTTTGCTCGCCGGAACGGATCGTCGAGATCGTGGCAGAGACGGCATGGTTCT
This sequence comes from Sphaerisporangium flaviroseum, assembly GCF_039537005.1. Taxonomy (NCBI): domain Bacteria; kingdom Bacillati; phylum Actinomycetota; class Actinomycetes; order Streptosporangiales; family Streptosporangiaceae; genus Sphaerisporangium; species Sphaerisporangium flaviroseum. The sequence goes on along the minus strand of NZ_BAAAZR010000072.1, from coordinate 2,604 downwards.
GGTTGATCATCGGTGTCGGCGCGCAGGCTCGAAGGGATCTTGCAGTCTTTGGGGTCAGCGATGCCATTGCCGCCTACAGTTTGGAGTTGCAGCCATGCGTTGAGTGATGGTGGCGGTCTGGGGATTGCCGCGAGGGAGGCGATGGTGACGTCACTGCTGGCAAAGCTGGAGCGGGCCGAGGGGTCCGCACGCCAGCAATGCGCTGAGCTGTCCGGGCAGATGGCGGAGCTGCAGGAGCGGCTGGCCGTGGCAGAGCGTCGCCTGGAACGGCTGTCCATCGCGCGTGAGGAATTGACCGCACTGGAGGCGGCCGACGAGCCGGCTGATGCGGCGGAGGCCGGGGAGGCTGCCGGCACCCATCCTCATGGTGCGGGCGACACCACCCCGGAAACTGCCGGGCACGCGGAGGTTCCCCAGGAGCGTCCGGCCCTGCGGGGGCTGCGCAAAGACGCGGTGGTGTTGCTGGCCAGTTCCGACAAGCCGCTGCGGGCGCGGGATGTGGTGCGGGCGCTGGGTCAGCAGGATGTCCGCGGCCAGGTGGAGGGGATGCGCGCACGGCTCAAGCGACTGGTGGACGATGGCTGGCTGGCCGAGCGGGAGCAGGGCCTGTTCACGATCGAGGCCGGAGTGAACGGGTTCGCCGGCGAGGGGAGCGCCGCCACGAGCTGAGTACGGCGTGCCGGTCTGTCGGCCGGATCGAAAAGTGGTGCCGCCGAGTTACAGCTCGACGGCACCGGGTTGCTTGAGCGCCCAACAGACCTAACTCTTTGAAGGCTCGCGCCTTCTGAGCGTAACGCGATAGGTGATCGCTTGGAGGCTGTCGAGCCAAATGACGGCTGCTTCTGCCCGGATGTCCGGATTCCAGGGGCGGCGGAGAGAAGGCTCGACCATGCCGTCGAGGTCATCACGACGTCCCGCTCAGGGCTCGGCGTCGTCATCGAGACGCCGGAGTGCCCTCCGGCCACAGCCGGACCCTGAGCGCGGTCTCCAGCAGGGCGACGGTGGCCACGTCCGGCCAAGACCGTCCGGCCAGCAGGTCGGCGATGGACTGGCGGTTGACGCCGGAGGCGGCGGCCAGGCCGCGCAGGCTCAGGCGGCGTTCGGCCAGGATGTCGGCCAGGGCGGCGGCGATCTGCTGGATGACGGCGGCGGCGGGATGGCGAGCCAGGTCCGCGTGGGGCCAGGTCTGCGGGTCCTCGGCCAGGTCCCGGGGGGCGGCCGAGCGCGCGCGTCCTCCGACCATGACAAAACACTCCTTTCGGTGGATGTCGTCGCTCTGCGTAACGGCTGCTTGTCCTGCCACTATGGATGGGGTGTGACGCTCGATCCCGTGACCTCGGCCACGATCACCGGCTACCGGCCGCAGAAAGCCCCGCCGGAGTGGGACCACATCTGCGGGCATGTGCGCATGCTGGTCGCCGCCAGCGCCGACCGCTCCCCCTACCGGGTGCAACGGCTGCTCACCGCGACCACCCGGCTGGCCGTGTGGTGTCACCGCTCCGGCCTGCCTGACGACCCGGAGGTGTGGTTGCGGCACGAGACGATCGACGCGTTCATCCTGACCGGCTGCACCGACCTGGCGCCGAGTTCGGCGCAGACCTACCGGGCCTGGCTGCGGCATATGCGCGCCACGCTGGCCTGGCTGGAACGCGGCGAACAGGCGCCGCCGCCGATGAAAGCCCCCAAGAAGGTCAGCCCACCGTACTCGCCGACCCAGCTCGGCCGGTTGCGCGGCTGGGCCGAACGCCTGCCCGGCCAGGCCCGCACCGACGCGCTGGCGTTGATGGCGCTCGCCTTCGGTTGCGGTCTGACCTCCGGTGAGGTGGCCGCCGTCCGCACCGGGCATCTGCGTCGCCTGGGCTGCGGCGCGGTCGTGGCCTGCGTCCCCGGCACAGAGCGGTTGATCGTCTGTCGCGCCGCCTGGGAGGACGTCCTGGCCCGCGCCGCCGACCGGCCGAGCGATGCCTTTGTCTTCCGGCCCGGGCGCGCCGCCCGGCACGCCAAGAACCTGTTCAGCTCCTGGACAGCCCGCCACACCCCGACCGGCGGCCTGCCCGCCCTGTCGGTGCGCCGGCTGCGCTCCTCCTGGATCGTCGAGCTGCTGAGCGCCCGCATCGACCTGGGAGTGGTGGCCGCCGCGGCCGGGATGAGCGCCTCCGCGCTGGCCCGCTACCAACACTTCGTCCCCGCCCTGGACGAGCCCACCGCGGTCGCGCTGCTGCGCGGCAAGCCCGACGAACAGGCCCGTTGAGTACGGCGAAGCCACGCGCCTGGCCGCCCCGCACCACCCGAGCCCGAACCACCCGACCCCGGCCACCTGCCAAGCAGACGGCACAGATCCCCGACGCCGTCACCAGCCACTACGCCCGGCTGCTGGACGACTCCGGCATCATGGCGCTGATCGACGACGAGCTCGGCCAGCGCCCCGGCCCGGCGGGAGTGCCGATCCGGGCGGTACTCGTCTGCCTGATGGTCTCGATCCACCACAGCGGCAAAGCCACCTTGGCCGAAGCCTGGCGGCTGGCCGCCTTCTGCTTGTCCCCGGCCGCCCGACAGCATCTGGGCCTGGATCCCGACCGGCCACCTGCCGACGATCCGCACGCC
>NZ_BAAAZR010000071.1:0-689 GCF_039537005.1 Sphaerisporangium flaviroseum | reverse complement strand
ATAGGGACCGAACTGTCTCGCGACGTTCTAAACCCAGCTCGCGTACCGCTTTAATGGGCGAACAGCCCAACCCTTGGGACCTACTCCAGCCCCAGGATGCGACGAGCCGACATCGAGGTGCCAAACCATCCCGTCGATATGGACTCTTGGGGAAGATCAGCCTGTTATCCCCGGGGTACCTTTTAGCCGTTGAGCGACGGCGCTTCCACATGCCACCGCCGGATCACTAGTCCCAGCTTTCGCTCCTGCTCGACCTGTCGGTCTCACAGTCAAGCTCCCTTGTGCACTTACACTCAACACCTGATTGCCAACCAGGCTGAGGGAACCTTTGGGCGCCTCCGTTACCCTTTAGGAGGCAACCGCCCCAGTTAAACTACCCACCAGACACTGTCCCCCACCCGGATACACGGGCGCGGGTTAGACATCCAAAACGACCAGAGTGGTATTTCACCAATGACTCCACCCGAACTAGCGTCCGAGCTTCACCGTCTCCCACCTATCCTACACAAGCCGTCCCAAACACCAATGTCAAGCTGTAGTGAAGGTCCCGGGGTCTTTCCGTCCTGCTGCGCGTAACGAGCATCTTTACTCGTAGTGCAATTTCGCCGGGTCTGTGGTTGAGACAGCGGGGAAGTCGTTACGCCATTCGTGCAGGTCGGAACTTACCCGACAAGGAATTTCGCTACCTT
>NZ_BAAAZR010000070.1:0-602 GCF_039537005.1 Sphaerisporangium flaviroseum | reverse complement strand
TGGGACTCGCCGCTGGTCTCGACGAAGTGGGCGTGATGCATGAGCCGGTCGACGGTCGCGGTGGCCAGGGTCTTGGGCATGATCGTGTCGAAGCCGGAGGGATGGATGTTGCTGGTGACCGCGATGCTGCGGCGTTCGTAGACGGCGTCGACGACGCGATAGAACGCTTCGGCGGTGTCGTGGCCGACCGGCAGCAGTCCGATGTCGTCGACCACGATGATGTCACTGCGGCAGATCCGGGTGATCGCGCGGGAGACCGTCCCGTCGACCTTGGCCCGGCCGACAGCGACGGCGAGGGTTTCGAGGGTGAACCAGGAGATGCGCAGGTCCTTTTCGATCGCCAGATGACACAGGGCTTCGACGAAATGGGACTTCCCGGTCCCGGACGGGCCCGAGATCACGCAGTTCTCAGCGCGGCTGACCCATTCCAGGGTCATCAGCGCGTCTTGGGTGGCCTGGCCGATGGAGGAGTCGGTGGCGCGCCAGGAGGAGAAGGTCTTGCCGGAGGGGAATCCAGCGCTTTTGCGGCGGCTGCGCCGTGTCGCGCTGTCGCGACCGGTGACCTCCTCGGCGAGCAGGACCCGGACGACCTCGGCGGGATC
>NZ_BAAAZR010000069.1:0-859 GCF_039537005.1 Sphaerisporangium flaviroseum | reverse complement strand
GTCGGCGTTGTGCAGGAGGCCGAATTCGCGGTTGTTGATGAGTTCGTGTTCTTGGCGTTCGCGGAGGGCTTCGATGGTGAGTCGGAGTTGTTGGTGGGTTTGGTTCATGGGGTGGTTGTAGAGGTCGGCGACGCGGGTGTGGATGCGCAGGATGGTTTGGGCGACGCTGAGTTCGTATTCGCGGGGGGTGGTTTCGTAGTCGACGAAGGTGCCGGGGAGTTGGGGTTCGCCGGCGTGTCCTGAGGTGATTTCGATGAGGGCTTCGCCGTGTTTGTTCTGTGGGGGTCGGTGGTTGGCTTGTTGGGTTTCCAGGTGGGTGCGCAGGGTTTGTGATTGGGCGAGTAGTTCGTGGAAGGTTTGGCGGGGGAGGGTGAGTGTGGTGGTGGGGGTGACGGCTTTGATGGTGTGTTGCCAGGTGGCGGTGGTGCTGGTGGTGGTGGTGAGGGTGTGGTCGCCGTAGTAGTCGCCGTCGGCCAGGACGGCCAGGATGGTCTGGTCGCCGTATTCGCCGGTGCCGATTTTGTTGACTTTGCCGTGGGCGATGAGGATGAGGCGGTCGGCGGGTTGGCCGGTTTGGGTGATGATGTCGCCGGGTTCGTGGTGGTGTTGGGTGAAGCGGTTGGCCAGGGCTTCGAGTGCGGTGTCGTCGTCGAAGTGGCGGAGCAGGGGTAGTTCGCGGAGTTCTGGGGGGATGACGCGGATGTCGCCGCTTTGGTGGGTGAAGCTCAGGCGTCCGTCCCCGACGGCGTAGCTGAGGCGGCGGTTGACCCGGTAGGCGCCGCCGGGGGTGTGCACCCAGGGCAGCATGCGCAGCAGCCATCGCGAGGAGATGTTCTGCATCTGCGGCTGCGACTTGGTC
>NZ_BAAAZR010000068.1:0-760 GCF_039537005.1 Sphaerisporangium flaviroseum | reverse complement strand
AGAGATCGCTGGAACTGCCGGTCTTGGCGGTCTTCAGCAGCAGGCCGCGGTCGTTGAAGGTGAAGTTGAGGTCGCCCGCGCTGGTGCGCCGTCCGGCCAGGTCGTAGCCGAAGGTGTTGCTCTGGGTGGCGGCTTCGGCTCCTGATCCTGCCTCGGTTACTAGGCGGCCCAGGTTGTCGTAGGTGTTGGTGATCTGGACGCCGCCGGGCTGCAGGACGCCGACCTGGTTGCCCGCCGCATCGTAGGACATGGTCCAGGTGCGGTCGGCGAGGTCGGGATGGGCCTGGGTTGAGGGTTCGATGCGCGACTCCACCCGGCCCAGCGAGTTGTAGGTGGTGAGGAACGCGTTACCGCGGCCGTCGGTGGTACGGGTCTGATTCCCCGCCGCGTTGTAGCCGAACGTCGTGGTGATGGTCTTCGTGGCCGATACCGGTTCGACGAGCTTGGTCAGCTGGTCGGTGGCGTCGTAGGACCGGCGGGTGACGTGGCCTTCGGGGCTGGTCTGGCCAATGAGGTTGCTCGCGTCGTCGTATTCGAAGCCGTAGGTGCGCAGGACCGTGCCGGAGGAGTTCAGGTCCTTGGCGGCGGTCTTGCGTCCGGCGAGGTCGTATTCGGCGACCGTGGCATTGCCCAGGGCGTCGGTGACCTTGGCGGGACGCCCCACCCCGTCGTACTCGAACTTGGTGGCGTGGGTGAGGGGGTCGGTCTGGGTTTCCACCTCGCCGGCGGCGTTGACCGTGGCTGTGCTGCGGTTGCCGGC
>NZ_BAAAZR010000067.1:0-2832 GCF_039537005.1 Sphaerisporangium flaviroseum | reverse complement strand
CCACGCCGACAGGCTGCCCCGGCGAGCCGCCCCAGAGCTCGATGTCATCGCGACTCACCGACCGAGCCGCTGATCGGCAGTCGGGCCGCCATGTTCAGCCGCACCTCGCCGTAGGGGCGCACGTGCTGCCAGAACAGCGGGGTCAGGCCGCGCCGGTCGGCCGGGGTGAGCAGGTCCGCCCACTGCTGCTCGGCCAGCACGTCTTGCAGCATGAGCGTGTTGACGTAGACCAAGGCGGCCTGCAGGATCCGCAGGCACAGCGCGGTCATCTCCACCTCCTCGCACCGGTTGGTGGAGATCTCCCCGCCCCGGCCGTAGCAGATGACGGCGTTGGCACCGTTCCACGCCTCCACCACGTTCAGGCCCTCCTCGATCTCGCGCTGCAGGTCGCGATCGCGCAGGTAGCGGGCTACGAAGACGGTGCGCTGGGCGCGGCCGATCTCCAGCATCGCCTGGTAGGCCGGATGTGAGGCCGAGCGGGTGAACCGCGACAAGATCGCCTCGGTGGAGGCGGTGCCGGTCCGGATCGCGGTGGCGTACTTGATCACCTGGTCGTAGTTCTTGGCGATCAGGTCCCAGCGCACCGGCCGGGTCAGTGCCGGAGCCAGCCGCCCGTAACGGGCGGCGTCGCCGGACTCGGCCTGATACAGCCGTACGTGGTTGATCTGCTTGATGCGCGGCAGCAGGTCGACGTTGAGCAGCCGGGTGATGCCGAACCCGATCTCCGACTGGCCGTGGGAGTCGACGTAGTTGCCCTCCACCTTCATGGTGGTGCCGTGCCGGATGGCGCCCTCCACCATCGCCGCCACCTCCGAGGCCGAGGCCTTCAGCGTCTGGGAGTGCACCACCACCGAGCCTCGCTCGACATGCCAGTAGACCAGCACGCCGCGGCCGCCGTAGCGCGAGTGCCACTCGGTGAACAGGTTCTGATCCCAGGCCCGGAAGTGGGTGGAGTCGGAGGCCACCGCCGTGGATCCGGCGCCCCACAGCCCCGCGTCGCGGGCGGCGAAGGTGGCGTTGGCAATCTCGACAGCGACCATCCGCGCCACCTCGGCGCTCAGATAGCGACGCCGTACGTACCGCAGCTCTTCTTCGGTGTGCGGGTGCGCGCCGGAGGTGACCGAACGGATCCCGCAGTTGGTGCCATAGGCGTAGATCAGCAGCATCAGCCGCTCGGCCAGCACCTGCCCGTCCAGATGGCCGCCGCCGGTCAGCGCGGCGACCTTCTCCAGGCAGCCGGTCCGCAAGATCGCCTCCTTCAGCACGTCGATCAGCGGGACGGCGCTCCACCGGCGAGCGACCTCGTTCTTGATCCGGCGCAGGTTGCGCGGCTCGGGCGCGGCCTCGATCGGTGACAGCTTGATCGCGCCGGACTTGCGTTCGGCGATCTGCAGCCATTCCAGGCCGGGCAGGCGCGCATCCAGCTCGGCCAGCGCGGCGCTGACCTCCTGGCGCAGCGCGTCGCAGAACGCTTGCGGGTCGCGCGGCTTGCGCAGCTCGGCGTAGTGCTCAGCGCGGCGGGACTCGAAGTCGGCCGGCAAGTCCTCGTCGGGGTTGCGCCAGCGGCCCGCCCCAGCCACCCAGATCTCCTTGCAGCGCAGCTGATCGCGCAGCGCCTGGAAGGTGGCCACCTCATACACCATCCGCGCCACCCGGCCCCGGCCGCGCGTGTCCTGGCGGTAGATCAGATCCGACCAGTCGCCCTGGGTGCCGCGATGCGCCGGCACGACCTCCCCGGCGGGGTAGTAAGTGATATTGCCCGCCTTGGCGTGGCGCCGCACCAGCTGCAGCGCTTCGATCACCGGCCGGTGCACGCTGTTGGTCGAGGCGAACTCCAGCACCTCGATCAGCTCGATCAGGCCGCGCCGGTAGTGGCCGGTGTAGGAGGCCTTGAGCGTGGTCTGCACCGTGCGCCGGTAGATCGGCCCCTTGGTCTTGAACTCCTTGACCAGCTCGCGCAGTGTCTCCTCGCCGCCGCGCACCGCCGGGAACACCACCTGCCGTACCGTGCCGTCCGGCTCCGCGAGCGCCGCGTCGGCGATCGTGAACAGCAGGTTCTCCTTGCCCGAGATCCGCTTGAAGGCGTTGACGAGCTCCTCGGTCACCTTGCGCTCGGCCCGCGCCCCGATCCGGTGCACGGTGGCGATCAGCAGGTCGACCAGGTTGTCGGTCACCTCCCGCTCCCGTTCGGCCACCAGCGCCGCCAGCAGCGTCACTGCGCCCGCCGGCAAGCTGCCCGCCCGGCGACGCAAATGCGAGGGCGACTCCACCATCACCCGCGCCTTCCAGCCCGCCAGCACCTTGGGCGCCACGTCGGAGAACAGCCCCCGCGGCAGGCCGATCGCCCGGATGGCCTTCAGCTTGCCGATCTCGGTCAGCATCGACTCCAGGCTGACGTTGCCCGGCATCGCCTTGATCAACGCCAGCACCGAATCGGCATCCTCATCGTCGAGGCCCGGCTCGTCGACGGCCTCCACCTGATCCCCGGCCCCGAGCTCGTGCTCGGCTCCGCCCGGCTGCGCAGCATCGCCGGTGGCCGCTGCGACCATGGCCAGCAGGCGGGCCCGAGCGGCCGCGTCGATGCGTGCTGCGATCCGGGTGAACCAGGTGGCCTCCGCCGTGTGCAGCGCCGAACGCACGATCCGCGCCAGCCGGGCCGGAGCGGGCGGCTCGATCCGTTCGCGGCGGCACTGCCCGAGCAGCTCGTCCCGGACGCGATCGGGGTTGCGCTCGGCGTGCGCGACGCTGGCCGCGAGCCAGTCGGTCAGCTTGTCGGCATCGGCGACGCTGCACACCCGGTAGCCCAGGTGGGCCCGGATCTGCGTGCGGTGG
>NZ_BAAAZR010000066.1:0-14602 GCF_039537005.1 Sphaerisporangium flaviroseum | reverse complement strand
ATCGCAATGATCAGACGGGATCCCGTCAACTTCAGTCCAGCCGTCTCAAGAACGGCCCTGCTGACGGCGGGGTGGGAGCCCGATCGCGAGACCGCCCTGTCCGGGTGCGGCGGGAATACGGCTGAAACGGGCCGCGCCCCTCGGGGGCGGGCGTACGGCCACGGCCCGCGCGAGTCACGCAAGGGGTTGATGCGCGCTTTACGGCGGACGGCCAGCTCGTCGCCCTCTAGTTCAGCAAGCCGCTGCCGTGCACCGGTCGGCGGGTCGCGCACTTCGTCGGCGTGGGCTAGGTCTTCGGCCAGCATCCGCTCGTACATCTCCACCTCGCGGCGTAGGTGGCCGATCTCCAGGTCTCGGGAGACCGGTTCGCCGGCGGCGCGGCGTTCGGTAAGCAGGGCGTCGGCGGCGATGCTCATTGCCGTGTTTCACGGTGTTCACGGGTGCAGGCCGATGCTGACCTGCCGGGCCCGCGCTGGGTCGTCGCGGTCCTCGTAGAGCGGGTGGCCGTGTTTGAGTCCGTCGATGACCCAGCGGTCCAGCATGCGGGCGACGGCAGCCGTGGCGCCGCCGGTAAGCCAGGAGGTGGCTATCTGGTCATCAAGGCGGCGCGCGTGCGCAGCGAAGCGCTCGTGGGCAGCCTGCCGACAGATGCCCAACACCTCCCCGACGGTTTCCCACGAGGTCCCGAGCCACCGTTCGTAGGCAACGGCCAGCGCCGCCACCCACTTCGGCGACGCCGACCTACCGCTGCAGCTCATCATGGGCAAGACCGGGCACAAGAACCCCCGCACCGCCATGCGATACGTCAACCCCGGCGCCGAAGCCATCGCCGCGGTCACCGAACACCTCGCCCTACCACGCCGCCGCCACTGAACGTCCGCAGCCCGTCATCGAGCCGCATCGCCGACCGCGGGACCGCCACCGAGCACCAGCCAGTGCCAAGCCCGGCGGACGCCGCTACCGAGCGGTGTCCGAAGCCCTGGACGGCGAGGGCGGCTCATCACGAGGTTCGCTGGGGAAGGGAGTGCCGTCGAGGTCAAACTCGTGCTTGGCGAGCAACCTGCGCCGGAGCCGGGTGTCTCTCAGCCAGCCGATCACCCACGATCCCGTGAACCCGATCAGCAATTGCAGCCAGTGATCACCCCAGGAGTTGCCCACCCATGACGACACGAGCCACGGGGAGTTCATCACCAGGCTGAAAATCAAGATGCGTCTTGCCCGGTGCTTCTCCAGCAGATCGTCGCGGGCCCACCAGCGGTATTCGTACGGCAGGCGCTGCTCGAGAAGGCGGTAGCGGAGCCACGGGCCGAGCCTAGGATGCTCGCGCAGGCGCAGGATGATGCCGCCGCGGATCACGTCGAGGGAGTCGCGGAGGGCCGGCCGCGTCTGGCCCGGTTCGGCGAGGTCGTTCAGGGTCGCCAGGAGTTCATCGCCGCGGTACTGCCGGTAGCGCGGGGGATAGGCCAGCATGAGCCGCCGGGCGGCACGCTCGTAGCTCTCCACGCGATCACACTCCCATCCCGGGCTGGGGACGCATGTTGAGCCGCCGCTGGGCGCTGGCGGCGAGGCGGGCCAGACGTACGGTCTCCTCCGTGACCACCTCGCTGCCCGCGCCGGTGAGCTGGTAGTAGCGGCGGTGGCGGCCCTCGACGACCTCTTCCTTGACCACGCTGACCAGCCCTTCGGTGGACAGGCGGTCCAGGGCGCCGTAGAGGGTGCCCGGGCCGAGGCGGACGCGCTCCTCCGACAACTCCCGCACGGTCTTGATGATCCCGTAACCGTGCAACGGCCCATCGGCGAGAGCCAGCAGGATCAGGTAGCTCTGCTCACGTAGTGCCATACCCGATGTATATCGTCTAGCGATATATATCGCAAGATACGAGGGAGAGGTCGAAGCCTCAATCGGTGGCAGCGGAGTGACCGGCGCAGGGGTTTCCGCGAGCGTCCGCAGCAAGACCGATAGGGCCAGAATGCCGAGCAAACCGTGGTCGGCACATTGACCTGCGGTGCTGCGGTTCCGCTGACCGGACCGAGCCGGTGATTCTGCCATCCTCGACAACGGTCATCGCGCTGCGCCGGCCAGGACAGCGGCCGCCTGCTCATCGAGCGGATTAAGCATCCACACACCGGTGTCCGCCTCCGCCGCCAGCGCCACGGCGCACCCCCGGCCGCCAGGATCTCCGCGGTGCTGGCGGACGCACGGCCGGACAGCTTCTGCTCGGTCCACCCCCGGCGAGGCCTGTCCGACTTGGTGGTCCCTTCCCCCCGGGCCATGGGCGTGCTGGCCAAAGCCGCGGACCAGCTCGTACAACACCACCGTGGCGTCGGCGGCCGCCGCGGTATCGCCGACCGATACCTGCCGGGCGGCATCCAGCCCGGCGAGGACCTGACATGGGCAGCCGTTCGGTGAACGGCTGCCCCAGCTCGATCTCCGCCCACCGGTAGCCGGCGGCCAGAGCAGGGCGCAGCGCCGCGGCGAGCATCGGGTCCTGCAGCGATGCCAACACACACAAGCTGCACGACAACCCTTTCTGGACTACGAATTCCCCTTTTCCGGAGGCAGCGTAAGATCACGCAGATGTCTGCCATGACCTATCTTGCGCAAGGTCCCCGCGTGGCCCTTCGCCGCCTTCAGGTGCAGGACTACGAGGAGCTCTCGCTTCTGAACCGAGAGAGTGCCGAGCTGCTCGGCCCTTGGATGCCGGGAGCACCCATCATTACTTGGGATGCCTTCGAGAACTATCTCTCTCGGCTGGAACAGCCGACCCATGAAGCTTTATTCATCTGTCTGGTTGAGACGGGTGCGATCGTTGGCCGTGCCAACGTCAACGACATCATCCGAGGAAGTCGCCAGACTGGAACCCTGGGCTACTCTGCCTACGCGTCCACGACCGGCCGTGGCTATATGACCGAGGGCCTGGGGCTCGTCGTCCAGTTCAGCTTCGGCGAGTTGGCCCTGCACCGTCTGGAAGCAAACATCCAACCGGCCAATACGCCTTCGCTGAATCTGATCAAGCGCCTCGGATTCCAGAAGGAGGGCTACTCGACCAATTTCCAGTTCATCAATGGAGCCTGGAGGGACCACGAGCGCTGGGCCATCACCATTGAGATGCTCTCGGCCAGTAACCGAAAGCCCTAGCAGGGCCGGTAGACGGATCATCGACGCTCCCCGGGGATGACCGGCATGCCGATATCAACGGGAGCATGGCCACGGTTTCGCGCCACTCGGTGGAGTGCTTGAAGCTTGGTTCGAGCGGCTTCCAGGCTCACCTGCAGGCCTTGGACTCGCCCAACCACCCGTTGACTTGGGCTTCGCCGATGCGGTCGACGAGATTGCGAATGACCTCCTCCAATCGGCGTCGCTGCGCTGGGTCGACGCGCAGCATGGGGCAGCGGACGCATGCGTGCTCGTGGGCGCAGGGAGTGCCATAGGGGCGGTCGCAGGTGCCGAGCTCGACCTTGCGCAGCTCGAAGTGTCGTTCAAACTCGTCCAATTCCTCCTCTGCCGGCTCGCGGTATTCGGCCGACGGGCGTGATGCTCGGCGCTTGTCGAGGAAGGCGCGGTAGGACCTGATGAGGTCGTCCTGGAAGACCACCAAGTAGGCCTGCGTCTGCGCGTCCGCCGCTTCGACCATGTCGACCACCCCGGCGCTGCCTGCGGGCTCCCGGAGCAGCCGGGTCGCAGCCCCCAGGATCTCCTCCACCGTCTCCCGCGTGATCACCAGCCGCGACAACCGGTCTTCCTGCGCTTCCAGATGCGACTCCAAACCGGCGATCTGCTCGCGAATCTCCTCGATCTGTTGCCGGACCGCAGCCTCCCGCCGCGCCGCCCAGCTCAGACACTCACTGAGTGCGAGCTACACCCCGGTGGTGAGCAAATCTCCCGCGAAGTCACCCACCTAGAGCGCATCGACGACGAGGGCGAAAGTGGCGCGAGGAAGAGACACCCAGATCCAGCGGGGCATCCCCAGCTCTCCTGTCGGCTATCACGAAGGCGAAGCGGGAGATTGCCCCTAAAAAGCCCTTCTTTCGGCATAAAAGTGACCACAACCGGCGTGTCGACGCACTGCCGACAAAAGCGTGGGTATTCCTGAGGAGGTATTCGGCTCTTTCAAGGGAAGGTGAGCGATGGCCACATTCACTCGATTCGGCCTGGTCGCTGTCTCAGCAGTGTTCCTTCTTGTCGCAGCCCCGGCTGCCGCGTCCGCCCAGTCCTGGGGCGATGCAGCCGTCGAGCAGGAGGCACCCGAGCAGCCTGTGGGCGATCAGGACACGTATGGCCGCGCATATGAGCAGCCAAACCTGCCGATCGTGACACCCGTGGACGAATCTACACCGCGACTTTCGTCCGACGCTAACTGGCTCGTATATACCTCAGACCGGCTCGGCGCGGATGACATTCTCCTATATGGCCTGGACTCGGGAATGGTGGACGAGTGACCCAGTGAAGGTCGACACCGGTCAGCCAGGCCGCACCGGCCCGAGCAAGGTAGCGTAAGGGACAGACACCCATACCCACCGTCGCATCCCATCACCAACAGGGACAGGTTGGGACCCACACTTCACTCCGTGGGGACAGTCCCGGGTGGCGGTCTGGTCATGATCCCCCCGCCAGCCGCCGCCCCGTGACTCCCAGCAGGGCGCCAGATTCAGCGGGTAGTCAATCCACGTCGTAGGCGCCGCACACCGGGCACTGGTAGTGCGTTCCCTGGTCGTCCTCGCCGATCTCTTTCCACGGGTGGGCGAGGCCGCCGAGGTTGTCCGGGTCGCCGCAGCAGGCCCTGGTGGGATACCACTCCCTGGCGTCAGTGGCCCCCCGTACCATCCACCGGCAGGCGTATTCGCGGCTGACCTTCTGGCCGTCTGTGTCGGCCCGGGTGGCGCGACGTAGGTGGAGTAGCCGTACCGGGGCCAGGGGCAAGCCCTTCGCGTTCGTCCAGGCGGGCGGAGGATCGCGAGCGGTGCAGTTCTTCGGTCTCGGCGATGTTGGGTGGGCTCATCAGCAACCATGCCGCGCGTAGGGTCTGTGACCAGGGCGCGATCGGCATGTTGAGGGTGCCGGCGTGACTGTCACCGCGTTTGAGGCGACGACGCGACGGCGAGCGGAGCGGATGCCGTACCGCCGTCGCGGGAAGCCACTGCGCCCCAACGGGCCTGAAATCCGCCGCTCCAAGTCGGTCCGCTGCGCGGCCCGTCACCCGTCATCGGGCCGGGGACCTTTGCCGAGCGTGTCGCTGCCCGACAATCGAGGCAGGTACATGAGTACGCGTCAGGAAATATAGAGAGCGGTGCGTGTTGGGGTGCTGATGGGGGACTGGGACTACCTGGTGTCGGCCCTGGGATGATGAGGCCATCTACGCACCATCTAGTCGGGCCGCACCACTTGGTCCAAGCTGGAGGTGGGTGCGCTTGCGGGATTCCGGGGACCTGACGGCGTCGAGATGGCATCGAGGACCCTGGGGGCCGGTTTGGATATCCACTTAGCCGTTACGGCTGGCGATTCCGCGGATCAGTTGCGTGATCTGCGTTCCTGGCTGATTGAGGAGCCGGAGCTGCGAGGGCGTGTGCGGATGCTCGAACGCCCCGCTTCGGAGGGAGCGCTCGGCCCGATCGCGGATGGCCTGCAGATCGCCTTTGGCGCCGGAGGGGCGGCCGCCACCCTGGCCAGCGTGGTGGTCGCCTGGTTGGGGAACCGCGGCGGCGAGGTGACCGTCAAGATCAAGCGCGGTGAGGCGGAGGCGGAGGTGGAGGTCACCGCCAAGGGGGTCAAGTCACTCGACATGGCCGAGACCCGGGCGTTGATCAGCCACATGGCTGGGCTGCTGGGCGATCCTGAGGGCGCGGCCACCGGCGATGCGTGAACCCGACCTGCTGCTTGGCTCGCCGGGCGCGCATGTCCTCCTGGTCGGATCGGGCCGTTACGTCGCCGGCTCACGCCTCCCGGACGTGCCCGCCGTTCCCTCGACAGTGACAGACCTGGGACGCTGCTTGATCGACCGGGCGGGGCTGGATCCGGCCGAGCTCACCATGCTCATCGATCCAGCCGACCCGCGTGAGTTCGGTGCCGCTCTAGTGGCGGCGGCGCGGCGTGCGCGGGATGTGCTGGTCGTCTACTACGTGGGCCACGGCCTGGTGAGCTCGCGAAACGAACTACATCTGGCCACCCGCGCGACCCAGGACCTGACCCGCGGAATCGCCGCCCACCAGGCACTGCCGTACGCCGAGGTCCGGCAGGTCCTGGCCGACAGCCCGGCGCGGCTGATCCTGCTGGTGCTGGACTGCTGCTTCTCCGGACGGGCGCAGACGGTGGCGCGTGCCGACGTGGGCGGGGTCTTCCAGAGCGCACGGCACGGCACGTACCTGCTGACCTCGACCAGCGGGAACCAGGCGGCGTGGGCCCCGGCGGGTGACCCCTACACCGCCTTCTCCGGGGCGCTGATCCGGCTGCTGATGGAGGGTGACCCGACAGCTCCCGGGCTGTTCAGCCTGGACGACGTCCACCGGTGTCTGTCGCGGACGCTGACCGATCAGGGGTTTCCCGAACCGCGCCGCCAGGCTGCCGACCACGGCGATCGGCAGGTGCTGGCCCCCAACCCGGCGCACCGTCGGCTCTCCCCGGCGGGGGAATTCAGCCCGTACCGAGGGCTGGCGGCCTTCGGTCCAGCCGACGCCGAACTCTTCTTCGGCCGCGAGGAGCTCACCGAGCACCTGCTGGACCGGGTATCGGAACAGCTGGACCGCCAGGGGCCGTTGCTGGTCGTCGGGCCCTCCGGCTGCGGCAAGTCCTCGCTGCTGGGCGCCGGCCTGATCGCCGCTCTCGACAGATCATCGCCCAGAAGGACCGTGCACCTCACACCCGGCGACGACCCGGTGGGCACGCTGGCCGAGCGGTTCGCCGGTCTCGACGGCTCCCATCCCGCAGACCTGCGGCAGCGGCTCGAAGCCGACCCCGGCCTGCTGCGAGAGCTGCTCCAGCGGTCCCCGTCGGACACCACCCAGCGACGGGTCATCGTGGTGGACCAGTTCGAAGAGGTGTTCACGGCCTGCGCCGAGGAGCGGCAGCGCCGTACCTTCATCCAGACCTTGCACGCGGTGTGCACGGCCCCACCGCGACGGCCCCCCGCCATCGTCGTGCTAGGCATGCGGGCTGACTTCTCCGGGCACTGCGCGGGCTATCCCGAGTTAGTTCCCGCTCTCGAACATCCCGTGATCGTCAGCCCGATGACCTCGGCGCAGTTGCGAAGAGCCATCGAAAGGCCCGCCGAGCAGGCCGGCCTGAAACTGCAGGCCGGGCTCGTCGACCTGCTGCTCGAGGACCTCGGATCGGGACCCGAGCTCAACGCGACACCGGTGGGTGAGGCCCTGCCGCTGCTGTCGCATTCCCTGCTGGTCACCTGGCAGCACCGCGAGCACCGCACCCTGACGCTCGCCGGGTACCGCGCCGCCGGCGGCATCACCGGGGCTCTGCACCGCACCGCCACCACCACGTTGAACACCCTCGACGTGGAGGGCCGCTCGATCGCCCGGCGTCTGCTGCCCCACCTGGTCAGGGTCGGCGAGAATACACAGGACACCCGCAGGCACGTCCCGCTGATCGAACTGCTTCCCCCGGGCGATACCTCCGCTCGCGCCGCCACCCAGCAGGTTCTCGACCATTTCGTGCGTGCCCGCCTACTGACCGTCGACCAGGAAACCGTTCAGATCACCCACGAGGCCCTGATCCGCGCCTGGCCGCAATTGCGCGCCTGGATCGAGGCCGACCGCGGCACGCTCCTGATACGCCAGCAACTCAGCGACGACGCCGAGGAATGGCTGCGAAGGGGACGCGATCCCGCCTACCTGTACACGGCGACCCGGCTGGCGGCCGCGCGCTCGCTGCATACGGAGGACCCGGCGCAGAAGCCGTCACCGACGGAGTCGGCGTTTCTCGACGCCGGCACGCGCAGGGAACGCCGGGCGAACCGCCTTCGCACATCCCTCATCGCGATCCTCGCGGGCCTGCTCATCCTGGCACTGGGCGCCGTCGTCATCGCCGAGAACGAGCGCGGGAAGGTCGCGGGCCACCTCACCAGGGCGGTGGCCAGGTCCCTGGCGTCAAGGGCCGACGCGCTGCGCGTCCGTGACCCGCAGACCGCCATGCTCCTCAACGCGGCCGCCGGGCGGCTCGCCCCAGAAGAGCTGGAGATCCGTGCCGGGCTACGGGACGCACTCACCCATCCGGCCCGCGGCGTCTTCACCCCGCCCGGCTCCGACGCCGCCACCCTCTACGCGCTCAGCACGACAGGTTCGACATTGGCCGGGATCAAAGACGGCGTTGCGCGGCTGTGGGACGTGGCATCGGGGCGGCAGATCCGAGCGCTCTCGGGTGTCGGCGCCGGCATACGCCAGGCGGCCTTGAACCATGACGGCACCGTCATGGCGCTCAGGAACGGGAAGTCGGTGCGTCTGTGGAACACCGTCACCGGACGACCCATCGGTGCCGGGTTCGCCGACGGCTACAATTTCCTGACACCTGGCATCCTGCGGTTCAGCGCCGACGGACGCTTCCTGTTCATCCCTTCGGCAGGAGACGTGCCGGCATCGGACTGGGTGGACCTGCGCACCCGCAAGCGAGTCCGCCTTCCACGAGGCGGCGTGGTGGAAACGCTGGGACCCGACGGGAGATTCGGTGCCGGCTACGTCGATGGCGACGGAGTCCTCACCGAGTACGGGTCCCCTATCGAGGTGTGGGATCTAACCAAGCGCGAAAAACGCCCTCTGGAGTGGCTGGAGGAGCTCAGCGCGGTGACGGACATGCTGTTCACCGCGGACGGCCACACGTTCGGTGCCGTCCAGAACGGTAGAGCGAACTTCTGGGACCTGCGCACCGGCGAGGCGCTCAACTGGACAATCGAGGATGGCGCGGGCGCGGGGGTGCTAAACCTCTCCCCCGATGGCGGTCTGCTCGCGGTGGACAGCGGCGCGGAGATCACGGTGTATCGGACATCGGATGGCACTCAGGTGGCGCGCCTGCCCTTCGCCACGCAATCCTACGGAGCACTGCCGAGCTTCACCCCGGACGGGAAGACCCTGCGCGTGCTCGGCCTCGCCGGAACGGTGCTGACGGTGGAACCGGCCAAGCCCGCTCCGAACGGCACGGCCGATCCGCAGACAGCATCGATCGCCCGAAACACACGGATCCTCGCAACCGTCACCGACAATCGGCTCGACGTGCGGAACGTGTCGACCGGCCGAGTGCTCCTGTCCGTGGCCGTGTTCGAGAACGGTGAGGAGTGCCAAGTGGCGACCAGTGCGGATGGCACGATGATCGCGGTAGGCGGCCAGTTGAAGGTGCCCGGTGCGGATACAGGTATGTCAGTCGCCGTCCTGGATGCGAACGACGGGTCGGTCCTGTCGGTGTTCCCCTTGAAGCAGCAGCTCGATGGGGTTTGGAGCATGCAGTTCAGCCCAGACGGCACGACACTGGCCGTCGGGCCTGTCCTGCGGGGCGACTTCGATGTGGGGGACAGTCCGTCACTGGAACTGTGGAACTGGCGGACCAGATCAGGCCGGATCCTCCCGCAGGTCGATAGCACGGACAGCCTGGCGTTCAGTCCAGATGGGAAGATCCTACTGACAGGCGGCACCGCGGTCGTGGACATGGCATCAGGCAAGCCGCCGTGGGAACTGAACACCGAGGCGGGGGACGTCGCCTACAGTCCTCGTGGAGAGGTCGCCGCGGTCGCCGGGTCCGACGGCATCACGCTGTGGGACACCCGGACCTGGCAGCCGTCCAGCATACGTTTCATCGGCCAGTACTCAAGGAAGCCGGTCTTCTCTCCCGACGGGCGCACCCTGGCCGCCTTCACCCTCGGCGGGATCCAGCTGTGGGACGTGGCGACCGGACGCGCGCTCGGTCAACCCACCTCTGACGACGAGGTCATCGATATCGCCTTCGATCCCACGGGCGGCCTGTTGTACGCCCTCACTCGCCAGGGCGTCCTCCGCATCCATCTCAGCGCCCCTGATCGGTTGCTCGCGGCCGTGTGCGCCCGCGCGGGTCGTTCCCTCTCCGAGGAGGAGTGGCGTCGCCAAATCCCTGAGCTGGCCTATCAGGACGTGTGCCGCAAGGGCTGAGAGCCCGGGCTGGCGTTCGCAGACGGCAAGGCCGGACACTCACGACTCCCGAACATCGCCAACTGGATGTCGGGCCAGATGGAGAACAGGGCCTCGGCGATGACGGGGCCGGTGTCGATGCCGGTGTCGATGCGGTGGATCGTGATGCCGTGGACGGTCTCGCCATTGCGAAGTGCCCAGTTCACCGGCCGTGCGCCCCGGTACTCGGAGAGCCAGCTGCCTGTTCGAGCCGGCGCTGATCTGCGAGACCTTCCTGCGCGGCGTCGTTGCGCGGGCGCACCGCATCAAAGCGGTAAATCTCCGGGGCCAGGCCAGCAAGCAGGCCATCAAGATCCCCACGTGCGGGCGCGTGCACCATCGGTACCTGTAGGTGCCGATAAAGGTGTCAGGGTTGCTGAGTGTCAACGGCCAAGTGCGTGTCGGCGCGCTGGCCCGGTTGTAGTTCGTGCGCGCGCTGCGCGAGCAGGGGATCGATCTCTCCACTGTGCAGCGCCTGCTGGAACGCGATCTTCCGGTGGCGCAGGTCGCCGAGGAGTACGCCGAGGCGCTGGAGGTGCAGATCCGCATCCTGCGGCTGCGCCGAGCCGTGCTGCGCGCGGTGGCCAGACGGGATCGACGTTAGAGGAGACGGAACTCGCGTCGATGTCGTCGAACTGCTCGCCAGCGGCGCGCTCGTCCAAGCGGAGGGCCTCGATCGCCCGGCGGAGCATCAAGAACCGCAGCCGGGTCCTGTCAGAGTTGCTCACCGGGACCACCCTTCCGGGTCCGCCGCCAGCGTGGGGTCCGCACGACGAACTCCTCCGGGGCGGTGAACAGAACCGTTCAGCGTTAAGCCTTATTCGTCGCACCGGCTTCACGGTCGGATCAATTACCCATACAGACCCTCACTCTTGACCAAACGCTCCCAGCGTGCGATCTTGCTAACTGCGCAGCGATCACCTTGCCCGATGTGAGAGCACCGTCGGGCGACCGGTTGGCCTGGAGATCGTGTTTCTGCGCGAAAACGCGTGTTTTGGGTGCGGCGTCAAATTCCCTGCCGAACGGGGCGAAATATCGCGCCCACACCGCGAGAATGCCCCGGAACAGCGAACCAAGTATTCGCCAATCGGTTGTTGAGCGGGCACCCGCATGTTTGTGGCGCCGGATAAAGCCTGGAGACAGGGGGACACACAAAATGACCGAGTTCACGTTGGAGCCGGGTTCCAACACCAAGCTGCTCACCGCACGCGGGTTCCTGGAGCTGCTGTTCCGGTGGGCCGACGGCAACCTCGACACCATCGCGAAGTACTGGGCCATGCCGGGAGAGGGCTGGGAGGACTCGGTGCGGACCTCCCTCGCGGCCTTCGCCCAGGACGACATCGCCTCCACCTGGATGGACCTCGGAGAGCCGAAGACGCGCGCGGTCTACACCACCAAGAAGCCCAAGCCGAAGATGGCGGACTTCGTGCTCAACGGCAGTGTCGCCGCCAACCCCGCCGACCGGGTCATCGTCGAGGTCAAGACCCAGTCGATCGGCCGGATCCTCAACTTCACGGGCGACTTCGAGGCGGACATCGCCAAGTTGAACGAGGTAGACGACGAGCACGCGGACTGCGCCCGCCTGGCCGTCGCTCTCTTCTTCACCTCGGACTGGTCGCAGTCCAAGAGCATGGGGGAGAGCAGCCCCGTGGAGAACCACGTGGTCTCGACGAACTTCACCAAGTGGCTCGACGGCTATGACCACGTCTACTTCTCCGAGACCTACAAGCCGATCAGGCGGAAGGCCAGGACGCAGACCGCGGAGCAGCTCGCGAAGGCGGGGACGATCTACGTCGAGGAGGGCGGCGAGGACATCGAGCGGCCCAAGGGCGCGACCAAGCTGAGAGCCGTGGACGTCCACGAACTCGGCATCGTCTACAAGATCCTGCCGAGCAAGAACGCGGCCAAGGCGGCCAGAAGGGCGGCCGAGGAAGAGGCCAAGAGGGCCGCCACGGAGGCACGCCTGAGGAACCAGAACGACGACGACGATTTCGAGACGCCGCCCAACAACAAGAAGCGCAAGGCGGAGGCCCAGTTGACCAAGGGATCCGGTAAGAAGCCCATGTGAGCGGACGGCGTCGCCGGACCGCTGAGGGCCCAGACCTGCTGGAAGATGCCGGGCGCGAAGTAGATCTTATCGAAGCCCAGGACCCGACCGAAGATCACAAATGCCGACGCCAACCGACAGCGGCCGAGCTCGACGACGGCGGCCGCGCCGGTCACGGGGGAGCGCCAGTCGACGGTGATGGTGCGCCGGACCTCGGCCTCGAGCCGGGACTTGTCGGCCTCGCAGGACTCCGCGGGCCCAGGCGATGCCGGTGGTGTAGCGGTGTTCGCGGGCGATGAACCACGACGGGATGCCAGCTTGGCGGGAAGGCAGCCGGTCAGCGCCAGTTCGCCGGCTCGGGACGCCATCCGCATCGGAACGGCCAGTGACGATAAGAGGCGTCCGCCGGGCTCCTTAACGTGACTGGCCGTTCGGTTGCTGCTCAAGCCCCGCCACCGCGCGCTGGAAGGATCGGCTTAGGCGGGAGGACTCCCCGTCGCCGTAGCTGACCCACGACCACAAGGGGTGGCCGGGTTCGCGCGTCTGGATCACGTAAGCGTATTGGCCGCCGGAGGTCATGCCTTCGATGATGGGCGGCTTGTGCCTGGTGCGCCACCAAAACAAGCCGTCGATGCAACGTGCCATCAGCGCCGGTCGCCGTGCCTTAGGTGCCTGAGAAGATCATATCGCTCTGAGATGCGGGAAGGGTTGCGAACTCAGGTGCAACGCCTCCAGCGCATCCAGGAGTGCTCGCCCTCCCGCCGCGGCCAGGCCACGGAGGCAGGCATCGACCTCGCCGGACACCTGACGCCCGCGGTGATCGCCGGTGACCCGGGACTGATCGAGAGCCTCGTCGACAACATCATCCGCCACAACCTCGGGAACGGGCACCTCCAGGTCACCACCCCGACCTCGGCACGCAGGTGGCCCTCACGGTCGCCAACAGCGGGCGGGTCATCCCCGGCGACCAGATCCAGCGCCTCTTCCAGCCCTTCCCAGAGGCTGGCGCCCGATCGGCACGGCCGCCACGACGGCTACGGCCTCGCCATCGTCGATGCCGTCGCCCGAGCCCACCACACCACTCTCACCGCCGGCGCACGACCCGAAGGGGGCCAGTCCATCACCGTGTGGTTCGCGGAGCTGTAGCCAGATTGGGCCGTACATGCCGGCCTTGGTCATCGGTGGGGATGGTGCGGCGGCGGAGCAGCAGGCCGGTGGCGGCGGCGAGAGTGAGCAGGAAACCGGTCACGACGAACACGCGCCCATCGGGTCCCGCCTGACCGCCGCCTCCGGTCTCGGCCGCTCCTAGCGGGGTCTTTGTCACCTTGTGGTTCCCGCCCGTTGGAGGGTGGGTCACCGTCTCGGTGACGGTGAGGGTCGGTTTCGGGCTCGTCGTCGCAGGGCGGGACTACCTGGTTTTGTCGATGACATGTGACAGCGTTTGCCGGTCTGCTGCGACAGCGATCGTTTCCGCTGCAAGGTGATGTCGCTGAGAAGTAACAGCGCCCGTGGGCTTGCGGTGGGAGCATTGATGTGCTTCGCGGGATGAGGTGATGCTGGTGCAGCCCAAGTCCAAGGTTGAGTTGTACGCGGCGATCCATCGCGATTCTCGAGCTGGGCTGTCCATTCGGGCCATCCAGAGCAAGCACAGCGTGGGCTTTCGTACCGTGGAGAAGGCGTTGGCCTCGGTCTGGCCCGAGCCGCGTAAGCCGCTGCCGCCCCGTCTCGGCTGGACCCGTTCAAGCCGCTGATCGATCAGATGCTGCGGGTGGATCTTGACGCGCCGCCCAAGCAACGGCACACCGCCAAGCGCATCTTCGACCGGCTGCTGGAGGCACAGGGCGCGGTGGAGGTGTCGTACGGGATGGTCCGCGACTACGTCGCCAAGCGCCGCCCGCGGGTCCGATTAGAGGCTGGTCGGGCGCCGGCGGAGGTCTTCATCGAGCAGAGCCACCAGCCCGGGGCCGAGGCCGAGGTGGACTTCGGGGACGTGTGGATCCACCTGGCGGGCGAACTGACCAGGTGTTATCTGTTCTCGTTCCGGCTTTCGTGGTCAGGCAAGGCCGTGCACAGGATGTTCCTGACCTGCTCGCAAGAGGCCTTCTTCGAGGGGCATGTGCATGCGATGTCCGTGCTGGGCGGCGTGCCCACGGGCAAGGTGCGCTACGACAACCTCAAGCCCGCGGTGGCCCGGGTGCTGGGCTTCTCCCGGGCCCGGGTGGAGTCGGAGCGGTGGGTGGCCGTCCGCAGCTGGGCCAGCGTCGACGCGTTCTACTGCCGCCCGGGTCTGGTCGGCGCGCACGAGAAGGGTGGAGTGGAGGGGCAGATCGGCTGGTTCCGCCGCAACCACCTGGTGCCAGTCCCTTCTCTGAACTATTCGCCGAGCTTGCGACGTGCGAAGAGAACGGCTTGTGAGACCTC
>NZ_BAAAZR010000065.1:0-11893 GCF_039537005.1 Sphaerisporangium flaviroseum | reverse complement strand
GAGTGCCAGCCGGGCGACCTGCTGCGCTGGGAGGCCGAGGACGCTGCGGGCGGATGACGCGCCCCAGAGCATGAACCGCTCCCATTCCGGGGCCGGAGCGCCCCCGCCGGAGTGCTGACCCCACAGGGTGATCAACAGCTATTCCGGCCCCTGGCGCAATCCTAAAGATCGCCCTCGGGCTGTTCCGGACGGTTCAATACAGGTCAGAGGGCGTACGCCGTCCATCTTGAACGGCTCTGAACGCCCCTGTATTGCAACCGGCCCGCCTAGCGGACCGCCGTACGAAGTCGTGTTGAGCAAGGGTTGGGCCGGGGGCGTGAGCGTTTGGGCCGGAGGCCCTTGGAGACTGCCCGAGCCGGAGGCGAGGACCTTTTCGTCGAGGGACGCTAGGCCATAGAAGCGGCCCTGGCCAGGGTCTTGGTGTGTGGAGCGGGTGACGGGGAATCGAACCCGCGCTGTCAGCTTGGGAAGTCTCTACCACATTTGGCCGCTGAGCTGGGGAAGCGCTGACCTGCGGGGGAGTGCTTCGGTTGCCCGTGATTCCCGTGAGTTCCCCTTGCTCCCTCCGCTGACGGGCACGCAACGGGCACGCGAGGGCATGGGAGCGTCTGCACCTTCGTCGCCCTGATGTTCGGTGGGCCGGGGTTGAGGAACGAAACTCCGGACCGTCGATCGCCCCCGGCCCTGTACGGAGATCAGCCACCGCCAGGCGATCGTAAGGGCGGTAGTCCAACGGGCCGGGTCTGGAGCTGCTCTTCCTGACGTGCGATCATCGGCTCATGACGTTGATCAGAAAGGGCCATGCCGCGTAGGCGCCCTTCGGAGGTTCGCGCACGAGGATCGGTGTGCGCAACCCACAGAGCTTCGATCCATCAGGTTCCCGGCCTCGGGCGCCGGCCCATGGCGGCGGTGATCGCGCTGGAGCACACGCGGATGCGGCCGGGCACGGTGGCCGAGGCACTGCTGGCCTGGACACAGGCGGTCGTTCCCGGCAGCGTTGACCGGATCGGCCCCGGCTGCATATGTCCTGAGTGCTGCGGAGACGCACCACGCCAGCGGCTCGAACAGGCGCTCATCGCCTTGCCGCGCTGGGCCAAGCCGTACCTGTACGGCTTGATTCTTCCTATCGACAGGCGGTTTCTCGCCCGAACGTCGCCGAACCCGCATGCCTCGCCCGAGTGGCCGTGGTGGCAGCAGCGGCTTTGACCGTCGAGGACGGTCAGCTAGTAGGCGGCGGTGCGGCGGCGAATGGTTGGGTACGGCGGCTGGGCGGTGCGGTGAGCGGCCCGTGGTCCCGCCGCCGGCCGAGACCGGCGCCCACGCCGCACGCTCGGGCGGCGGGCGGGCGGCGGGCCGTGCGGCGGCGCGCCGCGCCGTCGCCCTGACACGGCCATAGAGGGCCAGATAGTCAAGGTTAATCCGTGTCAGATCAAGAGCGGCGGCAAGGAGGAGTCACCCGAGCGGCCCACGTTGACCATGGAACAGGTCTTCGTATCGGCCGGCGCCATTGATCCGCGGTTCCGGGCGCTGGTCCTGGTGGCGACGTTCGGCAGTCTGCGCTGGGGTGAGTTGGCGGCGCTCCGGCGAAAGCATGTCGACCTGGAAGGCAGGACGGTTCGGGTCGTGGCGTCGACCACCGAGCTCAAGGACGGGTCGATCACCGTCGGACCGCCCAAGTCCGCGGCCGGCCTGCGTACGGTCACGCTGCCCTTCGTGGTGAACTCGGAGCTTCGGGCGCACCTGGATGCCTACACCGGTTCGGATGATGAGGCGTTCGTCTTCGTGGGCGCGAAAGGGGCGATGCTTCGCCGGCCGACGTTCAGCCGTACATGGGCGAAGGCTCTCAAGGCGGCAGGACTTTCTGGCTTCCATTTCCACGATCTTCGTCATACGGGGAACAAGTTCGCCTCACAGTCGGGGCGACGCTGCGGGAGTTGATGAACCGGATGGGGCACTCGACCACGCGGGCTGCGTTGATCTATCTGCACGCGTAGGATGAGCGGGACCGGATGATCGCGGACAGCATGGGGAAGCTCGTCGCGGAGGCGTTCCCGAACGAAGATCACGACGCGTCGGGCACGTAACGGGCACGGAAGATCGAAAAGACCCTAGAAACAATCAAGGCCCGGGTTGGGAATGTCTCCCTGACCTGGGCCTTAGCGTGTGGAGCGGGTGACGGGAATCGAACCCGCGCTGTCAGCTTGGGAATCGTAGGGATCGGGCCATGTAGGGCCGCTGAACATCCAGGTCATCGCCGCCCCGGATGGCACGCCGCTGTGGACCTCGGGCTCGGTACACGATCTGCGGGCGGCCCGGATCTGGGGCGTCCTCCGTCGCCTGCACGCCGCGGGAGTGATCGCACTGGCGGACAAGGCGTACGTCGGCGCTGGTGAGCGGGTGCTGGTGCCGTACAAGGGCAAGAACAAGCCGGCCTCGCAGAAGAGCGCCAACCGGACTCATGCCAAGCTCCGTGGCCCTGGCGACGCGCGAATGCCCAGTTGAAGGCCTGGCGCATTCTGCGAAAGCTCCGCTGCTGCCCACTTCGCGCAGGTCAGATCGTCAAAGCAATCCTCGTCCTACAACTCCGGGAAGCCCGCTGAAATAGGCTCAGTACACCGCGGTTGCTTATGCATGAGCTTGTTGCTACATACCTGCTCTTAGAGGGATTCAGGGTTATTATCTGCCCAGTTCTCCGCGATCAAGCGGGCCCCATCGGAACGAAGGTGGCGAGATGTCCGAGCGCGGTGAGGATTCGAACGGGGCGATCCTGAATAGGGGTCAGCTTCCTGCGAAGATCGATACGACGAAGCCCAGCATCGCGAGGGTCTACGATTGGTTCCTGGGTGGGAAGGACAATTTCGCCATCGACCGGCAGGTCGGCGAGGCGGCCCTGAAGATCTCCCCGGGAGCCCAGCAGTCCGGGCAGCAGAACCGGGCCTTCCTGCAGCGGGTCGTGTGCTACATGGCGGCCGAGGCGGGGATCAGGCAGTTCATCGACATCGGGTCGGGCCTGCCCACTCAGGGCAACGTGCACCAGGTGGCGCAGGAGGTCGATCCGGCGGCCCGGGTGGTCTACGTGGACAATGACCCCATGGTGCTGGTCCACGGGCGGGCGCTGCTCACCACCGACGACAGCACGACGGTCATCCAGGCGGACGCGCGCGACCCACGGTCGATCCTGGAGAACGACCAGGTCAAGGAGTTCATCGACTTCAGCGAGCCGGTGGGGCTGCTGATGCTGAGCATCCTGCACCATCTGCACGACCACGACGATCCCGCCGGAGTGGCGGCCACGCTGCGCGCCCCGCTGGTGTCCGGCAGCTTCGTGGCGATCTCGCACTTCTGCAATCCCGGTGAGGTGCACCCGGCGGCGTCACAGCAGGCCACGAGGGTCGAGAAGCTCTTCAATGAGAACCTCGGCACCGGCCGCTGGCGCACCATGGACGAGATCATGGAGTACTTCGGCGACCTCGAGCTGGTCGAACCGGGCCTCGTCCCGCTCCCCGAGTGGCGTGCCGAGCCGAGCTTCTTCGTCAGGAACGCCCTTCTGTACCACACCTATTACGGCGGTCTGGCCCGCAAGCCCTAGACGAACCTCGGCCAAGCGCCGATCCGCAGCACGGCCGCACCGTTCACCCGGTCCGCCGCAAGGTCCGCCAGGGACTCGCCGGCGTGGACGAACGGGTAACGGCGTGTACGCGGAGGCCAACGCCCTGCTCTATGCCGCCAAGGATGACTGCACAGGAACCCTCTACGTCACCGACGAGTCCTGCTGGTCCTGCATGAAGCTAATCTGCGTGATCTATCTGCACACCGAGAACGGGCGGGATCAGATGATCGCCGACGGCATGGGAAGGCTCGCCGAAGCCGCCCTCAAGAAAGAAGATCCACTGAGATCGGGCATGTAACGGGCACGGAAGATCGAAAAGGTGTACAAAAGATCAAGGCCTGGGTCGGGAATCACCCTCTGACCTGGGCCTTTGCTATGAGAGCGGGTGACGGGAATCGAACCGCGCTGTCAGCTTGGGAATCGTATTGATCTACACGTTGAGTAGTCGTTCAACTTGGCTATCCGTTACACCGCGTTGATTGATTGATCGCCCTGCCGCATACCGTTGCAGGCCGATGTTGACTGCTGCATCGGGCACAGATGGGGCACGCCCTCCTACTTCCAAGGCTGGTCGCCGAGCACGGCCGTACACGCCTTCAGCAACGCTTGCTGCGCCTCCACAAGCTCTCCCTTGACCTTCTCGGCCTCGCCGTTCCTCGTGCCGTCCCTGGGGTCTGTTTCATAAGGGGCTAAGCCACTCGTTGGTGGTGGCTTGGTAGCGCACGGCGAGCTTGTCGTACCTGGTGGGTGCGCCACGAGGCGCCATGGAGTCGAGTGAGGTGAGAGTCCTTCACCGTCGGGTTGTCGCAGCAATCCGGCTGAAGCTGAGGGCAGTTCGTCTCGGAGGATGCCGAGGCGGGCGGTAAGCAGCCCTGACAACGTCGGGACGGACTGGCACTGCCAGACGGTTGGGGTCCGGCTAGCGAGACGGGAAGGTGTACGCGAGGAACCAGTGCTTGACGCCCCGTAATTACGACACCGGCTCGGTCTGAGAATCTGACCAGGCCAAAACGGGACTTGTGGAGAGCCCGGTGCTCGGAGACGGGCACGCCGGGTTCGGGAGGCGGCTCGGGGAAACCCACTGGTGGAAACATCAGCAGGGCGCCCCGAGTCGACCTCACCGATGGCCCGCCACTGCTTGAGCTTGCCGAAGTAGCGTTCTACCAGGTTGGGCTGCTTGTAGGTCTCTGCATCGAAGGCGTGGGGGCGGCCTCCCTGGCTGCCCTTGCGCTTGCGGTTGGCGATCTGGTCCTTGCGCTCGGGAATGACCGCTTGGATGCCGCGTCTTCGCAGATAGGTGCGGATCTTCTTGGAGGAGTACCCCTTGTCCCCGATCAGGCGGTCGGGGCGGGTGCGTGGCCGTCCCGGTCCGCGCCGCGGAGCCGCAGCTTGGCCGGCACTGCCTCGAACGCGCTGCGGTCGACCACGTTGCCCGCGGTCAGGTGCAGGGCCATGGGCAGGCGCTTGGGTGAGGGACGGGGAGCGGCCGAGCAGGTCCAGGAGCGGTGGCGGGCCGACCTCGAAAGTCGCATTTCGCCGGGTGCCCGTCGACCGCGGGGCGGGGCCGTCCCCAGTCGAGTGTGTCGCGTGTCACATCGATCTGATGTCACGGACAGGCGGGCAACTTGCGTCCGGTAGTCGTCAGCACGAGGCGAAAGGCATGACGATGAACACACAGCACGAAGCCGGCATGGCGACCACGCACCGCGTTCTGATTCTGGGAGCGGGTTACGCAGGTATGGCCGCCGCGATCCAGCTCGCGGCGCGGGTCAAGCGGCGCGATGGTGTGCAGGTGACCCTGGTGAATCCGCAGGAGCGGTTCACCGAGCGGCTGCGGCTGCACATGACGGCCACCGGGCAGCAGCTCGCCGAGATGAACATTACGGAGCTGCTGGAGGGCACGGGTGCCCAGTTCGTGCGGGGCTGGGTGACGGCGGTGGACGCGGACGCCAAGACTGTGCGGAGCGACGACGACCGGGTGCTGCACTACGACACGCTGGTGTACGGATTGGGCAGCGTGGCCGACACGACTGCGGTGCCGGGCGTCGAGGACTACGTGTACACCCTGAACAGCGCTCAGGACGCCGAGTTGCTGGCCGACCGGCTGGCGCGGCTCGGCAGCGGCACGGTTGTGGTCGGTGGCAGTGGGCTGACCGGCATCGAGTCGGCTGCGGAGATCGCCGAGCGGCACCCGGAGCTGAACGTCGTGCTGCTGGGCCGGCAGGAACCCGGCGCGACCATGAACCCGAAGGCCAAGGCGTATCTGCACTCCGCGCTCGAGCGCCTGGGCGTCCAGGTGCGCAGCGGGGTCGAGATGATGAAGGTGCTGCCCGATTCGGTCGAGCTGGCGGGCGGGGAGAACATCGTCGCCGACGTGGTCCTGTGGACGAGCGGTACGCGGATGTCGCCGTTGGCGGCTGCCGCCGGTCTGACCGTCGACGAGCGCGGCCGCATCGTCACCGACGCCACGCTGCGGTCGGTGTCGCACCCCGAGGTGTACGCGGTGGGCGACGCGGCCGCGATCCGTCAGGGTTACGGCGTCATGCACGGCACCTGCCAGGGCGGCATGCCGACCGGTGTGCACGCCGCGGTCTCGATCGCCCGCGCGCTGAAGGGCAGGAAGCCCAAGCCGTTCCGCTTTGGCTACTACCACACCCCGGTGAGCCTGGGACGGCACGACGCGGTCGTCCAGTTCACCCATCCTGACGACAGCCCTCGACGGGTGTATCTGACCGGCCGCAGGGCGGCCTGGTACAAGGAGACGGTGAGTGCTTCCCCCTGGCCGGCCTACGGCCGCATGAAGAAGATTCCTTCCTCGGGCGCGTTCTGGCCCCGCGGCGGCCGCTTCACCCGGGTCCAGGATGCGCGGTGACCCGCCCGTACCCGGACCTCGACCAGCAGGTGTTCACCGAGAATCGCAACCTGCTTTTCTCGGTGGCCTACCGCGTCCTGGGCACCGCGACCGATGCCGAGGACGCGGTCCAGGACGCCTGGATCAAATGGTCGGCCGCCGATCGCCCGCAGGTGGCCGACCCCAAGGCCTATCTGACGCGGATCGTGTCGAATCTGGCGATGGATCGGCTGCGCTCCACCCGGTACAAGCGTGAAACCTACGTGGGGCCGTGGCTTCCTGAACCCATCCTCACCAGCGGCGACACCGCCGACGCGATCACGAACACCGAGTCGGTATCGATGGCGATGCTGGTGGTGCTGGAAACGCTGAGCCCGCTCGAGCGCGCGGTGTTCGTGCTGAAGGAGGTCTTCGACTTCAGCCATGCCGAAATCGCGCAGGCGGTAGAGCGTTCCGAGGCCGCGGTGCGCCAGGCCGCGCACCGTGCTCGCGAGCACGTGCAGGCTCGGCGGCCACGCTTCACAGCGGACCGGTCGCGGCAGCGCGAGGTCACCGAGCGGTTCTTCGCCGCCGCGACCGGTGGTGATATCAGCACTTCGGCGTGGCGCCGCAGGACGTCACAGCTGCGCTGCCGTACGCCGACGACAGAGTCCTCGCCATCGACGGCGGCGTCTATGAGGGCGGCCGGATCCTGCTCACTCAACTCCGCTGATGCTAGTACGGCCGCCGCCGTTCGGGATCATGGCTGGAGTTCGAGGTTGAGGCGGCGTGTGTAGTGGGATCGTCGAGCTCGGGCTTGATGCCGGCGTCGCCATCCTGACCGATCCGGTCGGCGCGGAGCCGGGTCTTGCCGCCGTCGAGCGGAACCAGGTGGCTGCGGGACACAGCAAGGACGTAGCCGAGCTCGTGTTCGCGCAAGTGAAGCGCAAGCCGGGACGGTTCGCATCCGCGGCGTTCATCGAGCGTTCGACGGGTGGGCTCGTTCTGGGTCCTCCCAAGTCCAAGGCCGGCCGTCGCGCTGTGGGCCTCCCTAAGGCGATCGTTCCGGCGCTGCGCGAGCATCTGAAGACCTACGTCAGGGACGGACCCGACGCGCTGATGTTCCCGGGAGCGAAGGGCGGTCCACTTCGCCGTAGCGGCTTCAACACCCGTACCCGTTGGGTTGATGTGGTCAAGGAGATGGGGCTGCCTGGCCTGCACTTCCATGACCTTCGCCACACGGGCGTCCCTGCGGGCTGATCACGAGCTAGTGGCCCGAGAAGATCGGAACGGCCTACGAAACGGTCACGCAACGGGCACGGAGTCGATGAGCTGACCGCTTCCTTATCAGGATCACCCGACACGTGATCAGGAGCTTGCGTCCTGCTCCGGGATGGTGCCGGGCGGTGGTGATCGTGAGCGGTCGTGTGGGGCTGCTGCAGTACGCGTTGCAGTAGTGCGCCGTCGCCTGGTTCTCCCCCGTCCTCCTCGTAGCTGCCGATCCCCAGGGCGAGGCCGCCGGGTCAAGGGTCAATGAAGTTGATCGCATAGCGACGTCGTAGGCGCCCTTGACGTGGGGGCCTCGACCAGGACGATGGGGAAGCGAGAAGGACGTGTAGCTACCGAGGGGAAAGACGCTGCATCCACAGCGAGCTGATGTACTGTCCGTTTTTGACGGCATACTCACGGAACACGCCAACCTCCGTAAAGCCGAACCTTCGGTGCAGTGCAACCGATGCGTCATTGGGCATGGCTATGCCTGCGAGGACGACGTGAACCGGTTCGTGAGCAAGGCAATCGAACAGCGCACGATAGAGCAAGGTGCCGATGCCCTGGCCTCGGGAACTGACGTGCAGCGCAATACTTACCTCGACAGTCTCCTGGAAGGCATCGCCGTCTCGGTAACGCTGGCTGTAAGCGAAGCCCAGGACCTGGCTGCCGTCTCGAGCAACGAGCAGTCGGTAGGGCCCGGTCGAGGAGAACTGCTCGAACCAATCGCGTCGTTCGGCCACACTGGTCGGCCGGGCGGCGAAGGTAGCGGTTGAGTTCGCCGCAGCGTGGTTCAGAATTTCGACAATCTGAGGAAGGTCATCGTCGGTCGCAACAGCGATCTCGACAGGGTTCGGGTGGGCAGATACGTGTACGTCAGTCCTCTGACTCATATCGACACGGTATCCAGGCCAGCCACGAAATTCGGCGGGCCGGGAGTCCCGGACCTCCGATGTGGAGCTCTGCGATGTGCTCGGCGTCGTCTTTGGTACCGGGTCTGATGTGCATGGGCATAGAGGTTGGCATAGTCGCTGATAGAGCCGTTAATCGCCGGGAGCGCCGCCTTGAGTGCGCGCCGCGACGATTTATCAGCACGCCGTGAGGGGCGCCGACAAGGCGATTACGGAAGCGATCGACAAGCATCTCATCGGGCACGATCCGGAACGCGACGCCTGTGACGGAGGTGGGATGATCCGCCTGGCCTGCTGGTGATGAGGGCGACTGGTTGGTCGGCGATGGTGATACGGACGTCGATGCCGGCAACTCGATCATCCTGCACATCGGCCACCTGGCGGCTCATGACCCGACGCTTCAGCAGACGGCCAAGCTGCCTGCCGGCCATGTGGCCTGGCGACCATCCGCCTTTGACCCATGGGTTATCGAGCCATGGGCATACGCGGATGACGACCAGTAGCCGGCTCATGGTGTGAGACGGTCTCACGTCACCGACGGAGATGCCCCGACGCCCGCCCTCGTAGACGACACGAACGGTCCGTGCCCAGCGCCGTAGTTCATGGAGTGGCTTATGGGCACCCCGCTCGGGTGGGTTACCCATCCCGCACCATACTGGACAAATCCTGCTGACCGTCTCGGAGGTCTTCGCGCCGGGCGACGTCTGCGTCGGTCTCGGAGATGAGGACGGAAGATCGTCACCGGCGGGTCCAAGTCGGACCGCGTGTGACCCTGCGCAGACGTTCCACACGTACGGGGAGAAGCTGACCGATGTGGCGCTGGCAGTGGCCATGACCATGGATGCGGCATCCGCTTACGGTGACATGTCATGCTCATGTCGACCGACACAGACTTTCGCCCCGCAGTCGAGGCCTCGCTTCAGCTGGCCCCTACCCGTCCGGTGATGATCGCCTGCCCACCCGGCCGCATTGGTCCGAAGCACGACTTCTCAGGACGGGTGATCTCCTTCGCGATACCCGAGAAGCACCTTCAAGCCTCGCTGCTCCCTGAGGCCGTTCCTGGTCCAGATGGGCGGATCTACCAACGCCCAGAGAAGTGGAGCGGGTGACGGGAATCGAACCCGCGCTGTCAGCTTGGGAAGTACATCGATCACGGCACGTAGGGCCGCTGACCTGGGTCTCGGGTTGGTCCTGAGTGACCGTGGTTGACCCCTCGTCACTGTGGTTAATGGCCCGCTAATGGCCCGGGGGGACCATGTGTCCTAGGTCAATCTGAGGCGTTCCACGGTTCGGCAGGCATGAGGGCCATGGCGTGGTGAGCGAGTTTTCTGAGCTCTTCCCAGCGAGGGTGCGAGTGCAGGGCCTTCGCTGTCCAGGCCGCGGGGCCCTCGTCGGTGAGGTTGATCAACATCTGGTCGATATCGCCGAGTGTGGTAGCGAGTTGCTCGGAGATCCATCCCTCGTCCCGCGATTGCCATGCGGCGGGGTAGAAGGCGTCGTAGTCGAGCGCCAGTTCATCGATGCTTGCGGGTCCGATCCATTCAAGCTGCTCGCCGGCGGTGAGAGCGAGGTGTCGCACGCTCTCGCGGAGTAACGACCAGTTGCCTTTGGCCGCGTCCCGGGCACTTGAGGGAGAGTGCATGCGCGCAGTTTAGTCAGGGGATAGGGACGGATCCCTGACCAGGGCACTTGGCATGGGCGCGGGTGACGGGAATCGAACCCGCGCTGTCAGCTTGGGAATCATCTGCTGACCATGGTGCTCTGAGCTGGGAGAACGGGGATGCGGGTCAGGGCGGGCCGAGTCCCCGGCGCTCCCCTGAGTCACCGTGGTTCCCCGTCTGTTCTGGCACGGATATGGCACGTGATCATACTTGTGACCCTTTCCCTATCCCGAATTGTCGGTGGAGCTCTGTAGCGTCCAAAGTCACCGTGTGAAGGGATCAACATGGCGACGATAACGTCCCGCGACGGTACGCGGATCGGATTCGAACAGACGGGAACGGGACCAACGCTCGTACTGGTCGACGCGGCAGGTGGATTCCGCGAGTTCGGACCCATGAAGTCACTCGCCGAACACCTTGCCGACCAATTCACGGTCGTGGTCTACGACAGGCGCGGACGCGGCGAGAGCGGAGACAGGCAGCCATACGCGGTGAAAAGGGAGGTGGAGGACCTTGCGGCTGTGATCGAGGGGGCCGGAGGACCGGCGTTCGTCCACGGGTTCTCCTCCGGTGCGGCCCTTGCCCTGCTTGGAGCGGCGGCTGGGCTGCCTATTTCGATGCTTTCACTCCTTGAGCCGCCGATCGCCCTCGATAAGCCGTCGCAGGAAGGTGAGCTCGCGGCCGAGATCGACGCACTGGTCGCCGCTGGTCGCCGAGCTGACGCGGTCGAGCACTTCCACACAAGCATCGGCGTTCCCGCTGAGATGACCGCGGGTATGCGGCAGGCTCCTTTCTTCCCGATGCTGGAGGGCATCGCGCACACCCTCGCTTACGACAGTCGCATGACTGAAGCCGTCTCTCCCGCCACACTTCGATCCGTTGTTGTGCCGACCTTGGTAGTCAGCAGCGAATCCAGTGACGAACGCCTGCGCGGCTGGGCTCAGGGGACGGCGGCGGCTCTTCCACAAGGTCGTCATTTGACCCTGAAGGGCGAGTGGCATGGCGTCTCCGATGACGTGCTGGCCCCGGCGCTGGCCGAGTTCTTCCTCTATGGAGCCGCCTGAGAGGCGTGTGGGCGACATGACCTCGCATGCGAGCGAGTCCGCCCCTAAGAAGGATCAAGCCCAGGATTCGGGGATTCCGTCCGACCTGGGACTTTGTGTGTGGAGCGGGTGACGGGAATCGAGCCCGCGCTGTCAGCTTGGGAACCGTACGGAACGGGCCACCTAGGGCCGCTGAGCTGGACGTGGGGCCGGTCCTGAGTGACCGTGGCCGACCCCTCGCTAACCGGGGTAATGGCACGACGATCGCGCCGCGAGCTGGTCTTGGGCGCCCCTCGCGCACCCTGGCCATCTGATCATCCCAACTGCCGTCGAAGCACTTCGAAGGGCGCAGGGCTTCGGTGTAGTCGGGTGGCGTCCGGTTTGCGCTCAAGCAGGCGACTTCGACGAGATCAAGATGGTTCGCGCGAATGCCATGCCATGGGAGGGGCGACGGAGTCCCGCCACGGCGCGAAACTGCCGCCAACCCTCCGTCCCAGCTCTTGCTTCGCTTATCGAAAGTCGATAGGTTTTCATCGTAAGTCGATGGAAGGAAAGTTATGGGAGAGCTG
>NZ_BAAAZR010000064.1:0-6707 GCF_039537005.1 Sphaerisporangium flaviroseum | reverse complement strand
ATCCTCAACCGCACTCTAAGCACGAGCGGTGCAGTAAGTAGTTCAGTCAACAGGACCGATGTCGCCTCGATCAGCGAGCTCAACGCGCTGATCGACCAGTGGGACATCAAAGACGAGCAGCGCCGGATCCGGATGCGCCCCCAGACCATCGGCGAGCGCTTCGCCCACGAGCGGACCCTGCTGGCGCCGCTGCCGGTCGAGCCGTTCGAGATCGGCCGGCTGCTGACCCCGCGCGTCAACCTGCACGGACAGGTCAGCGTGCGCACCAACCGCTACTCGGTGCCGATCCGCCTGGCCGGGCGCCAGGTGCGGGTCATGCTGTGCGCCTCCCACCTGGTCGTCTACCACAAGGGCGCAGAAGTGGCCCGGCACGAGCGGCTGATCGCCAAGGGCGGAGCACGGCTGGAACTGGACCACTACCTGGAGGCCCTGGCACACAAGCCCGGCGCGTTGCCCGGCGCCACCGCGCTGGAACAGGCCCGGGCCGCAGGAACCTTCACCGCTACGTATGAGGCCTGGTGGGCCGCGGCCCGCCGCGCGCACGGGGACGCCGACGGGACCCGGGCGCTGATTGAGGTGCTGCTACTGCACCGGCACATGGAGCATCGGTACGTGGTGGCGGGAATGGAGGCCGCGTTAAGGGTGGGGGCGTTGACCGCCGACGCCGTCGCGTTGGAGGCTCGCAAGATCGCTCAGGCCGACGACACGCCGGAGGTGGGCCCGTCGCCGCCCCGGACGGAACGGCTGGCCTGGCTCGATGAGCCCGCGGTGGTGTCGCTGACCACCCGGCGGCTGGCCCAACTGCCGCCTGACAGCCGGCCGCTGCCTTCGGTGGCCGTCTATGACCAGTTGCTGCGCCGCCGGACCGGTGGCCGGTCCGCGTCCGAGGGAGAGCTGCCATGACCACCTTTCACCGCCGCGCCCTGACCGAGGAAGCGGCCGAAGCCTCGATCTACCAGGCCTGCCAGCGGTTGCGGCTGCCGACTATCCGCTCCCAGTTCGTCGAGCTGGCCGCCGCTCCCCGCGACCAGATGAGCTATCTTCGCTTCCTGGCCGAGCTGCTGGTGGCCGAATGCGATTACCGTGCCCGCAAAGCGTCGGAGCGGCGGATCAAGGCGGCGAGCTTTCCGAGACAGAAGTCGCTGCGCGAGTTCGACTTCGACGCCAACCCCAACGTCGACCCGGCCGTCATCCATACGCCGGCCACCTGCGACTGGGTGCGCAAGCACCTGCCGCTGTGTCTGATCGGCGACTCCGGGACAGGCAAGTCGCACTTGCTCATCGCGCTGGGCACCGAGGCCGCGCTGGCCGGGTTAAAGGTCAAGTACACCCTGGCCGCCAAGCTGGTCAACGAGCTGGTCGAGGCCGCCGACGAGAAGGTGCTGACCAAGACCATCGCCCGCTACGGCCGCGTCGATCTCCTTTGTATCGATGAGCTCGGATACATGGAGCTTGATCGGCACGGAGCCGAACTGCTGTTCCAGGTTCTCACCGAAAGGGAGGAGACCAACAGTGTCGCGATCGCCTCAAATGAGTCGTTTTCTGGATGGACTAAGACATTTACCGAGCCTCCGCTCTGCGCGGCCATCGTGGACCGGCTCACCTACGGCGGCAACATCACCGAGACGGGCACCGAGTCCTACCGGCTCGCCCAGACCCGCGCCCATGCTGAAGCCGCCGCCGCGAAGACTGCGAGCTGATCACCATGGCAGTTTTGGACACAGCCGCCATCGCACTCTCCGGCGCCCTGATAGGTGCCGGTGCCGCCATACTCAGCGGGGCTCTCACTGTCGCCGCGACCATGCGAATCGAGCGCACGCGACGTCAGGAAACCCGACGCAGTGACGAGGCTCGGGCACTTCGCGAGCACATCGCTGGCGTCTTCGCTGGAGTGTTCGTCATCAACCATGCGATCGCATGGATCAGCTGGTTCGCCTCTCGTGATCCGGATGCCGTGGATCAATCGATGGTCGCCTCTTTTGACGCGGAGACGAATCGGGCCTATCCGGGACTGCAAAGCGCATTAACCCTGGTAGCAGCCATAGATCTCAGAACCTACAGCGAACTGAAGCCGCTTGTGATCACTTTGTATCGTCTGTGGGAGAAGGCCCGACGCGCAATGGTGTGCCTGAATTCCGGGAGAGATCAGGCGCTTCGAACGCTACGCGAGTGCAGCGATCAGTCGCTTGAGATCGAGTTCGGATTTCCTATCGCAATGGCGCAGATCATGGCCATGGCTGCTTCGACAACTACCGATGAGTCTCGGAAAGGAGCACTCAGCGCTGGAGATCCTGACACGGTGCTCCCACAGGCTCCTGTCAGCGCTCCCGATCCGGATAACAAGCCGAGGCCGACGGCGCCACCAGCCGAGTAGGGGCTTGTTGCGAGACGGCATGCTCCCCGGTTGGACTACACGCCGAGCGCTGTCAATTCTCACCGACATTCTTGGCGCCTACTGCCCCAGAGTGCTGTCCGAGCTGAGCGGCAAACGCTGCTACTCGTCATCGGCAAAATCAGCCTGTGACTGGGCGATGCCCAGGCTTCGCAGCTGCCGG
Organism: Sphaerisporangium flaviroseum; assembly: GCF_039537005.1. NCBI lineage: Bacteria > Bacillati > Actinomycetota > Actinomycetes > Streptosporangiales > Streptosporangiaceae > Sphaerisporangium > Sphaerisporangium flaviroseum. The sequence continues at coordinate 4,152 of NZ_BAAAZR010000064.1, read as the reverse complement.
GCCCTGTCGGCTTCCCCAGAGTCGCGCGGCACGATCGCCCCGCCCTCGACGCACGTCGGATTCTCCGTGGCGGCTGGGCCGCCTCCTGCACTGGGCCGACGGCGCCGGGCTCATGCGAATCTCAGGAATCGCCTACCAGTTCCGCCACCGCGAGCTGCAGGACCACCCGGCCGCCCACCCGGTGCCGGCACCGGGTGGGAAGACCGGTACCGGCGAGTATTGTCGATCCCGGGACCGATCTCCAGGCCCGCGAACCCGGCATTTCGCCCGGTCGCCGACCCGCCGTCATCACCCCGGCTGCGCACCGGAAACCGCCCCACCACCCAGCCCCGGCGGCAACCCGACCACGCCGGTGAGGTCCGCGCCCGTGAGGTCCGACATTACTGTTAAGGGCATGATCATCTGGGTCGCTTCGTTCCCCCGATCAGGCAACACCTTCCTCCGCATCATCCTCAAGCAGCTGTACGGCGTGCACACCTCCACTGTCTACGACGTCGATGGCGTAGCCGCGCGGCTTGGTCCTGAATTGATCGGCTTCGAGGAGCGTCCCTCCTCAATCGAGGAGATGCGCGCCTCCGAGAAGCCGCATTTCGTCAAGACGCACCGGCAGCGTGTCGGGGAAGAGGATCGCGCGATCTGTCTCGTCCGAGACGGCCGCGACTCCATAACCTCATGGGCCCATCTGACCGGTGCGCCTGATGTCGAGGCGGAGCTCCGCGCGATAATCAACCGCCGTGACGAGGTAGGAACGGGCAGTTGGGGCCGGAACGTACTGAGCTGGCTACGTCCGCCCGCGCCCCATCGCGTGATGCTCCGCTACGAGGAGTTGATTCGCGAGCCGCGACGGACCGTCGAGAAGGTGCTGGCCACGCTGGCGCCGACCCTACGGCCACTGCCTGATGCCCGCATTCCCACCTTCGCAGAGCTCCACCGGGTCGACGGCGGCTTCTTCCGGAGAGGACACACAGGCACACACTCGGACGAGCTGCCAGAGGAACTGCAACAGCTCTTCTGGTCCCGCCCCGATAACGTCACGGCCATGGAGCTGCTTGGGTATTCACGCGATGCGTGAGACCGACGACGGGCGGCACGAGGGGTGGAGCGCGGCCGAGTTCGCCGGCGGCTGGTTCTCAACCGGTTCCGAACCGGCGGCGCGAGCGTGCGGCGATGGGTCGAGGGGAAACTCCAACTCGGCGGCGACCCCGTCAATCGGCCGAGCTGGACGCGCCGACCAAGGAGCGTGCCCGATACAACAGGACGCTCGCTGAAGCGGTACGCAGTCTGCGCGAGGAAACCTGTCCTGGACCGACATCGCTTTGGTGTGCGGGGTACGGATCGCTGACGCGCGGACCGGGATGGATCAGCCTCCCCGCCGGGCGGTGACGCTTCTGGCCCCGTAGCCGTTCAGCGATTGGCATCCTGGGCCTCGGCCCGGCGGGCGTGCGCCACGGCGTCCTGGCCTAGCACGGTGACGTCTGAGCGGGATCGACGTTGGGACCGGTCTGGCTGCGTCGGCCGGTCCAGCCATCGGGGATTGCCCGGCGCGGCCGTCGTCATCTCGTCGTGGACCGATCTGGACCTGGGCGGCGAGCCGCTGCGCAGCCGGGGCGTGGCCGCAGGCCGAGTCGGTCCTCGGGCCGGGGCGCACTGCGGCGGATGACCGAGCAGCACGCGGCGATGTTCATCGTGCACACCGCTGACCGCTTCTGAACCCACACCAGATCGAATGCGATGTGTGGGAGTTCCACGATGTCCTCGCTGCCGCGCCCGCGCGCAAGGCCGCGACCGGATAAGCCCATTGAGTGCGCCGCCCACCTGTATACGGCGGAGTTGATGGACGGCAGCTTCGCGCCGTACGCCGAGGGGTTTGCGAGACTACGCAGCGCCAGGTGGCTGAGCGCTGACCGAGTTGGCGCGCTTGCCTTCGAGCGGTGACCCGGAGGCTCCGGTGGTCTGGTAGGAGCGAGCTGGAGGTGGACCCCTGCAACGAGGAGCTGTATGTCATCTAGGTTGCGCTGCAGCGTTTGCCAGCCTCAAGAAGTTTCGCGTTGATGCGCAGGCTGATGGCCGCTCCCGACTCGCCGCACGATGAGGCGCGCTCAACTCGGCTTTTACTCCATGGTCAACGGCCACCCGTCAGTCATCGAATGGCGGAAATTCCAGACCGACGGGAAGACTCTGCGTAACGAGCAATGTCGGATGCTCCCGGTCGATCCATGCCCGATCCAGGCGTACGCCGCTCTCAGCTTCAATCACTGCAAGCGTTACAGCTTCGCCGTAGTTTGGATCCTGATCATCGTCGTATATATCGTACTGGAGAAAGAAATCGGCATATTGAGCCATTGGCCCCAAACCAGTTGCCCAGCCTTTACGCGGTGCATACGGATCCCACCCGCCGACACAGGAACCGTCAACCCAGTGCAGCATGCTGAAGTTGGCATTGACTTCCCAGTAGACAACCCAGGCGCGGGCACCGCGACTGAGCGGCTCGATCATCTCTGGAAACATGCCGACGAACCCGCCGATCTGCAATATTGAAACCGACGTCTCCGTCTCTTCGAAGGAAAGCGTGTCACCGGGAGAGATGGAATATGCATCCAACGTGGTCATGTTGCGGAGGTTTTCAGGCCGTCCACCGATCCGTGTCACGGCTTCGTTCACTGACAGCACGCCGGACAGGGGCTGAACCACTATCCAGCAGATGTCGCCCGGCAGATCGTTCGCAGCGATTCTCTGATAGAAGTTGATCAGCTCACTCAACATCGTTATCTCCTGATGCGGGTCCCGGCCAGGGTGCTCTAGCATTTTCCTAAAGCGCCCTGGCTGTGATTCTACGGAGCGGGCGGCGCCTGAGGCACCTTATGGTCTACGAGGAACAGATCGATTCGGGTTTGCGGTTGTTTCGATCAACGCCAAGAATACGATTGTATTCATAGAAGAGTCTAAGCTGGTAACCGTCGGGGGTGTTGTTACTCCACCAGACCGGGCGAACCGAGAAGTTGCGGGCGTCTGGCCGGTTGATGCGCTCGGCCGATGTCCATGCCCCTTGCATAGTGAGCCTTTTTGTGCGCCCAGCAGAGCAGGAGGTGAAGCCGTGACATAGCGGTGGATCTTGCTGTTCGTAAGCTCGTCGTCGCTTGCCGGTGTGAGTCCGGTCCGGGTAACTACCAGGAGGCCTGGTAGCAGGCTGGCGGCTTCGTCTGGAAACGGGCGGGGTCGAAGCCCAGCGTCAAAGGCCCTGCAAATGGGGGAGCAACGGCAAGCGGTACTACGCGACCCCGGACGGTTCCGTCGTCGCCATGCGTATCGGTAATGCCGTGACCTGGCTCATGGCCGGGTTGCACGGTTCGCGGCAGCTCCCGATCGGTGACGGCGATGGCGCTGTCAGCCGCAATCGCTATCTCCCGTACGGCCGCCAGCGTGGCGGCGATAACCTCCCCTCGACCGATCGAGGCTTCCTTGGAAAAATCGAAGATGACTCGACCGAAACCCGTTGGAGTGCGCCGCCCACCTGTATACGGGGAACTTGATGGAAGGCGGTTTCGCGCCGTGCGCCGAAGGGTCCCGCGAGACCACGCGGCGCCAGGTGGCTGATGGGCTGACCGAGTAGGCGCGCTTGTCTTTGAGCGGTGACCCGAGGCTGCGGTGGGGTGGTATGAGCGGTGAACTCCTGCAACGAGGTGCTGTCATGCGACCTGATGACCGTCCAGGCCGCGCTGCAGCGTTTGGACGGGGTCCGCCGTAGCTATCAGCGGTTGAGGATCCGGATGGCCGCGTTGGATTGTGTGAGCCGGCCTCAAGAGGTACCGCGTTGATACGCAGGCTGATCGCCATTCCCAACTCGCCCGCCCGATGAGGCGCGCTCAACTCGGCTATTACTCCATGGTCAACGGCCACCTGTTAGTCATCGAGTGGCGGAAATTCCAGACCAACAAGAAGCCCTTGAGTAACGAGCAGTGTGGGATGCTCCCGGTCGATCCATACCCGATCCAGGCGTACGCCCCCCTCGGTTTCTATCATTCACACATAGCGCCTGAAGAAACTTCAGTTCATCCTGAGGAGCCTTCAGTTCCGCTGAACTCTGGGGTTTCGAGGGTAAGCAACAGTTCTTGAGTTGAGGGCGCCGAATCCTCCTCACCCTGCATGCTCACT
>NZ_BAAAZR010000063.1:301845-314694 GCF_039537005.1 Sphaerisporangium flaviroseum | reverse complement strand
AACAGGCCACCTCCGCGCTGATCGTGCACCACCCCGAAGCCAAGTACTTCAACGTCTGACCCCGGAACCGGGGCGCCGGAGCGGGGTCACGACAGCGTCGTGCCGTGCACGACGAGAGCCCAGACCAGGCAGCCGAACGCCGCGGTGGAGGTCACCGTACGGACGAGGTTCCAGCGGACCCAGCCCGCCTCGAAGCGCTCGCGCACGGCGGCGAGGTCGGGGACGCGGTCCAGCTCACCCGCCGCGCCGAGCGCGTTGTTCATGGGCACGTTGACGGCGAAGGTGACGGCCAGCGTCGCCCCGTACAGGACCAGCGCGGCCACGAGCCAGGGGAGCACGGAGCGCCCGTCCCCCTGTAACGAGAGCACCACCGCCAGCACGATGAGCACCGGCGTGCCGAGGAAGGCGATGAAGAACCAGCCGTTGAGGATCGCCACGTTGATCCTCTGCATCGTCTCCACGAAGGTACGGTCGTCCGTCAGGCGCAGGCCGGGCATGACCGAGCAGGCGTAGGAGTAGAAGAGGCCCGCCACGAGGCCGCCGGTGATCGTGGCCGCGACCAGGCTGGTGGTCTGTGGTAACTGTCCCATCGAGTTCTCCGAGGTGATGAGGTCGTCGAGTTCCGCATAGGTCAGTGAAACGCCCCCACCACAAGACGGGCCATGGCTGAAAAGCGCGACTCCATGTGCGGGCGTCTACAGTGACCCCATGGACACTCTCGCCGGCCTGCTCGACGGGCCGAGAGCGCGAGGGGCCTTCCTGCTCCGCTCGATCCTCTCCCCGCCCTGGTGCCTGCGGATCCAGGACGAGGCGCCGCTCACCGTGGTGGCCATGGTGCGCGGCGACGCGTGGGTGCTTCCCGACCAAGGGGCAGGCGTGCGGATGCGCGCGGGCGATGTCGCGATCAGCGGGGGTCCCGATCCGTACACCGTGGCCGACGACCCGGCCACCCCGCCGCAGGTCGTCATCCATCCCGGTCAGCGCTGCACCACCCCCGACGGGGTGTCCCTGACCCAGGCCATGGACCTGGGGGTGCGCACCTGGGGCGACCGCCTCGATGGGCCGACGGTCATGCTCACGGGCACCTACCAGATGCGCGGAGAGATCAACCGGCGGCTGCTCGCGGCGCTGCCGCCGCTGCTCGTCCTCCCGGGCGACGCCTGGAACAGCCCGCTCATCCCCCTGCTGGAGGCCGAGATCGTCAAGGACGAGCCGGGACAGGAGGCCGTACTCGACCGGCTGCTCGATCTGCTGCTCATCGCCGTCCTGCGCACCTGGTTCTCCCGCCCGGAGGGCGAGGCGCCGGCGTGGTACCGGGCGCACAGCGACCCCGTGGTCGGCAAGGCGCTGCGCATGCTGCACAACAACCCCGGCCGTCCCTGGACGGTCGCCACGCTGGCCGCCGGCACCGGTGTGTCACGCGCGGCCCTGGCGCGCCGATTCACCGAGCTGGTGGGCGAACCCCCCATGGCCTATCTCACCGGCTGGAGGCTGGCCCTGGCCGCCGACCTGCTGCGCGAGACCGAGGCCACGGTGGGGGCGGTGGCCCGGCAGGTGGGTTACGGAAGCTCCTTCGCCCTCAGCACCGCCTTCAAGCGCGTGCACGGGATCAGCCCGCAGGAGCATCGCGCCGGGCGCGTCCTGGAGGGCGCCACCGCCTCTCCCGGCGGCTGACGCACTCACCCGGGAAAGGGATGGCAGGCCGTCGCCGGTGTGTCACCTGGGCTGGACCCTGAGGCTGTGCGTGCCGATGAGCGTGCGCTCGCGGGTGGTGCCCGCCCGCACACCGCTCGCGGCCCGCAGGAAGCCCGATTTGCAGGTCTCGCCGGAGTACAGGATGACGTCGGCGTCGGTGTTGTTGATCACCAGGACGCGGCTCATGAGGCCGAACGAGGGAAGGGTGAAGCACCCGGGCGCGGGGTCGACGAACTTGGCGTGCACCACCCCCTCGATCTGGATGGTCAGGGTTCCGACGGCCGCGGCGGCGGGCCACGGGGCCGTGAGCGTCAGGGGCGCGGTGGCGAGCAGGGCGCTGAGCGTGGTCAGGACACGTCGCATGGCTTTCTCCTCAACCGTTGATCTACGGCCCCTCCATCGTAACTGAGAGTGATCGAATGGTCGCGGGCATCCACGCGGGGTTCTGGAGACGGCCCGCTCAGGCGGGCTTCCCGGAGTCCTTGGGCGTGCTGAGCAGCCGCTGGGCGAGCCGCCCGATGTGCTCGCGCCAGGCGGACAGGGCGGTCGCGCGTTCCTCTGGCGGGCAGGCGTGGGTCAGGACCAGGCGGGCGCCCTGGCCCGTGCCGTCTCGCAGCTCCCAGCGGACCCGGCCGGACCTCGTGACGTACTCCAGCAGGTGAGGCGCTTTGACCTCGCCCAGGCCGGTGGGCGGGAACTCCCGCACGGTGAATCCATCCGGCACCCGTCCTTCGCCGGGGTCGCCGCCAAGGGCGGCCCACACGGCGGGGATGGGCCTGGTGAGCTGCCTTTCGAAACGCACGCCGAGGTCGTCCGTGACGCCCTGGTCGAGGCCCAGCGCGGTGACGAATCCCTCCATCAACTCGTCCGGGTTGCCCGCCTCGCCGGATGGCGGGGTGGCGCCGCCCGCCAGCAGCGTGTCCATCGCGGCGATGCAGGTCGTCCATCCCGCCGCGAAGCTGGGCGCGCCGTAATGGTCGTTGATGGTGTGGGTGAGGACCAGCAGCGTGCCCTCACCGTCGGGCCGGACCTCCCAGTGGAGCAGGTCGCGGTCCCACGTGTAGGCGATGACCCGGGGCGGATCCAGCTCGGTGATGACTCCCGGCGTGTCCGGGGGGAAGTCGAACGCGATCTCGCCGCCCACGCGCAGTTCCAGCCGCACCGAACTGGGGAACCACTGGGCGAGCTGCGCCGGCTGGGTGAGCGCGCGCCATACCTTCTCCGGGCGGTGCGCCAGCCGGCGCTCCATCCGCAGGACGCTCCGGTCGCCGGTGGTCCGCAGGGTCTCGTTCATTCACCGCTCCTCATGCTCCTACGGGCAGGCCGCCCGTGGTCCCGTCCAGGTGTCCACACCCCGGCACATGAGTCGAACATACCACTTCAGTTATATGCCTGTCTCCGCATGGAGGGGGAGTGGTCACCGCGCACAAGCGGATCGCCGACCCGCCCGCAGGCGGATCGGCGATCACAAGGCGTCATGTCCCGGTCGCCGGGACCGCCGTTCGGCTCAGTCGCCGAATTCGTTCTGCACTCCGGGCGGTGTGAGCGCGGAGATGTAGTGCTGCGGCAGGTGGTCGTCGATCGAGTACATCGCCGGCAGCGAGCGGGTCGCCTGGAACTTGCGTGCGATGAACGCCAGCGCCGAGATCGGGAGCCCGAGCAGGCCCGTCATCTGCGACGTGGCATGCTTTCTGGCCTCCCACTGGCCCTTCCTGACCTGCGAGGCGCATCGGGCGTTGGTCAGCAGGCTCAGCACACTGTTGCGGAGGTGCGGTACCCGGTAGTGGTACTCCCGGCCGAAGTGGCGGAAGGGCCCCGCCGCGCTGGACGGCAGGTGCGGGACCACGTCGCTGTCGTAGACGTAGCGGATGAGGTTCCGGCGGAGGAACTCGTCGCTCTCGCAGGCGTCGGCGAAGCTCGGGTCACCGATCATGGGCTGGCCGTAGGTGTAGACGGCCTTGAGCCGGTCGGCGAACGCCTCCTTGTACTTGCGCTCGTGCCTGATCATGACGCCCATCAGCGCCGCCATCGCCCCGCCCAGGCTGTGCCCGGTGATGTAGAGCGCCTCGAGGTTCTCCAGCCCCGGCTGCTCGGCGCCGTAGGCCTGGTCGGCCTGCGCGGTGCCGTTGGGCCGCGAACCGCCGTCGGATCCGAGATCGCGGATCGACCGCCGGTCGCAGGCGTCACGCAGCGCGTTCATGACCTCGTAGCGCGTCGCCCGGACGTTGCGGTAGACGCCGGCGTGCACGGTGGCACATGGGTCGCTGATCTGGTAACCCATCCGCTCGGGTTCGAGGTCGATGTTGCTCAGCCAGTTGATGAAATTCAGCGGCTCGGTGCCCCGGTAACACAGGATGCCGACTTTGCCGCTCTTGCTCTGGATCAGGAAGGCGGTCGAGGAAATCAGCATCGCGTCGACGGAGGTCTGAATCATCCGGCATTCGTTGTCCTCGAGCCCCATTCTCGCCATGATCATGGAGAGGGTCTCGGGGTCCGAGTAGGAGTACGCCGCGCATGTCGCCATGACATGGGCGATTTCGGGGTCCGGATGGTCGACGGCGTTCAGCAGCCGTGTCTCGAGATTCTTGTAGACCGGGAATCCCGACGTCTCGCGGTGGCCGTAAGGCCGGAGTTCCTCGTAGGTCGGAGCCTTGGCGTCCCGCCGCCACAGCCCGCCGAGCTGGAGGATGTCGCGCATCCTCCGCTCCCACTCCGTCGTGAGAGAGTCGCCTCCGGCCATCTCGGGTTTCCTGGTGCCACTCACCATTTTCCCGGTGGCGGCCTGGCCGACCGCGGCCGTCACCGTTTTATCCGACTGGCGATTGTTCCTAGTGGTATCCACGCTTGCCACGCCATACACCTTCCCGTCAGCGACGGTACTTTCGACTGGTAGGCGGTCTCGGCGATGAGGCAGGACGGCATCGTCATCCGTATGACATGCACCCGAGATCCGCCTGTCCTTCACACTTTCCTGGACATCCCGGGCCGAATCTCATGCGGTCGCAAACTCATTCACCGAGCCGCGTTCCAGGTGCTTTCGCGAGGCCAGGCGATTTTCAGCGAACGGAGAAGGCGGCCAGCGTCATCGCGCCCTCGGGGGCCGGTTCCTCGGGGACGCCGGGCGGGCCGGCGAGAGGCAGTCGCACGGTGAACCGGGCGCCGCCCGCGTGCGAGACCCCCACCTCGATGGTTCCGCCGTGGGCACGGGCGATGTCGCGGACGATCGCCAGGCCGAGGCCCGTTCCTCCCCGGTCGCGGCAGCGGGAGGCGTCCAGGCGGGTGAAGCGCTCGAAGATCCGCTCCCGGTCGGCCTCGGCGATGCCGTCGCCGTCGTCGGCCACCACCAGTTCGGCGCTTTCCCTGTCGCGGCGCACCTCGACGAACACCAGGCGTCTGGCGTGCCGCTGGGCGTTGTCCAGCAGGTTGGTCAGGACGCGGGCGATCTGGGTGTCGACGGCCTTGACGACCACCCCTGGGGCGAGACGGAGCTGGACGGGAAGCCGGTCGGAGCGCCGGGAGACCTCCATGCGGACCGACTCGGCGAGGTCCACGTCCTCCATCGCGTTGGGCGTGCCTCCGCCGATCTTCGCCAGGAGGAGCAGGTCGGTGAGGATGGCCTGCAACCGGTCGACGTCGCCGAGCGTACGGTCGAGCAACTGGTCCAGGTCGGTGTCCTGGGGGCGCATCTTGGCCTCCTCCAGCTGCGCTCGAAGCCCCGCGACGGGGGTGCGCAGCTCGTGTGAGGCGTCCGAGGCGAACTGCCGCTGCGTGGCCAGCACCTGCTCCATCCGGTCCTTGGCTTTCTCCAGCCGTTCGAGCGTGCTGTTGACGGTCCGCGCGAGTCGAGCGATCTCGTCGTCACCGGCGGGCTCGGGGACACGGCTGCTCAGGTCGTGGACGTTGGTCGCGGCCAGTTCGGTGCGTATGGCCTCGACGGGACGCAGCGTCCGGCCGGTTATCTTCCAGGTCGCCCAGATCGCGAGGAAGATGAGCGCCGCGACCTGCACGGCGAACAGCGCGTCGAAGACCGCTGTGGAGATGACCCATCGGACCTGGTCCCCGGCGTAGACCACATTGGAGTCCGGCGCGGAGCTCACGCGGATGGCGGCGAGGCGGATGCAGCCCAGCCGGGGGTTGGCACAGGTCTGCATGTCCTGCTGTGGGTCCCTGGCCGAGGGCCACGTGTCGATCAGCGGCGGGAGCCCCGCCGCGGCCGGTGAGGAGGCGATGACCCGGCGATCGGGCCCCACGATCTGGACCAGTTCCACGCCGGGGACACTGCTGGTGATGATGGGGGCCGTGACCTTTCCGGCCCGGTCGGCGTCGGCCATCAGGTCGGCCGCGCGCCGCGCGTCCAGCCATCCGGCGTTCGTCAGTTCCTGGCGCGCGACCACGCCCGCCAGCACTCCGGACGGGACCAGGAGCAGCATGGCGAGGATGGCGACCAGGGCGGTGACCCGTCCCCGTATGGACCGGGGGCGCCACAGCGGGCGGGGTGAAGCCGGAAGTGCGATGCGCACGCAGTCCTCCTCAAGGCATGCTCGTCGAGCCGGATCACCGGGTGTGCGGCCGGTAGGGAACCTGCGCTCGATCGAGCATTACGGCTGATGAGACGCCGGGCCGTGTGCGATCGCCTGACTGATGAGCGACTCGCTGGGGATACGCAGAAAGTAACATATATCCCAAAAGCGTGCAAATCAGACAAAAGCGTAGTCTGATCAGGTCACAGCGAGGTCAAGCCGGGGGAGCGTCACGTCCGGTACACCTGGAACTCGGAGACCTGTCCGGCCGGCCAGCCGGTGTTGCCGGTGATGGACAGCCGCAGATGGCGCTGTGAGGTGGCCGGGAAGGTGATCGTCGCGGTGTTCCCTGAGGCCGGGGTGAAGGTGTGACCCCGTGAGGCCGACACCGTCGAGTACGCCGAGCCGTCCTGGCTGCCGAGGACCGAGAGAATCTGTGTCCGCGTGCCCCAGGCGGGAGAGGGTGGCAGGGTCAGGACGATCTTGCTGACGCTGTTCACGGCGCCCAGGTCGACGGTGAGCGTCTGCGGGAACACGTTGTTGACGCTCTCCCAGTAGCTGCCCGGGTTCCCGTCGTTGGCGTTGCCCGCGACGTAGTTCTGCGTGTGGCTGCTCGCGCTGATCGCCTTGCCGGCCGCCAGGTTCGGGTTGGCGGGCGGCTGGGTGGTCCCGGTGAGCTGGTCCACCCAGTACCTGGTCCGGTCGAGGTAGGCGGTCTCGGCGGCGGCGCCCGTCTTGCCGTAGGCGCCGTTGAAGGTCTGGTACCCGATCCCGGGGGGCGGGGTGGAGGCCGCAGGCTCGATCACCGAGCCTTCGTGCCACTCGTTGAACGAGGTGACCGACACCCAGCTCGGAGACCCGCCGGTGGCCGGGGCCAGGGCGTTCCGCCACTCGGTGTCGTAGGTGGCCCCGTTGTCGCGCCCGAGCGTCGGGGTGGTGTTGCCGGGAACGGCGCGGTCGTCGATGTACCCCGGGCCGACCGAGGGCGCCCACACCAGGCCGTTGGCCTTGCAGAAGTCGCCCGCGTTCTTCCACCCGGGCGCGGTGGCGCCGGCGATCGCGTCGTAGGTGTACATCCCGCCGAAGTGCGCGACCTTGGAGGTGTCGGTGGTCTGCGCGAGCACGATGCTGCTCGACCGCACCTGGTCCAGGGCGGTCCAGTCGGTGATCCGCAGGCTCTCGAAGACGTAGAAGGCGCCCCGGTCGCCGTGGGCCCCGTCACGGTAGAACGCCGGGCTGCCGCCGTACCGCGTGTTGATGTAGTTGATGTCGGCGACCGTGGAGGCGGCGGTGCGCCCGGTGTACGGCTCCAGGTGCCAGGCCACCTTGATCCCGTACTGCGCGGCAGTGCTGAGCACGCCGGCGGCGAGCCGGTCCTCGTAGGAGTTCTGCCCCCACCAGCTGTACACGATGACGCCGGCGCCCGACTGCTGGATCCACCGCATGTGCTGGGCGACCGCGCCGGTGAAGTCGCCGGAGTCGTAGGCGCCGAGCTTGGGATACAGGTCGGCGCCGATGTCGCCGGGTGGGGTGTGGGCGCCCTGCTGCCAGTGACGGTAGCCGCCGGACACCGCGGGGGACCCGTACCAGGGATAGTAGAAAAGGTGCACGTCGGTGGCGGTGTGCCCGGGCTCGGCCGCGGAGGCGGCGCGGGGCGCGGCTCCGGAGGCGAGGGCCGGTCCCGCCGGGGCCGACATCAGTCCGGACGTCACCAGCAGGACGGCGGCGGCTGTCACGCTGCGCCAGTTGGGCATCGGTGGGCTCCTCGCGTCGATGGGTGCCACGTTGACGGGCTCTCGAGGGGCCGCGCCCCTGGTGGACCCGGCCGGCCATGGCTGGACCAGGACCTGCCATGACCGGCCGGAGAGGGGGGTCCCGTCCATCCGGCCGGCCCGAGCGGCACCACCGCGGCGGAGCCGAAGTCGGCGGGAACGGCCCCGTCACGGGTCTGGGGCGGCCGGACGGACGGGAGTCACAGGGGGTGGTTGCCGCAACCCTCCTCGTGAAATTTCAAACATCAAAGAGCAACTTGCGGTCTTACGGAAATTATTTGCAGGGCTTGTCGAATTAAAGAGCGCGGTTCGAGGCCATGCAAGTGTCGAAGCGCTTCGCCTTTCGTAACGCTTCTGTAACGCGAACCGTCGCGCCGCGCCGACCACGGCAGGGCCGCCGGATGCCAAGTCGTTACCAACACCGGGGATTTACGGACCGAACTGCTCGTGTTAGAACTCGGTTAATTGCTCTTGGATACATACAAACTGGACCGGTGAAGACGTGGCGCAGAGGCGAGAGCCCCCGACTCGCGTGGCCGGCAACGGCGCGCAGGCGGTGGGTCACGCGTCGCTCCGCCGGGCCAACCTGAGCCTGGTCCTGCGGCACCTGCGCGACGAGGGGTCCTGCTCCCGCTCCGACATCGCCGACGCTACGGGCCTGCACCGGGCGACCGTCTCCAGCCTGATGGCGGAGCTGCTCGACCGGCGCCTGGTCCGTGAGGTCGGCATCGAGCACGTGGGCGCGGTCGGCCGCCCCAGGCGTGCCGTCGCGCTGGACGGATCCCACGTCGGCGTCCTCGGCACCGAGATCAACGTCGACTACGTCGCCGTCTACGGCACCGACCTCGCCGGCCGCGTGCTGGTCGAGCGGCGGGTGGGCTTCGACGCCATGGGCATGGGGCCCGACCGCTCGCTCAAGGAACTGGGCCGGGTGGCGAAGGAGGCCATCGACGATCTCACCCGCGCCGGGGCCACCCCGGCCGGCATCGGGGTCGCGATTCCCGGCCTCGTCGACGTCGCACGCGGTGCCGTCGCCTTCGCCCCCAACCTCGGCTGGCGGGATCTGCCGCTGGCGGAACGGCTCCGGGCCGAGATCGGGGACGTGCGCGCACCGGTGATGGTGGACAACGACGCGAACCTCGCGGCCCTGGCCGAGTACACCGGCGGGGTCGCCGCGGGCACCGCCGACATGGTCTACCTCACCGGTGAGGTGGGCATCGGCGGTGGCATCGTCGTCGGCGGCCGGTTGCTGCGCGGCGCGGACGGGTTCTCCGGGGAGGTCGGGCACATGCCCGTCGACCCGACCGGGAGCCGGTGCGGCTGCGGGCGGACCGGCTGCTGGGAGACCAAGGTCGGGCTCGCGGTGCTGGTCAGGGCGGCCACGCCCGAGCTGGCGTACGAGCTCGGCACCGCGCCGGCGCCCGACCCGGAAGAGAGGGTGGCCGAGATCGCCCGTGGTCTGGCCGCGGGCGAGCCGCGCATGCTGGCGGCGGTGGCGGAGGTCGGACGGTGGCTGGGGCTCGGCGGCTCCATCCTCGTCAACCTCTTCAACCCACGGGTCATCGTGCTCGGCGGCTACTTCGCGAAGCTGGCCGAGCGGCTCATCCCGCCGGCTCAGGCGGAGCTGGAGCGACTGGTGATCGCCGGTCCCGCCGCCCGCTGCCGGTTCCTCGCGTCCGGCCTCGGCTTCGGCGCCGCCTCGCGCGGCGCGGCGAGCATGGTGGCCGACCAGGTGATCAATGACCCCACCGCGGTCGGCTCGGCGCCACCGGCGGTGACACCAACAAATCTGGCAGGTAGATGACAGCAAATTTCTAAAGTTGATACGCTTTTTGCAGTAATTCTACCCGGTTCAAGGGTTGAACAGGTCGAACCTGACCAGCCCCACCTGGAGGCGGCACCCCTCCAGGGGCACAGCTCCACGGATCGACCGCAGTACCCGGCAACAAGCGCGGCGGCGCGCGCCTTGCCTGACTGACCCCGTAAGTCAGGAAAGGACCCCCCATGTCACCACGTCCTCGGCCGTGGACCCGACTGCTCGCCACGATCACGCTGGTCATCTCCGGCACCGTGGCGACCATGACGGCCACCGGCCCGGCGGCCCACGCGTCCGTCATCCCCGCCTCCGACTACCAGCAGGTCAACCTCGCCACCGGAGGCGCTGAGCTCGGCGAGGCCATGTCCCTCGCGGTGCTCCCCAACCGATCGGTGGTGCACACCGCCCGTGACGGCACGGTTCGCGTCACCGACGCGGCCGGCAACACCAAGGTGGCCGGCAAGCTCAACGTCTACACCCACGACGAAGAGGGCCTGCAGGGCGTCGCGGCCGACCCCGGCTTCGCCACCAACCGCTACATCTGGCTCTACTACTCGCCCCGGCTGAGCACTCCCGACGGCGACGCGCCGACCAACGGCACGCAGGCGCAGTTCGACCAGTGGAAGGGCCATCTGAACCTCTCGCGCTTCACGCTGAACGCCGACGACACGCTCAACCTGGCGAGCGAGAAGGTCGTGCTCACGGTCGCCAACGACCGGGGCCAGTGCTGCCACGTCGGTGGTGACATCGACTTCGACGCCTCCGGCAACCTGTACCTGACCACCGGCGACGACACCAACCCGTTCGAGTCGAACTCCTACTCGCCGCTCGACGAGCGCACCGACCGCAACCCGCAGTTCGACGCCCAGCGGTCCGCCGCCAACACCAACGACCTGCGGGGCAAGGTGCTGCGGATCAAGCCGCAGCCCGACGGGACGTACACCATCCCCTCCGGCAACCTGTTCGCCCCCGGGACGGCCAGGACCCGGCCCGAGATCTACGCCATGGGCTTCCGCAACCCGTTCCGCATGTCGGTAGACAAGGCCACCGGCATCGTCTACCTGGGCGACTACGGCCCCGACGCCGGCGGCCCCGACGCCAACCGCGGCCCCGGCGGCCAGGTGGAGTTCGACCGGATCACCGGCCCCGGCAACTACGGATGGCCGTACTGCACCGGGACCAACACCACCGCCGAGACCTACAACGAGTACACCTTCCCCAGCGGCCCCTCCGGCGCCAAGTACAACTGCGCCGGCGGCCCGACGAACAACTCCTTCCGCAACACCGGCCTGACCACGCTGCCCGCGGCCAAGCCGAGCTGGATCAGGTACGGCGGCGAGGCAGGCTCACCGCCGCAGTTCGGCGGCGGCTCGGAGTCACCGATGGGCGGTCCGGTCTATCGGTACAACGCGTCGCTCAACTCCACCGTGAAGTTCCCGCAGTCGCTCGACGGCAGGTACTTCGCGGGCGAGTACGGCCGCCGGTGGATCAAGGCCATCGAGGTCATGGCCGACGGCGGCCCCGGTGACATCGGCGACTTCCCCTGGAGCGGCACGCAGGTCATGGACATGGCCTTCGGCCCCGACGGCGCGCTGTACGTGCTCGACTACGGCACCGGGAGCAACAACCAGGCCCTGTTCCGAATCGAGTACATCGGCGGGACCAACCGCAACCCCATCGCCAAGGTCTCGGCCAACAAGACCTCGGGCCCCAGCCCGCTGGCCGTGACGTTCTCCTCGGCAGGCAGCTCCGACCCCGAGGGTGGAGCGCTCACCTACTCCTGGAACTTCGGCGACGGCGGCACCTCCACCGCGGCCAACCCCTCGCACACCTACACCGCCAACGGCACCTACACCCCGACGCTCACCGTCCGCGACCCCCAGGGACTGACCGGGTCGGCGAGCCTCGTGGTGACCGTGGGCAACACCGCCCCGGCGGTGACGCTGGCACAGCCCTTGAACGGCCAGCTGTTCGCCTTCGGCGAGACCGTGCCCTTCCAGGTCAGCGTCAGCGACCCGGAGGACGGCACGATCGACTGCACGAAGGTGACCGTGACCTACCTGCTGGGCCACGACAGCCACCGCCACCAGATCACCTCCAAGACCGGATGCAGCGGCTCCATCGCGGTGCCGGTCGACGGTGAGCACGACGTCGCGGCGAACGTCTACGGCGTCTTCGAGGCCTCCTACACCGACAAGGGCGGCCTCACCTCGACCAACGCCCGGACCCTGCAGCCACGGCACCGGCAGGGCGAGCACTTCAGCGCGCAGTCCGGCATCCAGACCGCGGACCACGCCGGGGCAGAGGGCGCCAAGACGGTGGGCTTCACCGACAACGGCGACTGGATCTCCTACCAGCCGTACGCGCTCGGCAACGTCAGGAGCGTGACCGCCCGCGTCTCCTCCGGCGGCGTCGGCGGCACCCTCGAGGTGCGGGCGGGATCGGCGACCGGCACCCTCCTCGGGACGATGACCATCGCCAACACGGGAGGCTGGGACACCTTCGTCAACGTCACCTCTCCGATCGCGAACGCGCCCGGCGGCACCACCACGCTGTTCCTGGTGTTCAAGGGCGTGACCGGCCAGGGCAACCTGTTCGACCTCGACGCGTTCACCTTCAGCACCTCCACCTCAGGCGGGACCACGACCGAGGGCGAGGCGTACACCTCGCAGTCGGGCGTGCAACCCGCAAGCCACGCGGGCGCCAGTGGCGGCACGACGCTCGGGTATATCGACAGCGGTGACTGGGCCGGGTACTCGACGGTGACCACCCAGGGCGCGACCGGGTTCTCGGCCCGGGTGTCCTCGGGCGGCCCCGGCGGCACGATCCAGATCCGCTCGGGCTCGGCCACCGGCACCCTGCTGGGCTCGGTCAACGTCGCCAACACCGGTAGCTGGGACACCTTCACGACGGTGTCGACGGCACTGAGCGGATCGGCCTCCGGACCGCTGTTCCTGTCGTTCACCGGCGGATCGGGTTCGCTGCTCGACGTGGACACCTTCACCATCACCCGCTAATGGCACGGCCGGCGCGGCGCGAGCACCCG
>NZ_BAAAZR010000063.1:197298-301813 GCF_039537005.1 Sphaerisporangium flaviroseum | reverse complement strand
AAGGGGCTCGCGCCGCGCCGGACCCGGCGAGCCCGGGGATGAGGCCTCCCCATCTCCGGGCGCGTCACAGACGAAAGGACAGCCATGCTCAAGGTCATGCGCCGCGGCCTGGCGCTGGTCGCCGCCGCCCTGATAGCGACCCAGTTCATGCCCGCCGCCGCGCAGGCGGCCGACCCCGCCTACCAGGTGCTGGTCTTCTCCAAGACGGCCGGCTTCCGGCACGACTCCATCCCGGCCGGGATCCAGGCCATCCGCGATCTCGGCGCCGCGAACAACTTCACCGTCACCGCCACCGAGGACGCGAACGCCTTCACGACGGCCAACCTCGCCCAGTTCAAGACGGTGGTCTTCCTCAGCACCACCGGGGACGTGCTCAACGACGCCCAGCAGACCGCCTTCTCCTCGTACGTGAACGGCGGCGGCGGGTACGTCGGTGTCCACGCCGCCGCCGACACCGAGTACAACTGGCCGTACTACGGGCAGCTCGTCGGCGCCTGGTTCAAGAGCCACCCGGCGATCCAGCAGGCGACGGTCAGGAACGAGGACCGCACGCACCCCGCCACCTCCGGCCTCGCGGCGACGTGGACGCGGACCGACGAGTGGTACAACTACCGCACCAACCCCCGCTCCACCGTCCGCGTGCTGCAGAGCCTGGACGAGAGCAGCTACAGCGGCGGCGAGATGAGCGGGGACCACCCGATCACCTGGTGCCATCCGCAGGTCTCCGGACGGTCCTTCTACACCGGCCTCGGGCACACGATCGAGTCCTACGCCGACCCGGCCTACCGCGCGCTGCTGCTCGGCGGAATCAGGTACACGGCCGGCATGGTCCAGGCCAACTGCGCACCGACCGGCAACCCTCCGGCGGGCGGCACGGTCGAGGCGGAGTCGTACTCGTCCCAGTCGGGCGTGCAGCCCGCGGGGCACGCGGGTGCCAGCGGCGGCACGACGGTCGGTTACATCGACAACGGTGACTGGGCGGGGTACTCGTCGGTGAGCACGTCGGGTGCGACCGGATTCTCGGCGCGGGTCTCCTCTGGTGGGCCGGGCGGGACGATCCAGATCCGGTCGGGTTCGGCAACGGGCACGTTGCTGGGGTCGGTGGCGGTTCCCTCGACCGGAAGCTGGGACACCTTCCGAGACGTCACGACCACGCTGAGCGGCTCGGCGTCGGGGGCGCTGTTCCTGGTGTTCACCGGTGGCTCCGGTTCGCTGTTCGACGTGGACACCTTCACCCTCACCAAGACCACCGCACCCACCCCGGTGGAGGGCGAGGCGTTCACGTCGCAGTCCGGTGTGCAGGTCGCGAGCCATGCGGCCGCCAGCGGCGGCAGGACGGTCGGTTACATCGACAACGGTGACTGGGCGGGGTACTCGTCGGTGAGCACGTCGGGTGCGACCAGGTTCACGGCGCGGGTCTCCTCTGGTGGGCCGGGCGGGACGATCCAGATCCGGTCGGGTTCGGCGACGGGCACGTTGCTGGGGTCGGTGGCGGTTCCCTCGACCGGAAGCTGGGACACCTTCCGAGACGTCACGACCACGCTGAGCGGCTCGGCGTCGGGGGCGCTGTTCCTGGTGTTCACCGGTGGCTCCGGTTCGCTGTTCGACGTGGACACCCTCACCCTCACCAAGTGATGCGTTCCGCCCGGAACATCCCGTATGTGGTGTTCCGGGCGTCCGCGATGGTGCGGACACCACGGTTGTCGCAAGAGGCCGGCCAGTCGGCGGCCGGCTCGTGAAAGGAGAAGCTGATGGACGTCGGGGTCTGGCTGGTCGGGGCACGAGGATCGGTGGCCACCACGGTCATCACCGGCGCGGCGGCGTTACGTGCCGGGCTCGCGGCGCCCATCGGCTGCGTGACAGAAAGCCCGGACTTCACCGGGGCGGGCCTGCCGTCACTGGACAGGCTCGTCTTCGGCGGGCACGACATCGCCAGCACGCCACTGCCCAAGAGGGCCGAGGAGCTCACCCGGGCGGGGGTCATCCCCCCGCCGCTGGCCGATCTCGTCCGCCACGAGCTTGAGGCCGCGGACGCGGAGGTCCGCCCCGGCGTCGCACCCACCCCCGGCACCTGGCCGGTCCCTCCGAGCACAACGGGCGCCACCCTCGGCACGGGGATCGGCGAGGTGGCCGGAGTGGAGGCGGAGACCCAGGCCGCCATGGCGCGGCGGCTGATCCGCGATCTCAACGGCTTCCGCGAGCGGCGGGGGCTCGAACGCGTGATCGTGATCCATGTCGCCTCCACCGAGCCGCCCGCCGTGCCGCACCCGGCCCACCAGGACCTGGAGGCCCTGACCGGCGCCATGGAGCTCCCCGGCGAGGTGCTGCCGCCCAGCTCGCTGTACGCCTTCGCGGCGCTCAGCGCCGGCTGTCCCTACGTCGACTTCACCCCGTCCACCGGCGTGTCCCTCCCCGCGCTGGACCAGTTGGCCCGCGCGCGGGGGGTTCCGTACGCCGGCCGGGACGCCAAGACGGGGGAGACCCTGGTGAAGACCGCCCTCGCCCCCATGTTCGCCGCCCGTGCCCTCGCCGTGCGGTCCTGGTCGGGGACGAACCTGCTCGGCGGGGGCGACGGCGCCACGCTCGCCGACCCGGCCGCGGGGGAGAGCAAGCGGATCTCCAAGGACAGGGCGCTGCCGGGGATACTCGGCCACTCCGTGGAGGGGCGGACGCACATCGACCACGTGCCGCACCTCGGCGACTGGAAGACCGCCTGGGACCACATCACCTTCGAAGGCTTCCTCGGCGTGCGCATGTCACTGCAGTTCACCTGGCAGGGCTGCGACTCGGCGCTCGCCGCGCCGCTGGTGCTCGACCTGGTCAGGCTCCTGGCCCGCGCGCACGAACGGGGCCACCACGGGGCGGTCAGGGAACTCGGCTTCTTCTTCAAGGACCCCATCGCCCTGGACGAGCACCGCCTCCAGACCCAGTACGACCTGCTACGAACCTGGGCGGCGAGCCTCTCGTGAACCCCCTGGGTGGCGAACTGCTCATGACCCCGGCGCGCTCGTCCCGGCACCGCCGGCACGACCCGTTCCCGACCTGGGCGGGGGTTCCCGGATGACCATGGACCTGGCGACGCTGGCGGAGCTGGTCCGGGCGCCCGCCGCGCTCACCGTGCCCGGTGACACCGCCGCCGGGGGTGCGGTCAGGCCGGGCCTCGCGCTGTCGTCGGTGTGCCTCTACTGGGCCGGTATGGCGCTGAACGACTACGCCGACCGTCACCTCGACGCCGAGGAGCGGCCCGAACGGCCCATCCCCTCAGGGCGCGTACGTCCTGGCCAGGCGCTCGGCCTCGCCGCCGGACTGACCGCCGCCGGTCTCGCCGCCGCCGCCCTGGCAGGCGGGCGCCAAGCCCTCGGCGTCGCGACGGGACTGGCCGCCGTCGTGTGGGCGTACGACCTCGCCCTCAAGGACACGGCGGCGGGGCCCCTCGCGATGGCCGCGGCACGAGGGCTGGACGTGGCGCTCGGCGGCGCGTCCCTGACCCCCGCGGGCACCGTCCCCGGCGGGGGGAAGGGAGGCCTGCACGCGGCCGGTGCGGTTCCCGCCGAGGGGAAGGGACGGCTGCACGCGGCCGGTGCGGTTGCCGCCGAGGGGAAGGGACGGCTGCTCGCGGCCGGTGCGGTGGCCGCGCACACGTACGGGGTGACGGTGCTGAGCCGGGGCGAGGTCGGAGGGGGATCGACGGCCCGATCCGCCACGGCCCTCGGTGCCACCGCCCTGGCGGCCGGGCTCGCCGCGACGCACATCTCCGGCGCCGGCGCGCCCGCACGCAAGCTGGCCGGGTTCGGGCTGGTGGCGGCGTACGCGGGGCTGGTCGGCCGCGCCCAGCTCGCCGCCGCCCGTGATCACGACGCGGGACGGACCAGGGCGGCGGTGGGCCAGAGCATCCTCGGGGTGCTGCCCCTGCAGGCCGCCCTGACCGCCGGTCGCGGCCACCTCGCCATGGCGGCGGCGCTGACCGCCGCCCATCCCCTCGCCAGGAAGCTTTCACGAAAGGTCTCTCCGACGTGAGATTCGGTTACGGCACCAACGGTTTCGCCAACCACCGTCTCGACGAGGCGTTCTCGGTCCTGGCCGACATGGGGTACGACGGCGTCGCGCTGACCCTGGACGCCGGGCACCTGGATCCCTGCGCGCCCGACATCGGCCGTCAGGTCGAGCGGGTCGGGAAACGGCTCAGCGAGCTCGGCCTCGCGGTAGTGATCGAGACGGGCGGGCGCTACGTCCTCGACCCGCTCCGCAAGCACTACCCGACGCTGCTCCACCCGCCCGAGACGGCGGCACTGCGGATCGACCTGTTGCGGTGTGCCGTGAGCATCGCCGCGGACCTCGGCGCGGAGGCCGTCTCCTTCTGGAGCGGGATCCGTCCTCCGGAGATGGACGAAGAGGAGGCCTGGCGGAACCTGGCCATCGGGGTCACGGCCGTGCTGGAGGAGGCCGACGCGCGGGAGGTGACACTCGGTTTCGAACCCGAGCCGGGCATGCTGGTCGACACCCTCGCCGCCTTCGAGCGGCTGTACGAGCTGACAGGACGGCCCGAACGGCTCGGCCTGACCCTCGACATCGGTCACTGCCGCTGCCTGGAACCCGATCCGGTGCCCGACTGCGTCCGGCGTGCCGGAGCACACCTGGTCAACGTCCAGATCGAGGACATGCGACGGGGGGTGCACGAGCATCTGGAGTTCGGGGAGGGGGAGATCGACTTTCCCCCCGTCCTGTCGGCGCTGGACGAGATCGGCTACAAGGGCCTGGTGAGCGTCGAACTGCCCCGGCACAGCCACGCGGCCCCCGTCGTCGCGGCCCAGTCCCTGCGCTTCCTCCGCGAGCTGGACTCACTCGGCGACACCCGCGTCCACGGCGACGGAGCCGCGAGGTGAGCGCGGACCGGCGGCGGAAGCCGGCGGCGAGAGCGGTCAGAGCGGCGAGAGCGGCCGGAACGGCGACAGCAGGGAGGGGACGATGACCACGTCGTACGTACCCGGGTGCACCCTCAGCGAGGAAGGCGCCCGATGGCTGAAGTCCTCGGTGGAACGGGTCCGTTCGGACGAGGGGGCGCTCGACCGGCTCTTCCCCGCGGCCGGACGTGCCTGCGGCCGGGCACCGGTCCCCGGCGAGCCTGGCTGGACCGTCGACCAGGTGGTCCGGGCCGAGCTGTTACGCGCCCTGCCCCACACCGGGGCACGGCTCGGGGAGATCCTGTTCGAGCTGTACGCCCACGGGGACGCCGCCGAGCGGCTCGCGGTGCTCAAGTCCTTGCCGGCGCTCGCCGCGCACAGTGGGCTCGGCGACGCGGGCCTGCCGATCGTACGAGACGCGCTGCGCACCAACGACGCCCGTCTCGTCGAGGCCGCCCTGGGGTCGTACGCGGCGGAACATCTTCCTGATCACGCCTACCGGCAGGCGGTTCTGAAGTGCGTGTTCATCGGGGTGCCGCTGAGGGCGGTGGCCGGCCTGGACCGGCGCGCGGACGAGGAGCTGGCCCGGATGATGGCCGGCTACGCGGAGGAACGCCTGCTGGCGGGCCGCGCGGTGCCGCCTGATGTCTGGCCTCTAGTGGAAGGCCACCCCGCCCACCTGACCCGGATCCACGCCCTCCTGGCCGAAACATCCCGCCCCGCCACCGAGCCGAACCCCCCACCCACCACACCCCACCCACCCCCGGCCACGAATCCCCCGCCCGTCCCGCCGCACCCGGACGTCACAGGAGGTCGCCGGGACGCCCCGGCGTGATTGGAGAGGAACGCCCATGCGCATCTTCGACCCCCACATCCACATGACCTCCCGCACCACCGACGACTACGAGCGCATGTACGCGGCCGGGGTGCGCGCCGTGGTCGAGCCGGCCTTCTGGCTCGGCCAGCCACGTACCTCCCCCAGCACCTTCGCCGACTACTTCGACGGCCTGCTCGGCTGGGAGCCCTACCGCGCCGCGCAGTTCGGGATCGTCCACCACTGCACGATCGCGCTGAACCCCAAGGAGGCCAACGACCCCCGCCTCACGCCCGTACTGGACCTGTTGCCGCGTTACCTCGCCAAGGACCGGGTGGTGGCGGTCGGCGAGGTGGGCTACGACGACATCACCCCGGCCGAGGACGAGGCACTGGCCCGCCAGCTCGCGCTGGCCGCGGAGCACGACCTGCCGGTGCTGGTCCACACCCCGCACCGGGACAAGGCCGCCGGCACCCGCCGCACCCTGGACGTCGTACGAGAGTCGGGGCTGCCGCCCGAGCGGGTGCTGGTCGACCACCTCAACGAGATGACGGTCGGCATGGTCGAGGAGAGCGGCTGCTGGATGGGCTTCTCGGTCTACCCCGACACCAAGATGGACGAGGACCGGATGGTCGCCATCCTCAAGGAGTACGGACCGGCGCGGACCCTGGTCAACTCGGCCGCGGACTGGGGGCGGAGCGACCCGCTGAAGACCCGCGCCGTGGGCGACGCCATGCTCGCCGCGGGTTTCTCCGAGGCCGAGGTCGAGACGGTCCTGTGGGACAACCCCGTCGCCTTCTACGGCCAGAGCGGCCGCCTGGACCTCTCGGACCTCACCCCCGATCCCAACTACGCCGGCAACACCATCCTCCGCGGCGCCCCCCGTGCCTGACAGCCCTCACCTCCGGCTCAGGGCGGGTTGCCGCAGCGGGATGGGGTGCGGTGGGGGCGGCGCCGTTCGTGGTGGGGGAGCGGTGATCGGTCATGACGGGCGTGCCGAACGGGGGAAGGGACACCGGACAGGGTCCGGGAGAGGAGTGTCGTCATGAGGTTCCGTCATCCGGACGGGTCCGTCGTCCACGTGGCCTACTGCACCAACGTTCATCCGGCCGAGGACCTGGCCGGGGTGCTCGGCCAGTTGCGCCGCTACGCGGGCCCGATACGCGAGCGGCTGGGCGTCCCCAGGCTGGGGCTCGGGCTGTGGCTGTCACGGCCGGTCTGCGACACGCTCCTGGCCGAGCCCGGTGAGGTCGTACGGCTGCGCGACGCGCTGGCGGAGCACGGGCTCGAGGTCGTCACCCTGAACGGCTTTCCCTACCAGGGCTTCCACGACTACGAAGGCGAAAGTGACGCCGGGTCCGCCGTACCCGGGGCACCCAAGCTGCGGGTCTATCACCCTGACTGGACCACGGAGGAGCGGCTGGACTACACCCTGGACCTGGCACGCGTCCTGGCCGGCCTGCTGCCAGGCGACGTCCGGTGGGGGAGCATCTCGACCCTTCCGCTCGCCTGGCGCACCCCGTGGACGCCCGAGCGCTCCGCGACGGCGATGGGAATGCTCGACCGGCTGTCGGCAGGGCTCGCGGAGGTGGCGGCCGAGACAGGGCGCAGGATCCGGGTCGGATTCGAGCCCGAGCCCGGCTGCATCGTGGAGAACACCACGCAGGCGGCCCACCACCTGGCGGCGGTCGACCACGACCACCTGGGGGTGTGCCTGGACGCCTGCCACCTGGCCGTCCAGTTCGAGGACCCTGGTGAGGCGGTGAAGCGGCTCGCGGTGGCGGGGTTGCCGGTGGTCAAACTCCAGGCGTCATGCGCCCTCCAGGTCGATCGTCCCGCCGACCCGTTCACCAGGGAAGCGCTCACGGCCTTCGCCGAGCCGCGCTTCCTGCACCAGACCCGCGAACGGAATACCAAGGACGTGATCCACCTGGCGGAGGCTCCCGGCGGCTCTCCGGACACGGCCGGGGCGGTTCACGATGGCGGGTTGCGGGCGGTGGACGATCTCGGCGAGGCCCTTGACGGAGGGCTACCAGGGAACTCGCCGTGGCGGGTTCACTTCCACGTCCCGCTGCACGCGACGCCGGCTCCGCCCCTCACCTCCACCCAAGGGGTGCTGGAGGAGACCCTGCGCGTACTGCTCGCCGGGCCGGTGGCGCTGACCCGTCACGTCGAGGTGGAGACCTACACCTGGCAGGCACTGCCCCGTGACCGCCGCCCGGGGGCCGACGAGGAACTGGTCGAGGGGATCGCCCTGGAGCTCGCCTGGATCCGCGAGCGCCTCATCGACCTCGGCCTGAAGGAGGAAACCCCCTGACCAGCGCCCAAGTGGGTGGGGCTCCGGTGGTAGGCGCCGGGTGAGGGGCTCGGTGACGATGGGTGACGAATGTCGTGGTCGTAGGCAAGGGAGATGGTGATGGTCGGAGGAGTGGGTGCTGTGAGGCCGCTGGTGGTCATCGATGTGGCGGGGCTGACGCCCCGGCTGCTGTCGTCCATGCCGAACCTGGCGAGGCTCGGCCGTCCCGTCCCGCTGGGGACGGTGCTCCCGGCCGTGACCTGCTCGGTGCAGTCGACCCTGCTCACCGGCGCCCTCCCGAGGGACCACGGGATCGTCGGCAACGGCTGGTACTTCCGCGACCTGGGAGAGATCATGCTGTGGCGGCAGCACAACGGCCTGGTCCAAGGCCCGAAGATCTGGGACGACGCCCGCCGGGTCCATCCCGGTTACCGGGTCGCCAACATCTGCTGGTGGTACGCCATGGGCGCGGCCACCGACTTCACGGTGACCCCCCGGCCGATCTACCACGCCGACGGCCGCAAATCCCCTGACTGCTACACGACCCCCGCGTCGCTGCGCGTCGACCTGACCCGGGAACTGGGCCGCTTCCCGCTGTTCTCCTACTGGGGCCCGAAGGCGGGGATCGCCTCCAGCCGGTGGATCGTCGAGGCCGCCCGCCTGATGCTCGCCCGGGAGAATCCCGACCTGACCCTCGTCTACGTCCCGCACCTGGACTACGACCTCCAGCGGTACGGCCCGTCGGGGCCGGAGGCCGTGGCCGCGGCCAGGCAGGTCGACGACGCGCTCAAGCCGTTGCTCGACGACGCGGCGGCCATGGGCGCGGTCACCGTGGTCCTCTCCGAGTACGGCATCACCGACGTCTCCCGCCCCGTCGACGTGAACCGGGCACTGCGCCAGGAGGGCCTGCTTTCGGTCTACCGGCAGGCCGGGATGGAGTACCTCGACCCGTGGACCTCCCGCGCGTTCGCCGTCGCCGACCACCAGCTCGCCCATGTGTACGTGAAGGACCCCGCCGACGTGGCCAAGGTACGGTCCATCCTGTCCGCGCTCCCGGGGGTGGACGAGGTGCTGGACGAGGGCGGCAAGGCGGCGTACGGGCTCGACCACGCGCGGGCCGGTGAACTGGTGGCGGTCGCGGCGCCGGACTCCTGGTTCACCTACTACTACTGGCTCGACGACGACCTGGCCCCGGACTTCGCCCGGATGGTCGACATCCACCGCAAACCCGGCTACGACCCGGCCGAGCTGTTCCTCAACCCCGAGGATCCCCTGGTGAAGGCCAAGGCCGGGCTGGCGCTGGCCCGCAAGGCCCTGGGCTTCCGGTACACGATGCCGGTCGTCCCCCTGGACCCCGCTCCCGTGCGTGGCAGCCACGGCCGCCTGCCCTCCGACCCCTGCGACGCCCCGATCATGCTCTGCAGCGACCCCCTGGAGAAGGACTCCTACGCCGCCACCGAGGTGAAGGCCCTGTGCCTCCGCCTGGCCGGCCTGGACACGGATCCCGTCACCGGAGCTTGACGCCGCCCGGAGAGGAGGTCCCCCTACACGCTCGCCTGGGCCGGTACACGATCTCGACCGGGTCGGCGGCGCGGATATCCGGCGTAGGTGAAGGTGGGCGGCCGGGGAAGGAAGCCGGGTGGAGGAGTCGCAAGTAAGCGGATGATGCGGGAGTTCGCAGGTGAGGAGCGTCGATGGGGGAATCCAGCGTGCGGGTCGCGGTGGACGCGGACATGCCGGGCGTACGGGAGGTGGCCTCGCACTTCGAGATTCTGGACGACTGGGCGGGCATGCCCGACTTCCTCGACGCCGAGCGTGCGTTCGGGTCGCTGGTCGTGGGAGAGGTCGATGGGCGGATCGTGGGATTCGGCGGGGTGCTGCGCCGGGGGCAGGTCTCGCACCTGGGGGACCTGTACGTCCTGCCCGAGCACCAGTCCTCGGGGATCGGGCGGACGATCCTGAGCCGGTTGCTGCCGTCCGACACGCCGCGGGTGACCTTCGCGTCGGACGACTCCAGGGCCCTCGGGCTGTACATCAGGCAGGGGATGCGTCCTGTGTGCCCGCTGCTCTACCTGACCGGCTCTCCATCGGAGGCTTCCCTGCCGCGCGGGTTCCAGGCACGGGGAACGGTGGACGGGCCCAGGGCGGATTCGGGGGAGCCGCCTGGCATACGGGAGGCCGTGATGCTGGACGGCCGGGTCTCGGGTGGCGACCGGGCCGGGTCCCTGTCCTGGTACGCGGGCCTACCGGGCGTGACCCTGCACGTCACCGGCGGTGGGTACGCGTTCGCCCGGATGATCGACGAGGATCTCGAGGTGGGGCCGGTGGGCGGCGACACCCCGCAGGACTGCGCCGACGCGGTGTTCGCGGCGGCCGGCGCTCATCCAGGTGCCGACGAGGTCCAGGTGGCGGTACCGGGCGTGCACCCGCTCCTGCCCCGGTTGCTGGAGGCCGGCTGGGAGATCGACGACCTGGACACCTTCATGACGACCGAGCCCGGCCTGGTCCGGCTGGACCGCTACCTTCCCCATCCCGACCTGGGATAGCGACGTCGCCCAACCGGTCGAAACGCGACGCCGTCGCTCGATCGGGAACATCCCTCACCCATGGCCCTCCTCGCACCTGTGTTCGGGTGAGGGGCGGTTCCGCGAGCGAGACCTGCCGGCGGCTACACCGAGTTCTGCAGGGGGAGCGCGGGCGAGCGGCGCGTCTCCAACAGCGGCAGGGAGACGACGAAGCGCGCCCCCCCGGAGGGCGACGTGCCCACCGTGATCGTCCCCCCATGGGCCCGGACGATGTCGCGGGCGATGGCCAGGCCGAGGCCCGTGCCTCCCCGGTCGCGGCTGCGGGCGGCGTCGAGCCGGGTGAACCGTTCGAAGATCCGCTCTCTGTCCGCGGCCGCGATGCCCTCTCCGTCGTCCTCCACGACCAGCTCGGCGTTGTGGTCGGTCTTGTGCACCTCGACGGACACCGAGCATCTGGCGTGCCGTTCGGCGTTGTCGAGCAGGTTGGTGATGACGCGGCCGATCTGGGTGTGAACGGCCTCGACGTCCACGCCTGGAGTGAGCCGGAGCTGCACCTTCGACGGGTCCGGCCGCCGCGCCACCTCCGTGCGGACGATCGCCGCCAGGTCCACCTTCACCGGGGGCTTGGGCGCGCCGGCCCGGACCCGCTCCAGCAGCAGCAGGTCGGTGATGATCGACTGCAGCCGGTCGACGTCCCGCAGCGAATGGGCGAGCAACTGGCGCAGGTTGGTCTCGTCGGGGTGCAGCTGCGCCTCTTCCAGTTGCGCGCGAAGGCCCGCGACGGGCGTGCGCAGCTCGTGGGAGGCGTCGGCGGCGAACTGCCGTTGCTGGGTCAGCGCCTGCTCCATCCCAGCCTTGGCCCGCTCCAGCCGCTCGAGTGTGCCGTTGATGGTCCGGGCCAGCCGGGCGATCTCGTCGTCGCCCGGGGGTTCGGGCACCCGGGTGCTCAGGTCGTTGTCGTTGATCGAGGCCAGCTCGGCGCTGATGGCCTCCACCGGACGCAGCGTGCGACCGGTGATCTTCCAGGTCATCCCGACGGCCAGGATGATCAGCACGATCCCCTGGATGGCGAAGATGGTGTTGATGGGTCCCGTGGCGCTCTCGGCCGGTGCGTGCCGGCCCGCGTAGACGACGGGCGAGTCCGCCGCGCCGGTGATCCGGAGGGCGGACAGGCGGACACAGCCGACCAGGTGCTGCGCGCAGGTCTCCACGTCCTCCTGCGGATCGGCCGGTTCCGGCCACGAGTCGCTCAGGGGCGGCAGCCCCCGGGCGTCGGCGGAGGACGCGATCACATGGCGGTCCGGCGCGACGATCTGGATGAGGTTCATGCCCGGGACCTCGGATTGGATGGGCTCCGGCAGGCGTCCGAGACGATCGGCGGCGGCGACGAGCGTCGCCTCCTGCCGGGCCTCGAGCCATTCGGTGTCGGCCACCGACTGATGTGCGACCACCCCGGCCAGTACTCCCGAAAGTACGAGGAGAAGGACCGCGAGGAGGCTGACGAGTGCGGTGACACGGCCCCGTATGGACCGGAGGCCCAGCCGCCGGCGCGTAGGAGGCCGATACGCGGTACGTATGCCTTCCCCACCGAACATCATTATCTTCCCAACGGCATTTGTCGGTTACGTCGGATAGCGCTTTCCCTACCCATCGTCCGCAAGTCGATCTAGAGAACCGGAGGCCGGGCGGCTGCTCATGGACGTGGTCCAGAGGTGGAGCCGGGGAGTGGCAGGTGTCCCCGCGGGCCGTCTGGCCGAGCCCCGGTGATCCGGGGCGTGCCATTCCTGACCGCGATGTGCCAGGTCGGCGGCCAGGTGTGTCGTACTTATCTGGAAAGACTCAAGTTAGCACGTGGGTAGGGCCGTTTAAAGATCAACTATGGTTTTTTGGGCAATCCTCACCCGAGTGAGGTATACCCGACCCGTAACGAATACCCAATAGAGGACTCAACCCTGACCGGCGAGCCCCGGCGAGTACGGGGCGGCGGCGCTCACGGGCCCAGGACCGGGCGTGCCGGGACCTGGGCGCGTGAGGCCGGCGGCTCAGAGCTTCTCGATCACCGGGATGAGCTCGGTGAGCACGTACAGCGCCAGCCCGAGCCCGATGAGGTTCACCCGCGGGACGTTGGCGTTGATGGCCGCGAGAAGGAACGCGACGAACGCGGCGATGAGCAGGATGAGCTGAATGGTGGTCATGGGGTCATCCTCATGTCGTGTATTCGGTTGAAGTCGATCAACTGCCCGTGGCCCTGGGCCGCAATCCCGGTGATCGATCACGATTGGGACGCGTGGCCGAAGGCGGACCGAGATGCGCGCCTGGTAGCGGTCCCGATGTCCGCGCCTCTCACCTGTGACGCGTCAATGGGGCCGCTACCAGGCGGGGGGGGTGGCGGCCAGGCCGTCAGGCGTTGACCTCGAGGGCGGCCCGGACGGCGGACTCCAGGGCGCCTTCGATCCAGGCGTGCTTCAGCGAGGTGTGCTCCCCGGCGAAGTGCAGGGGGCCCTCGGGCTTGGCGATGGCCGGATGGATCTCGGTCATCTGCCCGGGTGTGAAGACGGCCGCCTCGCCGAACGCGTAGCGGTTGCGCAGCCAGCTCTGGGTCTGGCCGCGGCCGGTGAAGAACTCGGAGATCCGGTCGCCGTGAACCTCCTGCAGGCCGCGCAGCGCGTACCCGTAACGCTCCGCATCGTCCATCGAGTCCCAGCGTGAGGCGTCGTCGGCCCACACGTAACTGGCCAGCACCACCCCTCCTTCACTGCCCGGGATCCGGTGGGAGGGGTAGTACATGAACCGGTTGGCGTTGTCGGCCAGCGAGCCGCCGCCCGCGACGTGGGTGGCGCGGCCGGGCCGGTAGCGGGCGCCGAGCTCCCGCTTCCAGTCGTCCTCGCCGAACTCCCACCAGCGCCTGCGGAACTCCAGCAGCACCTTGGTGGCCGAGTCGTAGTGCAGTTCGGTGACGGCGCGGCGCTTCGCGTAGGACATCGCCGGGGTGATCTCCACGTGCCGCAGCGCGGGGAAGGGGATGGTGATGATCGCGACGTCGCCGTGGAAGGTCTCGGTGCGTTTCCGTGACGCCCAGGTCGACTCGTCGCTCCCCTTCTCGCTGACCGTGTCGATGCGGACACCCTGGCCGGAGGTGTCGATGCGCATGGCCCGCCGGTCCATGCGGATGTTGTCACGAAGATCGGACTCCAGCCTGTACGGCAGCTGACGGCTGCCCCCGGCCATCTCCCAGTAGGTGGCGGCGGGGTTCACCAGGCTCCTGGTCAGGAACGTGTGCATGAAGGCCAGCGGCAGCCGCGAGGTGAGGTTCTCCAGCGTGCCGATGGCGTCGATCGCCGCGTCGCTCAGCCGGGCGTGCTCGGTGAGGAAGCGGTTCATGGAGTAGCCGTCGAACTCGTACAGCACGCGTGCCCAGCCCTTGATGAGCTCGGGAAGCGGCTTGTCGACCCGGCCCGACGGCCGGGCGACGGAGATGTGGTCGCGCACCGGGTCGAGCGCCTGGTCCAGGATCATCGCGGCGGTCCGGCGGTCCCTGAGGCCGAAGGACGCGTTGATCCGGCCCGGGGCGGCGGCGTACTCGTCCCGCCGCTGGGAGATGCCGTTGACCCTGATCCACGTGTGGTTGAGCCGTTCGGGCGCCTCGAACCTCCCCTTGACGGGGCCGGAACGCCAGACCTGACCGCCGCGTGACCGGTAGACGACGGGCGGGACCGGCCCGTTCGGCGTCGCCCCCGGCCGTACGTCCACGTTGTAGAAGGGGCGGCGCGGGATCCCGAGCTTGTCGATCAGCGCGAGGGTGAGCGGGTGGAAGTCGGGGATGCGCATCGCCCCCGCCTCGGCGTACTGCAGCGGGTCGGCGAACCCGGTCTGGAAGGTCTTGATGCGGCCGCCGACCCGGTTGCCGTTCCCCTCGATCACGGTGACCTCGTGGCCGGCCCGCTTCAGCAGGGTGGCCGCCGCCAGACCGGAGATCCCCGCCCCGACGATCAGCACCTTCTTGGGGGAGCGGGCCCTCGGCAGCCCGCTGTCGATGAGCACCCGCAGGTACCGCAGCTTCAGGTCGGCCCCGTTCTCGCCGACGAGCAGGAGATCACGGGCCACCTCCATGCAGGTGTCCCAGCGGGCGCCGCTGTGCGGCGCGCGCGTCGTACGGGCGGGAGCCGCCTGCGCGGTCCCGGCGGGGGCCGCGCCGACGACGGTACCCACGGCGCCGAGCCCGGCCAGCTTGGCGAACCCCCGCCGATCGATGACTGACACGATGTCCTCCTGTGAGACGAACACGTAGGGTCAGGTAATGACCACGCAAAGTCTCGGCAAGGGAAGGGCATCGGTCGTCGCGGCGCGCCCTGCCTGGTCAGCTGGCATTCCAACCGATCAGGCGGGGCGTTTCCTTACCGGGGCCTTCGCCCCGATTCGGGGAGGGTCTCGTGGTGCTCAGGCCGGAGTCACCCGGCGGTCAGCGAGCAGGTGTCGGCCAGGTTCCCTGAGGCGGGACGGGGGAGGGTGGCGTCGGCGGGCGGCGCGTCGCCACGGGTGGTCCAGCCCTCCAGGGCGGTGAACGCGCTGCGGAAGCACGGCAGGATCGGGCGCAGCAGGGCCGGGTAGGCGTCGTAGAGCCCGTCGACGTGGTTGCCGCCCTCGATGCGGTAGTACCGGTGCAGCTTGTCGCGGCCGCGCGACGTGATCAGCTTCTCGTAGACGTCGGAGTCCTCGGTGATGGGCAGCAGCGTGTCCAGCGTGCCGTGCAGGGTGATGAGTGGTCGCCCGATGCGGCCGGTGAGGGCGATCCGCCCGACGGCGTCCTTCACGGCACGTGGCCGGGTGGCGTAGTCGTAGTCGGCGTCACAGGCCGGGGTCCCCGGCGCGCAGAACGGCGTGCCCGCCTCGGTGGCCCCGTCGTACCCCGGGTCGAGCTCCTCACGGTAGATCCGCTGGGTGAGATCCCAGTAGACCTTGTAGTGGTAGTCCCACAGCGGCTCGGAACCGGGCGCGAAGCCCGCGGCGATGATCGCGTCGTGCGCGGCCGCGTCGCCCGTGGCGGCGTACTTCGGGTACTCGCGCAGCGTGGCGGGAAGCGAGGTCAGCAGGTTGGGCCCGTTCTTCCGCCAGAGGGTCCCCTCCCAGTCGACGCCGCCGCTGTAGAGCTCGGGATGGTTCTCCAGCTGCCAGCGCACCAGGTAGCCGCCGTTGGAGATCCCCGCGGCGTACGTCCGGCGCGGCGCCCGGCCGTACCGCTGCGCCACGACCGCCTTGGCGGCCCGGGTGAGCTGGGTGACCCGGTGGTTCCACTCCACGATGGCGTCACCCGGCTTCACGCCGTCCTGGTAGAACTGCGCGCCGCTGTTGCCCTTGTCGGTGGCGGCGAACGCGTAGCCCTGGGCGAGCACCCAGTCGGAGATCGCGAAGTCGTTGGCGTAC
Source organism: Sphaerisporangium flaviroseum (assembly GCF_039537005.1). NCBI lineage: Bacteria > Bacillati > Actinomycetota > Actinomycetes > Streptosporangiales > Streptosporangiaceae > Sphaerisporangium > Sphaerisporangium flaviroseum. The sequence goes on along the minus strand of NZ_BAAAZR010000063.1, from coordinate 285,856 downwards.
TGCCTGCGGACGCCGGGCGTTCCCGTGACGACCAGGCCGCCGTTCCAGCGCTCGGGGAGCCGGATCACGAACTGGCTGTCGTGGTTCCATCCGTGGTCGGTGTTGGACGTCGAGGTGTCGGGGAAGTAGCCGTCGATCTGGGCGCCCGGCACGCCGCTCGGGTTGGTGGCGCCCGCGGGGGTGAGGCCGGCCCACTCGGCCGCGATCGAGTGCCCGGAGGCGACGGTGCCCGCCGTGGTCAGGTCGTCCAGGCACGCGGAGATCTGCTTCTCGGCTCCGGGCACCTTGACCCGCTCGACGCCGGCGCAGGGGCCGGCCGCGGCGCCGGCGGCGGAGACGGGGCCGATCAGGGACACTCCGAGCACGGTGGCCGTGGCCAGGCCCAGTAGCCGGCCCGGTCGATGTCGGATGGATCGCATGGGGACTCCTCATGGGGGGCGGGCGACGCGCTGTCGAGCGAGTGACCGCAATGGTGCTCACGGACCATGACGTGGACCACGTCCCCGCCGCCCACAATTCGCCGCCTGGATATGTCGTCCGCGGCCATGACAGGGGCCCGCGGAGGGCTTGGACCGCTCCGAGGGCCGGTGCCCAGGCGTGGCCGTACCTACGTGGCCGGACCACATAAGCTCGGCCGGCAGACGTGGCACCCCCTCTGACCTGGGGGTCATGTGGGCGACCCCTGCCTGCGGGCGGGGGAATGTGTGCTCCGGCCACATGGAACACCGCCACCTCCTCACCTAGTGTTCCGCGTCACAACGACTTCGTCCGTTAACGCCAAGGTGATCTGGACGAAATCACCGGACGAGGCGACGAGGAGGCCATATGGACGGTCCCGTCCTGCGAGCGCAGAACCTGGCCAAGGAGTTCCGGGGCTTCCGCGCCGTCGACGGCGTGGACCTGGACATCGCCGAGGGCAGCGTCCATGCGCTGGTCGGCCCCAACGGCGCGGGCAAGACCACGCTGTTCAACCTGCTGACCGGTTTCCTCAAGCCGAGCGCGGGCCGCATCCTGCTCGGTGAACTGGACCTGACGGGCAAGCGGCCGGAGCAGGTGGCCCGCCTCGGCGTGGCCCGGTCGTTCCAGATCACCAGCCTGTTCCCGCAGATGACCCCGCGCGAGCACCTGGAGCTGGCGCTGGCGGGCGCCACCGGCCTCACCTGGCGGTTCTGGCGCTCGCACCGGCTGCTCGACCGGTTCGGCGACCGGGCCATGTCGCTGCTCGACCAGGTCGGGCTGGCCACGCATGCCGGCATCCCGGCGGGCACCCTGGCCTACGGCCACAAGCGCGCCCTGGAACTGGCCCTCGCGCTCGCGCTGGACCCCCGCGTGCTGCTGCTGGACGAGCCGACGGCCGGCATGGGCGTCGAGGACGTCGACCGCACCGTGGAGCTGGTGAGGAAGGTCCGGGCGGGGCGCACGGTCGTGATGGTCGAGCACAACATGAGCGTCGTCTCCAGCCTGGCCGACCGGGTGACGGTCCTGCAGAGCGGCAAGGTGCTCGTCGAGGGCCCCTACGCCGAGATCCGCCACGACCCGCGGGTCATCAGCGCCTACCTGGGAGACGCCAATGCCGAGCACTGAAACCGGCCCCATCCTCAGCGTCGGCGACCTGTCGGCCTGGTACGGCGAGGCGCAGGTCCTGCGGGAGGTGTCCCTGCAGGTGCGGCAGGGCGAGATCGTCACGCTGGTCGGCCGCAACGGCGCCGGCAAGACGACGCTGCTCCGCTGCCTGATGGGCCTGCAGGGCCGCTACTCCGGCACCATCGCCTTCCTCGGGTCGGACATCACCCGGATGCCCGCGCACCGCCGGGCGCGCCAGGGCCTCGGGTACGTCCCCGACGACCGCGGCGTCTACTCCACTTTGACGGTCGAGGAGAACCTGACACTGCCGCCGTCCGTCGGCCCCGACCCCTGGTCCCTGGCCCGGGTGTACGAGACCTTCCCCCGGCTGGGGGAACGGCGGTCCTTTCCCGGCACGAAGCTCTCCGGCGGGGAGCAGCAGATGCTGGCCCTCGCCCGGGTGCTGCGCATGGGCGCGCGGCTGCTGCTGTGCGACGAGCCCACCGAGGGACTGTCCCCGCTGATCGTCCAGCAGATCGGCGAGATCCTGCGCGAGGTGAAGCGGCAGGGCACCACCGTCCTGCTGATCGAGCAGAACGTCCACTTCGCCGCGACCGTCGCCGACCGGCACTACCTGCTCGCCGAGGGCCGGATCGTCGAGTCCCTGGACAACGAGGAGATGCGGGCCCGCGAGCACGAGCTGCTCGACTATCTCGGCATCTGACCCGCCGCGCACTGCGCGGCGACACCCCCCTGATTCACCCGTAGAACCCGACAGGAGACGTACATGAAAGCTCTAGGCCGAGCGGCCGCCGTTGTGGTGGCCGGAGCCACGCTCGCCGGTTGCGCCGGTGGACCCGGCAGCGGGGGGAGCGGGGAGAAGATCAGTGACGGCAAGGTCGTGCTCGCCGTCCTGAACGACCAGTCGGCGATCTACGCCGACCTCTCGGGCAAGAGCAGCGTCGAGGCCGTGAAGATGGCGGTCGCCGACTACCAGGCGAAGTACGGCGACAAGGCGGTCGTCAAGGACGTCGAGGTGCTGTCCGCCGACCACCAGAACAAGCCGGAGGTCGCCAACTCCAAGGCCCAGGAGCTGTACGACCGGCAGCGCGCCGACATCATCCTCGACGTTCCCTCGTCGGCGGCCGCGCTGGCGGTGGCCGGCGTCGCCAAGGCGAAGAAGAAGCTGTTCATGGACATCGGCGCCGCCACCACCGAGCTCGAAGGCGCCCAGTGCAACAAGTACACCTTCCACTATGGCTACAACACTTACATGCTCGCCCACGGCACCGGGGACACCGTCACCAAGGACGGGTCGAAGAACTGGTACATCGTCTACCCGGACTACGCCTTCGGGCAGGACATGCAGAAGAACTTCACCGCGGCCGTGGAGGGCGCGGGCGGCAAGGTCATCCAGAGCGATCCCGCGCCGTTCCCCAACGACAACTTCTCGACCTTCCTGCTGAAGGCCCCCGGTCTCGACCCCAAGCCCGAGGTGCTCGGCACCATGCAGGCAGGCGGTGACCTGGTCAACCTGGTGAAGCAGTACAACGAGTACAAGCTCCGGGACAAGGGCATCGGCCTGGCGGTCGGGCTGATGTTCATCACCGACATCCACTCGCTCGGCCCGGACGCGCTCGCCGGCACCAAGTTCACCGACGCGTGGTACTGGAACGCCAACCCCGAGAACCGTGCCTGGGCGGACAAGTTCCAGGCCAAGGTGAACAAGCGGCCGAGCTTCCCCAACGCGGCCAACTACTCCGCCGCCACCCAGTACCTGGAGGCGGTGCAGCGCGGCGGCACCGACAACGCGGACGCGGTCATCAAGCAGCTCGAAGGCTTCAAGTTCGAGGACGTGTTCGCGCGCAACGCGACGATCCGCGCCGAGGACCACCTGCTGCTCCACGACGTCTCCCTGGCGCAGGTGAAGCCGGCGAGCGAGGTCAAGGAGCCCTGGGACTACGAGAAGATCCTCAGCACCATCCCCGCCGGCCAGGCGTTCCAGCCGGCCAGCCCCGCCTGCAAGCTCTGAGCGTTCCGGGCCGGGCGGCCGCCCGGGCCGGGACCCGAGCCCGTCCCGGGGCGTCGCGCGCCCCGGCCGCACGCCCACGGCGGGGGCGCACGCCCCCGCCCCGTCCCCTTGGAGGTCACCGTGCTTCAACAGGCGTTCAACGGCCTGGTGGGTGGCGCCTTCTACGCCCTGCTCGCCCTCGGCCTCGCCGTCATCTTCGGCATGCTGGGCGTCGTCAACTTCGCCCACGGTGCCTTCTACATGCTCGGCGCGTTCGGCTCGTACGTGCTGCTGGACTCGTTCGGGGTGAACTTCTGGCTCGCGCTGGTCGTGGTGCCGGTCGCGCTCGGCCTGGCGGGGATCGTCATCGAGCGGCTGTTCATCCGCAGGCTGGCGCCGCTCGACCCGCTGTACAACTTCTTGTTCACCTTCGGCCTCGCGCTGATCCTGCAGGACCTGGTCAAGCGGGAGTACGGCGTGCAGTCGCAGCCCTACCCCCGGCCCGAGCTTCTCTCCGGCACGGTCGACCTCGGACTGTTCGGCTACCCGGCCTACCAGGTGTTCGTGCTGGCGGTCTCCATCGTCGTCTGCGCGGCGGTCTGGGTGGTGCTGACCCGTACGCGCGTGGGCATGATCGTGCGGGCCGCGACCGAGCGGCCCGAGCTGACGCGGGCGCTGGGCATCGACGTCGGCCGCTGGGTCACCCCGGTGTTCGGTTTCGGCATCGCGCTGGCCGGGCTGGCGGGAGTGCTCGCCGCCCCGATGCGCGCGGTCAACCCGCTGATGGGCGGAGATCTGATCATCACGGTCTTCGCCGTCGTGGTCATCGGCGGCCTCGGCTCGATCTTCGGATCGGTGGCGGCCGGCTTCGCCATAGGCCTGATCTCCGCGCTCGGAAACCTGTACGTGCCCGCCCTGTCACAGACGTTGGTGTTCATCCTGATGGCCGCCGTGCTGCTGTGGCGGCCGGCCGGGCTGTTCGGGCGCGAGGAGGCGCTGTCGTGATCCTTTCCCGGCTGGCCGCGAGGCCGCTCCTGCTCGTCGCCGGGCTGTTCGTCGCCCTGGCGCTGCCGTGGATGATCTACCCGCCCATCGCCCTGGACATCGCCTGCTGGGCGCTGTTCGCCGCCGCCCTCGACCTGCTTCTGGGCTTCACCGGGCTGCTGTCCTTCGGGCACGCCGCGTTCTGGGGCGGCTCCGCGTACGTCGCGGGCCTCATCGCGGTGCACAGCGGGCTGCCCTTCCCCGTCGCGGTGCTGGGCGGCGCGGCGTTCGCGGCCGTGCTCGCCCTCCCCATCGGGTACCTGTCCGTACGGCTGCGCGGCATCTACTTCGCGATGGTCACCCTGGCGTTCGCGCAGATGGTGTACTTCGTCATCAACCAGTGGCGCGACCTGACGGGCGGGGAGAACGGGCTGCAGGGGGTCCCGCGCGAGCTGTTCGGCCTGGACCTGTCCGACTCGTTCCTCCTCTACTACGCGGGCCTGCCGCTGATCCTCATCGGGTTCGTCGCGGTGTGGCGGATCGTCCGCTCGCCGTTCGGCCGGGTCCTGGTGTCGATCAGGGACAATCCCGCCCGGGCGCAGGCACTCGGCTATCCGGTCGAGCGCTACAAGCTTCTGGCCTTCGTCCTCTCGGCCGCGTTGTCCGGGCTGGCCGGCGGGCTCTTCGCCATCGGTCATGGGTTCGCCTCGCTGGAGAGCGTCTACTGGACCACCTCCGGGCAGGTCGTGATGATGGTCGTCCTCGGCGGCATCGGTACGCTGTGGGGAGGCGCCATCGGCGCGGCCCTGGTGGTGTTGCTCAACGACTACCTGGTCACGGCCGGCTTCGAGGGCATCGGCATCGTCACCGGCACGATCTTCGTGATCATCGTGCTCGTGTTCCGCCGGGGAATCTGGGGTACGGCCCGCCACCTTGTGGAGTCGCGTTCCGCTCGCCGGTCAGGTGATGCGGGAACCGGCGGCTCGCCGGACGGCACGCCCGCCTCGTCGCGCGGGGTCGGGTCACCGGTGTAGCCGCGCGTCCCTTTCAAGAGGTAGCTCGCCTGATTCCCGTACATCTAGGAGCAATTGCTGTGGTTTCAACGAGCGTGACCACCGGGAAGATGGCCGGGGCGGATCTCACCGGCCGGCGTGCCCTGGTGACGGGTGGCGCAAGTGGCATCGGCCGGGCCTGTGCCAGGCGCCTCGCCAGGGCGGGTGCGCAGGTCGTGATCCTGGACGTTCGCGAGCAGTCGGCGCGCGAGGCCGCCGGCGAGATCGGCGGGGTGGCGCTGACCGCGGACCTGACCGACCTGGCGGCCGTGGAGGCGCTCGACTGCGGCGACGTGGACATCCTGGTCAACAACGCCGGCTTCCAGCATGTCGCTCCGATCACCGACTTCCCTCCGGAGGTCTTCTCCGCGATCATGAAGATCATGGTGGAGGCCCCCTTCCGCCTCGCCCGGCGCACGCTGCCGGGGATGTACGAGCGCGGCTGGGGCCGGGTGATCAACATCTCGTCCGTCCACGGGCTGCGCGCCTCGCCGTACAAGGTGGCCTACGTCACGGCCAAGCACGCGCTGGAAGGGCTGTCCAAGGTGATCGCCCTGGAGGGGGCCGAGCATGGCGTCACCTCCAACTGCGTGAACCCCGCCTACGTCCGCACGCCGCTGGTGGAGGAGCAGATCGCCGACCAGGCCCGCGTCCACGACCTGGATCCTGAGCAGGTCGTGGAGCAGATCATGCTGGCCCCCGCCGCCATACGGCGCCTGATCGAGCCGGACGAGGTCGCGGAGGCGGTCGCCTACCTCTGCTCGCCCCAGTCATCGATGATCACCGGGGCGTCCCTCACCATCGACGGCGGCTGGACCGCACACTAGTCCGGGAGACCATATCGGGGGATATATCGTGATCAAGGGGACAATGGACCCCATGAGCTGCACCGTCTTTCTCGAACTGCTCGCCCGGGAGGCTCCTCCTGTCGAGTTCGAGGCCCCGCTGGTCGAAGCGCGTGCCGCAGGCGTGGCTCCGGAGCTGCTCGCCGAGCTCGACCGGGCCAAGCTCGCCGCCCTGCGCGTGCGCGCCCTGCTGGAGCACCGCGCCCGCCGCGAGGCCGAGCTGTCGGCGCTGTTCGAGACGGCGGGCGACCTGGCCGGGCTGCGTGACGTGGGCGCCGTGCTCGAGGCCATCGTGCGGCGCGCACGCAGGCTGCTCCACGCCGACGTCTCGTACATGACGCTGCACGACGCCGACCGGGGCGACACCTACATGCGGGTCACCGACGGATCGGTGTCGGCCGCCTTCCGGGCCCTGCGGCTGCCGATGGGGGCCGGGCTCGGCGGGCTGGTCGCCCAGACGGGCACGCCGTACGCCAGCCCGGACTACTTCGCCGACGAGCGGTTCCGGCATCGGACCCACATCGACGTGGCGGTCAAGGAGGAGGCGCTGGTCGCCATCCTGGGCGTGCCGATGAGGCTGGGCGCCCAGACCATCGGCGTGCTGTTCGCGGCCAACCGCAGCGCCCGTCCCTTCGCGCAGGAGGAGGTGGCGTTGCTGGCCTCGCTCGGCGCGCACGCCGCCGTCGCGCTGGACAACGCCCGCCTGCTGGAGGAGACCCGCACGGCGCTCGGCGAGCTCAGCTCGGCCAACCAGCTCATCCAGGCGCGCAGCGCGGCCGTCGAGCGGGCGGCGCAGGCGCACGACCGCATGACCGGCCTGGTCGTGCGCGGCGGCGGGGTCGAGGACGTCGCCGCCGTCGTCACCGACATCCTCGGTGGCGCCCTCATCGTGCTGGACGCCGACGGCCGGGCGCTGGCCGCCGTCGGCTCCGTCGGCGACCTGGACGACGCCGAGGTGGCCGGGGCCGCCGCCGCCTCCCGGGGGCTCGGCCGCACCGTGCGGCGCGGCGACCTGTGGGTGGCCTCGGTCGCCTCGGGGCAGGAGATCCTCGGCACGCTGGTCCTGCGCGCCCCCGATGAGGTGTCCGGCACCGACCAGCGGATCCTGGAGCGCGCGGCACTGGTCACGGCCCTGCTCCTGCTGTTCCGCCGCACCGCCGCCGCGGCGGAGGGCAGGGTGCGCGGCGAGCTTCTGGACGACCTGCTCACCGGCAGGATCACCCACTCCGACGCCCTGTACGGCCGGGCGCGGCTGCTCGGGGTCGACCTCGACGCGCCGCACGTCCTGGTGGTCGCCCGGCACCGGGCGGGGGACCCGGCCTCCCGCCGGCGCACGGCGTTCTGGGCCTCCTCCGACGCCGCCTCGCGGCACGGGCTCGTGGCCGCACGTGGCGAGGAGACGATCCTGCTGCTGCCGGGCGTCCATCCAGGAGCGGCGGCCCAGCGGGTCGCCAAGGAACTCGGCGCGTCGCTCGGGACGGCGGTCACGGCGGGCGCCGCGGGCCCGGTCCAGGGGCCGGCCGCCGTGGCAGGCGCCTACCGCGAGGCCCGCCGCTGCGCGGAGGCCCTGCTCTCGCTCGGGCGCGCGGGGGAGGGGGCGAGCTGCGACGAACTGGGTTTCGTGGGCCTGCTCATCGGCCAGGACCGGGACGTCGCCGGGTTCCTCGAGTCGGCGCTCGGTCCCGTCCTCGCCTACGACCGGCGCCGGGGCACCGCGCTCGTCCATACCCTGGACACCTACTTCGGCACCGGGGCCAGCCTCTCCCGGACCGCCGAGCGCCTGCACATCCACGTCAACACCGTGACCCAGCGGCTCGACCGCGTCGGACGGCTGCTCGGCGACGGCTGGCAGGCCCCCGAGCGCGCCCTGGAGATCCAGCTCGCGCTGCGCCTCAACCGCCTTGGCCCGCTGACGCGGCGGTCCGAGCAACCGAAGGACTGAGACGGCCGACCCCACGCGCCACGCGCAATAAATCGACGGTATTGCGTAATATTTCCGGCGGGTAAATCGCCGCTCCGACAAGCGGTCCGGGAGAGGGAGCCCGGCACCGGATCCCTTATGGGGCCGGGCTTCGCGCCCTCCGCGGCGCGGGAGAGGGACGCGAGCTGTGGTGATACGACGGGCACGCGAACGGCCCGGCGTGCGAGCCCTCTCGCGCGGCCCCCGCGGCGGTCCTATACCCGATCGTGATGGTGTCAGCTGCTTGCGTTGTTTTTTACCGTATGCTTGCGCCGTGACACGTCGACTTGCGGAAGTTGCGAAGAAGGTCGGGGTCAGCGAGGCCACGGTCAGCCGGGTGCTGAACAGCAAGCCCGGGGTGTCCGAGTCCACGCGCGCGGCCGTGCTGACCGCCCTCGACGTGCTGGGATACGAGCGGCCGACGCAGCTGAGAGGCGAGCGGGCCCGGCTGGTGGGCCTGGTCGTCCCCGATCTGGGCAACCCCATCTTCCCCGCCCTGGCGGAGGTCCTCGGAGGCGCGCTGGCGCAGCGCGGCTTCACCCCCGTCCTGTGCACGCGCACGGCGGGAGGGCTGTCGGAGGCCGACTACGTCGACATGCTGCTGGAGCAGCAGGTCTCCGGCGTGGTGTTCGCGGGCGGCCACTACGCCGAGGCCGACGCGCCCCACGAGCACTACCAGAAGCTCCTCGGCCTGGGGCTGCCGGTCGTGCTGGTCAACGCGGCGAGCCAGGCGCTGGGCTTTCCCTGCGTGGCGACCGACGACGAGGTGGCGGTCGAGCAGGCGTTCGGCCACCTGACCTCGCTCGGGCACGAGCGCGTCGGCCTGGTGCTCGGCCCGGAAGACCACGTCCCCTCACGGCGCAAGCTCAAGGCCTTCACCGCCGCGGCGCGCGCGGCCGGGCTCGATCTCGGCCCCGAGGTGGTCGAGCGCAGCCTGTTCTCCCTCGAAGGCGGCCAGGCCGTGGCCACCCGCCTGGTCCGCGCCGGGGTCACCGGCATCATCTGCGCGAGCGACCCTCTGGCCCTCGGCGCCATCCGCGCCGTGCGCCGCCTCGGCATGTCGGTCCCGCACGACGTCTCCATCGTCGGCTTCGACGACTCGGCGTTCATGAACTGCACGAACCCTCCGCTCACCACGGTGCGGCAGCCCATCGAGGCGGTGGGCCGGGCCGCGGTGACGCTGCTGGCCGGCCAGATCGAGGGTGCGTCGGTGACCGCGGAGGAGCTGCTGTTCGAGCCCGAGCTCGTCGTCCGGGGGTCCACCGCTCCGGTCCGGGCGCGGGCGCTCGCCGTGGCGGCGCTGTAGCCCGCCGCCGGGACCGGCGGTGTCTGGCGGATGCTCCCGGCGGTGTCGCTTTCTTGCCACCCCGCGCAACGGATGCCGACCGAGCATGCGTGTGTTCTGTAAGTTTCACGTAAGCGAACGCGGTCGCGCGTGCGCCCCCGGGGGATTTCAGTTCTTGTACGCCTGATCGCCGATTCGCTCGGTGAGATGCGTGCGCATCTGCTGGGCCATCGGGGCGTCCATCTTGTCGGTCAACGCAAGCGCCTGCATCAACGAGTCCTGCGCCGCCTCGCCGTCCCCGGCGGCCCGCTGCGCGTCGCTCAGCTTGATCAGCGTGCGTGCCTCCTGGAGCGGCATGTGCATCTGCCGGAAGAGGCTGAGGGCCTGCTCCAGATGGAGGACCGCCTGCGGGGAGTCCTCCCGGATGGTGGCCAGCTCGCCCAGCCCGAGCTGGACCCGGGCCTGCACCAGGTGCTCGCTGGAGGTGCTCGCCAGCATGAGCGAGCGCTGCAGCGCGCTCTCCGCCTCGGGAAGCTCCCGTCGTTGCAGCCGGGCGATGCCCAGCCCGTGCAGGGCGTACGCCTCTCCCGTGGGGTCGCCGATGTTGCGGACCACGCTGAGCGCCTCCTCGAACACCTCGACCGCCAGCGCGGGCTGGTCCGACTGGAGGTAGGTATGGCCGATGCGGTGCAGTACCTGCGCCTCGACCCTCCTGCTGCCGCTGCTGCGGCTGAGCTCCAGCGCTTCGGACAGGAGCCGCTGCGCGCCGTGGAGGTCGTCGAACTCCAGACGAAGCTGGGCGAGATTGTGCAGCACGTAGGCCGAGGCGACCTGGTCCCCGGTGTTGCGGAAGATCTCCAGAGCACGTTTGTAGTGCGCCTCCGCGTCGGAGAACTGCCCGCTCAACCGGTCGAGGAACCCGATGTTGCGGATGACCAGCGCCGTGCCCTGGCGGTCCCCTACCTCCTCGAAGAGCTGTACCGCGGCCTCGAAGTCGCATCGCGCGTCCCCGAACCGCTGCTCGGTGATGTAGAGCGAGCCCCGTGAGTACAGCATCGCCGCCTGCCCGCGGTTGTCCTTGGCCTGCCGGGCGGCGGTGAGCGCGATCTGGTGGGTCTCGCGCCAGTCGTCGAGGTAGACACGCGACTCGAACAGCGTCACCGAGCTGATGGCCAGATCCCAGCACAGCTCGATGAACCCCGCCTGCGCCGCCTGCCGTATGCCCGAGACCAGCATCGAGCGCTCGCGCTCGTACCACTGGAGGGGTGAGGCCACCAGTTGGTCGACCAGTTTGGGGGGAAGCGGCCAGCGGGGGGCGTCGCTGTGGATCTGGACGTAGTCCCCGCCGTACTCCCGGCGGTGGGCCGCCTCGGCCAGGAACAGCAGGCTGCCGAGCACGCGTGACAGGGCCGCGTTGCGCTCGGCGGGGGTCTCCTCGGCGGCCAGGCGCTCCCGGGCGAAGACACGGATGAGGTCGTGAAAGCGGTACTGGCTGTGCACGCCGTAGCCGACGCCGGTGGTCTCGATGAGCTGGGCGTCGGCCAGATCGTCGAGAAGGTCCTGCGCGGTGGCCAGCGGCTGGTTGAGCAGGGCCGCGCTCACCCACGCGGAGAAGATCTGCGAGTCCAGCAGCGTCAGGAGGCGGAACAGCCGCCGGCCGTCCGGGCTGACGCTGTCGTAGGTCAGCGAGATGCTGGCGCGGATCCCCATGTCGCCGTGCTTGAGCTCGTCGAGCCGGCGGGTCTCGTCCTCCAGGCGGCTCACGAGCTGCTCGATGCTCCAGTGCGGGCGTGCGGACAGCCGGGCCCCGGCGATGCGCAGCGCGAGCGGCAGGTGGCCGCACAGATCGGCCAGCGCCTCGGCCGCCTCGATCTCCGACTGGACCCGCTCGATCCCGGCGATGCGGGAGAGCAGGTTGACCGACTGGTCGGAGTCGAAGGTCTCGATGTCGACGTGGACGGCGCCGGCCAGCCCGGCGAGCCGGCTGCGGCTGGTGATGATGACGGCGGAGGAGGGATTGCCGGGCAGCAGCGGCAGCACCTGGCTCTCGCTGCCCGCGTCGTCGAGCACGATCAGCATGCTCCGGTCGGCGAGCATCGCGCGGTACATCTCCGCCCGCTCCTCCAGGCCGTCAGGGATCGCGGTGCCGGAGACGCCGAGCACGCGCAGGAACCGTTCCAGGACCTGCATCGGGCTGGTGGGACGCGACGCCGCGCCGTGCAGGTCGGCGAAGAGCTGGCCGTAGGGGAAGCGGTCGCCGACGCTATGGGAGGCGTGCACCGCGACGGTGGTCTTGCCGACCCCGGGCTTGCCGACGATGACGATGATGGGCACGGCGTACCGCGAGCGGTCCTCGGTGGCGAGCATCAGGCGCTGCCGGATGTCCTCGATCTGCTTGGTGCGGCCGGTGAAGTCGGCGATGTCGGTCGGCAGCATCCCCGGGATGGTCGGGACCGTCTGCGGCGGCTGGATCTCCACCTTCTCCTGGGGAGGCGGGGGCGGGTCGAGGCTCTCATCAGAGGTGAGGATCGCGTGCTCGAGCTGTTGCAGCCGCTCGTTGGGCTCGATGCCCAGCTCCTCGATCATGGTGCGGCGGGCGTTGCGGTAGACCTGCAACGCCTCGGCCTGCCGCCCTGAGCGGTAGAGCGCGGTCATGAGCTGCCCGCGGAGGCGCTCACGCAGAGGGTATTCCTCGGTGAGCTCGGTGAGCTCGCCGACCAGCTCGTGGTGGCGGCCGAGGTCGAGCTCCAGCTGGATGCAGTCCTCGTTGGCGGTGACGCGGTTCTCGGTGAGCCTGCTCGCGGCCGACTGCACGAGCCTGCTGTCGATGCCGTCGAGGGCGGGCCCGCGCCACAGGGCCAGCGACTCACGATAGTGCTTTATCGCCTCGTTGACGTTGCGGGCCTCGCGGGCGCTCCGGGCGCGCTGTACGAGGCTTTCGAAGCGCTGGGCGTCGATCTGGTCGGCGGCGACCCGGATGGCGTATCCCAGTGACTGGGTGGAGATGAGGTCCGGGACTCCGTTGGCGGCGAACAGGCGGCGCAGTGAGGAAATACAGATCTGCACCTGGGCGCGGGCGGTGGTGGGCGGGTCGTCGCCGTATATGGCCTCCATGAGGCGGCCGATGGTGACGACCCTGTTGGCGTCCAGCAGGAGGACGGCGAGCACGATCTGCTGCCTGATCCCTCCGAGATCCAAACGGCGATCATCTTGAGAAGCTTCGAGAGATCCCAGAATCCCGAATTCCACCTGCATCTCCTCGCACGTAAGCTCTGCGGTCCATCCGGAAGTTCTTCACCCTCCGACGCGAGAGGTGCAGGTGCACGTGTCCTGGAGATACGCCCCGTATGAACATCGGCACTGACCGTTCCCTAACGCTTGTGCGTATGGATACTGTCGGGCGCGATCCGGTCACTTATGGCGATGTCACTTATGTCTGAATCGTACTACTATACGTGGTTCGCAGCTATAGGCAGGCTATGAATAGTTTGCAGCATCATATACTTATTTGCTGCTGCAACCATTCACCGGTTTGACACCATCATCCAACGCGGAGATATGCCCCAGTTTGGGGGTGTTCGTGTAAGTGCTAGAGGTCTAATGGCCAGGTAGGCCGAGCACGGACGGGCCGTGAGCGGCCGGATGTGGACAGCACCCTTGACCCGCCGCGCGCGGCTCAGCCCCAGGGGGTGTTGCCGCCGGCCGCGATCACAGGGGGCGCTGAGGTGCCCGTGCCCAGCGGAAACACCGTGAAAGAGGGGGAACACGCGGCGGCCGGGGCGCTCCCCGAGAGGGCACGGGCGCCATGGGCGGGGGTGGCGTTGAATCGGAAGGCCTGGCCGCTGGTGCGAGCATTCATTTCGCTGACCTCTTTGGTCCCGGCGTTGTCTTTCTCAGCCGATTGGCTGGAACACCGCAAACGTAGAAAGCGTCACCATTCGGTCCTTATCGGATCGCTTCTCGCCTGGCATTGATCCAGTTCAGGCGGTAAATAGCGGTATTTATCGTCCTTTGCCCGGATTAACGCGCCGAGCGAGGGCCGCCGCGGTGGCGGAAGCCCGCGAAAAGCGGTCTGACCTGCGGCGGGACATCTCCGTGCCGGGTGAGGTGGCGGCCACGAATAGCCGGACGAAAGAGGATCGATAGCGGGGTTCGGCACTCTGACGCGCAGGCCGGGACAAGGCCGGTGCCCACCGGCATCTTCCCCTCCCCGGATGCGCACGCGCCGCGAGGAGAGGTGGAACCGGATGCGAGACCCATGCCCCACGGTTCTTCGCGTACGTATCGCGCAGGCGGCGACCGTGGCGCGATCGCGACGATGCTCGAGATGTCCGTCTCGGCGGGCCCGGCAGATAGGTGTTTGGACATGAGTATTACGGCGCAAGCGCTGGACGGCGTTTACGGTCGATCGGCCGCCGGTGTGCGGGCACGTCTGGAGCGCGACGGCAACGGCGGCTGGCTGGATCTCGCCGACGCCGAGACCGACAGCGACGGCTGCATCAGCGAGTGGCGCGACAAGAGACTCGAGCGCGGCCTTTATCGCATCAGATTCGACAGTGACTACTACTTCGTCGGGCTCGGGCTCAACGCGGCTTATCCCGAGATAATCGTGACCTTCCGGATGCAGGACGATACCGACGCTTATCAGATCCAGGTAATGCTGTCCCCATATTCCTATTCCACGCATTTCAGGATCGCCTGATCGACGGTATTCGCGCTTGTGGCCGGTCCGGCCTCCGTCGTCCCGAGCGAGGCGGCGCCCGGGGCGGTCCAGACGGAGAAGGGACCCGACAGTGACAACCGTGAACTTCGGCAACGCAGTGCATCTCGCCGGTCGACCGGAGTCGGCCGGTTCCCCGGCGGCCCGGTACCACCCGGTCCCGTCCGTAGCGCTCGGGCGCCGCCTCTGGCCGGACAACGCCATCACCTCGGCCCCGCGCTGGCTCTCGACCGATCTGCGCGACGGGAACCAGTCGCTGGCCAACCCCATGACCCCCGATCGCAAGATGGCGATGTTCGACCTCCTGGTGCGCATGGGGTACCGGGAGATCGAGGTCGGCTTCCCGGTGGCCAGCCAGGACGACTTCGCGTTCGTGCGCAGGCTCATCGAAGGGGATCTGATCCCCGACGACGTGCGGATCTCCGTTCTCGTACAGGCCAGGGACGAACTGATCAGGCGCACGGTCGAGAGCCTCGAAGGCGCCCCGCGCGCCACGATCCACCTGTACAACGCGACCTCGCCGCTGTTCCGGCGGGTGGTGTTCGGGATGAACCGCGACGAGTGCAAGGACCTCGCGGTGCAGGGGACCCGCCTGGTCATGAAGTACGCGGACAAGCTGCTGGGCGGCTGCGACCTCGGCTTCGAGTACTCACCGGAGCTCTTCAACGACACCGAGCTCGAATTCTCGCTGGAGGTCTGCGAGGCCGTCATGGACGTCTGGCGGCCCGCGGCCGGACGCGAGATCATCCTCAACTTCCCCACGACCGTCGAGCGCTCGCTGCCCAACGTGTTCGCCGACCAGATCGAGTGGCTGAACCGCCACCTCTCGCGCAGGCGGCACGTCTGCCTGTCGATCCACCCCCACAACGACCGGGGCACGGGCGTCGCCTCCGCGGAGATGGGCCTGCTGGCGGGAGCGCAGCGCGTCGAGGGCTGCCTGTTCGGCAACGGGGAGCGCGCCGGCAACGTCTGCCTGGTGACCCTGGGGCTCAACATGCTCACCCACGGCGTCGATCCGGGCATCGACTTCTCCGACCTGGACGGGGTGCGCCGAACGGTGGAGTACTGCAACGAGCTGACGGTCCACCCTCGCCACCCGTACGGCGGGGACCTGGTCTACACCGCCTTCTCCGGCTCCCACCAGGACGCCATCAAGAAGGGCTTCGACGCGCTCGAGCACGCGGCCGGCGAGGCGGGGATCCCCGCCGGTGACCTCCCCTGGGAGATGCCCTACCTCCCGCTCGACCCGCGCGACGTCGGCCGCACCTACGAGGCGGTGGTCCGCATCAACAGCCAGTCGGGCAAGGGCGGCGTCGCGTACATCATGAGCGCCTGGCACGGGATGCACCTGCCGCGCGAGTTGCAGATCGACTTCGTGCGCGTGGTCCAGGAGCGGGCCGACGCCGAGGGCGGGGAGATCACGGCGGACCGGATCAGGGCGCTCTTCGACCGCGAGTACGTCGAGTACGCCCTGCTGCCGATCCCGCTCGTCTTCACCGGCGACCGGGTGACGGTCGACCTGCACATCGACGGCGAGCGGTTCGACGTCGGCGGCGCGCGATCGGAATCGATGCGCAGGGTGCGCGGCGCGCTGGCGCGGTGGGACGTCGACGTCCGGGCCGTGCACCGCACCACGGGCGCGCACATCGCGGCCCGCGACGAGGACGCCCGTGCGGTGGTCTACGCGGAATGCCGGGTGAACGGCAGGACGATCTGGGGCGCGGGCGCGGACCGCGACGTGGAGACGGCCTCGCTGTCCGCCGTGCGCTCCGCCGTGACCCGCGCACGACTGGAGGCGGCGCCCGTCACGCGGCAGCGCGGGGCCGGCGGCGCGTCGCCGCAGGTGGGGGAGGCGGAGGTCATCGACATCCGCGCCCCGCGTCCCGCCGCGCCCGGGGACGGCCGGCCGGCGATGGCCGGGCGATAGGGGGTGAAAGGCGCGTGTGCCTAGCGTGGTCATTACCAGCAAAAAGGGACAAGCACCGCCAATTGAAAGGCGCCACGATCATGCGGCGAGTACAGCTCACCAAGAGGCCGGCGACGGTACGCGACTCATCCTCAGTGGACCTGCGCACACCGTCCGGCCGAAAGCTGCGCTTCTGATCCGCGGCGACATGTGATCTTCGTCGGGAACAAGGGAGGCTCGCCATGAGCCTGATCGAACGACAGGAAGCCCTGGCCTCATTGGAGGGCCTGCTCGCCAGCGCCATCATGGGGAAGGGCCGGGTCGCCCTGGTGAGCGGCCCCGTCGCGGCCGGCAAGAGCGAACTGCTGCACACCTTCGCAGAGCAGGCGGCCGAGCTCGGCGCGCTGCCCATCACCGCGATGGGTTCCCTCGCCGAGAGGGATCTGCCTCTCGGTGTCCTCGGTCAGCTCATCCAGGACGCCCCGCTGGTCCTCGAAGAGCGTGAGCGGGCGATGGCCCTCCTACAGGAGGGGGCCCGCACCGTGACCTCGTCCGATCCCGAGCCCGAGACCCTGAAGCAGGTGGACGCGCAGATCGTCCACGCGTTGTGCACCGTCCTGCTCGAACTGTCCGAGCGTTATCCCCTGATGATCGTCGTGGACGACGTGCACCATGCCGACCGCGCCTCCCTGCTCTGCCTGGCCTACCTGTCGCGCAGAGTGAGGTTCGCCTCGATCATGGCGGTGTTCAGCCACTCGACCCACGGGCGGTACGCCGAGACCTCCTTCCCGACCGAGCTGCTCCGGCAGCCCCACTGCCGCCGCGTCCAGCTCGCCCCGCTGTCCCAGGCGGGCGTGATGAGCATGGTGGCCGACGAGCTCGGACCCCAGGCGGCCGAACGGTTCCCCGGTGAGTGGTACGCGCTCAGTGGCGGGAACCCGCTCGTGACCGCCGGCCTGGTGGAGGACTACCAGGCGGCGACGCGGGCCGCCGGAGAGCCCCCGGACGAGCTGGTCCCCGGTGACGCGTACGGCCAGGCGGTCCTTTCCTGCCTCCACCGCGCCGACCCGAAGATGCTCCAAGTGGCGTGGGGGCTCGGCATCCTCGGCCGGTCCGACTCCCTCGACCAGCTGCTCGGGGTGAGCGCCGAGTACGTCACCCGCGAGCTTCACTCACTGGCCGTCGCCGGGCTGCTCACCATGGGGCGATTCCGGCACGAGTCGGCCCGCGCGGCCGTACTGGCCGAGCTGGGCGCCGCCGAGCGTGGCAGGCTGCACCGCCGCGCGGCCGAACTCGCCTACGACAGCGGCAGCTCCTCGACGGTGATCGCCGAGCACCTCCTGCACGCCGGGAACGTCGACGAGCACTGGGCCGTCGACGTCCTGGAGGACGCCGCGCGGCACGCGCTGCGCGAGGGCCGGGTCGAGCCCGCGGTGGAGTACCTGCGCCTGGCCTGCCGGATCTGCACCGACGAACAGCAGCGGGTCAGGATCACCACCGCGCTCATGCGAGCGGAGTGGCGGATCAACCCCAGCACCCCCACCGGCCACTTCACCGAGCTGACCGACGCGCTGCACCGGGGCAACCTTCGCGGCAGCGACGCGGTCGTGCTGGCCAAGGCCCTGCTGTGGCACGGCCGGTTCGACGACGCGCAGGACGTGCTGAAGCGCCTCAGCGAGTCGGAGGAGAAGCTCGACCCGGACACGGTCACCGAGCTCGTCGTCACCCGTCCGTGGCTGCGGTGCTCGCACACCACGTTCCTCTCCCACCTGCCCCAGGTGACCAGCGAGCAGTCCCGCGCCGCCATCCTGTCGGTGGCCTCGTACCGCCGTCTGGAGTCGGCCATCACGCTCGCCGCCGTGCTCACCCGTGGGCCGCGCGAGGAGATCGTGGCCGTGGTGGAGCGCATCCTGCGCAGCTCCCGCCTCGACGAGATGTCGATGGACACCGTGGAGAGCGCCCTGCTCGCCCTGACCTACGGAGGACGGCCCGACAAGGCGGCCCCGTGGTGCGACCTGTTCATCGACGAGGCCTCGACCAGGCACTCCCCGAGCAGGCAGGCACGGCTGTCGGCGATCCGGGCCGAGATCGCGCTCCGCCAGGGCGACATGCTCGGCGCCGAGTTCCACGGCCGGCTGGCCCTGGACACCATCCCGCTGACCAGCTGGGGCGTCGCCGTCGGCGGGCCGCTGTCCTGCATGGTGATCGCCTCCACCGCGATGGGGAACTACGACACCGTCAACGAGCTGCTCGACCAGCCCGTGCCGGACGCCATGTTCCAGACCCGCTGGGGCCTGCACTACCTGCACGCCAGGGGCCGCTACAGCCTGGCGACCGACCACCCGCAGCTCGCGCTGAGGGACTTCCAGCGCTGCGGGGAGCTGATGGGCCGGTGGGACCTGGACGTCCCCTGGCTCATCCCCTGGCGCACCGAGGCGGCGGAGTCCTGCCTGCGGCTGGGAAGGCCCGACCAGGCCCGCCGCCTCGTGGAGGAGCAGATCAGGCGGTGCGGCACGGGCGCGCCCCGCGTGCACGGCATCGCCATGCGGCTGCTGGCCGCCACCAGCGAGCCGCGGCACCGTCCCATGCTGCTGCGCCAGGCCGGTGACCTCCTGCAGACCGGGGGAGACCGGTACGAGCTGGCGCGCGTGCTGGCCGACCTGACCGAGGCCTTCCACACGCTGGGCGAGTACCGGCGGGCCGGAATGATCGGCGGCCGGGCCCGCGCGGTCGCCCAGGAGTGCCACGCCGCTCCGCTGAGCAGGTCCCTCGCCAGGGACGGTGAGGCGAACGGCCTGGTGGCGCCGGGCTCCGCCACCGAAGCGGCGGACGTCGCGGCCATCCTGAGCGACGCCGAGCGGCGGGTCGCGGTACTGGCCGCCGCCGGCTACACCAACCGCGAGATCGCCGACAAGCTCTACGTCACCGTGAGCACCGTGGAACAGCACCTCACCCGCACCTACCGCAAGCTGGACATCACCAGCCGCGCCGAGCTGCCCTCCACCCTGGAGCTCGGAGCCTCGATGCCCGCCTGAACCGCCTCCGCCGCGGGAGCGCTCATGTCGCCCAGCGCGGTCCCTCCGGCGCCCCCCGCCGTCCACCGCCCGTCCGGCGGCCCCGGGGGCCGGGGACCAGACCGCTTCGCGTGAGGCGGAGCTCCCGCAGGGCGCGCGCCGCGCCGGTCTGCCTGGCCAGATCGAGAGCGCGGCGCGCGACCTGCGCGGAGCGTTCCCTCTCGTGGGCGTCGGCGTACGCGTGGGCCAGGCAGGCCAGATCGTAGGCCGTGGCAGGACTCCGTCCCGCCGCGGCCAGCTCGCGTTCCAGGATCTCGATCGCCTCGTCGAGATGCCCGAGGTCCAGCAAGCACTCCGCCGCCAGCACGTCGTGCAGGGAGGAGGAGTAGTCGAAGGTGCACCTCGGGCGCTCCTCCTGCTCGGCCTCCAGCGGCTCGGCGGACTCCTCCAGGCGGCGGTGGCACATGTCCTCGTGCCCGGCCATCGCATGGGCCCGCGCCTCGCGCAGCCGGGTCACCGCGTCGAGTCGCGGCGAGAGGGCGGCGTGCTCTCGGATCGGGCGCTCGCGGGCGGCCATGGCGATCTCGATCACCTCGCCGGGATCGCTTCGCGGACCGGTGAGCCCCGCCCGGCTGGCCAGCGTGTACGCCACCAGCCCTTCGTCCTCCGACTGCCCCGCGGCGCGGCGGGCGCGGTCCGACCACCGCAGCGCGTCGTCGAGGTCGCCCGCCTCGTACCGCATGCGGCTGATCGCCTCGGCGTCCTCTGAGGACAGCATGATCAGGGCACGGCGGACGGCGGGCCGCGCCTCGGACCGGAACCCCTGGATCACGGCGAAGACCGGGGACAGGGCGCCGGCCAGGTCGGCCGGCCGGCGGTCGGGCCGGGTGTAGGCGTCCAGCAGGGCCTCGAGATAGGCGACGGTCTGCTCGTCGGCGCGCCGGGGGTCCTCGATCGCCCGGCCGGTGCGCTCCTCCTCCTCGGCGGTGAACCGGCCCGGCAGCAGCGGCACCCCCGTCAGGTGGTGCCACAGCGCCGTACCGGCGGCCTCCCCGCTCCTCTCGCTGAACAGCTCGCCCTCCTGGACGCCGTACACGTCGCACAGCAGCTCGGTGTGCCGTTCGCCCGGCCGCCGCTCGCCGGTCTCCCACGAACGGATGGTGCCGGTGAGATCGTCCCCGGCCGGCAGCCGATCACGGGTGTCCTCGTCGGCGGCGTCGGCGAGCCGGCCCCCGAGGTCCTCACGGCTCCACAGCCTGCCTCGCCGCAACGCTCGCAACCGCGCGGCCCAGAGAGGAATGTCGATACCGATCATCGCGCCTCCTACGGGCGTGCGAATGGCATGGGTGCGTGTTCAGGGATGTCCGCCTCTTATCCTTCGCCGTCGCCGTCGCTCCGTTATCCCCCAACTTGAGGGGGAATCGGGGCCGCGATCCCGCGCGCCGTGGCAGTATCCATGCGGCTCGTCACCATCAGTGACCGGTGCCTGCGCGGATGCGGCCCGCCGCTGCGTTACCGTCACGCGCAGGACGCGTGGACGACCAGAAAGACGATCATGACGCTCACCCGCCGTGCCGGACCAGATCCGCTGCCCATGGCGCTCCTCGTGCTGACCGTGCTGAGCGGTTCGGTCGACGCGGTCAGCTACCTGGGACTGGGCCACGTCTTCACGGCCAACATGACCGGCAACGTCGTCATCCTCGGCTTCGCCGCCGTGGGCACCCCCGGGTTCTCGGCCACCGCGTCCCTGATCTCGCTCCTCGCCTTCCTCGCCGGGGCCGTCGTGGCCGGTCGCCTCGACGTCCACCTGCGCTCACGCCGGCTGCGGATCCTGACCACCCTGGCGGTGCAGGCCACCGTCCTGACCCTCGCGGCGGCGGCCGCGGCCGTGCTCGGCCCGCCCACCCTCTCCGGGCGCTATGCGGTGATCGCGCTGGTCGCCGTCGCCATGGGACTGCAGAACGGCACCGTGCGGCTTCTGGCCGTGCCGGACATGACCACCACCGTCCTCACCCGCACCCTCACCGGCCTCGCGTCCGAGTCGAGCCTGGCCGGGGGCACCAACGCCGGAGCCGTCCGCCGGATCGCCTCCGTGCTGTGCCTGCTGACCGGGGCCGGCCTCGGCGCCCTGGCGCTGAGAGGCGCCGGCGTCGCGGGGGTGCTCCTGGGGCTCGCCCTCGCCGTCACGCTGACCGCCGCCGGCTACGCGGCCCACCCGGGATCCCGGCGGCCGTAGGTCACAGGTCGGGGTCGACGTCGGTCTCGGCCAGGCGCAGGGAGACGTCCTCGTACCAGGACAGGATGAAGCTCTTGACCCGGAAGATCTCCTCCTCGCCGAGCCCGTACTGGGCGAACAGCGCGTCGTCGAGGGTGAGGCCGCTCTCCAGTTTGAAGGCGAGGTTCTCCAGGGAGAAGCCCTCCTCGAACAGCGCGCCGAGCCGCTCCAGATCGGGGAACCCGTATCTGTCGGCGACGGAGACCACGTCGATGAAGTCTCGCGGCAGGGCCCGGCCGCAGAGGGCGCCGACCTTCATGCCCACGACGTCGTCGATGCCGGCGACCGGGCAGATCTCCATGTCGACCGCCGGGCGCTGGAGCGGCTCCTTCATCAGGTCGACCGCGGCGGTCTGCTCGGTGACCGGATCGCTGACCGTCAGCCTGGCCAGGCGCGGGCTGTCGCGCTGGTGCTCGACCCGCAGCCCGTCGCGTTCGAGCGCCTTCGCCAGGTCCTCGGTGATCTCCTCGAGCGGCGTGAAGGCGACGGTCGCGAAGTCCAGGTCCTGGCTCGGCCGCTCGACCAGCCCGTGCGCGCGCATGGCGTACCCGCCGGCGAGCACCAGGCCGTGGGCGTCGCAGACGCCGAGGGCGGCGGACAGGATGCGCTGGTGGAACGGGGGCATCTCCATCAGGAGACCGCCCTGGCGCGGATGGCCTCACGGGCGAGGAGGAGCTCGGCGCGCACCTCGGCCTCGCGGGCGCTCGCCGTGGCGGCCAGAGCGGGGAACCGGGTCTCCCACTCGACGCGGGCGGCCGAGTGGATCAGGCGCCGCAGCCTCGGCCAGATCTCGGCGAGAAGGCGCGCGTCGAGGTAGCTCTCGACATCGTCGAGCATGCCCTCGGCGATCACGATCTGGTACATGCCGAGCCGGATCGCCGGGTCGCCGACGTCGAACGCGCGCATCCCCGACCAGCACAGACGCAGGGGCAACGGCACCTCCCCGGTCGAGGGGCCGCGCAGGTCGGACAGGGACCGGGGCACGCGTGCGGCGATGTCGGCGTAGCGGCTCGGCAACGGCGTGGACATGTGCCCATTATGGGCCACACCACGCAGTACGGCCCGCGTGGAACACGACCGCTGAGGTGGCGCGCGGCCGTCCGGCAGGGCGATCGGTGATGCGGCGCGGCACGGTCAGTCCGCCGCGAGGAGGGCGCGGGCCGCCGCGGCGACGCCGGTCATGCCCAGACGGTCGGCCAGGCGAAGTGACCTGTGCAGCAGGCGGGTCGCCTCACCGGAGGCGTCGGAGGGGTCGAGCAGCCGCAGCGCCTTGGCACGGTCGAGCTGGATGCGGGCCATGTGCGGCGGCGCGGCCGACACCATGCGCTTGGCCTCGTCGAGACAGCGCAGCGCCTCGGCCGCGTCCCCGGCGGCCATGGCCAGCAGCCCGCGGAACCGCGCGGTCGGCCCCACCAGCACGGTCGGCCATCCGGCGAGCGCGATCTCCTCGGGGTAGGCGTCCAGGCGGTGGCGCAGGAGCGGCACGTGGCCGTCGAGTTCGGCGCCCTCGACGCCCGCCTCGGCGATCATGGCGCACGCCTCGGCCAGGACCGCGAGCGTCGGCACGGCCCAGCCATGCGGTGGCAGCGCGGCCAGGCCGGCGGTCTCGCGCACGATGGCCGCGAGCCGGTCGGCGGCCTCGTCGTACCGCCCGGTCTCGCAGAGCGCGAGCACGTGCGCGGCCCGCCAGATCGGGAAGTAGCCGTGCTGCTCGATCTGCCGGGCGAGCCCGGTGCCGAACAGCACCTCCATCGTCCCCCGCTCGTGCTGGAGCCAGAAGTACTGCCCCATCCAGGTCTGGGTCAGGGTCTCGGCGGGCATGGACTGGCCCGCCGTCAGCTCGTCGA
This sequence comes from Sphaerisporangium flaviroseum, assembly GCF_039537005.1. Lineage (NCBI taxonomy): Bacteria > Bacillati > Actinomycetota > Actinomycetes > Streptosporangiales > Streptosporangiaceae > Sphaerisporangium > Sphaerisporangium flaviroseum. The sequence goes on along the minus strand of NZ_BAAAZR010000063.1, from coordinate 262,394 downwards.
CCATGCGCCGGGACTCGCCCATGAGCCGCTCCTCGGCCCGCCGGAAGTCGCCGTTCCACAGGTCCATCACCGTGTCCAGGGTGCTCTGCAGCCAGGGGCCGAGCGCGCGGGGGCTGCGCGCGACGTGCCTGCGGTGGTTGTCCACGGTGCCCAGCGCCTCGCTGAGCAGGCCCAGCCTGAGCTGGTCGATGGCGAGCGCCACCAGGCCCTCGCTCTGGAAGTACGCCGACCCGGCCTGGATCCCCGCCTCGTGGAGCTGGACGGAGATGCCGTGGAGCTCACCTGGGTGCGCGTGGTCGTACAGCGCCCAGCGGCACTCGTTGAGCACCTCGCACCGCACCAGGGCGCTGCCGTCGGCCGGGAGCTCCCTCAGCGTGGCGCGGGCCAGCTCGACCCCGGCGGGCGGCACGTCGGGCAGGGGACCGGCGCTCTGGCTGACCGCCATCGTCTGCTTCTTGGCGAGGTGGGCCTGGAGCTGCAGGCGCAGCACCACGGCCTCCTCGTCCACGCCGTCCAGCGCCTTGAGCGCGCTGCGGAGGGTGTGGATGAGCTGCTGGTCGATCTGCCCGGGGGCCGACCATCTACGGGCCAGCCGGATCGCCGCGGTGGCCGCGAGCCTCGGCAGCCCTTCCGCCGTCTGGTAGGCGGACAGGTAGCGGCGTCCGGCCTCGTCCATGTCGCCGGCGTCGCTGAGCGCGTCTCCAAGCGTGATCAGCAGCCCGGCGCGGGTGGCGGCGTCGCACCGCAGGGCCAGGCCGGCCTGTGCCCACCTCACCGCGCTCTCGACGCCGAACCCGCGCTGCTCGGCGCGCGCCGCGTCCAGGCACGCGGCCGCCGCCAGCTCCTGCGGGACGTCGGCCCCGGCGGCCCGGGCGTGCTGGGCGATGCGCACCGGAAGGGCGGGATCGACCCAGCCGGTGGTGGTCAGGTGCCTGGCCAGGGCCTCGAAGGCCCTGCGGTGTAGATCCCTGGCCAGGGCGGGGTCGCGGTTCAGGTCGTCCAGCACGCTCTCGCGCGCGCGGTCGTGCGGGAAGCGCACCCGGTCGTGCCCCGTGATGGCGTTGCCCGCCGCGGCCAGGGCCTGGTCGCGATCGGCCTCCTCGGGCGCAAGCGCGAGCATGCGCGCCACCAGCGCGGTGTCGATCTCCAGGCCGACGGCGGTGATCGCGGCGGCCGCGAGCCAGCGGAACGCCGGGCCGGTCCCGGCGGCGGCCGGGTCGGGGCCCGGGCGGCGCTCGCCGGATTCGGTCAGATTGCACAGCTCCAGGGGCAGGCCGTCGGTGACGCGCGTGGCCTCCTTGCTCTCGTCGGCCGTCGGTGCCCGCCCCCACACCTGGCCGAGCCACTGACCCACCTCGTCCACGGTGAGCGGCAAGACGGTGAGCGTGTCCATGGCCTCCTCCCAGTGCGCGGCCCGCGACCGGCCGGCGAGCAGGAAACCCACGGGGACGGGGCCGAGCCCCCTTCTGACGTGCTGGAGCAGCTCCTTGGCGTACGAGCTCAGCAGGTGGGCATTGTCGAACGCGACCAGCAGGCCGGTGCCGGCGGCCCGGCGCAGCAGGGTGGTCAGCAGGAACGTCAGCTCCCGCGGATCGCGCTCGTGGCCCGGACCGGCGGGGGAGTCGAGCACGCCGGCCGACATGAGCTTCTCGAGCGTGTCCCGCTCCTGGGCGCTGAGCGGCTCGGGCGGGCCGGCCAGATCGCGCCGCAGGTGCCCCCACACCGCGCCGGACAGGTCGCGCCACGGTTGCAGGCCGTCGAGGTCCTGGCACATGACCGTCACCACGCGCACCCGCACGCGGGCGGCCAGACGCGTGGTCTCCCTCAGCAGCCGGCTCTTGCCGACGCCGCCCACGCCGCACAGGGCGAGCGCCCCCGCGTCGCCGCCGGCCAGCCGGTCGAGCAGGCGCGCGAGCTGCGAGACCTCCTGCCGGCGGCCCACCAGGACCGCGGGGCTGCCGCGGTCGGCGGGGTCCACCTCAGTGCCGAGCGGCGTCCGGACGTCGAAGCCGTGCTCGTGCAGGGCCAGCAGGTCGCAGGCGCGGCGCAGCGCCTCGTCGTGGGGGGCGTGCGGGCGGCGCCGCTCGAGCATCTGCCTGGCCGCCGCGCCCCCGTCCTCCCGCAGGGTGGTGAGGAAGCGGAGCAGCCACACCGCCGTGGTGTGCTCATGCCCCTCTCCCACGGGACCATCGGTCAGGAAGCGCGCGTCCTCGTAGCGTCCGAGTTGCAGCGCGGTCCGGGCGACGAGCCGCACCAGCTCCGTGCGCCACTCCTCCAGCTTGGCGCGGTAGGTCTCGCAGACCCGCGGCAGGCTCCATCCGGCGGCCAGCGAGGCGAAGGGCGCGCCCCGCCACTCGTCCGCCGCGGCCCGCAGGCTCGCCAGGGCCGAGGTGGGATCGCCCCTGTCGAACAGCTCGCGCCCGCGGCGCAGGTGGGCCTCGAAACGGGCGGCGTCCAATGTCGCCGCGAGATAGCCCGGCTCCTTCTCCACCAGCTCGTAGGCGTGGGACCACTTGGCGGGAGGGATGTCGAGCAGGCTGCCCGCCAGTGCCTGCCGCAGCCGCGACAGCGGGGGCGCCACATCGGGAACCGGTGATTCTGGGCCCTGCCCGAGCGCGGCGGCCAGCCTGTTCTGCGGAATCGGATTCCTGGCGGAGACGAGCATGGCCAGGGCCTTCGCCGTCTGCGGGAGGAGCTTCCTCGACGCTCCGTCGACCAGGATCGAGACGTCACCGAGCAGCCTGATGTCGAATCTCGCCACGTTCACCGCCGGGATCGGTTTGCGATTCTCAATCGTCGGGCCTCCCCGCAAGGTCATCGCAAGGATCAGTGGCCACGATGGGGCCGGTGGCAAAAACAGCCGTAAACATTGTTAACGCTATGACGCGAGGTGAGCCCGTGGCAAGGATCGGCCAGATTTCGGTCGACGCACTCGACGCGCATCAGCTCGAAGAGGTCAGACAAGGCGTGCGCCGTGAACGTGACGCCGAGGCTAACAAGGCTTTAAGCGTAGCGATAATGGGTCAAACAGGTGTTGGTAAGTCGTCATTGCTCAATGTCCTGTTCGGAACCCAGCTGCCTGTCGGCGACCTGAAGCCGGTCACCGGCAAACCGCACGCCATCTCCGTTCCCGGCAATACTGGCCATCTTTTGACATTTTGGGATATGCCTGGAATTGGGGAATCGGAAGCGGCGGACGCGTCATATTTGGCGATGTACGTCGCACGGCTGGCGGAGGCCGACGTCGTCATCTGGGCCGTTCACGCCGACAGCCGGGCGACCACCGCCGAGACCCGCTGCCTGAACCGGCTCCTGGAGGACGCCGGCCCCGACCTGCGGCGTCAGGTCGTCGCGAAGCTCACCTTCGTCATGACCAAGGCCGACATGCTGGCGCCGCCACCGTGGATCTTCGACATGCGCGGCAGGCGCGGCTCGTTCCTGCCGAGCGCCCCGCTCGCCGCCCGGCTGGACCAGAAGGCCGCCCACTTCGAGAAGGCGCTCATCGAGCCCTGGGGTGAGGTGCTGCGCGCGAGCACCTACAACACCGGGGAGTTCGCCGTGTCGGACGAGAGGCTGAGCTTCGACCGGCACGCCGTTCACTACGACGGGCATTTCTCCGAGGAGGTGCGCGGGGCGTACGTGGCCGCGTACCCCGAGCACGCCGGGGTCTTCTCCCGGCTGCGCGACAACCACCGGGTCCTGCCCTGCTCGGCGCTTTTCCGCTTCAACCTCGCGCCGCTGATGGTGAACGTGGTGAACAAGCTGGGGCCCACGGCCGTCTTCCGGTTCCAGCGCGTGCTCGACGACGCCGACGAGCTCGCGGAGGTGCCCGTGGCCGTGGTGCGAGAGTACGGCAACTTCGTGGTCTGGGACGGCGTGCGCGGCGTCAGGCTGTCCGACCTGTCGCGTTCCCCGCTGTGACCCCTCACGTGCGTCCCGCCGGAACCGCCCTCCCGCCGGACACAAGGAACCACCATGATCGACGATGACGAACTCCTCCACGCGGTGGAGGCGCGGCGCCGCGAGGACGCCGAATACCTCACGCGGCTCGACGACGCCGTCCAGTACCGCGACGAGGCCGCCATCGAGCACCTCGTCAAGCAGGCCGTCACGCGCGAGCTCGGCGTCGTCGCCGACGTGGGCTTCGACGTCGTCAGGAGCATCTGGAACTGGCTCGTGGGACGGTGACCCCCGGCGCCTCGCCCCCCTGTGAGGGCCGTTGGCGCGCCCCCGACGTGCGACGATGCCCCCGGCTCTGTATCGGCTTCCCTTTCGTGACGGCTATGTGACCGGTATGTGATCGAATACGCGCCTGCACGGTCGCTGCTGGACGCACGCGCACCCCCGAATTATGGAAAGAATGTGTATGTAGATGGACTAGTCCGTCCCATACCGGGGGGAGGCACGGAGCCTTGGGCATGCGTGGGGCCGCCGGCCCGCCGATGAGCCTCGAGGGGATCGACCACGCCCTGCGCCGGCGCACGGAGGAACGCGACCGCGTCTCCGGTGACCTGCTCGACCTCGACGGCCACCCGAGCCACGAGCTGCTGAAGGGCATGACGCCCACCGGGGAGACCGGGCGCCGCTGGGAGCAGGCGCAGGTCCGGTTGGTGACCTTGTGGTGGCTCTTCGACGCCTACCGCCGGGTGCTCGACCACGCGCAGGAGGTCAGGGCCGCCGGCCGGCCCGACCTCGCCCTGCTCACCGCGCTGCTCAGCGGCCCCTCGGTCGAGCTCAAGCCCGACGCGGTTCCCGTCGAGAAGCGCTCCCTGCTCCGGGCCGTCGGCGAGTGGCTCACCCTCGACGTCGTCCTCGCCCGCATGGACGAGGCGTACCGCGAGGTCGCGGAGACGATGGCGGCCGTGGACGCCGCCTGGACCGAGCTGCTCCCCATGCTCGACGAGACCGACGCCGGCCGTCGCGCCGCGAGGGACCTGGCACGTGACCTCGGCACGCCCGACCCCGCGCTCGACCGCCTGGACGCCGAGGCCACCCGGCTGCGTAAGGCCGTCACCGCGGACCCGCTGGGCTCGGTCTCGCTCCGCGGCGAGCTTGCGGCGACGGCCGCCGCCGTCGCCGCACGCCGCGGCGCGCTGGAGCAGGCCGCGAAGGTACGCGAGGAGTACGCCGAGCGCGCCCGCCTCCTGGCCGAGCGCATCGAGGCGGTGGCCGTCGCCGAGGACGAGGCGCGCCGGATCCGCGACCTGGTCATCGTCAAGATCGCCTCACCGGACCTGCCCCCGCTTCCCGACCAGGCGCCGGCGCTGCGCGACCGGCTCGGCGCGCTCGACACCGTCGGCGGACGCTGGCTGGAGCTGGTCGAGCGCCTGACCGGCCTCGAACGCGGCGTCGAGGAGGCGCTGGCGCAGGCCCGCAGGTCCGCCGAGTCGATCGGCGGCCTCATCGGCCGCCGTGACGAGCTTCGCGGGCGGCTGTCGGCCTACCAGGCCAAGGCGGTCCGCCTTGGCCGTGCGGAGGACATCACGCTCGCCGGGCTGTACGGCGCGGCGCGCGACATTCTCTGGACGGCCCCGTGCGATCTGCGGCGGGCGACCGTCGCCGTCGCGGAGTACCAGCGGGCCATCACTCGAATCGGAGCGGCCGGATGACCAAGTGCACGCAGCCCGGATGCGCCGGGACGGTGGTGGACGGTTACTGCGACACCTGCGGCATGGCGCCCGTTCCCGAGGCCGCGCGCGCGCCCTCGGGACAGGCGGGCGCGCCGCCGTCCGGCGGACCGGGAAACCCCTGGCCCCAGGGCGCGCCACCACCCCGCGGCCCCTGGCCGCAGGGCGGGCAGGCACCGGGCGGGCAGGGACAGGGCGGGCAGGGGTGGCCGCAGAGCGCGCCGCCGCTCGGCCCTCCCGGCGTCGGCGCCTCCGGCCGTACCGCGTGGCCGTCGATGCCCGCGGGATCCCCGCCACCTCCCGCGGGCGGCCCCGGGGTACCGCCGCAGGGAACGCCGGTCCCGGGCCGTCACGCGGCCTGGCCGTCCGCCTCCCCGCAGGCCGGTCCCGTGCCCTCGGCGCCGTCCGGTGCCGCGCCGCCCTCCGGGTCGCTGACCAGGCCTTCCATCGGGGGCCACGGCACGGCCGTCACCGGCTCCACCGGCACGCCCTCGACCAGCTTCAGCGCCGGCTCCCGCCGCACCAGCACCCGGTCCCGCAGGGGCATGCTCGGCATGGGGCTCGTCGAGGTGCCCCCGGTTCCCTACAGGGACCCCTCGGCGGTGGTCCTGGTCAACCCCGTGGTACCGGAGGACCGGCGCTTCTGCGGCAACCCCGACTGCGGCAAGCCGGTGGGCCGGCGAAGGGACGGTCAGCCGGGACGTCCCGAGGGGTTCTGCCCGCACTGCGGCCAGCGCTTCTCGTTCACGCCCAAGCTCCGCGAGGGTGACTTCGTGGCCGGGCAGTACGAGGTCAAGGGCTGCCTGGCCCACGGCGGCCTGGGCTGGATCTACCTGGCGGCCGACCGCAACCTCGACGGACGCTGGGTCGTCATGAAGGGCCTGCTCGACACCGGCGACCTGGAGGCGCTCGCCGCAGCGGAGGCCGAGCGGCGCTACCTCACGGCGATGGACCACCCGAACATCGTCAAGATCTTCAACTTCGTGAACCATCCCGACCCCGGCACCGGGACGATGGTCGGTTACATCGTCATGGAGTACGTCGGCGGCGAGCCCCTGCAGGACCTGCTGCGCAAGCGGCTCAGGGAGACCGACAACCGCCAGGCGCTCCCGCTGTCCCAGGTCATCGCCTACGGGCTGGAGATCCTGCGGGCCTTCGGCTACCTGCACGACCGGGGCATGCTCTACTGCGACCTCAAGCCCGCCAACGTCATCCAGGTGGAGGAGCAGCTCAAGCTCATCGACCTCGGAGCCGTGCGCCGCATCGACGACCCCGACAGCGCGATCTACGGCACCATCGGCTACCAGGCGCCGGAGATCGCCTCCCGCGGCCCCTCCGTCGCCTCCGACCTGTACACCGTGGGCCGCACCCTGGCCGTGCTGAGCTTCCCGTTCAGCCCCGCGAGCGGCGGCAACCCCACGCCGCTGCCCGACATGGGACCCCAGTACGAGTCCTACCAGCGGTTCCTGCAGCGGGCGACCGACGCCGACCCCGGCAGGCGCTTCCAGAACGCGGGCGAGATGTCCGACCAGCTCGTCGGCGTGCTCAGGGAGATCAGGGCCGCCGAGGAGGGCGTTCCGCACGCCGCGCAGTCGGGCGTGTTCGGCCCCGAACGCATGGCCGTGGGCACCGAGCTGGCGCCGGCCACCACGGGGCAGGTCTTCGGCGCGCTCGACCGTCTCGACGCCGTGTCCGCGCTGCCCGTCCCGCTGGTCGACCCGCTGGACCCGGCCGCGGGTTTCCTCGCGGGCCTCACCTCGGGCAACCCCGACGAGCTGATCGCCGTGCTGGAGTCCGCGCCGCCCACCCCCGAGACCTCGCTGGCGCTGATCAGGGTGCTGAGCGAGCTCGGCCGTCCGGTCTCCGAGGCGTTGTACGCGGCGGCCGCCAGCGATCTGCCGGGGGACTGGCGGCTCTGGTGGTACCGGGGGGTCGCCGAGCTCGCCTCGGGCGACGCCGGTATGGCGGTGCGGTTCTTCGACGGGCTCTACTCCTGGTTCCCCGGCGAGACGGCGCCCCGGCTCGCCCTCGCGTTCGCCCTCGAGGCCGCCGGGGCCGGGGCCGAGGCCGCCCGCCACTACGCGGCCATCTGGCAGACCGACCGGTCCTACGTGAGCGCGTGCTTCGGCCTCGCCCGGATCCGGCTCGCCCAGGGGGACAGGGCGGGGGCCACCCGCGTGCTCGACGAGGTGCCCCCGACCTCCATCCAGCGCACCGCCGCCCAGGTGGCGGCGGTGGCGGTGACCGTACGGGGCCAGGCGCCGGCCGAGCCCGAGCTGGTCGCGGCCGGCGAGCGGCTGCGCTCGCTGAAGCTCGACTCGCGCGATCGCGACGGGCTCGCCTCGGAGGTGCTGGAGAGCGCGCTCGCCCGGTTCGTCACCGGCCAGTCCGCGCCGGGAGGCGGCACGCTGCTCGGCACGCCGCTCGACGAGCAGGGAGTGCGCGGCGAGCTGGAGAGGGTCTACCGGGCGCTGGCCAGGTCGGCCGGCTCCACCGAGGACCGGCACGCCCTCATCGGCCGGGCCAACGCCGTGCGCCCGAGGACCTTGTGGTGAGCCGATCCTGCCCGGTGTGCGGCACGCACATCCTGACCGGCGAGGCGTTCTGCGAGGGATGCGGCCACGACCTGTCCTCGGCCGCCGCCGGTCCCTGCACGGCCTGCGGGTCGCCGAGCGTGGGAGCCGACGGGTACTGCGAGAACTGCGGCATGCTCCAGCCGTCGGGACGGGACCACGTCGAGGTCGAGGTGGAGACCTCCGCCGGGGTGAGCGACCGGGGGCTGCGGCACAGCCGCAACGAGGACGCCGTGGCCCTGCTCCCGGCCGGGCCGGGGACGATCGTCGCGGTGGTCTGCGACGGGGTGTCCACCTCGCCCCGCCCGGAGGAGGCGTCCCAGGCGGCCGCCGACATCGCCGCCGTCACCATCGCCAAGCGGCTCGCCGAGGGGGACGACGCCGAGACGGCGACCCGTGAGGCCGTACAGGTGGCCGCCGGCACCGTCGCCGCCTCGGCCCGCCCCGGCGAGGACTCGCCCGCCTGCACCTACGTGTCCGCGGTGGTCGCGGGGCGCCAGGTCACGGTGGGCTGGGTGGGCGACAGCAGGGCGTACTGGCTCGGCACCCACTGCTCGATGCTGACCGTCGACGACGCCACCCCCGGCACCCACATGCTGACCGCCTGGCTGGGGGCCGACGCGGGCGAGGTCGTGCCGCACGTCACGACGTTCACCAGTGACGGCCCAGGCGTGGTACTGCTGTGCAGCGACGGCCTGTGGAACTACTACCCGGAGCCGGAGGCGCTGGCCGCCACGGCGTTGCACCATCCCCCTCTCGCGGCGGCGCGCCGGCTCGTGCGCCTCGCGAACGAGGCGGGGGGCCACGACAACATCACCGTCGCTGTCATCCCGTTCGGACAGGGGGAGCGGGCCGAGACCACGGTGGCATTCCCGAAGGAGAGAAGTGACTGACTTCACCATTCGCGTGGACCAGAACAAGTACCTGCCCGCGGGGAGCCAGGAGGTCCACGGCATCATCACGGTCGAGGCGAGCGGCCCGGTCGAACGCGCCGCCGTGGCCGAGGCCGCCGAGGTGATCATCGTCGACACCTCGGGCTCCATGTCGTACGGCAAGATCGCCGACGCCCGCAAGGCCGCGCAGGCCGCCGTCGACACGCTGCGCGACGGGGTCTACTTCGCGGTCATCTCCGGCAACCACCAGGCCGAGGTCATCTTCCCCGGCACGGGACAGCTCGCCCCGGTGAACGCGCAGAACCGGCACGCCGCCAAGGAGGCCATCTCCCGGCTCAGGGCCGAGGGCGGCACCGCCATGGGCCGGTGGCTGCGCCGCGCCGCCGACCTGTTCAGCGCCCACCAGGTCACCCACCCCGGCGCGATCAGGCACGCCATCCTGCTGACCGACGGCAAGAACGAGCACGAGCCCGCTCCGGAGTTCGACGCGAACCTGACGTACTGCTCGGGCAAGTTCGTCTGCGACTGCCGCGGCGTGGGCACCGACTGGGTGGTCGCCGAGGTGCGCAGGATCGGCTCCACCCTGCTCGGCAGCGTGATGGACGTCCGCAGGCCCGAGGAGCTGGAGGCCGACTTCCGGGCGATGACCGAGGCGGCGATGGGCAAGACGGTCGCCGACGTCGCGCTGCGCGTGTGGACGCCCCGGGCCGCGACGCTCAACTTCGTCAAGCAGGTGTCCCCGTCGCTGGAGGACCTCACGGCCCGCCGCACGGAGGTCGACGCGCTGACCGGCGACTACCCGACCGGCTCGTGGGGCGGGGAGTCCAGGGAGTACCACGTCAGCGTGCGGGTGCCCTCGGGCAACGTCGGGCAGGAGATGCGGGCGGGCCTGGTCAAGCTGGTGCTGCCCGACACGGGCGAGGTGCTGGCCAGCGGCAACATCCTCGCGCAGTGGAGCGACGATCCGGTCCAGTCCACCCGCATCAACCCCAGGGTCGCGCACTACACCGGCCAGCAGGAGCTCGCCTCGCTCATCCAGGAGGGCCTGCAGGCACGCAACGACGGCGACCTTGAGACCGCGACCGCCCGGCTCGGCAAGGCGCGCGGCATCGCCGAGCGCGCCGGTAACGAGGAGACCGCCAAGCTGCTCGACAAGGTCGTCGACGTCGACCCCGCGACGGGAACCGCACGCCTCAAGCGCGTCGTTGACAAGGCGGACGAGATCGCGCTCGACACCCGCTCCGTCCGCACCGTCCGCATGCGCAAGGACCCGGAGGCCTGAGGATGGCCATCTGCCCAGTAGGGCACGACTCCTCCGACGAGGAGTACTGCGACACCTGCGGTGCGCTGATGCCGGGCACCCCGGCTCAGGGCGCGGCGGGGCCGTCCGCCGGCTCCGCCGCGGCCTCCGGGACTCCGGCCGGCGGCGAGCCGCCCGACGCGTGCCCTGACTGCGGGGCGCCGCCCACCGGCCGGTTCTGCGAGAACTGCGGATTCGACTTCGTGCTCGGCGGCGGGAGCCGCACGGCGCCGCCCGCCGCTCCGCAGCCCTCAACGCCCTCCGGACATTCAGCCCAGACCGCCTCGCCGTCCCAGTCGTGGCGGCCCGCCCAGCCGGTCCAGCCCTCCCAGCCCTCCCAGTCCTGGCAGCCGGCCCAGCCGGTCCAGCCCTCCCAGCCCTCCCAGCCCTCCCAGTCCTGGCAGCCGGCCCAGCCGGTCCAGCCCTCCCAGCCTTCCCAGTCCTGGCAGCCCGCCCAGCCTTCCCAGTCCTGGCAGCCGGCCCAGCCGGCCCCGTCCGCGCAGCCGGGGGGAGCGACGGCCGCCTCCGGGAGCACGGCACAGGGGCAGGCGCCGGCAGGCGGCTGGGTCGCGGTGATCGCGGCCGATCGCCCCTACTACGAGTCGATGATCGCGATGGGCGGTCCCGACGCGGCGCGGGTGGCGTTCCCGCCCTACTGCCCCGAGCGCCAGGTGCGGCTCTCCGGGTCCGAGATACGGATCGGGCGGCGCAGGCATTCGCGGCCCATGGTGCCCGAGATCGATCTGGCGGAACCGCCGGAGGATCCCGGCGTCTCCCACCTGCACGCCGTGCTGCTCGCCCAGCCGGGGGACACCTGGCGGCTCGTCGACCCGGGCTCGGCCAACGGCACACTCGTGAACGGCAAGACCGTGGAGGTCAACGTGCCCGTTCCCCTCGCCGACGGCGACCGCGTGCACGTCGGCGCGTGGACCGTCATCACGGTGCGGAAGGGCTGAGATGACACTTCCCGCCCCCGCCCCCGTGTCGCCGGCCCCCGCCACGGTTCCGGCGCCGGCCGAGAGCCCCTCGCCGCAGCGCCGGGTCAAAAGGACGCGCACCGTTCCCGGGCGGATCCGCATCCTCGTCGGCCTCGCCGTGGCCGCGGTCCTGCTGCTGTTCACGACGGTGAGCATCGCCATCGGTCACGCGAGGGACGGCCTGACCTCCATCGGGCACACGGCCGGCCCGCAGGTCGTGGCGACCGCCGATCTCTACTTCGCGCTGAGCGACATGGACGGGCAGATCGCCAACCTGCTGCTCACCGGCACCGACAGCGGGCTCGGGCCGGGCCGTCAGGCCATGCTCGACCGCTACGACGAAGCCCGCTCGCAGGCCGACCGCGCGGTGTTGCAGGCCGCCGACCTGGCCAGCGACGACGCCACCGAGCAGACGACCGTACGGGCGCTGCTCGACGGGCTCGGCCGGTACGAGCGGCTGGCGTCCCGCGCGCTGGTCCTCGACGAGCAGGCGGGCCACGCCGCGGGCGCGCCCCCGCAGGAGGTCCTGGACGTCTACCGCCAGGCCACCGACCTGATGCGGCTCGACCTGCTGCCCAAGGCGTACAACCTGACCCTCGACAGCGGCACCATCGTCCGGCACTCCTATCTCGCCGAGTTGTCCGCCGTCCAGGCGGGGCGCGTCTGGGTCGGGCTCACCGGGGCGCTCGCGATCCTGGTGCTCCTGGCGCTGCAGATCTTCCTGACCCGCGGGTTCCGCCGGATACTCAACGTGCCGCTGCTGGTGGCCACGATCGTGGTGGCGGGGCTCACCGTCGCCGGGGTGGTGGTCCTCCAGCACGAGGGGAACGTCCTCACCGAGGCCAAGGAGGACGGGTTCAACTCCGTCCTCGCGCTGTCGCGCGCCCGTGCCATCGGCAACACGCTGCACGGCGACGAGAGCAGATACCTGCTCGACCCGCAGCGGGCCGACACCTACGAGCAGGTGTACCTCGACAAGTCGCAGGCCGTGCTGTACCTCCCCGGCGGCAACCTCGACAAGTACTACGCCGCCGTGGACGCCGGGGTCGCGGCCTTCCCCGGCAAGGCGGACTTCCTCGGCTTCTACGGCTCGGAGGCCTCCCACATCACCCTGCCGGGGCAGCGCGACGCCATCACCAAGGTGCTCGGCCTCTACCGGTCGTTCCAGCAGAACGACCGGCAGATACGGCGCTTCGCCACGAGCGGGCGGCAGCGCGACGCCGTGCGGCAGGTCATGGGCCCCGCCTTCGGCGCCTACGACGAGGCCCTGGTGGACCTGACCGCCCTGCACCGCAAGGCGTTCGACTCCGCGGTCCGCGAGGGCGACGACGCGCTCGGCGGGTGGAACGTGGTGCCGCCGGCCGCCGCGCTCGCCGCCATCCTGCTGATCCTCATCGGTGTCCGGCCCCGGCTCGCCGAGTACCGCTGAAGGGAACGTCGTGATGGTCACGCTCACTCGGATGTGCCGCTCGGGGCGCGGCGGACGTATCCGCCGTGCCGCCGCCGTGGCGCTGGTCGCGGCGACGCTGCTCCCGCTCGCCGCGTCCTGCGCCGCAGGCACGTCGATCGTCGACAAGGATTCCCTGGTCATCGGGGTCAAGCCGGACCAGCCCGGCCTCGGGATGAAGGAGGCGAACGGCAAGTTCACCGGCTTCGACGTCGACGTCGCCTCCTACATCGCCCGCAAGCTCGACAAACCCGTCAGGTTCATCGCGGCGCCGTCGTCCCAGCGCGAGAAGATGCTCATGGGCGGCTCGGTCGACCTGGTCGTCGCGACCTACTCCATCACCGCCGAGCGCAAGACGAAGGTCTCCTTCGGCGGGCCGTACTACGTGGCCCACCAGGACACGCTGGTGCGCGCGGGGGAGAGCGGCGTGACCAATGTGCGTGACCTGCGCGATCGCAGGCTCTGTCAGGTGACCGGGTCGAACTCCTGGCGCCGGGTCAAGGAGGAGCGGAAGATCCCCGTCGCGCTGGTCCCGGCGGGGTCCTACAGCGAGTGCGTCTCCGGCCTGGCGGAGGGCAAGGTGGACGCCGTCTCGACCGACGACCTGATCCTGGCCGGGTTCGCCACGTCCGGCACCAAGATCGTCAATGCGCCGTTCAGCGACGAGAGGTACGGGGTGGGCATCCGCACCGGCGACATCGACGGCTGCGAGGCGGTCAACAAGGCCATCACCGAGATGTACCAGGACGGCACGGCCAAGCGGCTGCTGCAGAAGTGGTTCGCCAAGTCGGGTCTGGCCCTCAGCTTCACCGTCCCGCAGTTCGAGGGCTGCGGCTGAGCCGGCGGTCCACTCACCGGCGCGTGAGAAACGGCCCATGGTGTGAAATTTCGTGAACAAGGGTGATGTTGCGCTGAGGTCGGCGCAGGATATCCGGGACGGGCGGCTATATTACGGGTGAACAAGCCGCGCTCTTGTTCATGAACCCCGGATTTTCTCATGGATCGAGGCCGGCCGATGGGCGACATGGTCATCGTCAACTGCACGGTGGTCGACGGCAGGGCGGCCGATGGCGTGGGCCCGATCCGCGACGCGGCGGTGCTCGTACGGGGCGAGCGCATCGCCGCCGTGGGACCCAGTGAGGACGTCCTCGCACAGGCGGGCGACACCAGGCGTCTCGACCTCGGCGGTGCCCACCTCACGCCGGGCCTGGTCAACATGCACACCCACCTGTCCCTGTCGCTGCCCGGACCGGCAGGGGAGGGCGTCAAGGGCATGGGACCCCACGACCTCGCGCTGTACATGGCCGACGGCGCCCGCCGCACGCTCCGGTGCGGGGTCACCACGGTCAGGTGCGTGGCCGAGAAGGACCACGCGGACTTCGCGCTGCGCCGTGCCATCGAGTCCGGGCGCGCGGCAGGGCCGCGCATCTTCACGGCCGGTCGCGCCCTGGTCTGCACCGGCGGCCACGGGCACGACGGCACCGACACCCTCGAATGCGACGGACCCGACGAGTTCCGCCGGGGCGTGCGCGGCCAGATCAAGGCGGGCGCCGACCTCATCAAGGTCATGATCTCGGGCGGCATCGCCGGCGAGCACGAGCGCATCGACACCCCCCAGCTCTTCACCGACGAGATGGCGGCGGTGCTGGCCACGGCGCACGCGTGGGGCCGCAAGGTGACCGCGCACGCCGGACCGGCCGCGGTGATCGCCGAGGCGGTGAGGCTGGGCCTCGACTGCGTCGAGCACGGCTACGAGCTCACTCCCGAGGTCGCGGCGGCCATGGCCGAGCGGGGCACCGCCCTGGTGCCAACCCTGCTGGTCACGCGGTGCAAGGCGTTCTTCGACGAACTCGGCGTCCCCGAGTGGATGCAGCGCCGCTCGCTCGGCGCCGGTCCCCGTCACCTGGAGAGCTACGCCATGGCGCTGGCCGCCGGGGTCCCTGTGCTGCTCGGCAGCGACATGCCGCCTTTCTGGCTCTTCGAGGGGACCAACGCGACCGTGCGGGAGTTGGAGCACATGTCGCAGGCGGGGCTCGGCCCGGCCGGCGCCCTGCACGCGGGGACGCTCGGCCCGGCGCGCTGGCTCGGCGCCGAGGCCGACCTCGGCACCGTCGAGACCGGCAGGTACGCCGATCTGATCGCGATGGACGCCGACCCGCTGGCCGACACCTCGGCCTTCCGGTCCGTCCGGTGGGTGATGAAGGGCGGCGAGGTGGTCCGCGACGACCTCGCCGGACGGCCGGAGGCGTGACGGGCACGCACCCGGAGCACGGCCGCGATCGCGGACCGGAGCACCAGGAGGGGAGCACCACCGTGGAGGACCCGCAAGCCCGCACGACCGAGCGGACCGGAGGGCCGGGAGAATCTCCGGAAGAGGGCGACATGGAGCTGTACGACCTGCGGGTCGTGGTCGATCGCATCGAAGGGCGGTCGGTCTGCGGCATGGCGGTCGGCGACCGCTTCGAGCTGGAGCGGAGCGCGCACCTGCGGCTGCCCGACGGCAAGCACTTCTGCGTGTACGCGCTCGCCGCCGTGCTGCCCTTCCTTGCGGCCAAGCAACGTGACCTGTCCGCGGGCGACTGGCTCGCCAGGGACTGCCTGTTCGCCTGCCCCGACCCGGAGGAGCGGCTGGTGATGCGCGTGGAGCGCACCCGCCGCCGCCGGATGGACTCCGCCGAGCTGACCTGACGACCCCGCCGTCGTGAGCTTCGCGGGAGCATGTCGCGGAGTGCCCGTTGTGACGGCGACCCGACCCTGAAGGAGTTCACGTGGTGGACCCCGGCCGATCCGAACCGAGGAGTTCCCGTTGACCGTCGCCGAGATCGGGCTCGGCCTGCAGAGCGACAAGCGGCCGGGCGACTACGCGCGGCTCGCGCGCCGGGCCGAGCGCCACGGCTTCGACGTCCTGAGCGTGTTCGGTGACCTGATGTACCAGCCGCCGATCTTCCCGCTGCTGGAGATGGCGGCCGCCACCGAGCGCGTACGGCTCGGGGCGGCCTGCCTCAACCCCTACTCGCTGGCGCCGTACGAGATCGCCGGGCAGGTCGCGGCCCTGGATCTCGCCTCCAACGGCCGGGCCTACCTCGGCCTGGCCCGTGGCACCTGGCTCGGAGCGGTAGGCATCGCCCAGCCCCGGCCGCCGACCGCGCTCGCGGAGGCGGTGGAGGTGGTCTACCGGCTACTCGGCGGCGACACGGACGGGTTCGAGGGCGAGGTCTTCCGCCTCGAACCCGGTACGCGGCTGCGCTACGCCGTGCACCGGCCGCGTCCGCCGCTGCTCCTGGGCGCGTGGGGACCGAAGGGCGCGGCGCTGGCCGGCCGCGTCGCCGAGGAGATCAAGGTGGGCGGCAGCGCCAACCCCGCGATGGTGCCGCTGATCCGAGAGCGGGTACGCGCCGGTGCCCTGGAGGCGGGGCGCGACCCCGGCGACGTCGGCATCGTGCTGGGCGCGGTGACCGTCGTCGACACCGACGGCGTGGCCGCGCGCGCCAGGGCACGCACGGAGGTCGCCATGTACCTCGCCGTGGTGGCGGAGCTGGACCCCACCGCGCACGTCCCGTCCGACCTGCTCGCTAGGGTGAAAGGGCTGGTCGACGAGGGGGGACACCGGGCGGCCGGTGAGCTGATCCCCGACGACCTGCTCGACCTGTTCGCCTTCTCGGGTACCCCCGATCAGGTGGCCGCTCAGGCGCAGGCGCTGCTCGACGCCGGCGTGCGCCGGGTGGAGTTCGGCACCCCGCACGGGCTGGACGACGACCGCGGCGTGGACCTGCTCGGCAGCGCGGTCCTGCCCATGCTCGACCGGGCGGCGGCCGGCCGGAGGCCCGGGCCGTAGGGTGACGTGGCCGCCTTCAGGGCGTTGAGTACACGATCACGGGCAGGGTGAACGCCTTCTGCCGCCGAAGTTCGCAACAGGGGAGGAAGTCGAGATGCGGGTGCTCGTCGTGACCGGCCGGGATCTGGTGGCCGATGTGGGGCTGCTCCAGGAGGTGGCGGCCGCCGAGTTCGCCGCGCTCGGGGTCGAGGGCCGCTTCGTGGCCGCGGCGGACGTCACGACGTTCCAGGCCGAGCTCGGCGGCGCGGGCGACGGATGCGCCGTCGTCGCCCTGCCGGGGCCGTGTCCCGCCACCAGGCGGCTCGCCGGTGCCGAGTCCCCCTCCTCGTCCCGCGTGGTCTGGCTCGACCTGGCGCGAGAAGGCACGCTCACGGTGGCGGCGGGCGCCACGCACCTTCAGGGCCGTGGCTGCGTGGGACTGGTCTGGGCGATCCGCCATGCGGTGCACCGGTCGCGCCGCCCCGCCCGCCGGGTCTCCTACGGCGCGTACGCCGACCAGTGGGGAGAGCTGCGGCTGCCGCCCTCGGCGGGCGGCTCCCCCCTGCGGGCGGCGGTGCTGATCCACGGGGGGTACTGGCGGTCCATCTGGGGCGCCGACCTCATGGACGGGCTGGCGATCGACCTGGCCGACCGTGGCTACGCCTCATGGAACCTCGAGTACCGCCGGCCCGACCTGCACGGCTGGGACGCGACCACCGACGACGTGGCGGCCGGCATCGAGGCGCTGGAAACGCTGGAGGCCCCCCTCGACCTGGGCCGGGTCGTGGTGATCGGCCATTCGGCGGGTGCACAGCTCGCGCTCCGCGCGGCGGCGGACACGGGACGGGTGGCGCTCGCCGTCTCGCTGGCCGGGGTGCTCGACCTGGTGGAGGGCGACCGACGGCGCATCGGCTCGGACGCGGTCAAGGACGCGCTGGGAGGCACCGTGCGGCAGATGCCCGAGGTGTACGCCGCCTCCAGCCCGTTCGACCGGCTCCCGATGGGCGTGCCGCAGCTCGTCGTCCAGGGCACCGATGACGATCTGGACCTGGTGGACATGAGCCGCCGGTACGCCCGGGCGGCGGCGGACGAGGCCGTCTACCTGGAACGGCCGGGCGACCACTTCGCGGTCATCGACCCGGCCGCCCCCATCTGGAAGGCCACCGCACGCGAGCTGGAGTCCTGGGCGTCGCGGGTGACGTCCTGAGCGGGCGCCTTCCACCGCAGCGCGCCGGGGAGTGCCCCCGGCGCGCTCACTCCTCGATCGGGGCCAGGGCGCGCCAGGGGATGGGGCTGGAGAGCATCATCATGCTGGAGGGCTGGCCGTAGGGGGCGAGACGGTCGATGAGCTCCTCGAAGGCCCCCATGGAGGAGGCGGCCACGCGCAGCAGGCAGCAGGTGTCGCCCGTGACGCGGTGCACCTCCACGATCTCCGGCCAGGCCAGGGCCTGCTCGTCCCGCAGCACGCAGCGCACGCCGTAGCACGACATGCGGATCAGCGCGCTGACCTTGCGGCCGGCCCGGGCCAGATCCACGCGGGCGTGGTATCCGGAGATCACGCCGGTCTCCTCCAGCCGCCGCACCCGCTCGGCCACGGCCGGCGCCGACAGGTGCACCCGCCGGGACAGCTCGCTGTAGGACAGCCTGGCGTCCGCCTGCAGCTCGGCCAGCAGGGCCCAGTCCATCGCGTCCACGGTCACGCTCCGTCATTCGCAAACCGAAACCGTCATGCACCTTCCGTTCCGAAAGCGAAACGGCCGGATCGCCACTGCCTCATCATTTCACTAAAATTCTATCTAAGTGAACATGGAGGTGAACTAGGGAGATGAGATGACGAGCAGGCGGCGGGCCGGTGGTGCCCGGGTACGACCGGCGGGCGTGCGGCAGCGTGCCTCCCGGGTGGCGGCCGATCACGGCTCGCCCACGCTGGACTTCGCGTCCGGCACCCCATATGACGACTACGTGGCCGCGGAGGTCCTGCACGGGCTCCAGCGCACGTTCACCGACATACCCGAGGAACGGGCGTTCCTCGTGACGACCCAGATCATGGAGCTCTATTTCGGGCTGATCCGCTCGGAGTGGTGGCTGGCGCAGCGGATGCTCGACGCCGACGAGGTGGTCGAGGCGACCGCGGTGCTCGCACGGAGCGTGCGGTACTTCGAGGGGCTCAACGCGGCCTGGGGCGCGCTCGGCTGGCTGACGCCGGCCCAGTTCAACTCCTTCCGCGACGCGCTCGGTGAGGCGTCGGGTTTCCAGTCGGCCATGTACCGGCACCTTGAGTTCCTGCTGGGGAACAAGTCCGAGCCGCTCACCCGGCCCCATCGGCGCAACCCGGCGGTCTACCAGGAGCTGACGCGGGCCCTCGGGCGGCCCAGCCTGTACGACAGCGTGCTCGCGATGCTGGCCCGGCGGGGCTTCGAGATCCCCGCCGTGCGCGATCCCGCGGCGGAGTACGTCCCGAGCCCGCTGGTCGAGCAGGCCTGGATCACGATCTACGCCGAGCGCGGGCCCGGCGACGAGCTGTGGACTCTCGCCGAGACGCTCACCGACCTGTCCGAGCGCTTCTCCGACTGGCGCTACCGGCATCTGATGGCGGTGCGCCGGTCGATGGGGGCCAAGCCCGGCTCCGGCGGATCCAGCGGGCTGAGCTGGCTCGAGCGCAGCCTGCGCCGGGACGTCTTTCCCGAGCTGTGGTCGGCCCGCACGGCGATGTGACCGATGTTCATCGGTGTTCTGCCCCACGTTACAAAGCGGCGTTCGGGCGCCGGTGGGGTCAGAACAGCCGGGGGGTCACCACCGACACGACCGTCGTGACGCGGTCGGTGTCGTTGTACATGGTGTGGGGCACCGTGGAACGCAGGTGGACGCTGTCGCCGGGATAGAGCCGGTGCTCGACGCCGTCGACCTCATAGAGAAGCTCGCCCTCGAGCACGAAGGCGAACTCCTCGCCCGCGTGCCCGTAGGCGTCCTCGCGCCGCCCGCCGGGGGCGATGTGCACGAGCAGGGGCTCCAGCAGGAGGTTCGGCCCCCGGGCGGACAGCATGCGGTAGGTCTGCTGGCCCGAGACGTACTCGGTGGCCGCCGTGGAGGCCCGGGTGAGCGTGAAGTGGGACGGCAGCCGGGCGATCGTCGCGCGACCGTCGCCGGCCTCCTGGTCGTCGTCGAAGAAGTCGGCCACGCTGCGGTCGAGCGCCGCCGCCACGCCGTTCAGCGCGGTCAGGCCGATGGAGGAGATGCCCCGCTCCACCTGCGAGAGGAACCCGATCGAGAGCCCGGACCGGGTGGAGAGGCCGCGCAGGGTCAGGCCTCGCTCCTTGCGGAACCGGCGCATGCGGGCGCCGACGGCGTCCTGGCGGTCGCGCTCGTCGTGGTCGTCGCGGCCCTGGCGTTCGGAGGTGCCCACCGGAAGACCTCCTTGTTCAAGCCGCGCTCTGGTTTCGACCAAACATATTTGACAACAGGCGCCGCCCACGTGCCAACCTGCGTTCTCCTCCGCGGGCGCTCCGCGGTCCTGACCCCGGCATCGCGGGATCATGACCACCGGTTGGGATACGCCTGACGCGAGGTGGGGTAGGGAAGGGCGGGTGAAGGGCGAACCGAACACTCAGGATGACGGCTCCTCTGCTCCTATCACCGTCGACCTCCAGCTTTCCATCAATGGTGAGCGATATCCCGTCATGGTGGACACCCGCGAAACACTCCTCGACACGCTGCGGGAACGTCTCGACCTCACCGGATCCAAGAAGGGCTGCGACCACGGGCAGTGCGGCGCGTGCACGGTGCTGGTGGACGGCAGGCGGGTCAAGTCCTGCCTCACGCTCACGGTCACCGTGGACGACCGGGACATCACGACCGTCGAAGGGCTCGCCCGAGACGGTGCCCTGCACCCCCTGCAGAAGGCGTTCATCGAGCACGACGCCTTCCAGTGCGGTTACTGCACGCCCGGGCAGCTCTGTTCGGCGGCCGGCATGCTGGCCGAGGCGGCGGACGGATGGCCGAGCGTGGTCACCCCCGGACTCGGTGCCGGGACGCGCCCCGCGGCACTGGACGAGGAGGAGATCCGCGAGAGGATGAGCGGGAATCTGTGCCGTTGCGGGGCCTATCCCAACATCGTCGCGGCCATCGAGCAGGTGGCGCGGTGAGGCCCTTCGCCTACGAACGAGCCTCCACCGCCCGGTCGGCGGTGACGGCGGCGGGCCGGAGCGCCAACGCCGTGTACCTCGGCGGCGGCACGAACCTCGTCGACCTCATGCGGCTGGGCGTCGTCTCGCCCGACATGCTGGTGGACGTCACCCGCATCTCCGATGGCACGATCCACGAGACCCCCGAGGGCGGCCTGCTCATCGGCGCGGAGATGCGCAACGGCGACCTCGCCGCGCATCCGCTCGTGCGGCGGCGCTACCCGATGCTCGCCGAGGCCGTCCTGTCCGGGGCCTCGGGCCAGCTCCGCAACATGGCGACGGTGGGCGGCAACCTGCTCCAGCGCACCCGCTGCTCCTACTTCCAGGACATCACCAAGCCGTGTAACAAGCGCGTCCCCGGCTCGGGCTGTCCCGCCCGTACGGGCGACCATCGCAACCTGGCGATCCTCGGCCATTCCGACAGCTGCGTGGCGACCCACCCATCCGACATGGCGGTGGCGCTGGCCGCGCTCGGCGCGGTGGTCCACGTCGAAGGGCCGCAGGGCCCGCGCCGGGTGCCGATGCCCGGGCTGCACCGGCTGCCCGGTGCGGAGCCCGAACGCGACACCGTGCTCGCGCCCGGCGATCTGATCACGGCGGTGGAGCTGCCCTCGCTGCCTTTCGCGGCCCGTTCCCGGTACCTGAAGGTGAAGGACAGGGCCTCGTTCTCGTTCGCGGTGGTGTCGGTGGCGGCGGCGCTGGACATCGCCGGCGGGGTGGTGCGCGACTGCCGCATCGCCCTCGGTGCGGTGGCGCACGTGCCGTGGCGGGCCGAGGCGGCCGAGGCCGCCCTGCGCGGCTCACCGGCGACGGAGGCCGAGTTCGCGCGCGCGGCCGGCGCCGAACTGGCGGGCGCCCGGCCACTGCCACTCAACCGGTTCAAGGTGCCACTTGCGCGAAATGTCATGATTCGCGTGCTCGCCGACCTCGTGGAGACACGATGACCACCACCACCGGTACGAGGTATGTCGGCTCGGCGCTCGACCGGGTGGACTCGCTGGAGAAGGTCACCGGCCAGGCCAGATACGCCTACGAGTACAGCCCCCGTGACCTGGTCTACGCCGTCCCGGTCCAGGCGACGATCGCCCGGGGGGAGATCGTCGACGTCGCCGTCGACGCCGTGCTCAAGCAGCCCGGGGTGATCGCCGCGATCTGGCACGCCAACGCGCCCCGGCTCGCGCCCTGCGACGACGCCGAGCTCGCACTCCTGCAGTCCCGGCGGGTGGCCTACCGCGGTCAGTACATCGCGGTCGTGGTCGCCGAGACCTACGAGGACGCCAGGGAGGCGGCCGGGCTGCTGCGCGTCGAGTACGCGCAGGAGGAGCACGACGTCGTCCTGCGCCCCGACCATCCCCGCATGTACCGGCCCGACCACGTCAACCCCGACCTTCGGGCCGACACCGAGCGCGGTGACCCCGACACCGCACTGGCCACGGCCCCGGTGCACGTGGACGCGACGTACAGCACGCCGGCGGAGCACCACAATCCCATCGAGCCGCACGCCACGGTCGCCGTCTGGGACAGCGAGGGGCTGACGCTCCACGACTCGACCCAGGGCGCCTCGGCGCTGCGCAGGGTCGTCGCGCCGCTGTTCGGCATGCCGCCCGCCCAGGTGCGGGTGATCTCCCCCTATGTCGGCGGCGGCTTCGGATCGAAGATCGACGTCCACCCTCACGTCGTCCTCGCCGCGCTCGCCGCCAAGCAGGTCGGCCGTCCGGTCAAGCTCGCGGTGACCCGCAGGCAGATGTTCGCCGTCACGGGCTACCGCACCCCGACCGTCCAGCGTGTGCGGCTCGGCGCCGAGCGCGACGGGCGGCTGATCGCGATCACGCACGACGCGTACGAGCAGAGCTCCACCCTCGCGGAGTTCGCCGAGCAGGCGGCCGCGGCGTCACGGACGATGTACGCGGCCCCGCACCGGCGCACCACCCACCGGCTCGTGCGTCTCGACGTCCCCACGCCCACGTACATGCGGGCGCCCGGCGAGGCTCCGGGCATGTTCGCGCTGGAGTCGGCGATGGACGAGCTGGCGATCGCCTGCGGCGTCGACCCGGTGGAGCTGCGCGTGCGCAACGAGCCCGCGACCGACCCCGACACCGGCCTGCCGTTCAGCTCAAGGAACCTGGTCGCCTGCCTGCGCGAGGGCGCCCGGCGCTTCGGCTGGGCCGCCCGAGACCCGGAGCCGGGGACCAGGCGGCGCGGGAGGCTGCTGGTGGGGACCGGGGTGGCGGCGTCCACCTATCCGGTCTACCGCGCCCCGTCGTCGGCGTCCGCGCGAGCCGAGCCGGACGGCTGGTTCACCGTGCGGATCGCCGCCGCCGACATCGGCACCGGGTCACGGACGATCCTGACCCAGATCGCCGCCGACGCCCTGCGCACCTCGCCCGAACTGGTCAGGATGGAGATCGGCGACAGCGCGCTGCCCAAGGCCCCCGTGGCGGGCGGGTCGATGGGCAGCGCCTCGTGGGGCACGGCCGTGGTCCGGGCCTGCGAGGCGCTGATGGAGGAGCTGGAGCGCAGGGGCGGCGTCGTGCCGCCCACGGGAGTGGAGTCGAGCGCCGACACCACCAAGGAGGTCCGCGAGGAGGCGAAGTTCGCGCGCCATGCCTACGGGGCGCAGTTCGCCGAGGTCGGCGTGGACCCGGACACGGGGGAGACGCGGGTGCTGCGGCTGCTGGGCGTGTTCGCGGCGGGCCGGATCCTCAATCCGAAGACCGCGCGCTCGCAGTTCATCGGAGGGATGACCATGGGGCTGTCGATGGCCCTTCTGGAGGAAAGCATCATGGACCGCGAGTTCGGCGACTACCTCAACCGCGACCTCGCCCAGTACCACATCGCGGCCAACGCCGACGTGCGGGACATCGAGGCGGTGTGGCTGGAGGAGGAGGACCCCCACCTCAACCCCATGGGCGCCAAGGGCATCGGCGAGATCGGCATCGTGGGCACCGCCGCCGCCGTGGCCAACGCCGTCCACCACGCCACCGGCATCCGGATCCGGGATCTGCCAATCCGCCTGGACAAGCTGGTGCGCTGAGCGCCGCACGCATGCGCGGACTGTTCCGGCGTCCCGCCGACCGGCTGGCCGACGTGGCCCCCGGCTGGCTGGTGGAGACACTGCGGCCGGTTCAGGCCAGTCCCCGCTGGGGGGCGATGCTGCGCGTCACCGCCGCCGTCACCACCCCCCTGATCGTCGGCCTGGCCGCCGGGCGGATCACCATCGGCCTGCTGCCGTCCATGGGCGCCATGGCCGCGTCGCTGGCCGACCGGGGCGGGTCGTACCGGTCCCGGATCATCCGCGGCGCCTCGGCCGGGATCGGCGGCGCGGTGGGATACGTGGTCGGCCACGCGGCACGCGGGCTCGGCTGGTGGACGGTCCTGGTCGTGGTCGCCGTCTCGGTGATCTCCGCCCTGATCAGCACCGCAGGGGCCGCGGGCTCGCAGGGCGCGCTGCAACTCCTGGTGATGACGGTGATCAGCCTGGGGGTCCCGTACCCCGAGACGCCGCTCACCGGCGCCCTCGCCTACCTGTCGGGGGCGTCATGGGCGCTCGTCCTCTCCCTCGCCGGCTGGCCGCTGCGTCCCCGAGCCCCTGAGGAGGCCGCGGTCGCGCAGGTCTACCGCGAACTCGGCCACCTCGTCGAGGAGTTCGGCACCGACAGGGCCGCCCGCCTGGCGGCGTTCGACGGCGCGCTGAAGATCGCCTACGACACCGTGCTCGGCGCCCGCTCGGCCGCGGCCGGGCAGGACACCGAGCGGACCCGGCTGATAGCCCTGCTGAACCAGGCCGCCCAGATGCGCAACGCCCTGATCTCGGTGGAGCAGGAGGGCCGCGAACCGCCCCCGGAGATCGCGGAGGCCGCGCGTGCGGTGGAGAACGTCCTCGCCGGCGGCGACCCGCCTTCCGCGCCCCTGCGGTGCGAGGCCGGCTCACCCGCCCTGCGGGCCCTGTGCTCGGCGGCGCAGGCGGCCGTGGAACTGGTGTCCGGACGCGAGGTCACCACCGAGCGGCCGCCCTACGAGCCCGTCGGATACGGTGCCCGGCTGATGGGGGTCTGGGCGCAGATGCGGTCGGGCCACCTCATCCGGGACTACACGATCA
This sequence comes from Sphaerisporangium flaviroseum, assembly GCF_039537005.1. Taxonomy (NCBI): domain Bacteria; kingdom Bacillati; phylum Actinomycetota; class Actinomycetes; order Streptosporangiales; family Streptosporangiaceae; genus Sphaerisporangium; species Sphaerisporangium flaviroseum. Next base: position 237,483 of record NZ_BAAAZR010000063.1, on the reverse strand, counting down.
GGCTGGGGCTCTGCATGGGAGCCGCGGCGGTGCTCAGCGAGTTGCACTGGATGCAGCGGTCCTACTGGACGATGCTCACCGTCGCCCTGGTGCTCAAACCCGACTTCGGATCGGTCTTCGCGCGGGCCCTGCAGCGCGGGCTCGGCACCGTCGTCGGCGCGGTGATCGGCACCGTGGTCCTCTACGCGGTCCCCTACGGGCCCGCGATCCTGATTCCCGTAGCGATCTTCGCCGCCCTCCTGCCATACGGGCAGCAGCGCAACTGGGGCCTGATGTCGACCTTCCAGGTGCCGCTGGTCGTGCTGCTGGTCGACCTGCTGACCGGCGCGGGTCCGAAGCTGGCGGAGATCCGCCTGGTGGACACCCTCGTCGGTTGCGCCATCGTGCTGGTCTTCGGCTACCTGCCCTGGCCGGCGAGCTGGCACGCGCCGGTGGGGCCGCGCTTCGCCGACGCGGTGTCGGCCACGGCGAGCTACCTCAGGCACGCCTTCGACCGGGATGATCCGCAACGCGCGCTGCTGCACCGCAAGGTGTTCGACGCGCTGGCCGACCTGCGCACGGTGTTCCAGCGGGCGGTGACCGAGCCCTCCGTGGTGAGCAGGCGCGTCACCACCTGGCTGCCCGCGATGACCGCGCTGGAGCACGTGGCCGACGCGACCGCCGCCACCGTCGCCCGTACCGACCATGGCGCGCGGGCGCCCTCGAAGGAGGCGGTGCGGGCAGCGGCGAGCTCGCTGGACGACATCGCCGACGGCGTCCGCGCGGGGAGCCCGATGCGGCACCACCCCGAACTCGCCGACGAGGAGACGCTGGAACGCGTCAACTGCGCCGTACGCGGCCTACGCAGCACCCTCTCGGAGAACGGCGCGCCCTGAGCCGGTCACGCGTCCTCCCACAGGACCTGGCGGGGCGCCCGGGGAAGGTGGACGGCGCCGCTCCTGTCGGCCAGCGTGACGGCCTTGAGCAGCAGGGGGTGCCCGTCCCCGAGCGGTGGCCGGCCGTGGGCGAGGGGCGCACGCTTGAGCAGGGGGGCCAGAAGCTCGTCCAGCCCGTCGAACCGCCCGGTCTCGAACCGATGGGCGGCCGCGTCGTACCGCCCTTCGAGCAGGAGCGGGTGCTGGGCGTCGACCCCGCTGTCCTTCAGTGCCTCCAGCGCGGCGCGGTGGCGCTCGGCGGCCTTGTCATCGCCGCGCGCGTCCTCGCAGCGGGCGGCCAGCAGCAGCGTCCGCGCCCGTCCGGGGGGGTCGCCGGGTTCGGTCTCGGCCGCGCGGACCCGCTTCAGGGTGGCGGGGGCCGCCGCCGGATCGCCGCTCCAGAGCTGGACCTCCGCGAGGGCGCGGGCGACGGACAGGACCAGCCCGTCGGCCGGTGCCGGCGCCAGGAGGTCCGCCAGCTCCCGCAGCCCGCTCAGCGCGGTGCCGACGTCGTCCCCGAGGGCCATCGCCAGCGCGTGGGCCGTCCGGGCCTCCGCCCACAGGCGGAACGAGACGTGGGCGGCGAACCAGTCGTCCAGGACCGGCGCGCGTTCGAGCAGCCGGAGGACGGCGCTCGGATCTCCCAGCGTGAGCTCGACCTGCGCCATCCGCACCGTGTCGTGGTTGGGCCAGTAGGCGGTGGGTTGCAGGAGGTCCGCGCGCTGCCGCCCGGCCTCCTGGAGCACGTGGCGCGCCTCGATGGGCTGGCCCGCCTCCAGCAGAGCCTCGCCGAGGGACACGCGCGCCGCCACCACGTTGATGTCACCGGGGTCGCCGAGACGGGCATGCCGGTCGGCCACCACGGCCTCGGCCTTGATCAGGCCGTCGACCACCTTGCCGGCGCGGACGGCCGCGCGGGCGGCGGCCTGGGCGGTCAGGGTGAAGCGCCGCCAGGAGGGCGACACCCCGGCCGACTCCCCCGCTCCTTCCGCACGCGCCGCATGGGCCTGCCCGATCAGCTCCGCGCCCTCGACCGGACGGCCCCGCTCGACCAGCACCTCACCGAGGTTGTGGCGCGCCCGGGCGGCGTACAAGGCCGCGGCCTCCCGGTCGTACGCCTTGACCTCGTTCTCGGCGAGGTCCAAGGAGGACCGGAACCCGGCCTGGGCGCCTTCCAGGTCGCCGTACCGCAGCAGCGCCAGGCCCCGCCGGCTTTCCACGTCACACCGTGCGCGCAGGTCGGTCTCGGTGCCGGCCTCGGGCGGCGAGAGCAGCCGTGACAGCTCCGCGGCCTCGCGCGAGGCGCGTTCGAGCAGAATGCCGGTGTCCAGGATCGAGCGCAGCACGCTCACCTGGGCGTCGGCCTCGGCGCGCGTGCCGACTCCGGCACGCCGGGCCACGTCCCGGGTGCGTTCGGCCACGTCGAGGTCGTTGATCCAGGTGCCGGCGAGCGGGATGAGGTGCCGCTCGTACCAGTGGGCGCTCAGCGCGGCGGCCTGCCGGTCGACGGGCCCGTCCGCGTCGTCCGTCAGCGCGTCGAAGGCGAGGTCGGAGAGCTTCTCCGCGCAGGCCCGCGCCCACCCGGCGGGCGGCAGGCACACGGCGTGCGCGGCGGCGGCGATCACCGGCCTGAGGTGGTCGGCGTAGGCGACGACGCGGCCCGCCCAGCCCGCGGCGGCGGCGCGCCCCATGGCGCTGTCGGGCCAGCTCGGCGCCCCCTGGGGAGCGGACTGGCGTTTCTCCGACGTCGCGATGTCGCCGATGCCGAGCTGCACCTGCTGGGTGAGGAACGCCTCCGCCCGGTGGAACCGGGCCACGAGCAGCAGTGACTGGGTGACGAGGTCGCGTGCCTCCACGAGGCTGCCGGGGGTCACCGGCCGCTCGGGCGGGCCGTTGCGGTCGGCGAACTCGACGAAGGCGTGGTGGAGCGCGAGAGCGACCAGGACCCTGCGGCTCTTGACCTCGTTGTAGAGCCAGACCGCGCTGCGCCGCCCGCTCTGGCCCTCCCGGGACAGCCGCACGGCCGCGGCGACGTCCTCGGCCCGGACGAGGTGGTAGTCGGTGTGGCGGAGGACACCTGCCGCGGCCTCTCCGATCGCCGAGAGCCGTCTTTCCTGCGCCGACACTCTGGAAACCTCCTCCGTCAGTGCTGCGGTTCACGCATGCGAGGGGATAGCTACGGCAAAAGCCATATTGATCTCCAAAGCATATATCTCGGGCAGGTACCGAGGTTCATGGGGCCACTGCCGGGAGCGTGCGTTCACGAGGGGCGGAAGGAGCTTCTCACGCTTTCACGATGCCCGGAAAGTGACCGGCGCGCGACCGGGAAACGTCCGGATGAATAGGCTTCAACGGCAATAACCGGATATTTCTCTCCTGGTTATGCGTCTGCGGGACAGCGGTGATCGGCCGGGCGTGACGCGGGGCACCGGCGCCGACGTCCGGGCGTGATGCGGGCGCCGGCCTCGACGTCCGGGCGTGGACACGGGGCACCGGCCTCGGCGTCCGGGTGTAGGCGAGGGGCACCCGCGTCCCAGGGCGGCCCACGGGCTGCTCGCGCCCTGGCGGTGCCCCGGGACGCGACCGGCGGCCGGGGTGGGTTAACAGGTGGGTTCGCGCCAAGTATGCCTATTTGGAGTATTTAGCGGATTTGGCCGAGTCAGTCCGAATTCGCGGCTGGTGCGGGCGCTCATTCGGCATGAACGATTCACGGCCGATCCGGCCGCGTGCCGCCGCTATACGGCCTCGGGCGGAGCGGCCGGGCCGGAGGCCTTGCCCCGTCCGCCTCGGCGCGGACGGCGCGGTTCGCCGGCCTGCCCGCCGTCGTGACGCCGCTTTTCCGGTACGAACGCCAGGACCAGGGCGAAGTCCTGGGCGGGGTCGGTGTACCAGCGGCTGAGCGCGAAGCCGGTCCGGATCAGCTCGCCCTCCAGGCGGTACCGGTAGAACTTGGTGCTGATCTCCGTGCGCATCTCCTCGCCGGCCTTGAAGGAGACGGCCATGCCGAGCTCGCGGAAGTGGACCCGCATAGGGCGGCTGGCCCGCAGCCGCATCTCGATCCGGTGCAGCTTCCCGTCGTACAGCGCCACATGGTCGAAGGCCTGAGGCGTGAAGTCCGCGCCGAGTTCACGGTTCATGACGTTCAGCACATTGCGGTTGAACGCGGCGGTCACGCCCGCGGAGTCGTCGTACGCCGCGACCAGCCGCCCGGTGTCCTTCACCAGGTCGGCCCCGAGCAGCAGGCCGTCCCCGGGGGACAGGGTCGCCCGCAGTTCCTCCAAGAAGGACGCCCGGGCATCATGGTCGAGGTTGCCGACGGTGCCGCCGAGGAACGCGACCAGCCGCTTTCCGACGCGGGGCAACCGGGACAGGTGCCGCTCGAAGTCGGCGCAGACCGCCCAGATGGCCAGGCCGGGATAGGCCAGGGCGATCCGGTGAGCCGCCGCGTCCAGGGTGGTCGCGTCCACGTCGACCGGGGAGTAGGTCTTGAGCGTCCCCGCCGCGGCGAGCGCGTCCAGGAGCAGGACGGTCTTCTCGCTGGTGCCCGAGCCCAGCTCCACCAGTGTCTCCGAGCCGGAGAGCTCGGCGATCTCGGCGGCGTGCTCGCGCAGGATGGCGAGCTCGCGGCGCGTGGGGTAGTACTCGGGAAGCCGGGTGATCTCCGTGAAGAGCTCGCTTCCCGCGGCGTCGTAGAACCACTTCGGCGGCAGCCATTTGGGCGTCGAGGTGAGGCCGGTACGGACGTCGCCGGCGAGGGCCCTGCGCAGGTAGTCGGGGCCGAGGTGGTTGACCGTGTACAGGAACGGCAGCGGAATCTGTGTGACGGACACGCGGGCCTCCTGGTGTGACGGTGGAACGGTGACGGTGGGCGGTGGCTGGAGGCGGAGGGCCGTGAAGCGGTGGGCGGTGGTGCGGGAAGCGGTGGAGCGGGAAGCGGTGGGCGGTGGTGCGGGAAGCGGTGGAGCGGGAAGCGGTGGAGCGGGAAGCGGTGGAGTGCCGGCGGTGACGGTGGAGTGCCGCCGGTGACGGTGGAGTGCTGGCGGTGACGGTGGAGTGCCGGCGGTGGCGGTTGGGTGCTGGTGGAGCGGTGGAGCGGTGAGCGGCGCCGGTGGCGGTGGAGCGGGTCAGAGTGGCTGGACGAGGACGCCGTCCGGAGTGGCCAGCACCAGGTGCCGGTCGGGCACGGCGCCCCACCCCGGCCCGTCGTCCAGGGGCTCGCTGGCGAGGAGCACGCCCTCGCCGAGGCGCAGGAACAGGGTCTCGTTCCAGGCGGTGGCGGCCACCGTCTCCCCGTCGGTGAGGAGCACGTTGAGCCGGGCGCCGGGGTCCTCTCGCGCCGAGGCCGTCACCACCTCCGCGACCGCGTCGGGCGGTGCGGTGCCAGCGCCGAGCCGCGCGAACACCGCCGCCGCCAGCCACGCCGAGTCGCACGAGCTCTCGGGCTCACGGCCCTCGGCGAGCGGCCGGACCGCCTCGCGCGCCACCCGGCCGTTGTGGCTGAACAGCCAGGGACCGTCGGTGAAGGGCGCGGTGGCGGTCTCCTCGATCGGCATGCCGGGGCTCGCGGAGCGCACTGCGGCCATCAGGCAGGCCGACCGGGCGGCGGCGGCGAGCCCGGGCAGGTTCGCGTCCGTCCAGATCGGGATGGTCCGGCGGTAGCGCACCGGCCGCTCCCACCGCTCGTCGTACCAGCCGACGCCGAAGCCGTCGGCGTTGACGGCGCCGCACCGCTGCAGGCGCGGGGCGTAGGACTGCGCGAGCAGGCCGTTCCCCGGTTCCAGGACCAGCGACGCGAGCGTGCGGGGAACGCCCAGCCACGCCGCGTGCCGGCACACCTAGGCCTCCTCCGCGGTCGCCGTGCGCGCGCAGCGGAACCCCGCGAAGATCTGCCGGCGGGTCGGAAAGTCCCAGTTGCGAAACGTCGTCCGGACGGCCGTCGGGTGCGTGGCCCACGATCCGCCGCGCAGCACCCGGTAGGTCTCGCCGAAGAAGACCTCGCTGTACTCCCGGTAGGGGAAGGCGCGGAAGCCCGGATAGGGAAGGAACCACGAGCCGGTCCACTCCCACACGTCGCCGATCATCTGCTCGGCGCCGCAGGGGCTCGCTCCGGCGGGGAAGGCGCCGACCGGCGCGGGCCGCGACGCCAGGTGCCCCAGGTTCGCGTGCTCGGGCGAGGGCGGCGCGTCTCCCCACGGGTAGCCGCGCGCCCGGCCGGCCGCGAGGTCCCAGCCGCAGGCCTTCTCCCATTCGGCCTCGCTGGGCAGCCTCCTGCCCGCCCAGCGCGCATAGGCGTCCGCCTCGTACCAGCTCACGTGCTGTACCGGCTCGGCCATGGGCACCGGCTCCGCGCGCCCGAAGCGGGTACGCCACCACGTGCCGGCCTCCAGGGTCCAGAACAACGGTGCCGGCACGGCCTTCTCCTCACGCCAGCGCCAGCCGTCCGGGTCCCACCAGCGGGGGTCGGCGTACCCCCCGTCCTCGATGAAGGCGGCGTAGTCGCCGTTGCTCACCGGGAACCGGTCGATCCAGTAGGCGGGCAGGTCGACCTGGTGGGCGGGCCTCTCGTTGTCGTAGGCCCAGGGCAGGGTGGCGGTCCCCGCGCGGAACGGCCCGGCAGGGACGAGCACCTCGCCCGCGCCCCCCGGCCGTCCCGGGGGCAGCCTTCCGTCGCGCACCAGGCCCGGACGCCTCGACAGCTGCAGGGTCGCCAGCATCGTCTCGTCGTGCTGGTGCTCGTGCTGCAGGACGAGCCCGAACACGAAGCCGTCCGATCGCAGCGGGTCGGGGTCGCGCAGGTCCACGGTGTCCAGCACGTCCAGGACTCGGCCGCGCACGCCGGCGATGTAACGGCGGGCCTCGGCCGGGCCGAGCAGGGGCAGGCTCGGGCGGTCCCTGCGCGGATGCGCGAACGCGTCGTAAAGCTTGTCGATCTCCGGGCGCAGCGGAATGAGGCCGCCGACCTCCCGCAGTACCCACAGCTCCTCGTAGTTGCCGACGTGGGCCAGGTCCCACACCAGAGGCGACATGAGCGTGGAGTGCTGGCGCACCAGCACCTCGTCGTCGGCGTCGGTGTAGGCGAGGGACCGGCTCCGTCCCTCCTCCAGTTCGGTGGCGATCCGTTCCTTGAGGCCCGTCATGCCGGGACCTCCTCACCGAGCCAGGCGGGCAGGGGCGGGCCGGTGTCTCGTGCGCGCGCGAGCAGGTCGGCGGCGGGGGAGCGGCCGGTGCTCACGTGGCGGTCGGCGAAGGCGTCCACGTCCGCGATCAGGCCGGGGCCGGCGCCCAGCCGGGGAAGCGCGTCGAGGGCGGCGCGGAAGCAGTCCTCGGCGGCCCGCCGCACGCGTTCGTCCTCTAGGCCCACGTGCGCCGCCTGCCACCAGCGGTCGGCGAAGGGCTCGGCGGAGGCGAGCGCGGTGTCGGCGGCGTGGTCGTCGAGCATGAGGGCCGAGGTCACCGCCACGCACACCGGCCATGACCTCGGGTGCAGCGCGTCGAGGTAGCGGATCTCCAGCCACCCCCGTGGCCGTACCGGAGGGAAGACCGTGGTCGCGTGGTAGGCCAGGTCGCCGGTCGTGGGGGCGTGACCGGCCAGGTCCGGCGTCCTCATCCAGTCGCCGAGGGTGGCGCGGCTCGGCGGGGTGTGGCGGCGCGGGGTCCTGCCTCCGATCAGCATCAGGCGGGCGTCCATCAGGTACCTGGCCCAGGCGGCGGCCGGATCACCGTCCCACACGACCGGGTGGGTGCGTGTGGGGTCGAGGTGCAGCCATACGGCCTGGCGGCCCGACATCCACCCGCACGGGCGGGAGCCGACGATCGGGGAGTTGGCGAACGCGGCGCTGAGGACGGGGCCGAGCCGGTTCGCGCGCTCCCAGCGGATGACCGGTCGCGTGCCGAAGTCCACGTTCACCTGGATGGAGGCGGTCAGGCACATCATCATCGGCCCGTACGGCACGCCAAGCAGCTCCGCCATCGCGTCGTATCGCGGTTGCCGTAGCTGGCGCAGGGGCGGGCGCAGGGGATCCAGCCCCATCCCGCCGAGCACCAGGTCCTCGTCGTGCAGGGCCCGCCGCGCGGTCTCGACGTCGGCGAGGAGATGGGAGATGGCCGCAGGAAGGTCTTCCGGCGGGCCGGAGAGCTCGAGCTGGCCACCGGGTTCGAAGGTCACCGCGCTGCCGCCGGGCAGCAGGGGAAGGGCCTCGGAGATCTGGTCGACCGGGACCTGCCGGGACGGATCGGCACGGTCGAAGACCAGGAACTCCAGCTCGATGCCGACCGCGTCGCCCGGGGTGCCGCGGAAGCACCGCTGTGCGAATCCCTCCACGTCCGCCAGCCCGCGGACCGTCGCGTCGCCGTTCTCCGTACCGATCATGGACCCTCCTACGCTGAGGTGCTTACGGTCGGCAGAGCTGTGGAGACCTCCCGTTCACAGGGCACAGGGGCATGGCGGGACGGCGGTTTTGGATGAGCCGTGGATCGCCCCGCCGCCGGGCGGGCGATCGGGCGAATGACCACATTGCGGTCACGCCATCGGCTGAGGACCCGGTGGGCGCGTGGCGGCCGAGCGTGGCGGCCGGCTCGTACGGCCAGGTGGGATGGACGACGGGTGAGATGGGCTGAGCGGCGGACCTCCGAGTTCCCGATCACCGCGGCGGGTTGTGCTAAGCATCTCGTACCCGTCACTAAGCCACATGAAGCCCAAAGGGGACGATCGACTCATACGACGCGATCTACCCAAAACGGGAAGTCGGCCTCGCCCGCGTATCGCGCGGCGACCTCAGCCCTGGTCCAGCCAGCGGTCGCGCGTGGCGCGGGCGATGCCCGGGTCATCGGAGAACACGCCGTCCACCTTGAGCGTGAACAGCCGCTCCAGCCAGCCCATCACGTCGCCGGTGGCACGCGGGTAGGCCGGGGCGGCAGGGTTGCCGAGCCGGTAGTCCACGGGAAGCTGGGAGTTCTCCGGGCGTACCGTCCAGGTGTGCACCTGCAGGCGCACGCGGTGCGCGTCCCTCACGAGGGTCGTGGGCGGCTGCAGCCTGCCATCAGCGCCGACCGGCACGATGCGTGAGGTCGCCACGCCGACGCCGTCGGCGTACCGGGAGATCGCCCGCAGGCCCTCGGGGGTGACCAGGTCGCTGTAGGTGCGCGGGTCGCCGGCCGCCACCAGGTCATAGGGGGCGCCGGTGGCGTTGATGAGCTGGATGAGCCGCAGGCGCGTGGCCGAGCGCAGTTCCTTGAGGTTCGTGGTCTCGAAGGACTGGATGAAGACCGGGGACCGCACGTCGTCCCAGCCGTGCCGCTTGAGCGTCTCGAGGATCGGCTCCTCCAGCGACAGCCCGATGGAGTCGAAATACGTCGGGTGCTTGGTCTCGGGGTAGACGCCCACACCGTACTTCTGGGCCAGCTCGATGACCTCGTCGAAGGTCGGAATCGTGGCCAGGCCGTTGAAGGCCGTGTTGTCGGGCCGCAGGTCGGGGATCCGCTCCTCGGCCCGCAGCGTGCGCAGTTCGGCCAGCGTGAAGTCCTCGGTGAACCACCCGGTCACCTGCGCCCCGTCGATGGTCTTGGTCGTCCTGCGGGCGGCGAACTCGGGGTGGTTCTCGACGTCGGTCGTCGCGGAGATCTCGTTCTCGTGCCGGGCGACCAGCACGTGGTCCTTGGTCGACACGAGGTCGGGCTCGATGTAGTCGGCCCCGAGCTTGGCCGCGGCCTCGTAGGCCAGAAGCGTGTGCTCGGGACGGATGGCGCTCGCGCCGCGGTGTCCGATGACGATCGGCCCTCGATCGTCGTTCCCGTGGCCTGCGGTGGTCGCGCTCGCGGGCTGGAGGGCGGTGATCAGTACTCCTCCGGCGAGGACGGCCAGCGCTCCGGTCAGTGTCTTCTTCAGCATTCAGGCACCCCACTCTCTGGTCTCGCGGGGCACGCTAGTCTCACGAGCTGTACCCGGGGTGGCGAAGCAGTTAACGATCAACGACTCATATGCCCCGGAGTGTCATGTCGCACATGCCGGCACCCCGCCGGGGTGCGGTCACCCCGACGGCGCGCCGGCGCCGTCGAGACCGGGACGGGCCCGGTCGGCGAGCCACGCGCGCGCCTGGGCGAGATGGGCGTCCGTGAGGCCGGTCCGGGGATCCACGTCGACCAGCAGGAACTCGTCGACCCCGGGATGGTCCTGGAGGTACTGCCAGTCGGGGGCGGCGAGGTTGTCGTCGAACCATACGAACGGGCGGCGGGCGACGTACTCGGCCACGTGCCGGGTCTTGAAGTGCTCGCCCGCCCGGCTGCCGGGGTCGCTGTTCACCTTGATGACGGGAAGCTGCGGCAGGCCGATGCGCGGGCCGATCTCGACGTTGGCGTGCTGCTCCCAGGTGGTCGCCCAGGCGAGCTCGGCCCCGGTGTGACGGGCCAGCGCGGCCAGCTTCCTGCCGTGACGGGCGTTCAGCAGGATCCGGTACGTCTGACCGTCGAGGACGCACTCGTGGTGACGGAGCCACAGCGAATGCCGCCGGACGGGGTTGAGCACCCCGTCCACGTCCAGCAGTACCAGGGGACGCTTGGTCACGTGCCTCTCCTCGGTCGTCGGTGCTGGATGCCATGATGCCGCCACCATGGGCCCGTCTTCCAACTCGGGCGGCCCTGGACCGGTTTCCTGTGGCGGAAACGGGACCGGATCCCAGAAAACCGGCCGTGCGCCAATCCAGGGGCCGTCGCGGGCCGAAGTAGGTGTGTCCACTTCTACGCCGATGGTTGGGGGAGTGCATGAGGCCTAGACGGGCCGTGCCCCTGGATGACGGCCAGCATGACCGGCCCGGGCTGGATCAGCTGCTGGAACGGGTCGCTCGCGGCGACCGGCTATCGTTCGAACAAGTGTACGATATGGTGGCGCCCGCCGCGTACGGCGTGGTGCTGCGGGTGCTCCGCGACCCGGCGCAGGCCGAGGAGGTCACCCAGGAGGTGCTGGTCGAGGTGTGGCGCAGCGCCGCGCGCTTCGAGGCCGCGCGCGGCTCGGGCATGTCGTGGGTGATGACGATCGCCCATCATCGCGCCGTCGACCGGGTCCGCGCCGCGCAGGCGGCGACCGACCGCGAGGACCGGGTCGCACGCCTGGAGGTGCGCCGTCCCTATGACGAGGTCGTCGAGTCGGTCGAGACGTCGCTCGAATGGGAACGGCTGCGCCGCTGCCTGTACGGGCTGACCCAGCTGCAGCGCGAATCGGTTACATACGCTTATTACGGTGGATATACCTACCGAGAGGTCGCCGAGTTGCTGAAGGTGCCGCTCGGCACGGTGAAGACCCGGATGCGCGACGGCCTCATCCGCATGCGCGACTGCCTGGGGGTGGAGCGATGAGCCGCGATCCGCACACGCTGGCCGGAGCGTACGCGCTCTACGCCCTCGACGACGCCCGAGACCGCATGAGTTTCGAAGACCATCTGAGCCGGTGCGCCGATTGCGAGGAGGAGATGCGGGGACTGCGCGAGACCACCGCCCGTCTCGGCGCCGCCGTGGCCCAGGAGCCCCCTCCCGCGCTTCGCGGGCGCGTCATGGCCGAGATCGGCCTGGTCAGGCAGCTTCCCCCGATCCCTGCTCCGGTCGCCGCCCCCGAGCCGCGGGCGGGGTCCCGGCGGTCCCGGCGCTCCCGGCGGTCGTGGTGGCCCCGGTTGGCGACCGGCCTGGTCGCCGCGTGCCTGGCCACCACCGCAGGGCTGGGTGTCGTGGCCTATCACACGCAGGACCTGCTCGCCCGCGAGCGGCAGGGCAACCAGCAGATCGCCGCGGTGCTGGCCGCCCCCGACGCCCGCACCGTCACGGGCCGGGCCGGCGGGGGCGTCACCGGCAGGGTCGTGATGTCGCGGTCGCAGGGCAAGATGGTGTTCTTCTCGACCGGGCTCGCCGCCCTGCCCGAGAACGAGACCTACCAGCTCTGGCGGATCGGCCCCGCCGGGGCGATCCCCGACAGGCTGACCCGGCCCGACTCCTCGGGGCGCACGCCTCCGGTGGTCCTCGGGGCACCCGGCGACGCCACCAAGGTGGGGGTCACGATCGAGCCCGCGGGCGGATCCGCCCAGCCGTCCGACCAGCCGCTGATGGTGCTCACCCTGCCGCCGGCCTGACCCTCGCCCGCCCTGCCCGGAGGCCGCTACCCGGATGGGGGATGTGGCCTGCCGTCAGCCCGGGACATGGTCGAACGGAGACTCGAGGCCGCGGAGTTCCGACCACCTTGCGGCCACCGGCACCGGCGCTTGTAGGGAGGCGGGGAGACCCGGCGGCCGGGTGGCCCAGGTCGTGATCCGGCCGGCCACCCCCAGGTGGCGCAGAGGCATGGTCTTCCCCGCGCCGGACTTCAGGAGGACGGACAATGAAAGCACTGGTTTACCACGGCCCTCGCGACGTCAGCGTGGACGAGGTACCCGATCCGAGGATCGAGACCCCGCGCGACGCCATAGTCAAGATCATCACGACGAACATCTGCGGGTCGGACCTCCATATGTACGAGGGCCGCACGGACATGGAGCCGGGCAGGATCCTCGGGCACGAGAACTTCGGCGAGGTCATCGAGACCGGCGACGCCGTGGAGCGCATCCAGGTCGGGGACATCGTCTCCGTGCCGTTCAACGTCGCCTGCGGTACCTGCAAGAACTGCAACGCGGGACTCACCAACTACTGCATCAGGGCCAACGACTATCCGAGGCTCGCCGGCGGGGCGTACGGCTTCGCCGACATGGGGCCGTGGGAGGGCGGTCAGGCGGAGTTCCTCCGGGTGCCCTGGGCCGACTTCAACTGCTGCAAGATGCCCGAGGACGGCCGCGAGAAGCAGAACGACTACGTCATGTGCGCGGACATCTTCCCCACCGGCTACCACGCCACCGAGATGGCCGGGCTGCGCCCCGGCGAGTCGGTCGTCATCATGGGCGCCGGCCCGGTCGGGCTCATGGCCGCGCTCTCCGCGGTGGTGAAGAACGCCAGCAAGATCATGGTGGTCGACCGCCATCCGGATCGGCTCGCCCTCGCCGAGCAGATCGGCGCGATCCCGATCGACGACTCGAAGGTCTCGCCGGTCGAGCGGGTGCTGGAGCTCACCGGCGGAGAGGGGGCCGACCGGGGCTGCGAGTGCGTGGGGTACCAGGCACACGACCCCCAGGGGCACGAGCATCCCGACGACACCCTCAACAAGCTGGTCGAGTCGGTGCGCTTCACCGGCGGCATCGGCGTCGTGGGAGTCTTCATACCGGAGGACCCGGGAGGGCCCGACGATCTCGCGAAGCAAGGGCGGGTGCCGCTGGAGTACGGCCTGCATTGGTTCAAGGGCCAGACGATCGGCAGCGGCCAGTGCCCCGTCAAGCGCTACGACCGCTACCTGCGCAACCTGATCCACACCGGCAAGGCCGAACCGTCGTACATCCTGTCGCACGAACTGCCGCTGCGGGAGGCGCCGGACGCCTACGCGCACTTCGACAAGCGTGAGCCCGGATGGACCAAGGTCACGCTCAAGCCCGGCCTCGGCTGAACGTCTCCATCGCCACCGCCGCTTGACGATCCGGAGGAGACCGGAGGGCGGGACCTTCAGGCGGGCCCGTCCAGCGGCGGTCGCGGGGGGAGCGGAAAGCGCAGCGAGGCGGCCACGACGTGGTCCTTGAGCTCGGTGTCGGCGAGCACGTGCTCGACCGACCCGCTCTCAGTGATCACGGCCTGGGCCAGCTCGTCGATGACGTCGGGGGATCTCCGGGTGGCCCGGCCGCACAGCGGGCAGGTGTCTCCCGCGGTCGCCAGCCAGCCCGACTCGTCGCACACCACGCCCGGGGCCGTCGCGCCCTCCTGGACCAGAAGCCTCCCCACCGCGGCGACGGACGCGGCCCACAGACAGTCGTCCAGGCCGAGCGCGGCCGGTCTACGCGTCGCCGCCCGCTCCATGACCTCGGCGACCCACCGGCGCTCCTCGTCGCGCTCGTACCGCTCGGCGACGCGCCCGGCGTCGCGCCGGATGTCGGCCGTTGTGGCCGTCCGGGGATCGATCGTGAAGGTCCCGGCGACCTTGGGCCGCAGATCGTGGGGGAGGAACTCCAGGAAGTTCGGCACCTCCTCGGGGTGACCGCCGACGATCAGCAGCTCGTAGCGGCCGGTGCGGAACAGCTCGTCGAGCACCCGGACGACGTTGCGGAAGTGACGCTTGGCGAGGTCGTCGGCGCGGTTGCGCACCTGGGGCTCGGCCAGCCCGTACCAGCCGGCGTAGTTCGGCTTGCGCAAGGCGGAGTCCTGAACCTCGTCGATCTCCCGCATCTCGTCCTGGTACAGCTCGAAGGCCCGCGCCGACCGCCGGTCGACCACCAGGACGCAGCAGCGGTGGAACTCGTCGAGCACCGCCAGCATCGGGCGTACCCACGGCGTCGTGCCGACCATGACCCGGTCTCTGACGGTGCGCGGCAGGATGACCTGCTCGAAGAAGTCGTCCTCGCTGCAGGAGATGACGGCCACCGCGCCGGTCTCCACCCGTTCGAGACCCTCCAGGTTCTCGATGCGCTCGATGTCGCCGCGTATCGACAGACGCGCCCTGCGTCCGAGCGAGTCGTCCTCCCCGAGCGGGCGGATCTCGTGGAGCAGGCTGTTGATCTGGGTGCGCAGGGCGGTGGGGCCGTCCTGCCCCACGCCGGCGTACAAGGAGACCACGGGCAGATCGCCCCCGTTGTACCGGATGATCCGGCCGATCGTCTCTGTGGTGATCATGCGTTGCCCCCGTCGCTGGTCCCTCCGACCAGTATTCGCCACCTACTGGGCGGGGGTGACGGACGCCCCCCGCACGCGGAGCGGCGCGCCGGCGGCGTGCATGTGACGCAGGGCCTGCGCGTAGGAGTCGTACAGGCCGGTCTCGTGGTAGGGGATCTCCAGCTCGGCACAGTAGGCCCTGACGATCGGCTGGGCCCGGCGCAGGTTCGGGGTCGGCATGCTCGGGAACAGGTGGTGCTCGATCTGGTAGTTGAGACCGCCCAGGGCGATGTCCACCACCAGGCCGCCCTTCACGTCGCGGGAGGTGAGCACCTGGCGGCGCAGGAAGTCGGGGCGCTGGTCGCCCGTCAGCATCGGCATGCCCTTGTGGTTGGGCGCGAACGTGCAGCCCAGGTACACCCCGAAGATCGCCTGGTGCAGGGCGACGAACAGCAGGCCCTTGCCCAGCGGCAGCACCGCGAACACCGCCGCGAAGTACAACACGAAGTGCGCGACCAGCAGCGTGGCCTCCAGGCCCCGGTGCTTGAGCGAGGGCTTGCCCAGCGCCCGGAAGCTGGACACGTGGAGGTTCAGCCCCTCCAGGGTCAGCAGCGGGAAGAACAGGAACGCCTGCCACCGGCCGATGTAGCGCGCGACGCCGCGGCTGGCGGCGGCCTGCTTGGTCGACCAGACCAGGACGTTGGGGGAGACGTCGGGGTCGTGGTCCTCGTGGTTGGGGTTGGCGTGGTGCCGGGTGTGCTTGTCCATCCACCACCCATAGCTCATGCCGACGCCCAGGTTGCCTGCCAGCCACCCCGCGATCTCGCTGGTCCGCCGGGAGCGGAAGACCTGCCGGTGGGCCAGGTCGTGGGCGACGAGCGCGACCTGGGCGAAGATCACCGCGAGGAACGCGCCGATCAGCAGCTGGTACCAGGAGTCACCCACCACGACGAACGCGGCCCAGCCGGCGGCGTACAGGACGGCGACCAGGCCGAGCCTCAACGCGTAGTACACCGGGCGCCTGTCGAGCAGCCCTGCCTCGGTTATCCTGCGGGACAGCCGGGCGAAGTCGCTTCCGCGCGTCTCCTGGTCCGCGGCGTCGATCGTGGATGAGCTCACGGGTCTCCTCACCTGGTGAACGATGCCCCGCCAACCGGAGGAAGTCGCCGGAAATGGCGTTGACGTGGGTTGGCGGTGGCTGGTCCAAGCCTGTCGGGTTCGCCGCCTCCCGCGGTATCCAGGCACCACGCCGGTGCACGGTAGTGCTAGCCCCACCATGGGGCCGTCTCGCGGCCGGCATCCCCTGCGGGGACGGAGAAGGAGGGACGATGGACGACCGCCGGATGGTACGGATCTCCAAATATCTCGCCAGGCATCTCCGGCACGAGCCGCACCGCATCGGCATCGAGCTGGACCCGCGTGGCTGGATCGAGATCGAGGTCCTGCTCCAGGCCGCGGCCGCGCACGGGTTCCCGATCGGCCGCGAGGAGCTCGAACATGTGGTCGCCTCCAACGACAAGCGGCGGTACGCCATCGAGGGGAACCGCATCCGGGCGAGCCAGGGTCACACGGTGGCCGTCGACCTG
Organism: Sphaerisporangium flaviroseum; assembly: GCF_039537005.1. Taxonomy (NCBI): domain Bacteria; kingdom Bacillati; phylum Actinomycetota; class Actinomycetes; order Streptosporangiales; family Streptosporangiaceae; genus Sphaerisporangium; species Sphaerisporangium flaviroseum. The sequence continues at coordinate 221,285 of NZ_BAAAZR010000063.1, read as the reverse complement.
GACCTCCCGGTGGCGGAACCGCCCGCGTTCCTCTACCACGGCACGGTGCGCGGGAGCCTGGCGGCGATCCGATCCGAGGGGCTGCGCCCCATGAGCCGCCACCACGTCCACCTGTCGCCCGACCGGGAGACGGCCGCGCGGGTGGGGGCCAGGCGCGGGGTGCCGGTGGTGCTGGCCGTGGACGCCGCGGCGACGCGCGCGGCCGGGCACGAGTTCCGCGTCAGCGCCAACGGGGTATGGCTGGTGGACCACGTCCCACCGTCCTGCATCCGCTTTCCCGGGTAGGGCGCTGCCCTCCCGGGGCCTGTGGGACCGGAGACCCGCCGGTGCCACGCGGATCTAGCCCCAACGCCGTGTAGTTAGGCGTGGGGCGAGTGTGTCAATCGCCTGAAGTGACAACGGACCTCCTGCTAGAACCGTGTCGACCAAGATCACTGTTCGGCGGGAGCTCCGTTGGATGCCCAGTTGTCATTTCTCGTGAGGTTGTCGTTGCTCAAGGGGCGTTCGCGCCGGGTCATCTGGGGGAACTGACCCGGCTGGTGCCGTTTGAGATGGTCGAGGCGCTGGCCTTGACCGGCAGGGTGCAGGCCCGGGTCCGGGATCTGCCCTCGCGTGTGGTGGTGTATCTGCAACTGGCTGGGTGTTTGTTCCCGGAGTTGGGCCGGCGGCAGGTGTGGCAGCGGTTGACGGCCGGCTTGGCGGGTTTGACGGTCGCCGATCCGACAGGTGGTGGGTTGTCGCAGGCTCGCAGGCGGGTGGGGGTGGAGCCGTTGCGGTGGCTGTTCGATCTGCTGCGTGGCCCGGACGCGGGGATCGGCGTCCCAGGGGTGTGGTGGCGGGGCTGGTCTGCGCGATCGACGGCACCACCATGGCGGTGCCCGACAGCCCGGCGAATCTGGCCGAGTTCACCAAGCATCGCTGCAACAACGGCGGCTCAGCGTATCCGGCGATCCGGCTGCTGGTGCTGGTGTCCTGTGGCACCCGCGCGGTCCTGGACGCGGTCTGGTGGCCCAGATCCTCGCCACCGGCGCGCAGCTCCTGGTCCGGGTCAAGAACCGCCGCGCCCTGCCCGTGCTACGCCGCCACCGACACACCACACCCCTGACAACCGGTCCCAAAGCCTAACTACACGGCGTTGGAGCTAGCAGACGCCGGACAACTTACACACCTTGGTGGCCATCTTCCTGACGTTTCTGGTCAACTGGCCGGGGTCGTAGATTCCCTCGGTGGTCGTGTAGATCATCAGTGCGCTGCCCCTGCGCGCGATGATGCCGCTGATCGTCGCGTTCAGGCTGCCGTCCTGCCAGGTCTGGAAACCCATGCCTATGGACTCGTCTCCCGCCTTGGCCTTAGTCGTCCGCCAACGGATCTTGAGTTTGGGTTCCGACGGGTTACCCTTGCGCGCGCACCGCTTGACCTCGGCGCGAAGACGGGTGAACGAGGTATGGGCGGCACGGGGGCTCTTGTAGATGACGAGCTGTTCGGAGGAGCCACTAGGTGCGCTGGTCCAATGCGTAATCGTACGGACCGCCGCCCGATCGCGATCGACGGCACGCCGGTGCCAGCACGGGTTCAGCTCCAACGGCTCTGTGAGCTTGTCGCTGATCTGATAGCCCTGTTCTTCTGCTTCATGGGAGCTCAGGTGCCTGCGCGCGTCGTGCTCGTAAATCAGGAAGTTCTTCGGGATCTCGATCGCGGTCGCCGGGGACAGCGCCAGCAGCAAGGAGAGTGTCACGTTGATCATGAAGAGTTAGATGCCGATGGGAACGGTTTGGTTCTCGGTGTCGACGGCGCGTGAAAACTGGACTCAGCCGTCGTTGACACTCGGCTTCTCGCCGGATCGGCTCAAGCGCGAAGAGTCCCAAGGCAAAGAGCTACCACCAGCAGTATCTGTTCGAACGGCTACTGCGGCCTCGGCGGCACCAACGTCAAGCTAGGTGACCCATCCGAGTGGGCCGCCTGCCAGACGGGCCTGGTCCCAACAGAGGAGTAGCTCCATAGATCCCGCTGTACGGCTCGCGCTCGACTCCTGGGCGTGAGCCGTCCTGCTGCCTGGCCATGATCCGCTGATCGCCGGTCTTGTCGGCTCTGTTCAGACTTCGGTCGGTCGCTATATCTCGTGAGGGCGTAGAGGAGGGCGGCCATGCTGGTGCCGCTCACGAGTTCGCCCTTGCCGATCAGCCGGGGGACGTCGCTTAGCGGTGCCCATTCGAGGCGTTCGGCCTCCCAGCCTTCGGTGGGTGGGCCGATGTAGGTGGCGCTGTCGGCGTGGAAGATGTGGTGGACGGAGTCGAAGATGCCGTTGGTCGGCTGGACTTTCACCAGTGGGCGCATCGGGCCGGGCCGCCAGCCGGTCTCCTCCTCGACTTCGCACGCTGCGGCGCCCGCCGGTTCCTCTCCGTCTTCGATCTTTCCGATGGGGATCTCCCATCCCAGGAGTCGGTGATGAAGCGGTGCCGCTAGATCACTAGACCCGGCGCCGTTCGTCGATGACCACAGCTCCGGCTCTGGGCGCGGTGCGGATCGGCCGGTGGTCCAGATGCCTGCCGCGGACAGCTCGACATCCGTGACCCGGATGTCGAGCCACGGGTCGATGTAGAGAGGCTTTCGGAGTTGACCTGCCAGCGCATGCGGTGCGCGCCGCCCACTGCTGTACAGCAGCGGAAGACAGCAAATGAGCACACGCCACCGGCCCGAATCTGCGGCTTGACCAGGGGGAAGACCGTTCCACCTTTCGACCGGCGCCCGTTGCAAGCAGGCGGTCATGCCCGCCGCTTCGTTTTCGAATCTGGCAGTGCGGGACATGCGCGGGGTGATGTTGCAACTAGTGCAAGCTGCGTCATGCATTCCGCAGTTCACGCCGCACTCAATGTCTCCCGCTGAGGCCGGCTCCTGCGGCCTCCTGCCGCCCAGGTCGAATGAGGACACACAACATTCGGCACCCGCACGCTCATGCAGTCTCAAAGCCTCGGAGAACCCCTCGGCCCTGCCCCCTGGACAGCCAACAGACCACAAAAAGGGCCTTTATTCAAGATCTTATTTTGTGTTGATCTCGTTGATAATCTGCTTTGGAACATCCGTTCGAGTGGCCACGCCCTGGCGTGGCCACTCTGCTGTACGCAGAGGAGTGGTACATGACGCCGAGGGTGCGAAGTGGGGAACCTGCACCGCTCTTACCCGGTCCCAGGCATCGGAGGAGGCGGTTGGTGAGGGCCGCTGCCGCTGCCCTGACTGCGACGATGGTCGTGAGTTTGGCCGCAGGTCCGTCCTGGGCTGAACAGGCAACCGAACCGGCACCTACGCCTGCACTGAGTCCGGCGCCTTCGAAGCCGCAGGGTGGCGAACCTGTGGTGGACGAGAAGGTGGTGGCGGCCAAGGCGAAAGCCGCCAAGACCGGCGAACGGGTGGCCATACCCTCGCATTACACCGAAACCATGAAGGTGTGGGCCAACACCGACGGCAAGACGCTGCACGCCGAGCTGAACACCGAACCGGTGCAACTCAAAGTGTCCGGCGAGGACGGCAAGAAGTCTTGGCAGCCGGTCGACACGTCGATCGTGGCCAAGGCTGATGGCACGCTGACGGCCAAGCTCGTGAAGACCCCACTGACCTTCGGCGGCGAGGGTGACACAACCCTGGTCACCGCCAAGGACAAGGACGGAACCGTCGCCATCGGCTGGGGCCGCAAGCTCCCCGAGCCGACCGTGGAAGACAACAAGATCACTTACCGGGATACGGTGGCCAAGGGCGCCGACCTGGTGCTCACCGCCCTTCCGAACGGGTTCGCCCAAGACGTGGTGCTGCGTACCCGTCCGCAGAGCCCGATCAAGATCAGCCTGCCCGTCACCCTGCCCAAGGGCAAAGCGTACGGCAGGGCTCGCGACGGCAAGCCACAGCTGATGTCAACCCAGGGCGCGGCGGAGACCAAGCCGCTGACGGCGCAGGCCGTCGACGCCAGGGCCATCGAGTCGCCCGACCAGGGCAGGATCGGCAAGGTGGACACCTCGGTGACCACCGACGCCTCCGGCAACACCTCGCTGGTGCTGGCCCCTGACGCGGCCTTCTTGGCGGATCCGTCGGTGACCTACCCGGTGATCGTGCCGATGAGCGGTGAATGGATCGGCGCGGGGGACTCCTCCGACACCTTCGTCTCCAGCGTGCAGTACCCCAACTCGGGGACCCTGTTCACATGGCTGCGGGCAGGAAAGTCGGCCGACGGAGAGCTGTGGCGCACCTACCTGCGATACGTGATCAACGGCACCCACCTGGACTACGCCACCATCCACGACGCCGACCTGCGGTTGTGGAACTACCACGCCAACGGGTGCGGCGCCACCGTGGGTGTGGGAATCGTCGCGCGCCGGCTCACCTCAGCCTATGACTACTCCACCTTGACATGGGCCAATCAGCCCTCCAGCACCGGCACCAACGCGGTGGTCAACACCGGCGGCTACAGCGCCACGCTGGCGGGCTGCTCGGGCAGCGGTGAGCTGTACTACTCGATCCAGGACATCGTGCAGCAGTGGGCTGACGGGACGGCGGACCACGGGCTGATGATCCGGGCCGCCACCGAGGGTGCGGCCGGCGCCAACTGGCGCCAATACCGCTCCGACCAGTACGCCGGCGCGGACGGACGCGGCCCGGTGCTGTTCATCGACTACACGCCCGCGGATCGCGTCAGGGTGGTGTTCAACACCGGCGGAGATCTCACGTCCTTCCCCACCTACGACGAGGCGACGGCGATGGAGGAGGTTCTGCTCGCCACCCCCGACAACAGTGTCCTCAGCACCGAACAACTGAGAGCGATCGAAAGCCAGCGTTACGCGGAATCCGACACCACCATCCCCAACCTGCTGCCCTTGGAGGGGGAGAGTGACGAGCCCCCTGGCAACCCGGACGTCGGTGACTCCACCCCGCCGTCCGTCATCGGGACGACGCCGGCTGACGGCGCGGGCGACGTACCGACCGACACCAGCGTCACCGTCACCTTCAGCGAGGACGTAACCGGTGCGAGCCTCGTCCTGAAGGACCCCGATGGCGGCGTCGTGACCGCTACTCCCGGCGAAGCAGGGGAGTACGGCAGCGCCACCCGCACCTTCACACCCGGTCAGCCGCTGAGGTCCAGCACTGTTTACACCGCGACCGTCAGCGGCGCGAGCGACCTGTGGGACAACGTCATGTCCCCGCATTCCTGGTCCTTCACCACAACGGGACCCGACACGACCCCGCCGACGGTGAGCGAGACCGATCCGGCCAAGGACGCCGCCGATGTGCCGGTGGACACGCCTGTGCGGGTGACCTTCAACGAGGCGGTGTCCGAAGCGGAGATCACTCTTAAGGACGCCCAGGGTGTCGCGATCGCCGGTGCCGCGACGATGGACAGCGCCAACAGGGTGCTGACCTTCACTCCGCAGCAGGCGCTGGCGCACAGCGCGACGTACACCGCCGAAGCCGGCAAAGCCAAGGACGCCGCGGGCAACGTCATGGCCGCACCGCACGTCTGGTCCTTCACGACGAGACGGGCACCATCGGTTCCGAAGACGATCTCGCTGCCGGCCCGGACCGACCTCTGGCTCGATGACCAGGGGACGATCGGTCTTGATGACCCCACCGTGTGGGCGGGTGCATACGGCAGCAGCGCTCCGAGGATCATCGAGCGGACCTACCTGAGATTCGACACCTCGACGCTGGCGGGCAAAACTATCACCGACGCCAAACTTGAGCTGTGGAACGCGGCCTCCTACGGTTGTGGCGGTGTCAACTCAGGTATCAAGGCGCAGCAGGTCACCACGGCCTGGAACGCCCAGACCCTGCGTTGGGGCAATCAGCCGTCGACCACCAGCACCGGCGAGGTCGTCGCCAAGGACCCAGGCGGATGCACCAGCGGCTCGCCGCCGAGCGATGCCACGTGGACCTGGCCAGTCACCGACATCGTGCGAGGCTGGGCATCGAGCCAGAACCATGGCTTGATGCTGCGAGGCGTGAACGAATCCGCCAACGCCCCCCAGTACGACCGTGGCTTCCACGCATCGGAAACCGAGGAGACGGAGGGTCATCCGCCGACGTTGAAGGTGACGTACACCGACGACGGCACTTCCGGCCCGACCCCCACGACGACTCCACCCGCTCCGGACACGACACCGCCGACGATCCTCAGCGTGGAACCTGCCGACGGAGCCGAGAACGTGCCCGCCGACGCCAAGGTGAAGATCACCTTCAGCGAGCCGGTGACCAACGTGAACTTCGTCCTGACCGACATCTTCGCCGAGGAGGTTCCCGGCAGCGTTACGATGAGCGCCGGCGGCACAGTACTGACGTTCACGCCGGACGCGCCGTTGGACTTCTACTACTGGGCTGAGATCACCGAGGCCGTGGACGCCGCGGGCAACGCGATCAAAGAGCCCTACTGGTGGACGTTCCTGGCCGGCTCGGCGGAAGCGCGGCAGCAGCAACTGCGTGCGCCGGCCAAGACCCAGTTGTCCATCGACAAGCTGTGGACCCGCTCCCTGAAGGCAGAGGACGGCGCCACCGTCGTACCGACCACGACTCCTGAGCTCATGGCCAAGGTGTCCGGCCGGTTGACGCGGCACTCCACCATCGAAGTCGAAGTCGAGCACGATCCGGGCGCACCCTCGCAGGGCGAGGGCGAAATCTGGTCCGGAACCGCAAAGGTTTCCGCTGGGTCCGTGGGAATCACTAACGTGCCCGACGGGAAGCTGAAGGACGGATGGCAGGTGCGCTGGCGTGCCCGTGCCACCTCGGCCGCCGCGGTGTCGCCGTGGACGGACTGGCAGACGGTCAGGATCGATCTAGGCGACGATGGCCAGGCGGGCAGCTCGGGGAAGGCGAAAGCCACCGCCGTCCAGAACGCCGACTTCAACTATGAGCACATGTCCCTCGAAACGTGCTCGGCCGGGCGCCGGAGTTCGCCGCAGCCGAACGCCAGCTTCGGCTGGCAGAAGTCCAGCCGATACAACGCCTGCTGGAGCAAGCTCATCGGCGTCGGCGACTACATCAAGAAGGGAGAGTACGTCCGGCCTGTGGTGGAGGACGGGTATTTGGTGGAGGCCACGACCGTCTACCACACTTACTTGGGGAATGCCGACGGCAGGGGCGTGGTCGGCGGGACCGGCGTGACGCCGCAGACGATCTCGCTGTGGACCCGCCTGGGCAACATCGTGGCCTACCTCGACAGCAAAGAGATCCCGGCCGACAAGCTCGACGAGTACCGGATCGGCCTGGTGATCAGCTCGAAGGGCGAAAGCGGCTCCAGTTGCAACCTCACCCCCGCCGTCCTCAGCGAGATGAAGGCCAAGGGCTGGCAGGAGTACGCGGACGGCGTCTACACGTACCGTGACAGCATCGCAAAGTTCAAGGCCAGCGGTGACACCGTCTTCCGCTTCTTCTCCAATACCGACAGCGATTTGCTCAGCACCTGTACGCTCCGTCCCCGGCTGTACAACACCTTGGACGAGTGGGACGATGACGGCGAGGTCGACGAAACCTGGGACAAGCAGGCGATCCCGCTGTGGAACACCGGCTGTTTCGACGATATGGGCCTGGACGCAGGCAAGATCATCGGAACCACGCGCGTCTGCAGTGGCCCCAGCCACGCCTACGCCCCGACCGTCCGCTGTGACGAACGCACACTCGGCCGAGAGGATGAGGACCCCCCGACCACTCTGAGGGCGGCGGCGGACAGTACCTATGGCGTGCACACCGGTGCCTGCATATTCACCATCACCCCCGTCTTCACGATGTCGAAAAGCGCGGCGACGGCGGCCGGAAAACCGATGGATGCGGTCATCGACCATATCGCCGAAGCCCTGAAGACACCGGACAACAAGAACACTTGGCCCTACAAGCTGGTGAACAACGTCCGCCAGGTCAAGAACATCCCGGGCAACGCCGACGTCCCAGGGTCGAATCCGCTGACCCGGCTCCTGGGCAAGGCGAACGCTGATGAGAATCGGAAGAAGTTCAACTGGGAAAGGCGGGTGGACGGCCATCTGACGAAGGGCGAATGCGACCTGTACTACTGGGCGCTGAACCCTGCGCTGAAAGGGGTTCAACACTACACCCAGGCCGGCCTGCAATGTGATGAGTTCCCCTTCGCCAGCACGTACCAAGGAAAAGCGGGAAACGATTATTCGGTCAAGCCCATCAATGGCGTGCAGAACAGGAACCACGGATGGACCTGGCTCAGAACCTTTTACTCGAGGACTAGGCTCGCCGACGCGGACCCGTTCTACGTGAGAACCAGGAGCTGAACCTGAACTCGGCCCTCCGCCCATTCGGCGGAGGGCCGAGGCGGATCGGCGGCCAGGTCTGATATGGGATGATCGTCCCGTCCGTGAAATGCCGATCCCAGGGAGCGTCGTGACCGATCCTCAGCTGGCAGGGTGGGCTGGTGTCGACGGGCCTGGATGGGCTGATCTAGCGGCAATCCGCGCCAGGCTGGAAGCGGGTGCCGATCCCGACTCGGGCGTCTATGCCTTCGGCGGTTACGAGGGAAGGCCACTGCACTTCGCGGCCGAATGGGGAACGCCTGAGACGATAACCGAACTGGCCCGTCGCGTCGCCGACGTCGATGCCGAATTCGACGACCGAACCGCCCTGTGGACGGCCGTGTTCGCCCACCGCCCGGACAACGCCCGTGCCCTGGTCGCCGCCGGAGCGGATCCATGGCGCCCCATGATGGCCGGATGGTCCCCTGGGCGGCTCGCCCTCGCCGGTCCGACGCCCGACCTGTTCCCGATCCCCGCCGGGCACCCCGGCCTGACCCCCGACGAGGCCGCGACGGCCGCGGAGGCACGACGGCTGATCGCCGCGCTGGAGAACATCGACGACTACATGGGGGTGGCGTGCGTGGCGGATCTCACCGCGGCTGAGGCCGCGCGGCGCCTGCAAGCCCGGCCGGTGGACGACACCGCCATGAAGGCAGTCCTGGCCGACCCCTGGACCGACTCCGACGCCCATCTGGGAATCGTCGGAATCACCGACGTCCCCGGCGGATGCGTCGTCACCCAACCCTGGGGATACGTCCCGTCCACCCCCGAAGTGACCTTGCCGCTGTCCAAGGGAACCGTCTGCTACAGCCTGTTCGCCAACCCCCAGAGCGGCGACCAAGGGCTTGTGAGCCGCGACGGAGTGATCGAGGACTCCGATACGAATCCCGGCGGCGGCGACGCCGGCGGACACCTAACGGCCGACGAGATCCTCGCGGAATACCTTTACCAAGGCCAGGCCGTGGCATATCTGTGCGCCATGGCGGGGCTGCGACTGCCTGACGCTCGGGCCGTCGTTGGCCCGCCAGACCTGTGGTTGCGGCTGCCGGAACGAGACCGCTGACGCCGGGTGATCAAAATCGTGGCGATCCCATGAGCGCTGCAGGCGCTGGCTGGACGGCTACACCACGACTTCCGGTGTCGCTACGCGGCAGCGATCGAGGCCGAGGACAAGGTCACGCTTAACACCCTCGACCTCTTCCGCTGCCGGTCAGTGGCGCGGTTCGAAGCGGGCGTAACCGTTCTTATGTTGCCGGTTCTGGAGCGCCTGGCGCATGCCTTGAACGCGGATGTCGAGGTCCGGCTGACGCCCCGGGCTCCCGCTGCCTGACTGGGGTTCCCAGCGACACTCGGAAGCCCACTATTACGTGCCGAGAGCTTCGGGGGCTACTGTGGCATCGGCGGCACCGGCGTCTCCTGCCCGATCGGCGAGGCCTGATCCATCGAACTACGGGCTGCACCCGATCTGAGGTGCGGCCCGAAGTGATGCGTGCGGCTCCGCCGGAAACGGCCCTCGCTCCGCTCGGACGGCCTCATTGGGGCTCCCGCCCCAAACCCCAAGGCAGGGGCTCCGCCCCCACACCCCCCACCGGCATTGGATCTAGCCCTGGTGCCTCGCGGCGCGGCGGGCGACGGTGCTGTCGTAGTCGGGGATGCGCGAGGACACGGGGTCGCCGGTGAAGTCGCCGACCCAGCCGTCGTCGTCGTGGAAGAAGCGGATCGCGGTGAAGTCCGGCCGGGTGCCCATGTCGAACCAGTGCGTGGTGTTCTTGGGCACGCTGAGCAGGTCACCGGGCTCGCAGAGCACGGCGTACACCTTGCCCGAGACGTGAAGGTAGAAGATGCCCGATCCGCCGACGAAGAAGCGGACCTCGTCGTCGTCGTGCGTGTGCTCGTTCAGGAACTTCTCCCGGGCGCCGCGGGCCTTCTCGGCCCACTCGGGGGTGCCGTCGGGGTGGAGCTGGGCGACGTCGACGAAGGTGTACCCCTCCTCGGCGACGACGCGCGCCACCTCCTCGCGGTAGGCGGCGAGGATCTCCTCCTGCGAGCCGCCCGAGGTCAGGGCCTCGATGACCTCCCACTGGCGCAGGCGGACGTCGATCTCCTTCAACGTCGCGGTGATGTCCTCGGCGTCCTCGGTCTCGAGCAGCGTCTCCGGGTTCTCCGCGTCGGTGTACACCGTAAGCTGTGTCATGAGCCGATTGTCCGCCTCTTCGACGTGAAACGGCAAATCACGCTTTCTATACATGAAAAGTGGACAATGCCTGATCGTCCGGCATAGCATCCGGGTGTGAGTTCCGGATGCCCCCTCGTATCGCGCCGCCATGTCGATCTCATGCGGGCGATCAGCGCATCCTGTTGACGGCGTGACCCGCCTCATCTGCACGGCCGGCGCGCCCTCGCGACCGGCCGCCGACTGATCGACAGCTCATCCCTCTCGACCTTTCCGCCGTCGAGCGCGCGCGCCTCCGGCTCTCATACGAATGACGTGATCATCTTGCGTTCCACACCCTCCATCCTGGGCCTCGTGACCTTCGCGACCGTGCTCCTCGCGGGCTGCTCGCAAGGATCCCCGGCCCCTGCCGCGTCGAGCGCGGCGCCGGCGACCCCGGCCGCCACCGCTCCGGCCGCCGCGCCCACGCCTTCCGCGTTCGCCAAGGGCGAGGTGCGCATCTCCCTGGTAAGACAGCTGTCCTCCGGTGACTACTTCGAGCAGTGGCTGGCCGGGGCGCAGGCCGAGGCCAAGGCGGTCGGCGTCACCCTGGAGGTGTCCAGCGGGGAGGGCAACAACGACAAGCAGGCGCTCAACCTGCAGCAGGCGATCAACCAGAAGGCCTCCGCCGTCATCGTCGACCACGGCTTCGCCCAGACGATCCAGCCGGCGATCAAGAAGGCCGTCGACGCCGACATCCCCGTGGTCGCCTTCGACGTCGACCCCGGCACAACCGAGGCCGTCACCATCGACCAGGACGACCACCAGATCGCCGAGCAGGCGCTGAGCGCGCTGAAGAAGGACACCGGCAGCACGGCCAAGGTCCTCTACGTGTACGTCGCGGGCTTCGCCCCGCTCGACCGGCGCAACGAGACCTGGACCCAGTTCAAGAAGGACAACCCCGGCATCACGCAGGCCGCGCAGATCGGCGTGGTCAACAGCTCGACCGCCGCCGCGGTCGCCGACCAGGCCAAGGCCGCCCTCCAGGCCAACCCCGACATCACGGCGATCTTCGCGCCCTACGACGAGTTCGCCAAGGGCGCCGCCCTGGCGGTCAAGGAGCTGGGTCTGCAGAGCAAGATCAAGATCTACGGGGCGGACATCTCGACCGCCGACATCGGCGTGATGACCGAGGCGGGCAGCCCGTGGGTCGCCACCGCGGCCACCGACCCCTCCAACGTGGGCCGCATCGCCGTTCGGGCCGCCGCGCTGCTGGTCGCGGGCGAGCAGGTCGACCACGCGCTGAAGGTGCCGCCGGCGCTGGTCACGCAGGAGCGGTTGCGCCAGGGCGGCATCACCAACGTCCAGCAGCTCGTCCAGGCGAACCCGGACCTGTCCACACCCGACGTGGCGCGGGTGCCGTGGGCCGCGCCGTCCGCCGGCTGACGGGGCCGTCGTGATCCAGGCCACCGAACCGGTGGTGTCGGTCTCCGGCGTGTCCAAGCGGTACGGCGCCACGCGGGCGCTGCGCGACGTCTCGCTGGAGCTGCGGGCGGGCGAGATCTTCGGCCTCATCGGCACCAACGGCGCGGGGAAGTCCACGCTGATCAACGTGCTGTCCGGCGTGACCCGGCCGACGTCGGGGGGGATCCGCATGCGCGGGCGCGCCGTGGAGCTGTCGGGGCCCCTGGACGCCCAGGACGCGGGCGTGCAGACGGTGCACCAGAACATCGACGACGGCGTGGTGTTCGGCACCACCGTCGCCGAGAACCTCACGCTGGACTCCCTGGCCCGCCGGGGCGCCGGCTGGTTCACCACGCGGGCGCGTACACGGGAGGCGGCCCGGGGCGTCGCCGAGGCGGCGCGGCTCAGCGTCCCGCTCGACGCCCCCGTCGAGACGCTCCCGGCCAGCGCCCGCCAGCAGATCGTCATCGCCCGGGCGCTGTCCAGGAGCCCGCGCCTGCTCATCCTCGACGAGCCCACCTCCACGCTGTCCGCCACCGAATCCGGCGCCCTGCTCGCGGCCGTACGGCGGATGGCGGTGGGCGGGGTCGCCGTGCTCTTCGTCTCCCACCGGCTCAGCGAGATCCAGGACCTGTGCGACCGGGTCGCCGTGTTGCGCGACGGCACGATCCAGCAGGTCTTCACCACGCCGGTGGACGGCCGGAGCCTGGTGAGGGCCATGCTCGGCGACGAGATCGCCGCGATGGCGCACCGGGCGAGACCGGTGGACGGCGCCGGCCCGATCCTGACCGCCGAGGGGATACGGACGCGGCCCGGTGCCGAGCCGTTCGACCTGCGGGTGTCGCCCGGCGAGGTCCTCGGGGTCACCGGGCTGATCGGATCGGGCAAGACCGAGCTTCTGGAACAGATCTACGGTGAGCGGCCCCTGGTGTCCGGCGCGCTGAGGCTGGCCGGCTCGCCCTACCGTCCCCGTGATCCGCGCGCGGCGATCAAGGCGGGTGTCGGGTTCGTCGCCGAGGAGCGCGCGGCACAGGCCACGCTGCCGGGCTGGTCGGTGCGGGCGCACGTCACGCTTCCCCGGCTGCGCGCGCACAGCCGGTCGGGGCTGCTGTCGCGAACGGCCGAGACCGCCTCGGCCCGGCGCGTCATCGAACGCTTCGGCGTGCGCGGGCCCGGCCCCGACGCCGGTATCGAGGCCCTGTCCGGGGGCAACCAGCAGAAGGTCGTCGTCGGCCGCTGGATGGAGGAGGAGTTCCGCCTGATGCTGCTCGACGAGCCGTTCCGCGGCGTGGACGTGGGCGCGCGGGCCGACATCTCCCGCGTGCTCCGCGAGATCTCCGCTACGACGGGCGTGGTGGTCGCGTCGTCCGATCCCCAGGAGGTGCTGCAGGTGGCCGACCGCGTCCTGGTCCTGTACGAGGGAACCGTGACCGGAGAGCTGCGGACCGGCGAGGTCACGGCCGAACGGCTCGCCGCGCTCATGGCCGGTGAGGGCCGATGACCGCCACGGCCAAGTCCCCGGCCGGGGAGGCGGCGCCGGTGGCGGCGCTCGACCGGGCGGCCTCCATCGGCTACCGGTACGGGCTGCTGGCCGTCCTCGCCGTGATGGTCGTCGTCTTCTCCCTCGCCCGGCCCGCGTTCGGCACGTTCGGCAACGCCCTGATCGTCCTGCAGTCCGTCGCGATCGTCGCGGTGGTCGCGCTCGGCGTGACCGTCTCCATGGCGGCCGGGGGGTTCGACCTGTCGGCAGGGGCCAACGTCGGCTTCGTCGTCATGGTCACCGCCTCGGCGATGGTCCGCTTCAACCTCACCGGCGCCACCGCCATCGTGGCCGGGCTGCTGGCCGGGCTCCTGGTGGCCGGGGTGAACGTGCTGCTCATCGTGGTGGCCAAGGTCCCCGACCTGGTCGCCACGCTCGGCACCATGTTCCTGTTCCAGGGGCTGGCGCTCATCATCACCTCCGGCCAGTCGGTGTCCGCGGGCATGACGGCCGACGGCGTGACCGCCCCGGGCAGGTTCACCAGCGGGTTCGTGTGGCTCGGCGCCGGCACCATCGCGTCGGTTCCCGTGCCCGTCATCGTGATGCTCGTGCTGGCCGCCGCGGCGTACGTGTTCCTCGGCCACACCCGCTGGGGCCGCGCGCTGTACGCCATCGGCGGCAACCCCCGGGCCTCGCGCCTGGCGGGCATCCGCGTCGACCGCTACCGCGCCCTGGCCTACGCGGTGTCCGGTCTGTGCGCCGCGGTCGGCGGCATCCTGCTGTCGGCCAGGCTCGGCCGGGGCGACGTGGGCGCGGGCGACCCCTACCTGCTGCAATCGGTCGCGGCGGCCCTCATCGGGTTCGCCGTGCTGGGCGCCAACCGGCCCAACGCGCTCGGCACCCTGGTCGGCGCGGTGTTCGTCGGCGTCATGATCAGCGGCCTGACCATGCTGAACGCCCCCTACTACACGCAGACCTTCGTGCAGGGCGCGCTGCTGGTGGGCTCGCTCGTCATGAGCTACACGCTGACCCCAGGGAGACGACGATGACCACCGCGACCGGCGCCGGGCGGCCGTACGAGCTGCTGACGGCCGCGACCGTGCCCGCCTACCTCGCCGGACGGCCCGCCCTGGCGAGCCGGCTCGACCCGGCGCTCGTCACCGGGGTGCGGGAGGTGGGGGACGGCAACCTGAACCTGGTCTTCGTCGTCGAGGCCGCGGGCGTGCCGGGCCTGGTGCTCAAGCAGTCACTCCCGTACGTCAGGACGGACCCGAGCTGGCCCATGACGCCCGACCGCAACGGGTTCGAGGCGCGGGCACTCCGCGCCCACGGCGCCGTGGCCGGGGCGTACGTTCCCGCGATCTACGACGAGGACCCCGGGCGGCACGTCATCGCCATCGAGGACCTGTCGGACCACCGGGTGTGGCGCGGCGCGCTCAACGAGGGAGCGCGGCACGAGGGCGCGGCGGCCGACCTCGGCCGGTACGTGGCGCGGGCGGCCTTCGGGACCTCGGTGTTCGGGCTCGACGCGCTGGAGCAGAAGGCCGCGCTCGCGTCCTCGGTGAACGCCCAGCTCTGCCGGATCACCGAGGACCTGGTCTTCACCGAGCCCTACATCCGGCACGAGCACAACCGGGTGCCGGCGGCGAACGAGCCCGACGTGGCCGCCTACGCCGGCGATCCGGACGTGCTCGCCGCGGTCGGCGCCGCCAAGCTGACGTTCATGACCCACGCCGAGGCGCTCATCCACGGCGACCTGCACACCGGCTCGGTGCTGGTGCGGGCCGAGGAACCGGGCACGCCACGCTCGACCAGGGCGTTCGACAGCGAATTCGCCTTCTACGGGCCGGTCGGGTTCGACGTGGGCGCGCTGTGGGCCAACTACGCCCTGGCGGCGGCCCGGGCGCTGGCGCTGGGCGACGAGACGCACGCCACCTGGGTGCTCGCGCAGGCGGACGCGACCTGGCGGGCGTTCGACACGCAGTTCAGGGAGCTGTGGCCCGGGCGCGCCGATCCGCGGGTGTCCGGCGACGCGGTGCTCGAGCGGTTCCTGGCCAAGGTGCGCGGGGACGCGGTGGCGGCGGCCGGCGCCAAGGCGGCCCGCCGGATCATCGGCTTCGCCAAGGTCTCCGACATGGAGACCCTGCCCGAGGACCTGCGCGCCGGCGCCGCCCGCGGGGTCCTGACGGCCGCGCGGCTGCTGCTGCTGGAGGGCCCGTCCGCGGTGGCGCGGCCCTCCGGGGTCGCCGCCCTGTTCGACCGCGTGGGCGGCGTGCTCGCGGGCGCGACGGGCCGGTGACATCGGGCGTCCCGCGCCGGGGCCGGCGGCCGGGTAGGGGAGGTCACCGGCCCGGACTTATCGCAAAAATGCGCCGCCAGGCGACGGCGAGTGGCACGAGCGGGCCGCAAGGAGCAGGATGGCTTCCATACGTGTTGAGCTGTTGCCAGACTGATGCACGATTTGCCACTCTCGGTGCCTACCAGGGCCGGAGTACCACGAGACGCCCGATCCGCTACCGCGAGGAGAAGCCCTTGAGCACCACACCGAAATTGGACAACCTCGATCTCGCCGCCACCGCACGGGAGATCGCGGACGGCTCGCCGGCCGGATCTCTCAGCCACGCCGCCGCCACGTCGGTCGCCATCACCTGCGCCACCACCCGTGACCTTCCCGAGGCCCGGGCGGTCCTCGACGGCGTCACCCCGGCCGACGTCCGCGGCGCCGCACTCGACCTGTTCGGCCGCCTCACCGCCACGGCCGGCTAGGGACGCGCCTTCGGCCTGATCAGGCCGTGGCCAGAGCGTAGGCGAGTAGCCATTCCACGCACTCGGTGACGTGGCGGGCGTGTACCAGGTCGGTGCCCCAGGTGTAGAGGCCATGGTTGGCGACGATGACCGCCGGGGTCCGGGGGTCGTAGGCGGCCTCGAACCGGTCGCCCAGCTCGCCCATGTCCTGGCTGTTGGAGATCACCGGGAAGACGACCTCGTCGTCGTGGGCCAGGCGCCCGATGCCCTTGAGGGTCTCGATGTCGCGCAGGTGGACGCCCCCCGGCCAGCGGTGACCCGCCAGGACCGAGTTCAGCGCGTGGACGTGCACGACGGCGTCGGCTCCGGTCACCGCGGCCACGCGGGCGTGCAGCCCCGCCTCGGCGGAGGGCCGGAGCGGTGCCACGCCCTCGACGGTGACCGGCTCGCCCTTGGGGTCCACCACGGCGACGTCGGCGGGGGTGAGCTCACCCTTGTCCAGCCCGCTCGCGGTCACGGCGAGGCGCAGCGGGTCGCGGGTCACGACTTCGGAGAGGTTGCCGGAGGTGCCGCGCATCCAGCCGTAGGAGGCGAACCGGGCCGACTCCGTGGCCAGCCTGCCACCGGCCTCCAGCACTCGGGCCGGGGTGAGCTGGGTCATCAGGACTCCTTGAAGGTCAGTTCGTCGAAGGACGCGACGGTGGGATGGGCGCCGAAGTCGGCGTTCTGGCTGGGCTCGCCCGGCCGTCGCACGCCGGTCGTGCCCCAGCCCGCCTGGGAGGCGGCGTCGAGCTCGGCCGGGACGTCGGACAGGAACAGCAGCCGGTCGCCGGCGCAGCCCAGCGCCCCGGCGATCCGGTGGTAGGAGACGGCCTCGCGCTTGGGACCGGCGTTGACCGTGTCGAAGTACTGCTCGATGAGGATGGCGAGGTCACCGGCGTCGCTGTGGCGGAACCAGGGTTGCTGGCTCTTGACCGACCCGGAGGAGAACACCGCGAGCCGCACCCCGCCGGAGTGCCAGGAGCGCAGCGCGGGCGGGACGTCGGGGAAGAAGTGGGCGATCAGATCGCCCTCGGCGAACCCGGCGGCCCAGATCTGCCCCTGGAGGGACTTCAGCGGCGTGGCCTTGACGTCACCGTCCATCCAGTCGTGCAGCACCTGGACCACCTCGTCGGTGGAGGCGCTCTCCGGCAGCCCGGCCTCCGCGCGCGTCTGGGCGACCGCGTCCTGCACTTCGGGATCGTCGGGATGGGTGTCGATCCACACCGCGAGCCGGGGCCGCGCGTAGTCGTACAGCCCCACGTGCACCGAGCTCGTCGAGCTCGTGGTCCCCTCGATGTCCAGAACGATCCATGCGGGCTTCGTCTCGGCCATGTCCGTCACCTCTCTCCGATCAGCTTGCTCAGGGCGTCCGGTCCGTCGTACCCGGCACGCCGCGTGATCAACTCTCGTGCGAGCCGCACGACACGTGCGGCGGCGGCCGCGCGCCTGGGCTCGGGCAGGGTCTCGAGGTCGGCGGCGTGCGCGTAGCCGATGGCGCGGCGCATGGCCTCGCTCCCGGCGAAGCCGAGGCCGTCCTGCCACACGCCCAGGAGGAACTCCCCGAGGTAGGCGTCGTCGAAGAAGGCGTCCACCCGCGAGGGCCACAGCCGCCGGAACTCGCCGGTGAACCCCTCCCAGCTCTCCGCCACCTGTGCCAGGTGCTCCTCCGCCAGGGCGGCCGAGCCGAGGACGTCGGCGCGTACGGCCGCGATCAGCGCGTTCGCCCAGAACAGCCCGAGGTCGAAGCCCACCGGCCCGACGAAGGAGAACTCCGGGTCGATGACCGCCACCCGCCCGTCCCCGACCATGACGCTGCCCGAATGCAGATCCCCGTGCAGCAGCGCCTCGGCCTTGGTCATGAACAGGTGCTTGAGCCGGGCCGCCTCGCGGCGCACCTCGGGATCGGCGCGCACCTCGCGGGCCAGGGCGTCGATGCCGGGGTCGTGGTGGTTGTGCTCGTGCTCGAGGTAGGGCTCGCTGAGGACGACGTCCTCGGTCAGCTCGCACAGCTCCGGGTTGACCGAGTCGGCGATCAGCTTCTTGCGGCCGGCGGAGCCCATGCCGAAGTCGGAGGTCGCGAAGGCCAGGCGGGCGACGAAGACGCCGATGTGCCGGCCGGTGTCACCGGGGGAGCGGCCCTCGATGGAGGCGGTGCGCAGGACGTCGAGCCGGCCGAGATCCTCCATCACCAGGGTGAAGGCCGCCGGGTCGTACCCGTGGTAGGCGGGGACGAACTCGGGCGCGACCCTGGCCAGATGCTCGTAGGCGCGGGCCTCGGCCGCCGCGCGGTACGGCGTCAGCGGCCAGGACTCCCCGTGGACCCGGACCCAGGGCAGCGCCTGCTTGACCGCGAGGCCGGGCACGCCGGGATCGCGGCGGACCAGGAAGATCCGGTTCAGGTTGCCGTCGCTGACCTCGCGTACCGACAGCGGCGCCCCGGCGGGGCCGCCGAGCAGGTGCAGCAGCCCGCGCGACTCCAGGTACGCGGGAACGTCCTCGGGTGACAGCAGCGGATAGGCCGGGTAGCCGCCCGACCGGCCCTGCGGCCCTTCCGGCCCGGAAGGCGCGCCGGGCCCGCCGGAGAGGTCGCGGCTCATGACCGGGTCAGGGTCGCGACGAAGTCGTTGACGAAGCGGGCCGAGTCGACCTCGGTGATCACTCGCGTGTCCGGCGCCGGCTCGTACGGGAAGGACGGCGGCAGCCCTTCGACGGTCCGCATCAGCCGGGCCCGCCACAGGAAGCCGTCGCCGACGACGTTGACCGGCCCGAGCGCGGCGCCGGTGGCGAAGCCCGGGTCGAGCAGGATGCCCGCGGCCAGCGGGTCGTGCAGCGGGATGATCCTGCGGCCCCATTCCTTCTGGTAGAAGTCCAGGTAGGAATCGAGGATCTCGGTGGCGAACCGTGCGATCGGGGTGCCGGTCGCGCGCAGGGCCGCGATGGCGGGTTCCGACAGGATCGTCACGGCGGTGACGTTCACCCCCACCATGACCAGCTCGTTGCGCGGCGCGGAGAACACCGCCCGGGCCGCAACCGGGTCGTTGTTCACGTTGGCGTCGATCATGAGCAGCCTGCCGGGATGGGCGTAGGGCCCGGAGCCGCCCATCAGCACGACCGAACGATACTTTGTAAAGAGCGCCGGATCGAGCCGCAGCGCCAGACCCAGGTTGGTCAGCGGCCCCAGCGCCAGCAGATCGAGCTCGCCCGGTTGCTCGTTCGCCAGCCGCACGAGCAGTTCGGCGGCCGTCTCGCCGACCACGGCGGGCATGGGACGGTCGTACCCGCGATCACCCAGGCCGTCCTTGCCGTGCACGTGGCGGGCGATGTGCGCGGTGCCGGACAGCGGCTCGGCCGCACCGCGCGCCACGGGCACCGAGAGCCCGAGCAGCCGGTTGACGTACCCGATGTTGCGGACCGCGTCCTCCTCCACGCAGTTCCCGAACACCGAGGTGATGGCGACGATCTCCGCGTCCGGGCGTCCGGCCAGGTAGAGGAGTGTGTGGGCGTCGTCGATCCCGGTGTCGGTGTCGACGACGACGCGGCGGGTGGTGCTCATCGTGCGGGGTTCTCCTCGTGGTGGAAGCCGGTGCCGGTCGTGGCGGTGGAGGTGAAGTGATCGGCCACGCGGGCGGGCTCGAAGGCGCCGTGCCGGGTCACGATGCGGGTCACCAGATGGGGCGGGGTGGCGTCGAACGCCGGGTAGTAGCCTCGCGTGCCCTCGGCCGCGGTGCGCGTGCCGAGCACATGCAGGACCTCCTCGCCGTCGCGGTGCTCGATCTCGACGTCCTCGATACCGGGCGAGAGCGGGTCGGGGGCGTGGGAGAGCACGTAGAACGGCACGCCGAACGCTCGCGCGGCCAGCGCGACCGCGAGCGTGCCCACCTTGTTGACCACATGGCCGTCCATGGTGACGCGGTCGGAGGCGACCATCGCCACGTCCGCCAGCCCGTCCGCCAGCGCGGCCGGCACCATGCCGTCGGTGATCACGGTGGGCCGGTAACCCATCTCCACCAGCGTCGCGGCGGTGAGCCTGGCCCCCTGCAGGTAGGGCCGGGTCTCGGTGCACACGAATTCGAGCCGCTTGCCCATCTCCTCGGCGGCCTGGACGGCCCCGATGAGGTAGGCGTCGCCCCAGCAGTGGGTGAGCACGCGCGCGTCGTCCGGCAGCAGCTCCGCGGCGTACCGGCCGAGGGCCCGGCTTCCCGCCCGGTAGCCCTCGTCGTGCTCGGCGGCCGCCTTCTCCACGGCCGCCACCAGGTCGTCCCCGGAGGCGCCGGCGAGCGGGCCGTCGACGGTGGCCGCAAGGATCGCGTGCACGGCGTCGCGGATGTGGTTGTTGGTCGGCCGGGTGGCGATCAGCCTGTGGCCGGCGGCCCGCAGGCGGTCGGCGGCGGCTCCCGGCCCGGCGCCTCTCGCCTCGCGGGAGGCGAGGATCATGCCGGCGGTCGTGGCGAACAGCGGCCCGGAACTCTGCGTGACCATCCGCTCGATGGCGACCGCGACGTCCTCCATCGTGGCGCAGTGCACCCACCGGCGCTCGAACGGATAGACGCGGCGGTCGAGGATCTCCACCCCGTCCGCGGTCGTCCGCACCGAGTCCGCCAGTGCCGGCACGTTCCTGTCGCCGCTCATCGGGCCGCTCCTTCCGCGTGGACTGTGTCGGATTCCAGGCCGCCGGGCCTGGCCCGCCGGCGGCGCCGCCGTAGCTGGACGAGGACCAGCGCGATCAGCGTGATGACGTACGGAGCGGCGTCGGCGGCCTGCTGCGGCAGCCCGGCGCCCTGCAGCCGGAAGCCGTAGGCCTCGGCGACGCCGAACAGCAGGCACGCGGCGACGACCCCGTACACCCGGTTCCGCCCGAGCATCACGGCGACGACGGCGACCCATCCGCGCCCGGCGCTCATCCCCTCACTGAACAGGGTCACGTTGCCGAGGGCCAACTGGGCCCCGGCCAGCCCGCAGAGCGCCCCGGCGCCCAGCACGGCCGCGTGCCGGTAGGCGCCGACCTTGAGCCCGAGCGACTCGGCCGCCTCCTGGTGCTGCCCGATGCCGTTCAGGCGCAGCCCGGACCGCGTCCGGCTGAGCCACCACGCCACCGCCACGACCAGGACCAGCGTGAGCGGCACCAGCGGCGACTGCGGCCCGAGAATCGGCCCGGCGAGGGGGACCTCGCCGAGGCCGAGGCCGGCGAGGGTGGGAAGGCCGCGCAGGTCGGGTGAGGAGTAGGTCCCGCCGGAGCCGAAGACCAGCCGCATCAGGAACGCGGTGAGCCCCAGCGCGAGCAGGTTCGTGCCGACGGCGATCACCACCGGATCGGCCCGCGCGCTCACCGCCGAGAACGACAGGATCGCCGCGTACAGCACGGTGCAGGTCACCGCGCCGAGCACCCCGAGCCACACGTCGCCCGTCAGGTGGCTGAAGACCACGGCGGTGAAGGCTCCCCAGAGCATCTGGCCCTCCAGGGCCATGTTGAACACGCCGGAGACCGAGCACAGCATCCCGCCGAGGGCGGCGAGGACGACGGGCGTCGTGGCGGTGAGCACGGCCGCGACGAAGGTCACCTCGAAGATGTTCACGCCTTCACCTCGGTCCCGGTCTCGGTTCCCGCAACAGCGTGCGGGTCCGCCGTCTTCCGGCCCGCGAGCGCGCGGCCGCCGGGCAGGCGCCACCGGCCGCCGGGCCGGTGACGCAGCGTCGCCATCACCGCCACGATCACGATGATCAGCCCTTGGATGACCTGGGTGAGCTGGCTCGGCACTCCGGCGTCACGTTCCATGCCCTGGCCTCCCACCTGCAGGATCGTCATGAGCGCGACCGTTAACGGCACCCCCGCGGGGCGTCCGGCCGCCAGCAGCACCGCCGCCACGCCGGTGAAGGTGTAGCCGGGGGAGGTGAGAGCGCCGTCGACGAACCGGAACGGCGGGCTCAGCACGATGAGGCCGCCGACCAGCCCGGCGAACGCGCCGCCACCGGCGAGGGTCCCGATCGCCAGCCGGTCGACGTGGACCCCGCCGTACCGGGCGAACTCGCGGTTGGCCCCGGTCGCCCGCCCCTCGTACCCGAGAACCGTGCCGCCGTCGATGTACAGCCAGGCCACGGTCAGCGCCAGGATGAGCGGCAGGGCGATCGTGACGTACCCGCTGTCGCCGATCGCGGGGAGGTGGGCCGCGCCGGGCAGGATGGGCGTCTGAGCTATCCCGGTGTTCGGCTCGGCGAGCGGGAACCGCACCAGGTACGACGCGAGCGCCACCGCCGGGGTGCTGAGCAGGAGCGTGGTCACGATGGCGGGGATGCCGAGCCGGGTGTGCAGGGGGGCGGACACCCCGGCCACCAGGGCGCCGGTCAGTGCGGCCAGCGCCAGCGGCGCCACGATGGCGACGCCCGGCGGCAGGGGGACGGCCAGGGCGAGCGCCGCGGCCGCCACCGCGCCCAGCGCCATCTGGCCGTCGCCGCCGAGGTTGAACTCGCCGGTGCGGAAGGGGATCGCGAACGCCAGCGCCATGCCCAGCGTCGGGACGAAGGTCCCGATGGTGTACTCCAGGTTGCCGTCGGCGAGGGCGCCTCTGAGCAGCGCGGGGTAGGCCTGCGCAGGGTCGACGCCGACGACGGCCATGACCAGCGTGGTCAGGACCAGTGCCCCGGCGACGGCGAGCGTGGCGGGGGACGTTATGGCGGGCACCAGCACGGAGCGGGCCACGGCCTGCGGCCGGCGGTCGTGCGTCATGGGGCATCTCCGTCCGCCCGGTCGTCCCGCTCGTCCGTCGCCCCGCCGGACGCCGTGCCGCCCTCCGGCGCGGGCGCGGCGGGGGGAGAGCCGGTCATGGCGGCCGTAGAGCCCGTCATGGTGGGCGGAGGATCGGTCACGGTGGGCGGGGAGCCGGTCATGGCGGCGCCGAGGGCCTCCTCGGTGGCGCGCTCACGAGGGAACTCGGCGACCACGCGCCCGGCGTAGACCACCAGGACGCGGTCCGCCAGGGCGCGGAGCTCGCTCAGCTCGCTGGACACCAGCAGCACCGCCTGTCCCCGGTCACGGGCCTCGATGAGCAGGGAGTGGATGTACTCCTGCGCGCCCACGTCGACCCCCTGGGTGGGCTCCTCGACGACGATCACCGGGGTGCGCCGGGACAGCTCGCGGGCCAGCACGGTCTTCTGCGCGTTGCCCCCGGAAAGCGCGGAGATGGGGGTCCGCACGGAGGCGGTCCGTACGGAGAACCGTTCGGTCAGCGCGCGGGCACGCTCCTCGACCACCGCCGGGGCGAGACGTCCGAGCCTGCCGCGCAGGTCCGCGTGCCGCTGGTCGCCCATGATGAGGTTCTCGGCGACGGACATGCTCGCCGCGGTCGCGCGCCCGTGCCGGTCCTCGGGTACGTAGGCGATGCCGAGGTCGCGGCGTCGCCGTACCGTGGCGCCGGCGAGGCCGGTGCCGAGCAGGTGGACGGCGCCCGAGTCCGCCACCCGCAGGCCCGTCACCGCGTCCACCATCTCGCGCTGGCCGCTGCCCGCCACTCCGGCGACGCCCACGATCTCACCCGGCCGGACGCCGAAGGACACCCCGGACAGGCGCGCCACCCCGTCGCCGTCGCGCACGGTCAGATCACGTGCCTCCAGCGCGTATCCCGTCGCCGGTGCGGCGGTGGGCTCGGGGGACGGCGCGGGAGGCGTGGGCCGGGTGCCCTGCTCCGGGGCGGTCCCGGCGGAGGCGGTTCCGGCCGGGACGGTTCCCGTCAAGATCGCCCCGGCCGGGACGGTTTCCGTCGGGACCGTTCCGGCCGGGAGGGTTCCCGTCGGGACCGTTCCGGCCGGGAGGGTTCCCGTCGGG
>NZ_BAAAZR010000063.1:120591-197169 GCF_039537005.1 Sphaerisporangium flaviroseum | reverse complement strand
GTTCCGGCCGGGAGGGCCAGGGATCGGCCGATCATGGCCCGGACGAGCTCGTCGGCCGTCGTCTGCGCGGTGGCGAAGCGGCCGGTGACCCGGCCCTGCCGCAGCACCGTCACCCGGTCGCCGACGGCCAGCACCTCGCCCAGCTTGTGCGTGACCAGGACCACGGAGGCCCCGGTGCCCGTCACGGTGCGCAGGACCTCGAACAGGCGGCCGGCCTCACCGGGGGTCAGCACGGCCGTCGGCTCGTCCAGGATCAGGATCCGCGCCCTGCGGTAGAGCGCCTTGAGGATCTCGACGCGCTGGCGGACGCCGACGGGGAGCCCGCCCACCCGCGCCGAGGGGTCGACCCGCAGGCCGTACCGCTCGCCGAGCCGCTCGACCTCCTGCCGGGCCGCCGCGTGGTCGAGGACGCCGCGCCGCCAGAACCCGCGGCCGGTCGGCTCGGCGCCGATCACGACGTTCTCCGCCACGGTCAGCTCGGGGAACAGCCGGAAGCGCTGGTGCACCATGCCCAGCCCGTGGGCGATGGCGTCGGCGGGGGAGCGCAGGCGCACCGGCTCGCCCTCCAGCACGACCTGCCCGGAGTCGGGCCGGAGCAGCCCGAACAACACCGACATCAGCGTGGACTTGCCGGCCCCGTTCTCGCCCACCACGGCGTGCACCTCGCCGCGCGCGATCGCCAGGTCGACGGCGTCGTTCGCCAGGACGGACCCGAACCGCTTGGTGATGCCCACGAGCTCGGCGGCGTGCGGGACGGAGGCGGTCATCGCCTAGCCCGCCAGCGGGTCGGCGACCGTGATCTTGCCGGAGACGATGTCGTCGCGGACCTGCTTGACCTTGGTCACGGCCTCCGGGTTCTGGGCGATGGTGCACTGGGAGGAGGCCAGGTCGTCCTGCAGCGCCGTCACCCCCACGCCGTTCTCGGCCAGGCCGTAGACCTTGACCCCTCCGGCCTTGCCCGCGGCGACCTCCTTGATGGCGGCGGCTTCGGCGACGTCCACGTGCTTGAGGATGTTGTCGACGATGTTGCCCGGGCTGAGGGCGCACTGGTTCACGTCCACCCCGAAGGACTTGGCCTTCCCGGCCGCGACGGCCTCGAAGACGCCGGGGTTGCCTCCGGACGCCGCCGCCGCGACGATGTCGACCCCACGGCCGATCAGGGTCTGGGCCTGCGACTTGGCGCGCGCGGGGTCGCTGAAGGGGTTGTTCCCGCCGACGTAGAGCGGCGTGCCTTCGGCCTTGGGGTTGACCGACTTGGCGCCGGCGAAGAACGGGTCGATCCACCGGTGGATGAAGGGGCTGTCGAGCGCCGCGACCACCCCGAGCCCGCCGGTCGAGGTGACCAGCCCGGCCTCGACTCCGGCCAGGTAGGCGGCCTCGTGCTCCTTGAACGAGACGCACGACAGGTTGGGCGCGGCCGTCTTGGCGCAGGAGTCGACCTGGAGGAACTGCTGGCCCGGGTGCTGCTTCGGCAGGGTGTTGAACAGGTCGTCGAAGGAGAAGCTGATCCCGACGATGATGGTGGGCTTCGCCCGTACGGCCGCGTCGAGGTTCTGGGCGATGCTGGTGGGGTCCTTGCTCTCGTACAGCTTGAAGCTCGCGCCGATCTCCTTGGCCGCCGACTCGGCGCCCTTGACGCCCAACTGCAGGAAGCTGTTGGTGCCGACCGGGTTGGGTGTGATCAGGATGATGGATTTCCCTGAGGAGGCCGCGCCGCCGTCGCCGGCGGGGGCGCCGCCCCCGCAGGCGGCGAGAGCCAGCGAGAGGGCCGCGCTTGTCGCGATGAGTGCGGTGGTCCGTTGGATCGTTCGCATGACCGTGTCGCCGTCTCCTTGATCTGGGCAGGACAAATCCACCTATCGGGACAGAACCCTACGGCAGGGCAGCATATCTACCCATTCCCGAGCTACAAAGCGGGTTCTCGCGGGGACGTGCGCGCACGCGAATGTGCCGGTCACGGTGCGGGCTGAACACCCCGGGGAGGCGGCGCGTATGAGATTGTTCTGTTGCGACGACGACGGAGTCGGCCGCACGCTGTGATCGGATGCCTTGCAATTGCCTAGTTTCCCTACCAGATTCATAGGTATAAGCTGGGTGCGCAGAGGAGGCGACATGAGCCCGGACCGGAGCCACCCGTCATGGCCATCAGCCGAGACGCCCCGCACGGCCGCGGTCATGGCGGGGCGCTGGATCCGGTCGGCCGCGGTCGACGACGAGCGAGGGCGCCACTGGCGGCCCAACCCCGATCCCCGGCGCGACTCCGCAGGGTCGGGCAGGCCGGGCTCGCTGTACGCCGGAGCCGCGGGCATCGTGCTGTTCTTCCTGGAGCTCGCGGCGGCGACCGGCCAGGAGACCTATCTGGAGGACGCCAGGGCGGGCGCGCGCTACCTCGCCGCCACCTGGCGCGCCGAGACCGACCTCTCGCTCTACGACGGCGTCGCCGGCATGGTGTTCGCGCTGGCCGAGGTGGGGTGGGCGACCGGTGACGAGCGGTTCGAGGTCGCGGCCAGGGCCGGAGCCGACCACATCGTCCGCAGCCTCCGCAGGACCGACAAGGGCGTCGGATGGACGGGCGACCCGGCCCAGCGGGGGGACGGGGGGATCATCCTCGGCCTGCTGCACGCCGCCGGCATCCTCGGCGTCTCGACGTACGGGGAGATCGCCGTCGAGGCCGGGACACGCGCCGCCGACCACGTCGTGCCCGGCCACAGGTTCGGCGAGGAAGGTCTCCCGGACCTTCCTGTCGACGCCGTCACACCCGGTTTCCTCTCCGGCACGGCCGGCACCGCCTTCCTGCTCGCTCGGCTGTACGGCGTGACGCGCGACCGGCGGTTCCTCGACGCCGCACGCAGGGGAGCCGACTTCGTCCGCACGGTCAGCACCGTGGCCGAGGGGCACGTGCTGGTGCCGCACCACGTGCCCCAGGGCCGCCGGTTGCACTACCTCGGGCTGTGCTCCGGATCCGCCGGGGTGGCCCGCATGTTCTACGAGCTCTACCGGGTGACCGGTGACGTGGGTGACCTCGACTGGGTCCAGCGGCTCGCCGCGGGCATCATGTGCAGCGGGGTCCCTGGCAGCCGGACCCCCGGGTTCTGGAACGTGGCCTGCCAGTGCTGCGGCGCCGCGGGCCTGCTGGAGCTGTTCATCGGGCTCTGGGCCGCCACCGGCGAGCGACCCTACCTCGACTTCGCCCGGACCCTCGGAGACGACCTGGTCGGCCGCGCCACCACGCATGACGGCGCGGGGTTCCGCTGGTACCAGGCCTACCGCCGGCTGCGGCCGTGGGAGGTGACGGCCGACACCGGTTACATGATCGGCGCGGCCGGCATCGGCTCGGCGCTCCTGCACCTGGACGCCGCCGAGCCGACCGGTCAGGCGCGGCGGCTGATCCTGCTCCCCGACAATCCCTTCCCCGCCATCCCGGTGCCGGCCTCGGAGCTGCGCCGATCGCAGTGAGGGTGGCCCGGCCCCCGCGTGCGGGCCGGGGGCGTCAGCACCCCTGGTCCGACAGCGTGGCCAGGGGCAGCCGCAGGATGAAACGCGCGCCCCGCTCGCTCGGTTCGAGCGTGAGCGTTCCGCCGCTGATCTCGGCGATCTGCCGGGCGATCGGCAGGCCGAGCCCGGTGCCGCCGGCGTCCTTGCTGCGCGCGGCGTCCAACCGGGTGAACCGCTGGAAGACGATCTCGCGCTTGTCCGGCGCGATACCGGCTCCGTCGTCCCTCACCTCCAGGACCGCCGCGCCGCCGGGGAAGCGCGGGTCTCCCGAGGGGCCGCCCGGCCGCTTGTAGACGCTCACGGTGATCGAGGAGTCGGCGTGCCGCGCGGCGTTGTCCATCAGGTTGGTGAACAGGCGCGCCAGCCGCAGACGGTCACCGATCACGCACACCCCGGGCTCCACCTCGCGCTTGATCTTCAGGGTCGAATGGCGGCGGTTCAGCTCCGAGTCCACCAGGTGGGACAGGCCGACCGGCTCCAGGATTCCCGGCGCCCCGGCGTCGAGCCGAGCGATCATCAGCAGGTCGGAGACGATGGCCTGGAGCCGGTCCAGGCTGGTGAGCAGGGAGTCACCCAGCACCTTCACGTCGCTGCGCTCAGGCGCCAGCATGGCGTCCTCCACCTCGGCGCGCATGGCGGTGATCGGGCTGCGCAGGTCGTGGGAGGCGTCGGAGGCGAACTGCCGCTGTTGCTCCATCGCCCCCTGCAGCCGGTCGAGGGTGTGGTTCACGCTCTCGGCCAGGCCGTGCAGCTCGTCCCGCCCGGGCGGCACCGGCACCCGGCGCTCCGGGCAGGTGGCGTTGATCTCGTCCAGTTCGGACCGCATCGTGTCCACCGGCTCTAGCGCCCGTCCGACGATCCGGTGGCTTCCGTAGGTGATCACCGTGGTGAGGAAGACCGCGCCGAGGATCAGCATCCCCGCCAGCTTGGGATGGACCAGATGCGGGATCACCGGTGCGGCGCTGTAGACGATCCACGCCTCCCCGAAGCGCTGGACCCGCCGGGCCACCACGATGTCGCACTCGTCACGGGGAAAGACGCCGCCGCACACGATCGAGGTCTCGATGGTCTTGCCGTCGGGCGGCATGAAGCCGGCCATCCGGGGCTTGCCCTGAAGGCCGGGGGAGGCGGCGGCGACCTTCCCCTGGGGATCGACGACCTGCAGGTTGCGTATCTGGCCGTGGGGCAGCGGGTTGGAGAGGGGGCCTCGCTGGAGCGTGTAGGCGACGCGGTCACCCGCCGAGCCGATCTGCTTGGTGAGATATTCGGTCGCGAGGCGGTTGATGGCCACCAGCAGGACGGTGCCGAGCAGCACGGAGAGCAGCGCCGCCACTATGCCGGCGAACAGCGTGATACGGGCCCGGACCGACCACTGGTGCCAGAATCTCACCCTTTCGCCCCCTGAAGACCAGTCGACCACACAGACCGTGGGTGCTCGTCAACCGGGGGCGGGGGAGGCTCGCTCAGTCGGCGGGACGGGGGGAACCGGCATCGTTCGCCGGCCTGGTGAGCGATCGGACCGCCTCGGTGAGGTGGGCCACCTGAAGCTCGAGGGTGTGCACCCGAGCCTCCAGTTCGACGGAGCTGGGGGGCTGGTATGCGGCGATCTGCCTGGCCATAGGCGACCGATCCCTTCCGTGGTGGTCAGTACGCGGGCATGGGGAGACGCGGGGGTGTTCGTCGCGATCCCGGCCCCTTACCTCTGCCCACACAGCTGGACGGCAAGCACAAACGGCTCTATTAGGCTACGTGACTTTGCCGTGAGTTACCTTGGTCCGCCGCCGTACGGCGCGTCCCGGTCCTCGCAGCCGCCGGCCGGCGCCGCATAGGCGTGCGTTTCGGTCGTCCTGACCGACGCCCACACCTTCTGCCCCAGGGAAAGCCCGAGTTCGGCGGCCGCGGCGGGCATGAGGTCGGCGGCCGCGGTGATGGGGCCGTCCAGACGCACGCGGACGTGCCCGCCCTGCCGTTCGAGGCCCTCGACGGTGCCCTGCCAGGTGTTCCGTGGCCGCCCCTCCGGCCGGATCGGGCAGAGGGCCACCGCCGAGGGCGGGAACGCGAGGAAGACCGGGCCGCTCAGGTTCTCGGCCACGCTGAACGTGAGCGGCCCGCCCGTGACCCGGCCCGCGGGCGGTCCTTCGACCGACACCTCGTGCCCCCGGGCGCGGCCGCGGTAGAGGTTGAGCCCGGCGAAGCGGGCGATGTAGCCGGTGCGCGGGTGGCGGGCCACCTCGGAAGGCGTGCCCTCCTGGACCAGGACGCCGTCCTCGATCACGATGAGCCGCTCGGCCAGCGCCATGGCGTCCAGCGGATCATGGGTGACCAGGATGGCGGCGCCGCCGAAGCCGGACAGGTGGTCGCCGAGCGCGGTGCGCATCGTCAGGCGGGCCTGGGCGTCCAGGGCGTCCAGCGGCTCGTCCAGGAGCAGCACGCGGGGCCGTACGGCCAGCGAGCGGGCCAGTGCCGCCCGCTGCGCCTGCTCGCAGGACAGCTCCGCGGGCCTGCGTCGCCGATGCTCGCCAAGGCCCAGGTCCTGGAGCCAGATGGCGGCCGCACGCCGGGCCTCGGCCCTGCTCGCTCCCCGGCACCACGGCCCGAAGGCGACGTTGTCCAGCACGTTCATGTGCGGGAACAGCAGGTGGTCCCGGAACACCATGCCGATGGGCCGCTGCTCGGCCGGGCGGGCGTGCACCGCCGCGCCGTCGACCAGGATGTGCCCGCCCGAGGGCGGTGTGAGGCCGGCGATGACCCTGAGGGCCGTGGTCTTGCCGGCGCCGTTCGGCCCGAGCAGCGCCACGACCTGCCCGGGGGCGACGCGGATCCTGACGTCGAGCCGGAAGCGGGCGTGCTCGGCGACCAGGTGGGCGTCCATCATGCGGCGGCCACCCAGCGGCCACGCAGGCAGGCGAGGATGGCCACGGACGCCACGAGAAGCACGAGGCTCAGCGCGATCGCGGCTTCGGGGTCGGTCTCCAGGGCGAGGGCCACCGCCAGCGGCATGGTCTGCGTCCGACCCGGGAGGTTCCCGGCGAAGGTGACGGTCGCTCCGAACTCGCCCAGGGCTCGCGCCCAGCACAGCACGGCTCCCAAGGCGATTCCCGGCGCCACCAGGGGGAGGGTCACGTGGCGGAAGACGGTCCAGCGCGAGGCGCCAAGGGTGGTCGCGGCCTCCTCCAGGCGCGGGCCGCAGGATCGCAGCGCGCTCTCGACGCTGATGACCAGGAAGGGCAGCGCCACGAAGGCCTCGGCGAGGACGACCGCCGTGGTGGTGAACGGCGGTGTGACGCCGAAGATCGCCTCCAGCCAGGTGCCGACCAGCCCGTCGCGGCCCAGCGCCAGCAGCAGGGCCACGCCGCCGACCACCGGGGGGAGCACCAGCGGCACCGTCACCACCGCTCTGACCAGCCGCCTTCCCCGGAACGCCACGCGGGCCAGCATCCAGGCCAGCGGTACCCCCATCAGCACGCACCCCACGGTGGCGAGCGAGGAGGTCCACAGCGAGAGCCGCAGCGCCGCGAGGACGTGGGGCTGGGCGAGGCGGGTGGCGAGCGCCGGCCACGGAGCGCGGACCACCAGCGCGGTCAGCGGAAGGACCAGGAACGCGAGCCCGGCCGCCGCGGGCACCAGCAAGATCATGGGTATGCCGGAAGCCCCGTCTGGGAGCACGTGGCGGCTGATGCCCTTCGGTCTTCGCCGAGTGGTTGTAAATACCCTCATGTCGCCTTCCTCCCCGTGATACCGCTTCGGGATTCCAAGGCCGCGCAGGCGATCAGCGGGTTTAGTCGGCCCGCAAATGTGTAGAGAGAGGATGAATCGAAAGGAGCGAGCCCATGAACTCCGTGGCCTCAGCCGGTCACCAAGCGCAGGGTGCCGCCCGTCAAGCGACAAACAGCCGGATGTTCGATCGGCTGGCACGGTTCGGGATGGCGTGCCGGGGCGTCATGTACGCCCTGATCGGCATCCTGGCGCTGCAGATCGCCTTCGGGGGCGGGGGTAAAGAGGCGGACAAGACCGGCGCCGTGCGCACGGTCGCCGAACAGCCCTTCGGCACGGTCCTGCTCTGGTTGCTCGCCGTCGGTTTCGTCGCGCTGGCCCTATGGCAACTCTCCGAAGCCCTGATGGGCGGACTGAAGACCAAGGACAGGGTCGAGGCGGCCGCGCACACCGCCTTCTACGCGCTGGCCGTCGGCACCATCCTGAGCTTCCTTCTGCATGGCACCACCGGCAAGTCGACCGACTCGCAGTCCAAGGACCTGACCGCCACCGTGATGGAATGGCCCGGCGGGCAGTTCATCGTCGGCCTCGTCGGCCTCATCGTCATCGCGATCGGTCTCTACTGGATCTACGAGGGCGTGAAGAAGAAGTTCCTGGAACACCTGCGTACCGGTGAGATGTCGCCCAAGGCCCGCGGCGTCGTGGAGAAGCTCGGCATGGCCGGGTACTGCGCGCGTGGCGTGATCGCCGTGGCGGCGGGCATCTTCCTGATCAACGCGGCGATCTCCTTCAGCGCCAAGGAGGCCAAGGGGATCGACTCCACCCTCCGGGCGTTCGCCGACACCCCGTTCGGCCCGTGGCTGCTGGTCGTGGTGGCCCTCGGCCTGATCCTGTTCGCCGTCTACTGCTTCTGCGAGGCTCGCTGGCGCAGGACCTGACCTCCTTTCGAGACCACGTCGAGACGGACCCGGGCGGACGCCCGGGTCCGTCTTCATGCGCGTCTTCGCGAGCGCCGGTCAGACGTTGCGCCGGTACTGGCCGCCGGCCTCGAACAGCGTCTCGGTGATCTGCCCGAGGGAGCAGACCCGGGCGGCGTCCATCAGGGCGGAGAAGGCGTTGCGGTCGGACATCGCCGCCTCGCGCAGCCGCCGCAGCGCCTCGGGGGCCTCGGCCGCGTGCTCCCGCTGGAAGGCCTCCAGCCGCGAAAGCTGGCCGCGCTTCTCCTCCTCGGTGCCCCGGGCGAGCTCCAGCGTGCCGTGCTCCGCGCTCGCCTCGGGGTTGCGGAAGGTGTTGACCCCGATGATGGGCAGCGACCCGTCGTGCTTGCGGGTCTCGTACAGCATCGACTCGTCCTGGATGCGGCCGCGCTGGTAGCCGGTCTCCATGGCGCCGAGCACGCCGCCGCGGTCGGACAGCCGCTCGAACTCCGCCAGGACGGCCTCCTCGACCAGGTCGGTGAGGTCGTCGATGACGAACGACCCCTGCAGAGGGTTCTCGTTCGCCGCCAGGCCCCACTCCCGGTTGATGATCATCTGGATCGCCATCGCCCGGCGTACGGACTCCGGGCTCGGGGTGGTGACCGCCTCGTCGAAGGCGTTGGTGTGCAGGCTGTTGCAGTTGTCGTAGATCGCGATCAGGGCCTGCAGGGTGGTGCGGATGTCGTTGAAGTTCATCTCCTGCGCGTGCAGCGACCGCCCCGAGGTCTGGATGTGGTACTTCAGCTTCTGCGACCGCTCACCGGCTCCGTACCGGTCGCGCATGGCGATCGCCCAGACTCGGCGGGCCACCCGGCCGAGCACGCTGTACTCCGGGTCCATGCCGTTGGAGAAGAAGAACGACAGGCTCGGGGCGAAGTCGTCGACCGCCATGCCGCGTGCGAGGTAGGCCTCGACATAGGTGAAGCCGTTGGCCAGCGTGAAGGCGAGCTGGGTGATCGGATTGGCCCCGGCCTCGGCGATGTGGTAGCCGGAGATCGACACCGAGTAGAAGTTGCGCACCTTGTTGGCGATGAACCACTCCTGCACGTCCGCCATCATCCGCAGGGAGAAGTCGGTCGAGAAGATGCAGGTGTTCTGGCCCTGGTCCTCCTTGAGGATGTCGGCCTGCACCGTGCCGCGCACGGTGGCCAGCGTGGCCGCCCGCAGCGCGCGCGCCTCCTCGGCGTCCGGCTCGCGGCCGTTCTCGGCCTGGAAGCGTCCGAGGGCCTGGTCGATCGCGGTGTGCAGGAAGAACGCGAGGATGGTGGGGGCCGGCCCGTTGATGGTCATCGACACCGAGGTGTTCGGCGAGGCCAGGTCGAAGCCGTCGTACAGCGCCTTCATGTCGTCCAGCGTGGCGATGGACACACCCGAGGTGCCGACCTTGCCGTACACGTCGGGACGTACGGCGGGGTCGTTCCCGTACAGGGTCACCGAGTCGAACGCCGTCGACAGCCGTACGGCGGGCTGGCCGTCCGAGAGCATCTTGAAGCGCCGGTTCGTGCGGAACGGGTCGCCCTCGCCGGCGAACATCCGGATCGGGTCCTCGTCGGCCCGCTTGAACGGGAACACCCCCGCGGTGAAGGGGAACCTGCCGGGAAGGTTCTCCGAGCGCAGGAAGCGCAGCAGCTCGCCGTGGTCGGTGAACCTCGGCAGCGCCACGCGCGGGACGCGGCTGCCCGACAGCGAGGTGCGCCACAGCGGCGTGCGCAGTTCCTTGTCGCGCACGCTGACCACCAGCTCGTCGGCGGAGTAGGCCTTCACCGTCTCGGGCCAGCCCTCCAGCAGGGTCCGGCTGCCGGCCGACAGCTCGGCGTCGGCGCGATCGCGCAGTGCGTCGAGGGTCCCGGTGTCCCCGCCCTCGGCGGACAGCAGCTCGCGCACCTCGGCCAGTTGCTGGCGGCGGCGCGCCACCTCCGCCTGCCGCCGGGTCCGCCGGTGGTAGTCCCGTACGCTCTCCGCGATCTCGGCCAGATACCTGACCCGGGCCGGGGGGACGATGGCGGCGCCCAGGCTGGAGGTCTTGACCTCCGTCTCCGGCAGCAGCCCCGGGCTCTGCGGCAGGCCCTTGCCGCCGAGCAGCCCGCGCAGCCGGTGGTACAGCGCGGTGACGCCGTCGTCGTTGAACCGCGCGGCGACCGTGCCGTAGACCGGCATCTCCTCCGGAGAGGTCCCGAAGGCCTCGCGGTTGCGCACGATCTGGCGCCTGACGTCGCGCAGCGCGTCCTCGGCGCCGCGCCGGTCGAACTTGTTGATCGCGACCACGTCGGCGAAGTCGAGCATGTCGATCTTTTCGAGCTGGGAGCTCGCGCCGAACTCAGGCGTCATGACATACAGCGATATGTCGCTGAATGGCACGATGGCGGCGTCGCCCTGCCCGATGCCGGGGGTCTCGACGATCACCAGGTCGTTCCCGGCGGCCCGGCAGACGGCGATCACGTCGTCGAGATGCTCGGGAAGCTCGTGCGACCCGCGGGTGGCCAGCGAGCGGAAGAAGACGTCGCCGCCGAGGCTGTTCATGCGGATGCGGTCGCCGAGCAGGGCGCCGCCGCCCCTGCGCCGGGTCGGATCCACCGCGATCACCGCGACGCGGAGCTTGTCCTCGTAGTCGATGCGCAGCCGGCGGATCAGCTCGTCGGTGAGCGATGACTTGCCCGAGCCGCCGGTGCCGGTGATGCCCAGCACCGGGACGTGGCGTCCCGCCGCGGCCGCGCGCAGCGCGTCGAGGTAAGGCCGCCCCGCCCGCCCCGCCTCGACGAAGGTGATCGCCCTGGCCACCGCCCTCTGGTCGCCGCCGGGCACGGCGGGCGGCTCGGCGCACTCGGTCAGGTCGACGTCGCACGCCTCGATGACCGTGTTGATCATCCCGGCGAGGCCCAGGCGCTGGCCGTCCTCGGGCGAGAAGATCTTCGCCACTCCGTGGCGCTCCAGGGCGGCGATCTCCTCGGGGACGATGACCCCGCCGCCGCCCCCGTAGACCTTGACGTGCCCGGCGCCCCGCTCGCGCAGCCGGTCGACCAGGTAGGTGAAGAACTCGACGTGACCGCCCTGGTAGGAGCTGATCGCCACGCCCTGCGCGTCCTCCTGGACGGCGGCGGTGACGATCTCGTCCACCGACCGGTCGTGGCCCAGGTGGATCACCTCCGCGCCCTGGGTCTGCAGGATCCTGCGCATGATGTTGATCGCGGCGTCGTGTCCGTCGAAGAGGGCGGCCGCGGTCACGACTCGCACGGGATTGGCAGGTACGTGCACCGGGGCTCCTTGGGCAAGTTACTAGGACGTCCTACTAAATTCTAGGACGTCCTAGTAACGAAGGGGAACCCGGACCGGTTTCCCGGTTCAGCGGGGGCCGGTGACCGACCCGCGCAGGGCGGTGGCCGCGGGAAGCACCCGCGCCGGATCCTCGCCCTTGATCAGCAACCGGGCCATGAGCTCCGCCACGGTCTCCATGTGGCCGGGAGCCAGGCCCCGGCGGGTGATCTCCTGGGTGCCGATCCGCAGGCCGCGCATCGGCTCGCCGGGCGGCTGGCCTGGCAGGCCGATCCCGCTGAGGTAGACGCCCCCGGCCGCCAGCGCACGGGCCGCCTCGTCGCCGCCGCCGAACGCCCCGGCGTCCACCGCGACGTGATGGGACACCGTCCAGCCCAGATCGGCCGCCGCCACGGAGAAGCCCGCCGCCTGAAGCGCCGAGGCCAGAGCCCTGGCGTTGGCCATGCAGGCGTCGGCGTAGGCCGGGCCGGTCTCGGCGAGCTCGGCGGCGGTGACGGCCAGCGGAGCGAGCCGGGCGGCGTCGTAGTTCGCCGTCAGCCCGGGGTAGGCGGCGGCCGAGACCCGCTCCGCCAGCGCCTCCTCCCGGGTCACGATGGCCGCGCCCGGAGGGCCGCCGAACGACTTGTAGGTCGACATCGTCAGGATGTGGGCGCCGTCCGCGAGCGGGCGCTGGAACCGGCGCCCGGCGATCAGCCCGGCCACATGCGAGGCGTCGTAGATGAGCGTCGCGGCGACCTCGTCACAGGCGGCCCGTACGGCCGCGACGTCGTGCGGGAACAGCATGAGGCTGGCGCCGATCACCACGATGGCTGGGCGTTCGCGGTCGAGGAACCCCGGCAGGCGTGCGTGGTCGATGGTGAACCGGTCCGCGTCGTACGGCAGGTCGGCCACCCGCAGCCCCCGGATCCCCGCCGCGCCCTGGGCATGGTGGCTGGCGTGCCCGCCCGCCGCCTCCGGCAGCACCGCGATGGTGTCACCGGGGCGGGCGAAGGCGGTGTAGCAGGCGAGGTTGGCCAGCGTCGCGCTCTGCAGCCGCACCTCGGCGAACCGGCCCTCCATCAGCGAGGCCATCCGCAGCGGCGCGACGGTCTCCAGCACGTCGAGGTGTTCCAGCCCGGCCTGGAACTTCTCGCCCGGCCAGCCCATCGACGGCCGGCTGGACACGGTGGCCTCGTGCACGGCCAGCGCGCGCGGGCTCATCGTGTTGGTGCCCGCGTACAGGACGATGCCCTCCTCGTCGAAGGCACGGCGGTGTTCGCCGAGGGCGCGGGTCACGGTCCGTACGACCTCGGCGGCGTCCTGCCCGGCGAGCAGGGACTCCAGCTCCACCAGGCGCCGCTGGGCACGGGACGAGGCCCAGGGGGCGACGCGGCTGCGACCTTCCAGGATGACCACTCCGTTCGAGGAAAGCTTCCTACCAGGACCTCCCCGACCGTACGACCGGCCACCACCCCCCGGCCACCGACAACCGGAGGGGATCCGGATCGCACCTTCCTACATCTGTAGGAAGACTCCGGGACCGCCGAGGCGGTCGCCGGCGGTCGGGGTGGTGGCCCGCCGTCGCCGGGGGTCGCGGGCTGTCGGGACGGTCGCTGCGGTGGCGGGGGTGTGGTGACCACCTGCCAGCGACTGTCCTGGTGACCGCTTCCGAGTGACCACCCCGGCGACCGGGTGGCCGGTGGTCGGCGTGAGGATTGTCACCGTGCTGACCACCTAACTCTTTACAAATGCGACATATGGTATGGAAACGGGCAAATAGTGTCCGTGTAGGGCCTCCGACCTGGCCCTGCGTGATCACCAGGTGGCTCGACCCGGCCCTTCGCCCTCCAACGCCGGCCCCTCCAGCCCCGGCCTTTCCGCCCCGCGGAAGGGTTCGCGAGCACCCGCAGATCACACCGTCCTGTTCACCGTTCTACGGGAAGTCACGCCATGAGCCACGACAGCGGTCGCGCGCACATCGTCTTCGAGATGGACCTCTCCCTCCATGAGACACGCAGGCGGGCCGAGGTGGTCGCCGCGCTGGGCCCGGACTGGGACCCCCTGGCGGTCATGCGAGCCGAGGAGGAGGCGTACGACCTGCTCTACTCCGGCCTGGACGAGCGCCAGCGGGAGACCTACGACATGCTCGTCGCAGCCGGCGTGCTGCCCCGGCGAGGGGCGGGCCGTGCTTCCGATTGACCCCCATGCCGACATCGCCCGCCGCGCCTGGATCCCCTGCCCGCAGTGCCGTGACGACAGGGACTGCCTGGACTGCGGCTCGGGCCGCAACTGCGGGGACCACTGGCGTTACCTGCTGAGCGCCACCGGCAGCGTCCTTCATGTGCAGTGCCCCGGGTGTGCCCACCTGTGGAACCACGAGACCCACTTCGGAGCGGGCGGCAGACCACATTTCCACTGAGGCACAGTCCGTCCCCGGTCGCTACCTGAGGCTGAGGCCGTCCCGGCCGTTAGATGTCGATCGAGGTGGGATCCCCGGTGTGGACGACGCCGGGGTGGACCACCCGCATGATCAGGCCGAACTTGTTGTCGTGTTCGGTGAGGATGTGCTTCTGCAGCTCGGGCCAGCGCTCGCGCCCGTACAGATCCCAGCTCGGCACCGCACAGCGGATGGCCGGGCCCGCGTGGTCACCCGTCACCGCAAGGACCGCCTCGCCGACGGTGAGAGTGACCTCACCCTCGGCGGACTGCTCGGCGAACGCGGGAGCGTCCAGATCGACGTGGACGTTGGGGCGGAAGCGCAGCACGTCGACCTCGGCCCCCAGCTCCTCCTCGAGAGCGCGACGCGACGCCTCGAAGGTGACCAGGACCGTCGGCCCACGATCTTGCTGGCCCTCGCCCGCGCGCAGCGACAGCGGGATGCCGTACGCCTCGGCCAGCGCGGACGGAAGGTCCGGATCGTCCCAGGCCCATGCCGCCCCTCCGGGGGAATACAGCACGGGAGGCCCGGGTGGCTCGGGTGAGCCGTCGCACGTGGCGGGATATGCCGCTTCCCATGAGAGCATCCGCGGCACCTGGCGCACGGTCAGCCGCCTGCCCGAATGGGCGGGACGCTCGTCGACCAGGGAATACGCCCGATCGCCCGCCATACCTCGGTGGTCGAGGCGGGCAGTGGCGACCCGCTCCCCGCGCAGCGACTTCACGGGCCACCGGTAGAGACCATCGACCTTCCCCCGGTACATACCTCGATCTTAGGCCGTCACCGGACCCCTGTCGGCATGGCCGGGCGCCGAGTTCACCGACCGCGTCTCCGACAGTGGCCTTCTGCACATGTACAGCTCGCGCGTACCGGTCGTGCTCGTGGGTTCGGCTTGCGCGTACCGGTCGTGCCCGTGGATAGCCTGTCCGCATGGCCGAGCCGTACCTGACCGTCAGCGGATATACCGAGCAGGAGACCGAGGTCAGGCGGTCCCGGTTCATCTGCGCGCTGGCGCCCGTCACCGGCGAGGGGCAGGCGGCCGAGTTCGTGGCCGCGCGCAGAAAGGCACACCACGCGGCCCGGCACACCTGCTCGGCGTACGTCGTCGGCGGCGACCGCAGGGTCCAGCGGGCGGACGACGACGGTGAGCCGTCCGGCACTGCGGGCGTCCCCATGCTGGAGGTGCTGAACAGACGAGGGTTCGCCGACACGATCGCGGTGGTCACCCGCTACTTCGGCGGCATCCTGCTCGGGGCGGGAGGCCTCGCTCGGGCGTACGGCGGAGCGGTGGCCGAGGCCCTCGACGCGGCCGGGATCGTGACCATGGTCCCGGCCCGCATCATGACCGTGCTCATCGGCCACGCCCACGCCGGACGGCTGGAGAACGACCTGCACGCCTCCGATCACACCGTACGGGACATCTCCTACGGCGCGGACGTGGTCATCGAGGTCGGTGTCGGCCTCGATCGAGTGGACGAGTTCACCTCCTGGCTGGCGGGCGCCACCGCAGGCCAGGCCATCGTCTCACCGGGCCCACTGGTGTACGTCCCGACCCGGCGAACCGGCCACGGCGCTTGAAAGCGCCGATTCTGGCTGCGTTAGCATGCGCGCATGGTCACCGGCGACGTCCAGGAGGTGCTCGAAGCGCTGGCCGCGGCCGTGGGACGTGGTGTTTCGATCGACGATCCGGACGGCCGGGTCATCGCGCACAGCGCCCACGATGGCCGGACCGACCCCGTACGGGCGCGGGCGATCCTGTCCCGCTCGGTACCGGCCGAGGTAGGCGAGTGGCAGCGGGCCCACGGCGTCGGCGCGTCGACCGGCCCGGTGCGCGTGCCCGCCAATCCCGAGCTCGCGATGGAGCCACGGCTGTGCGTGCCGCTTCTCCATCGCGGCCGGCGGCTGGGATACCTCTGGGTCATCGAGGGGGAGCGGCCGCTGACACCGGCCGAGATCGGGCTGGTCGTACGAGATGCCGTGACGGTGGCCGCGCTGCTGGACGACAGCGGGCTCCCGGGCCGTACCGGCCGCGGGCGGCCGCTGGTACGCCGCCTGCTCACCGGAGACCCCGAGACACGGCGCGAGGCCGCCGCCGAGTTGCTCGCCCGCGGACTCCTCACCTACGGGAGCCCGTATCGCGTGATCGTCGCCCATCTCACGCCCACCGCCCCAGCCCGGCAGGGCAGCGTGCCGACCAGCCCCTCATCGACGGGCGGCGTATCGACCGGCCCGGCACCGATGGGCGAGCCGACCTCTCCCGCACCGACCGCCCCCGCGCGCCCAGGCGGCGTGCCGCCCGGCCCCACGTCGACGGGCGGGCCGACCGCTCCCATCCCGACCGTTCCCGCGACGACCGGCTCCGCAGGGACCGGCTCCGCACCAACCGGCCGCACGCGGCGGGCCAGTGTGCCGACCGGGCTTCCTGCCTGGACCGGACCCGCTCCTCCTGGGACTGCTCCTTCCGCCGGGGTCGGTTTCCCGGCCGATGGGGTGGCGGGAACCGGGGCGGACTTCCGGCGTCTGATCGGGGGCGAGCTTCGTGGGCTACGCTCACCCGCGGCGTACTCCCTCATCGACGGGCTGGCCGTCGTGCTGACCTCCGAGGGCTCCACGGGCGGACCGCGGGAGCACGGGGGTGCCAGAGGGGCGGACCTGTGGCCCGGTGTCGTGCCGGAGACGTTCCCGACCGGCTCGGCGGTTGGCGTCAGCGGGGCACACACGAGCCTGGTGACCGCGCCGGAGGCGTACCGCGAGGCGTTGGCCGCGTCCAGGGCGGCGGCGGTGGATCCAGTGCTCGGCCCGGTCGCGGTGTGGCCGCGGATCGGCGTCTACCGGTTCTTCGGCCTTTCCAGCGGGCGAGCACCTGATGCGCAACCGAATCCGCGCACGGTTCCCGGAGAGTCGCTCGCAGTGCCCCAGGGTTCGGCCACGCCGCTTGGGCCTGCGCTCGCACTACCCCAGGGTCCGGTCACGCTACCTGGGGATCCGCTCGTACTGCCCCGGGATTCGGTCGCGCCGCCTGGGGATCCGCTCGCACTACCCCGGGATTCGGCCACGCTGCCCGGGGATCCGCTCGCACTACCCCGGGCTACGGTCACGTCGCCCGGGGATCCGCTCGCAGTGCCCGGGGATCCGCTCGTGCTGCTCAGGGAGGCGGACCCGCGGGGAGTGCTGCGGGAGACCTTGGAGGCCTACCTCGACTCCGGAGGCGACGCGCAGGGGACCGCCGAGGCGGCTCACCTGCATCGCACGAGCCTTTACTACCGCTTGCGCCGCATCGAGGAGATCACCGGCCGAGATCTTCGTGACGGCCGCGCCCGGCTGGAACTCCACCTCGCGCTCAAACTCGCCCGCTGGTACGCCTCCGGATGATGTCTCCAGCAAGTGGGCTCGCTGGGAGGGTCACCCTCGGGAGGCGGCTTCCTCCTCGATGAGCTTGAGGAGCATGGGCACCGTCATGGACCCCGGGGCGCGGTGCTCGCGGGCGAAATCGTTGGCGAGGCGGCGCACCGTCTCGTTGGCCGGTGTCGGCACTCCGTGCAGGCGTCCGAGCAGGATGATCTCGCCGTTGAGGTAGTCCGCCTCGATCGACCCGCTGCCCTTGGCCAGGCTCTGCCAGGAGGATCCGCCGGGCCGGTCGATCCCGGCGATCGGCACTTCACTTACCTGATCACCACGGGTCCTGGACTCCTCTTCGGGGGAGGTGTACGCGATCCCGGCGGCCCGCAGCACGGACCTGCCCTCCTCGAGGAGGCGTTCCATGATCGGCCCCATCCCGGAGGCCGGGCCGCAGAGTGCCTGGGGGGCGTTGCCGAGGTTGCTGAGGAGCTTGCCGTACTTCCAGCGCATGACGTCCGGCACGACAGGAGAGACGAACCTGCTGCCGCCCAGGTCGGCCCCGATCCGCTCGACGGTCTGGTCGGTGCCTTCTGGATAGCGGCCGACGGTCAGCATCCCTGACATCGGCGCGCCGTGGGCCACCACCGTCCCCGGTTCGAGGTGCAGCGCCGGCAGCCAGACGCACATGCCGTACACCCGCCGGAACACGCGCAGCGCGAGGCGCTCGTTCTCCACGGCGTTCTGCGCGCAGACCAGGGGGAGCAGATCGGACGCAGTGCCGCCGCCGGCCACGGGGCGCGGGGCCCACGTGTGCAGGATCGCGGCGGTGTCCTGGCTCTTGACGGCGAGTACCAGGATGTCGTCCGTGCGGAGATCCAGCTCCTCAGGGCCGGCCACGGCGGGGATGGGGAGGGTGGTGGTGCCCTCGGGAGAGATCAGCCGCAGACCGCCCTCGCGAAGCGCGTCAAGGTGGGAACCGCGCGCGACGAGCACGACATCGTGCCCGCTCTCGGCGAGCCGCCCACCGATGGTCCCGCCGATGGCGCCCGCACCGATGATGATGTAACGCATTATGTGATCCTCGCATGATCGCGGCCGGGCCAGGCAAGCAGCGACCGTACCGGGCGGGCGGGGCCGAGAACGGGCGGGCGCGGGGCCGGGGGCTCAGTCCCCGGAGGAGCCCGTCGAGGCGGTGTCCGGCGTGGTGGCGTCCGGGTGGCTGTCGGACGGGTACGCGGTGGGCGGTACGAGGGCGGGTGTGGGGTCGGAGGGTTAGTCCTTGGAGGAGCTCGTTGAGGCGGTATCCGTCAAGGCGGTGTTGCCTGAGGGCGTGATCGGTGAGGTGCTGTGCGGTGCGGTGGCGTATTTGTGAGTTTCGTGCTGTTCGGCGTCGAGGGCGGGGAGGGTGAAGATGAACCGGGTGCCCTCCCTGCGATGGAGGTCGAGGTGGATCTCTCCGCCGTGGTACTCGACGATCTTCTTGCAGAGGGCGAGCCCGATGCCCGTGCCGTCGTAATCCTGGCGGTTGTGCAGCCGCTGGAAGATCACGAAGATCTTCTCGGCGAAGCGTGGTTCGACGCCGATCCCGTTGTCAGAGACCGATATC
This sequence comes from Sphaerisporangium flaviroseum, assembly GCF_039537005.1. NCBI lineage: Bacteria > Bacillati > Actinomycetota > Actinomycetes > Streptosporangiales > Streptosporangiaceae > Sphaerisporangium > Sphaerisporangium flaviroseum. Next base: position 178,352 of record NZ_BAAAZR010000063.1, on the reverse strand, counting down.
TCCCAGAAGTCCCCCGCCCGGGCCGCGCTGATCCGGACCTCGGGGACGCGGTCGGGGGAGCGGAACTTCACGGCGTTTCCGATGAGGTTCTGCCAGAGCATGCACAGCAGGTTCGCGTCGCCGAGGACCTCGGGCAGCTCGGGACGGATGACGACGGCGCCGGTCTCCTCCGTCAGCGTCTCCAGGTTGGCGAGAGCGCGGTCCAGCGGCTGGTCCAGCGGCACGGCCTCGTGTTCGCTGTTCATGCGGCCCACCCGTGAGAACGCCAGCAGCTCGCTGATCAGCGACTGCATCCGCTTGGCGCCGTCCACCGCGAAGGAGATGTACTCGTTGGCCCGCTCGTCGAGCTGGTCGGCATAGCGGCGCTGCAGCAGCTGGCAGAACGCGGTGACCTTGCGCACCGGCTCTTGGAGGTCGTGTGAGGCGACGTAGGCGAACTGCTCCAGCTCGGCGTTGGACCTGCGCAGCTCGACCGTCTGCTCGTTGAGCAGCTGGGCCTGCTCCTGCAGGCGCTGCTCGGTGTCCCGGGAGATCGCGAGCTCGGCGGAGATGCGCCGCCTGATTGCGTCGACGTCGGCGGCGAGCATCGTGATGTCGCTCGGCCCTCTGATGTCGATGGAGTGGTCGAAGTCACCGTCCGCGACCCGCCGCGACGCCGCCCCCAGCCGGTCGAGAGGACGCAGCACGGCGTAGCGGAGCAGCATGGCCACGGAGATCAGCGTGAGGACGCACATGCCGAGGATGGTCCCGAACAGCGTGTTGCGCCACAGGCGTGCCTGCCGGAGCTCCGCGTCGGCGACGGCGCGGGTCCGCGCCAGATTGCCCGCCTGCTCGGCCAGCGCGGCACGGATCCGTTCGAAGGAAACCCGGCCGGCCTCCACCTGGGCGGGCGTGACCATGCCGGGACCCTGTCCCGCGACGACGTCGAGGATTTGGCGGACGTACCCGGTGCGCCAGGCCTCGGCGCGCACCTCGACCTCGTCGAGGTCGGCGAGCAGCGGACTGCGTGCGAAGGACGTGCGCAGGGCCGTGACGGCGGCCCGCTCCTGGGCGACACCCCGCTCGAAGCCGGCGAGGAACTCCTGCCGTCCGCTGAGGACGTAGCCGTGGATGCCGGCCTCCTGGTCGAGCAGGGCGCTCCGCAGCCGCTCGAAAGAAAGGAAGCCGGGGGTGATGTGCAAGGTCAGCTCGTCGGTGGCCTGGGTGGTGCGGCCCAGCGCCCAGCTGCCGAGCCCGGCGGACACGGTCAGCAGCAGACCGAGGATGGCCAGGGTGCCGGCGAACCATGAGCGCGTGCTCAGTCGTGGCCACCTCGCCGCTCGGCCGTAGCCGGAGATGCTCACCCGTGACCCTCCTTCGACGATGAATTCCCAGCCAGCCGACCTTACCCACATCCCGGCAGGGTCGATATCCGGCCGGTACGGTCCCCGTGCGTCCCGCGGTCCGGAGACCGGTACGGTCCCCGTGCGTCCCGCGGTCCGGAGACCGGTACGGTCCCCGTGCGTCCCGCGGTCCGGAGACCGGTACGGTCCCCGTGCGTCCCGCGGTCCGGAGACCGGTATGGCCCGGGGGCGTTCCGCGGTCCGGAGACCGGTATGTGTTCAATCGCGCGCGTGTATCCGGCGACGCCGACCCCGCCGGCCTCGACGAGATCGTCGATGTCTTCCTCAACGGAGCGGTGAAGTAGCCCGTCCCTTCTCGGCGGGCCCGGCCTTCTGCCGACCCGGCCCCGGAGCGCGGTGGTGGGCCGGTGCGGGATGAGGGGCGCCGCGGGGTGGGGCGGGAGTGGTACGGGACGGGTGGTCAGCCGTCGGTGGGCTTTGGTTCGATGAGCTCAAGGGCGACCTCCAGGGCCGCGTCCTTGCGCTCCTGGTCGCTGAGGTCATCGTCCTTGAGCAGGAACCAGCTGGCGTGCAACGTGAAGATCGCCATCGAGGCCCTGAGGCGCTGCGCGGTGGAGTCCTCCTCGTCCCAAAGGACCCCGACGAGGCTGGTCATGAGATTGCGCATCCTCTCGACCTTGGGGTGGTCGCGCAGGGCCGTCTGGTTGCGCTCCAGGAACCTCATGTACTCGTGGTTGCGGCTGCCGTAGAGGTCATCGGCGTAGCGCCGCACGAACTCCCGCCTCGTCTCGATCGTACGAGGCTGGTCCTGGCTCCACTTGATCAGGCGCTCCGCCGCGGCCCGCCGGTCCTCGGTCAGGCTGGCGATGATGTCGTCCTTGGTCCTGAAGTGGTAATACAGCGCGGCCTTGGTCACCCCGACGGCTTCGGCGATCTCCCGTAGTGAGGTCGCCTCGTAGCCCTGCTCGGTGAAGAGCTTCAAGGCGATCTCCTGGATACGCGTTCGTGTGTCGGTGTGTTCCCTCATGGCTCCTCAGTCGCTCCCGGGATCCCTAGCCAACTTGACGGCCGACAAGTAAGGAATCTACCTTGTCAGTATAATCACTAGCCGGTCGGCAAGTAAGTAATGCTCGTTCAAGGGGGATCCAAACAATGACGGAGACCGCGGCCGAGCCTGTGCCAGGTCGTCGGCGGGAGGTCATGGTCGTTCTGCCGGGGCTGATGCTGGCGATGATCCTGGCCATGCTGGACAACATGATCGTCGGCACCGCCATGCCGCGCATCGTCGGTGAGCTGGGGGGCCTGGCGCACCTGTCGTGGGTGGTCACGGCGTACGTCCTTGGGACCACGGTGTCGACGCCGATCTGGGGCAAGATCGGCGACCTGTACGGCCGTAAGACGATCTTCCTCGCGTCGATCGCCATCTTCATGGTCGGCTCGGTGCTGTGCGGCATGGCGGGCTCCGACCTGTTCGGCGGCCCGTCCGGGGGCATGGGCGAGCTCATCGCCTTCCGTGCCGTCCAGGGCCTCGGGGCCGGCGGCCTGATGGTCAACGCCATGGCGATCATCGGCGACCTGGTGCCGCCGCGCGAGCGTGGCCGCTACCAGGGCATCATGGCCGCGATGATGTCGCTCGCCATGATCGCGGGCCCGCTGGTCGGCGGCTTCATCACCGACCACCTGAACTGGCGCTGGGCCTTCTACGTCAACCTGCCCATCGGCGCCGTGGCGTTCGTCCTGCTGGTCTTCAGGCTGCACCTGCCGAAGTACCGCACCGAGCACCGCATCGACTGGCTGGGCGCCGGCCTGCTGGCCGTGGGCATCACCGCGCTCGTGCTCATCACCACCTGGGGCGGCAGCCAGTACGCGTGGGGCTCCTGGCAGATCCTCGCCCTCGCGGCGCTCGCCGTCGTCACCCTGGTGATCTTCGTTTTCGTGGAGCGCCGGGTCGCCGAGCCGATCATGCCGCTGCATGTGTTCGCCGATCGCAACTTCACGCTGATCTCGCTGATCGGCTTCCTGCTCGGCTTCGCGATGTTCGGCGTGATCAACTTCCTGCCGCTGTTCCAGCAGACCGTCCAGGGCGCCTCCGCGACCAACTCCGGCCTTCTGCTGCTTCCGATGATGGCGGCGGCCATGGTGGTCTCGCTCTTCGTCGGGCAGGCGATCACCAGGACCGGCAAGTACAAGATCTTCCCCATCGCCGGCGGCGCGCTCATGGCGTTCGCCACGTGGCTGCTGTCCCTCCAGGACGTCCACACCGCCCCCTGGGTGACCGGCGTGTACATCGCGGTCCTTGGCCTCGGCATGGGCGGGCTCATGCAGACCACGATGCTGATCGCCCAGAACAGCGTCGAGCAGAAGGACCTCGGCGTGGCCAGCAGCGCCTCCACGTTCTTCCGGTCCATCGGCGGGTCGTTCGGCGTGTCCCTCTTCGGGGCGATCTTCAACAACCGGCTCACGTCCGAGCTCACCGAGAAGCTCGGCCCGCAGGGCGCGCGGGTGGCCGAGGGGGGCTCCGGCAGCCTGGACCCCGCGTCCCTGTCCCGGCTGCCCGCGCAGGTGCGGACCGGCCTGCTGGAGTCGCTGGCGTCGTCCATCTCCAGCGTGTTCTTCTGGGCCATCTTCTTCGCCGTCCTGGTGCCGCTGCTCGCGGCCTTCATCAAGGAGATCCCGCTGCGCGGCGCCATCGAGGCCCCCGCCGGCTCCTCCGGGCCCGGCGGCAGCCCCGCCAAGGAGACGGCGGCCGTCGGCGCCGCCGACTGACGCGCCGCATCTCTTCGCCACGCCGGGCCGTGACCACCATCGTGGTCACGGACCGGCGTGGCCCGCTGATCGGCACCGCCCGTCAGGCGAGGGCTTCGCCGATGGCGCGGGCGACGCAGCAGGACGCTGCCCAGATTCCCCCGCCTCACCGGCCGCCGCATGAGTAGTCCCTACTCAAGCCGGTACCCGCGGCTCATTTCCGGTGATTCTCAGGTAGTAGCGTCTGCACATGCGACTTGGCGTCCTCGACATCGGTTCCAACACTGTCCACCTTCTGGTGGTGGACGCCCACAGGGGCGCTCAGCCGCTGCCGGCGTACTCGCACAAGGTCGAGCTGCGGCTGGCCGAGCACCTGCACGACGGCGACAAGCTGTCCCCCGAAGGGGAGCGTGAGCTGCGGCGGTTCACCGAGGAATCCCTGCGCATCGCCGAGGACAAGGGCGTGGAGGACGTCATGGCCTTCGCGACCTCGGCGGTGCGGGAGGCCGTCAACGGCGAGGAGGTCCTCGCCCGTCTGCGCTCCGCCACCGACGTGGACGTCCAGGTGCTCTCCGGTCAGGAGGAGGCGCGGCTGACGTTCCTCGCGGTGCGGCGCTGGTTCGGCTGGTCGTCCGGGCGGCTGCTGGTGCTGGACATCGGCGGCGGCTCCCTGGAGATCGCCTCGGGCATCGAGGAGGCGCCCGACGTGGCGATCTCGCTGCCCCTGGGCGCCGGGCGGATGACCCGCCAGTGGTTCACCGCCGACCCGCCCCCCGCCAAGGAGGTGCGGAACATGCGTCGGCAGGTGCGCGCCGAGATCGGCAGGGTGGTCGGTGATGTGGTGAAGTACGGCCGTGCGGACCACATGGTGGCCACCTCCAAGACGTTCCGGCAGCTCGCCCGCATCGCGGGCGCCGCTCCGTCGAGTGAGGGGTCGTACGTCAAGCGGGTGCTGAGCCACGAGGACGTGTCCCAGTGGGCCGGACGCCTGGCCACGATGAGCAACGCCGAGCGCGCCGAGCTGCCCGGTGTGTCCGCGGGCCGGGCGCCGCAGCTTCTGGCGGGGGCGGTCCTGGCCGACGCCACGATGGACCTGTTCGGCATCCGCGAGCTGGAGATCTGCCCGTGGGCCCTGCGCGAGGGCGTCATCCTGCGCCGCCTGGACGCGATGTCGGGCACGTGAGCCGGCTCGGGGAGCGTACCCGACCACATTGATCCCTTCGCACCCGTTGGTGGCGAATGCACCGCGCGTATGCAGGAGAATCAGTACTTTCAGCTGCTCATGGATAAGTGTGAGCACGCCTTTCCGGGGCACGTGTCCCACCGCGACTAACAGAAGAGGAGGATGGGCGATGATGGCGCTCATCGGCACGGCCTACACGCTGCTGGCCGTTCTGATGCTCACGGGACTCGCCCTGATACTGGTCGCGGTGATGACGCTGATCTGCCTGGCGCTGCTGGCCTCGACCACGAGTCCCGAGCCCGAGTTCGGTGCGGCCGAGGAGCCGCGGGACGCCTGGGCGACCGCCGGTCTGCGATGGAACGACCCGGTGAGGGCGGGCCGCGGGAGACGCCGACGGGCCAGGGCGGCGGCGGCCCGCGAAGAACGCCGCGCGGTGACGGTTACCCGGCGGGAGAGCCGCGCGACGGCCGGCCAGTGGGAAGGCCGCGCCGCGGTCATCAGGGGCGAGCGACAACCCGGCGTGTCCTGACGCCCTCCCCCTCCCGGGATCGGGACGACCGGCGGTGCCGCTCCGCCGATAGGGCGAAATCAGCCAAAAGCTGATAGGACGTAAGTCGTACCGATCTTCTGGAGGATCGCCATGCGGCTCAAGCCCCCGTTCCGCGCCGACCACGTCGGCAGCCTGCTCCGTCCCCCCGCGCTGCTCGAGGCCCGTGAGAGCTTCGCCGCCGGCACCCTGCCCGCCGAGCGGTTGAGAGAGATCGAGGACGACGCGATCCGCGAGGTGGTGCGCGCCCAGGAGGAGGTGGGCCTGCGATCCGCGACCGACGGCGAGTTCCGCCGGGCGTCGTGGCACATGGACTTCATCTACCGGCTCGGCGGCATCGGCCAGGCGGACGAGCGCATCAACGTACGCTTCCGCAACGAGGAGGGCGTCATCGAGTTCGCCCCCGCGGCGATGCGCGTGCACGATCGCGTGACCCTCGACGAGACGATCTTCGGTGCGGACTTCGCCTTCCTGCGCGACCAGGTGACCACCACCACGCCGAAGCTCACCATCCCCTCGCCGAACATGGTGCACTACCGGGGCGGCCGGGCGTCCATCGATCCGGGCCTCTACCCCGACATGGAGCAGTTCTGGAGCGACCTCAGCGCGGCCTACGCCGAGGAGGTGCGGCGGCTGGCCGAGCTCGGGTGCACCTACCTGCAGTTCGACGACACCAGCCTCGCCTACCTCAACGACCCGGGTCAGCGCGCCGAGATCGCCGACCGCGGTGACGACGCCGAGCACCTGCACCTGCGGTACATCAAGCAGATCAACGACGCCCTGGCGAACAAGCCCGAAGGGCTGTCGGTGACCACGCACATGTGCCGGGGCAACTTCCGCTCCTCCTGGGTCGCCTCGGGCGGCTACGACTTCGTGGCCGAGGCCCTGTTCGGCGAGCTGGCCGTGGACGGGTTCTTCCTGGAGTTCGACGACGAGCGCTCCGGCGGGTTCGAGCCGCTGCGCTTCGTGCCCAAGGGCAAGGCGGTGGTCCTCGGCCTGGTCACCACCAAGCGCGGGACGCTCGAATCCAAGGACGACCTCAAGCGGCGGGTCGACGCGGCCGCCAAATATGTGGACATCGACCAGCTGTGCCTGTCGCCGCAGTGCGGCTTCTCCTCCACCGTCGAGGGCAACTCGCTCACGCGGGAGGAGCAGTTCGCCAAGCTCCGCCTGATCGTCGAGACCGCCGAGGAGATCTGGGGCTGAGCGCGCGCCTGCACGCCCTGGTCAGCGGAGCGCGCGCCTGCACGCCCTGGTCAGCGGAGCGGAGCCGCCTGGACGCTGTGCTTGGCGAGGTGGGCCAGCACGGCCTGGTTGGCCTCCCAGCCGTCGGGGAACTTCACCGGCACGTTGAGCTGCACGGTGTCGGCGGACGGATGGGCGTCGAGCAGTTCGGGGATCCCGGCGCGGGCGACGACGACGCAGGCGTGCCGGTGCCGTGAGGTGAGCACGCACAGCCGTCCCGACTCCAGGTGGAAGGCGGTGGCGTCCCTGCGCCCCGACAGCGGGTGCAGGATGATCGTGACGTCGTACTCCCGGCCCTGGAGGCGGTTGGCGGTGTCCACGGTCACCCCCTCCGGCAGCCCGGCGGCCTGGATCGCCGCCACCTGGTCGCGATGCGCCGCGCCGATCGCGATGCGGTCGGGGGAGACCGGCTGCTCGCCGCGCTCGGAGAGCGCGACGGGCGCGCGTTGCAGCAGCCGCGCGGCCAGCACCGCCACCGCCTGGACGGCCTCGGCGTCGGTGCGCACCGTGTGCCGGCTCGGAAGCTCGTACAGCGCCCAGCCGGACTCGGCCGCCTCCTCCAGCGCGCGATCGTAGGCCGTGCGCATCCCGCCCGCCGAGAACTCCAGGCGCCGCTCCCCGGGCCCGGTGCCCGACTTGAACCCGGTGAAGGGATAGAACGCCTCAGAGACGACGGGTGCGGCCGAGGCGGGCAGCCTCCAGGAGACCGGGAGCCGGTGGACCGGCAGGTCGGGGTTGTGGCGCAGCAGCACGGCCACCGCGCTCTGGAGCGGATCCCACGAAAGGCCCGCCCAGCGGTCGCCGTCCACGATCGAGAAGGGGTCGAGCTGCCCGGGGTCGCCGACGAACAGCGCCCGTTCGAACAACCCCGCGATGCGCAGCAGCTTGTCCGAGCGCATCTGGTAGGCCTCGTCCACGATCGCCCACGGCCATTTGCGGTCGCCGACCCAGGCCCACTTGTCGGCGGTGGCGACAACCACGGCCGGGTCCCCCAGATCGGGCAGCTTGGTGCCGATGGCGGCCTTGCCGGCGATCCGGTGCGGCACGGTGTAGTCGGCGGCGGAGAGCCGGCCGATGGGCAGATCGGGATGCTCGGCCGCCAGCCGCACGATCAGGTCGTCCACCTGCTCGTTGGTCTGAGCGATGATCATCAGTGGTTCGCCGGTCGCGGCCAGGTGCCCGGCCGCCCGCACCACCAGGGTGGACTTGCCGGCCCCCGGGGGCGAGTCGACGACCACGCCCCGATGCCGGGGCAGGTCGGCGAGCACGGCGTCCACCACGCCCGCCGCCTCCGCGGCGGGGGACACGGCCTCCCCGGTCATGGCCCGCACCGCCCGCCCCGGCCCGGGCCCCGCATAGGGCCCGGGCCCCGCATAGGGCGCGGGCCGGGGGCACGACCTGGCGAGATCATGACCACTCCTCCTCGGGTTCCTCGTCGGCGGGGACGTACTCCACCGGGGGACCGCCGTGCGTCCACGGGGTGTCCTCGGGAGCGGGCAGGCCGGGCGGTGGCTGGAACTCCTCAGTGAGCGAGGCGTACGACACGCGTTCGCCGACCTCGGGCACGGCGCCGGGCGTGGCGGTCCTGCCGCGGCCCATCCCCTTGACGATCTTCAGCGTGACGTGCTCACCGGCGATCTCGACCACCTCGGCCTGCTGGCCGCGCCGCTCGGGCGTGCCGAGCCGGGTGCCCGGCGCCAGCCGTACGGGGTCGGAGGTGCGCACGGTGAGCAGCGGCCGGAGCTTGCGCCCCCTGCCCTCGCCCTCGGTGCGATCGGGCTCGGTGGCCAGGACCGTTCCGGTGAAGGCCTCGCCGGTCAGGCGGTATCCCGCCATGACCAAGGGGTCGTCGTAGGCGCGCTGGGCGTCGTAGGAGGCCTGCGCACGTTCCATGCGCGCCAGCCGCGAGGCGGCGCCGACCGCGCCGTCCCGCTTCGGCTGGGGCGGACCGCCCTCGGCGAGCTGTGCGGCGAAGTTGGTGAAGGACGCCCGGTCGCCCTCCCAGCGCGCCGCGGTGCCGGGCCCGGCGGGCAGGGCGCCGAGCAGGCCGATGGCCCGCCACATCAGCCGCCAGGTCGGTTCGAGCTGGGAGCGCACCGCCTCCCCGACCCGGGCGGCCGCGTGCTCGGTGAGCGTGTCCTCGTACGCCCGGATGGCCGGCGCGAGGACCTCGGTGTCGAAGCCCGGGTCGGTGGCCGGTCCGGCGGGCGTCCAGAGCAGGGGATCCTCCGCCTCCCTGGCGGCGGCGGCTCCGGTCATGCCCGGCGGCGGGTCGATCCAGCTCACCAGGGACGCCAGATTCGCGTCCTCCAGCATGCTCTGCCCGGTGGCCCAGTGCAGGGACAGCGCCTCGGTCGCGGCGAGCAGCATCGCGGAACCGGGGTACTGCGCCCGCTGGGCGAGGAAGGTCAGCCAGCGGCCGAGCACCGGCACCGACGGATGGACGGCGTACGGGCCCTCGGCGCGGCGGAACCGGGTCGAGCGCCCGAGCATGTGGACGAACGCCACAGAGCCGCGGTTGGGGACGATGAGCTGCGGGGCGTCGACGCAGCGCTCGTAGGGCTCGCTGCCACGCCGCTCGACCGTCTCCGTCGCCTTCTGCAGCCCTTCGACGTAGGGAAGGATGACCTCGGCGAGCTCGGCGGTGAAGGCGAACCGCAGGTCACGGTCGCGCGGCTGGGGCACCACGAGCAGGCGGGGGTGGCGGGGATCGGTGCCGGCCATGGCCGCCAGCGGCGCGGCGGCCTCGCCCGCCAGCCGGAGCGGGATGAACACCATGGGCCGCTCGGACAGGTGGCAGTGGCGCACCGTCGCCAGCCGCTGGGCCCTGCCCGTCTGGAGGGCGCGCAGGCGCGCCAGGGCGGCCAGCGTGCTCACGACACCTCCGCGTAGATGCGGTCGGCCAGGCGGAGCAGGCGGGCGATCTCCTCCTGGCCCTCGGCCGGGGTGAGGGACCCGTCGGCGAGGCCCAGCGCCTCGGACACGGTGGCCACCCCGCCGAGCGCGTCGCGGACCTGCCGGCCCAGCAGGTCGGTGGAGCCCCCGGCCGCCGCCTCGTCCCGGCAGAAGAAGCACAGGTCGCACGTCGACAGGCAGTCGGGCGCGTACCGGGCGTCGACCCCGCGCACCGCCTCACGCAGCTCCGTCACCGGGCGGGTCGCCACCCCGTCGGCGTCCGGCGCCAGGTCGAAGGTGAGATCGGGCTCGAGGGCGTCCACGATGGCGCCGACCCGGGTCATGCGGGCGAGCTGCCTGCGCAGGACGGCGAGCTCCCTGCGCACGTCCACCAGCGTCGCGGTCGGCCGGTTCGCGAAGTTCTCCGGGCACACCAGCACGACGTCATGGGACACCCGCCGCGGATCGTGGCCGAGCTCCTCCATGAGGTTCCTCAGCGCCAGCACGTACACGGCGGCCTGGCGGGCGGCCGCGGCGACCTTCTCCGGCTCGGCCTGCCCGTCGACGATGGCGAACGACTTGATCTCCACGATGTGGAACCGCTCGCCCAGCCGGAAGGCGACGACATCGGGCTCCAGGTAGGAGGTGTGCCCGGCGATGTCCAGCCGCAGCAGCGGATGGTCGTAGAGCGTTCCGGCGTCGCCGCGGTCGCAGGCCGCCCGCTCGATCAGCTTCCGGGTGTGGGAGTGGCGAAGGTGCGCCGAGGGGTTCCCGCCGATGTCGCCGAGGTCGGTGTAAGCCGCGAGCGGGATCGGCAGGCCGAGGATCTCGCGCAGCAACCTCAGCAACTCGGCGCAGCCGCTCTCCTTGACCAGCGACTCGAAGGCGTTGCCCCGGGTGATGGCGAACGGCGATTGGCCGAAGGGCGCGGGAAAGCCGAGATGGGTCGCGGTGGCGTCCTTGTCGATGCCGGCGGCGTCCAGCACGGCGCGGCGCGCGCATCCGGGGTTGGCCGCCAGGGCGGCGATGGCCCGCGCGTCGTGGGGGCGCGGCGGCACCGCGCCGCGTAGCCGGTCGAGTCGGTCCACCTCAGGCCTCTCTCTCGGCCGTGCCCGAGCACACCCGGCTCGGTACGGCTCCCGCCCCGGGCTCGCGTGCCGGCCCCGGCGCGGCTTCCCGCGCGGGACCTCCATGGACCGGGCTCAGCACGACGCCTCTTTCCGGGCCAGGCCAGCACCGCGCCGCCGAACAGGCGCTCGGTGTCACGGAGCCGGTCTCGGGCGCGATCGGCGATCTCCGCACGGGCGGTGGCGTCGGCGCGGGCATGGACCTCCAGCTCCGCCTGGGCCGCCCGCACCACTACGGCGGGATCCGGCACGGCGAAGCCCGCGCCGAACCCGCGGTCGTGCGGGCCCTGGCCCGCACCCGCACTTCGCGGGGAGCGATCGTCGAGGTCATGCGTGGCGTAGGCCCGGGTCTCCGGTGCGGCTCCGGGGATGTTCTGCGCGAACCGCGACAGCAGCCGCTGCGCGCTGGGCGGCGCCTGCTCGCCGGTCTCGGCCTGCCGGATGATGTGCTCGGCCACGCGGATGGCGGTGGTCAGGAAGTCGACGCGCGGGCTCAGCGGGCCGATGACCCGCCGTTCCAGCGGCCAGGTGCTGACCGCCAGCAGCCCCCGGGAGGCCGAGAGGCGATCGGTGAGCGCGGCGCACAGGTAGTAGGGCCGGGCGAACGGCGAGGTGCGGAAGGAACGCTCCTCGTCCCTGCGCAGGCTCGTGAGCTGGGTGCCCTTGAGCGATCCGGCACGCAGGGCCTCGTGGACCGCCACGATCATCTTGGCGGCGGCGGGCACGCCGAGCAGGGTGAGCGCCTGGTGGACCTGCTCGCGGACCGGGAGCAGGGAGCCGGGCGAAGGATCCGGCTCGTCGTGCTCCCGCGCCGGCTCGTGCGCGGCCAGCGCCTGGTCCCACGCCTGCTCGGCCCTTCTGAGCTCGGCGCGCAGCGACCGGGCGAGGACGGTCTCGCGGGCTCGCACGGCCTGCCGGATCCGTCCACGGAGCGCGGTGATGCGCTCCTCGAGATCGTCCAGCGAATCACTCACGCCCGGAGCGTACCAATGGTTCCCATGAGTTCCAGGAATTTCCCTGGTTCCCTCGGCGTGTCGCGGTCCGTGCGGCGAGGGAGGGCCGGATCAGCCGGGGGGGCCGGGCCGGGCCGACCGGGGGGCCGGACCGGATCAGCCGGGGGCCGGGCTGGGATCAGTTCAAGGGCCTGAAGTAGGTGCCGGGCCGGTCCTGGCCGATCACGCCGCCCACGCAGCGGTAGATCCGGACCCCTTCCTTGAAGGCCTCCGGGCTGGGCGGCAGCACCGACATCATCCACTTGCTGGGGGCGATGGCCCTTGCCGCATCGGACCTCGACTGGATCAGGACCGGCATCGAGCAGAGCTTCTTCACCACCGGGTGCGCCTCGAGGTCGTTCAGGTCGTAGGTGATGGTGTCCACGGGCAGCGGGGCCACGGCGAACGTCTCCCAGGAGTGGGTCTCCTCACAGCCGCGCCTCTTGACCGTCACCGACCCGGAGATCGAGACGATGCCGCCCCAGCACTCGGCCTCCTTCCCGCAGGCGGCGTTCGCGCCGGCGACCTCCGCCGCCGGGCAGTTCACCGTGGTGGTCGCGACCTGCCCGGCGGGGACGTCGGGCACGGCGGCGGACGGTGCGGCGGACACCGGCCCGGCGTCGGCTTCCTTCACGTCCGGCTGCTCGGTCACGGTGGTGATCAACGGGGTGCGGCCCTCGCTCAGCATGATCACGGTCCCGACCGTCAGCAGCAGGGCGAACACGCCCGCCACCGCCACGAACAGCCCCGCCTGAGGGGGCCGCGTGACCTCCGCGGCACGCGCGCCGGGCCCCGTCGGGACCGGCTGCCCGCCCCGAACGCCGTGCCCGGCCCGCCGCTCGGGCGACGGCCCCGACGACCTGGACGGCCCGGCAGGTCCGCTGAGCCTGGACGGTCCGGTGGCCCTGGACGGCATGGGGGGCGTGGATGGCATGGCGGGCGTGGATGGCATGGCGGGCGTGGACGGCATGGCGGGCGTGGACGGCATGGCGGGCGTGGACGGCCCGGTATGCCGGGACGGCCTGGCGGAACCGGGGGCGGGGGAACCGGGCTCGGTGGAACCGGAGAGGGCGGAGGCGGGGACCGCCGAGAGCGCGTCCCTCAGGGCGGCGGCGGAGGGGATGCGCCGGGCCGGGTCGGTGGCCATGGCGGCGCGGAGGACGGCGGTCAGCTCCGGCCGCACTCCGGGGATCTCGGGGATCGGCCGCCGGTGCATCGCCATGATCATGGCGATGTTGACCACCCCGCCCTCGGGGAATCGCGGGGGCCTGCCGTTGAGCAGGGCGTACAGCGTGGCGGCCAGCGAGTACACGTCGCCGGCGGGGCTCGGCTCGGCGAGCTCGAAGGCCTCGGGCGGGCCGAACGCCGGGGTGAGCGACTCGCGCGTCACCGACATCTCCGCCTCCGCCTGCGCGGTCGTGGCCAGGCCGAAGTCCGACAGGGCCACCATGCCGTAGCCGTTGACGAGGATGTTGGCCGGCTTGACGTCGCGGTGCAGCACGCCCGCCGCGTGGGCCGCCGCCAGGGCGTCGGCGATGCGCACGCCGATGTCCCTGACCTCGCGCGGGCTCAGCCGGCCCTCGGCGCGCAGGCGGTCGGCCAGCGAGCCGCCCGGGCACAGCTCCAGGACGATGTACGGCCTGCCGTCGCCCAGCACGCCGGCGTCGTAGACGTCGGCCACGTGCGGATGGCCCGACAGGGCGCCCGCCGAGCTGACCTCGCGCATGAACCGCCGGCGGTCACGCTCGGAGACGAGCACGCGGTTGTCGATCTTGAGCGCCACCTCGCGGCGGACGGCGAGCTGCCGGGCGCGGTACACCACGCCGAAGCCGCCCTGCCCGAGGATCCCGAGCACCTCGTAGCCCGCCATCTCAGGGGCCCCAGGCTCGGCCACCTTCCACCTCCGTCGCGTCTCGCGACCGGCACACTACCGGAACAGCTATGCCGGTATTTCCGCATAGATCATAGTTTTGCGGTGATCGCGCCTCCTGGGGGAAGAGGCCGCTCACCGGGGATCGCGATCCGGCGACAGCGGTACGTGACGGCGAAGTGCCCCTATGCTTTCCCCATGGCGACCGTGGCGGGGAACGCCGGGCGAGATCCGGACCGGCGGCGGGCGCTTCTCGACGCGGCCGACCGGGTCATCCGGCGCGAGGGCCCGCAGGCCTCGATGGTGTCCATCGCCGCCGAGGCGGGCATCACCAAGCCCATCCTCTACCGGCACTTCGGCGACAAGAGCGGCCTCTACCAGGCACTGGCCGATCGGCACATCCGCAGGTTGATCAAACAACTGCGGCCGGAGTTCGCCAAGTCCCGCAGCGACCTTCGCTCCCGGGCCGAGGCCACGATCGGCACCTACCTCGAGATGATCTCGGCGAACCTCAACCTCTACCGCTTCCTGTTCCACCGCGCCGGCGCCGAGGACAGCCGCACACACTCCCACATGGCCGCCATCGTGCGCAGCCTGGGCGAGGAGCTCGGCGCGGTCATCGCCATGGACGGCACCGTGGGCGACCCGGTGCGCGCGCAGATCCTCGGTCACGCGTTCGTCGGCATGGTGCAGACCACGGGCGACTGGTGGCTGGAGCACCACGAGGTCGACCGGCGGCAGGTGGTCGAGGGCCTCGCCGACGTGATCGTCGCCGCGATGGCGGGCACCTCCGCCGCCCGCCGGGGCTGAGTCCTCGCGCCGCCGGCGCGGGGCTCAACCGCCGGAGGGTCCGTTCCGCAGGCCGAGATGGTGGAGGAGGTCCCATTCGGTCTCGCACACCCTGCGGCCGATGGCGGCGAGCTCCACGGAACCGGCTCCGCCGCGCAGGTGGCGCATGGCCTGCATCACGCAGATGACGCCCCACTTCAGCACGCCGAACGTCTCCCACCAGCGCAGCGCGTCCCGGTCGACCGGGTGCCCGCCGGCCTTCTCGTACGCCTGGACGAGCCGGTCGTAGTCCCCGAAGCCGCCCACCGGCTTCTCGGACCCGAAGCGCCACGCCTTCACGCACAGCCAGCCGAGGTCCTCGACCGGGTCGCCGGTGTGGGCCAGTTCCCAGTCGAGCACGGCCCTGATCCCCTCCGGCCCGACGATGAGGTTGCCGTTGCGGAAGTCCCCGTGAACGACGGTGGTCCTGCCAGGATCCGGCCTGGTCGCGGCCAGCCTCCTGAAGGCCAGCTCGAACACCGGATGCGGCTGCCCGGTGGCGTCCAGCAGATCGCGCCATGTCCTCAGCGGGTCCTCGGCCGCGGGCGCCGGCTCGGGCCCGCTCACGCCGGGCGCCGGCTCGGGCCCGCTCGCGCTGGGCGCCGGCTCGGGCCCGCTCGCGCTGGGCGCCGGCTCGGGCCCGCTCACGCCGGGTGCGGAGACCGGGCCGGGCGCGAACGGGTCGAGCGGCATCCGGTGCAGCGCGGCGAGGATCTCCCCGCACTGGTCGGTCAGCAGCGGGCCGAGCCCGGAGAACCGCCGCAGGATCCTTCTGGGGATGGTCTCGCCCTCGACGCGGGCCATGAGGATGTACGCCGCGCCGCCGGTGGTCCCGTCGGCGAGCACCTCGGGGACCGGCACCCCGGCCCGGCCCGCGGCCCGCATCAGCGCCGCCTCGCGCGCCAGTCCCGCCCCGGCTTCCAGCGTGGCGCCGGGGGAGTCGAGGCGCAGGACCAGCGCTCGTGACACACCGGCCGGCGTCACCGCGTCGATGGACCACGTCTCCCTGGAGGCGCCGCCGGGCAGGCGGCCGCGCGCGGTGACGGTCGTGCCCGCGCCGAAGACCTCCGTCAGCAACCCCTCGACGAGGCCGGGTGCGCCGGTCATCGCAGGCCGAACTCCCAGTTGCCCCCGGTCGTGTACTCGCCGAGGATGCGGCGGCCGACCGAGTCGATGTGCACCTCGTCCGGCCCGTCGTACACGCGCCCCGCCCGCGCGTGCCGGTACATGCGGTCGAGGGGCGTGTCAGGGGTGAGGCCCAGCGCGCCGTGGGCCTGGATCGCCCGGTCGATCACGTTGTGCAGCATGCGGGCGGCCACCACCTTGACCGCCCCGATCTCCACCCTGGCCTGCTCGCCCCGGTCGATGGCGTGCGCGGCGTTCAGCGTGAGCAGCCGGGCCGCCTGGATCTCGGTGTAGGAGTCGAAGACGTGCCGGCGCATGAGCTGCTTGTCGGCCAGCGGCCGGCCGAAGGCGGTGCGCTCGTGGAGCCTGCGGCACATCAGGTCGAAGGCGCGCTGTGCCTGGCCGAGCCAGCGCATGCAGTGGAAGATGCGGCCGGGCCCGAGCCGCTCCTGGGCGATGACGAACCCCTGCCCGCGCGGGCCGAGCAGGTTCTGCGCGGGCACGCGTACGTCCTCGTAACGGACCTCGCAGTGCCCGCCCTCGATACCCAGCACCGGGGTGTCGCGCACGATGACGTACCCGGGCGTGTCGGTGGGGACCAGGATCATCGAGAACGCCATGTGCGGCGCCGCGTCGGGCTCGGTACGGCACATCACCGTCGTGTAGGCGGCACGGTCGGCCCCGGTCGTGAACCACTTGTGCCCGTTGATGACCCATTCGTCGCCGTCCAGGACCGCCGTGGTCCGCAACTGGGTCGGATCGCTGCTGGACACCTCCGGCTCGGTCATCGCGAAGCTGGGCCAGATCTCGGCCTGCACCAGCGGGACCAGGAACCGCTCGCGCTGGGCGGCGTTCGCGTACCGGTGCAGCATCAGCGAGTCCTGCAGGGTGAAGGTGCCCAGTGCCAGCTGGCCGAGCTCGCTGCGCCCCTGCACCTCGTTGACGTAGACGTAGTCCAGGAAAGGCAGGCCGCCGCCCCCCAGCTCTTTGGGATGGCCGAGCGCCCACAGCCCTTCCTTCTTGGCCTGCCGCTGCAGGTCGCGGAGCAGGGCGGCGGTCGGTTCGCCTCCCTGGTGGACGACCTTCTCCGCAGGCTCCACGCGCTCGATCATGAAGGCGTGGACGGCGTCGCGGATCGGGCGCACGCTGTCGGGAACGGCGAAGCTCATGCGACGATCTCATCGGACGATGGTTGCCGGGTCAACGGGTGAGGAGCCTTCTTGTGACCGCATCAGACGGCCCTGCCCCGGCCGGATCCCTCCACGACGTCCCGTCGGCGGCCGAACTGGTGGCGGCGGTCCGCGAGTTCCTGTCGTCCGACGTCCTGCCGGCGGTCGACGGCCGCACCGCGTTCCACACGCGGGTCGCGATCAACGTGCTCGGCATGGTGGAGCGGGAGATCGAGCTGGGACCGGCGCAAGCGGCCGCGCACGCCGGGCGGCTGGCGGCCCTGGGCGTCACCGGTGACGCCGGGCTCGCCGCGGCCATCCGGGAGGGACGCCTGGAGGAGGGGCCCGCGTTGGCGGACGCGCTCGTCGCCGCCGTGCGCGGCAAGCTCCAGGTCGCCAACCCCGGCTACCTTCAGGACGACAGCGAGCGAAGCTGAACGCGCCCGGCGGCCCCGGAGGGCTCGCCGGGCGCGGTCCGCCGTCCGGCACCGGCCGCGAGGGCCGGAACAGTGCCGGTCAGTGGGAGCCGGAGAGCTCGATCTTCTGGACGCGGGGGTCGCCCTCGTCGGCGAGGTAGTCGGTCGGGCTGGTGGCGTCGCCGCCGTCGGCGAGCTTGCCCGCACGGGCGATCATCGTCCCGGTGACCGCGACGATGAGGTTGACCGCGAGCGCCAGGAACCCGGCGTAGATGGTGATCTTGGTGTCCAGGCCGAGCTTGGCCAGCGGGAACGCCGAGCCGCCGAAGTGGGCGTGGTTGATGGCCGGGTTGGCGATGTTGTAGAGCATCAGCATGCCCGCCGTCATGCCCGCGGCCCATCCGGCGATCAGGCCGGCCCGGTGGAACCAGCGGGTGTACAGGCCGAGGGCCACCGAGGGCAGCGTCTGAAGGATGATGACGCCGCCGATGAGCTGCAGGTCGATGGAGAACTGCGGGTCGATCAGCAGGATGACCAGCACCGCGCCGATCTTCACCACCAGCGAGGCGATCTTGCTGACCGCCGCCTCCTGGGCGTCGGTGGCGTCGCGCTTGATGTACTCCTTGTAGATGTTGCGCGTGAACAGGTTCGCGGCCGCGATGGACATGATCGCGGCCGGGACCAGCGCGCCGATGCCGATGGCGGCGTAGGTGACCCCGGCGAACCAGTCGGGGAACACCTTGTCGAACAGCTGCGGGACCACCGTGTTGGCGTCCGCCTTGCCGTTGGTGGTGATGGGCTTGATGCCGGCGGCGATGGCCATGTAGCCGAGCAGCGCGATCAGGCCGAGGAGCAGGCTGTAGGCGGGCAGCGCGGACATGTTCCGCTTGATCACCCCGCGGTTGCGCGCCGCCAGGACGCCGGTGACGCTGTGCGGGTACAGGAACAGCGCCATGGCCGACCCGAAGGCCAAGGTGATGTACTGCAGCTGGTTGTTGGCGTTGAGCAGGGTCCCGTCGGTCACGGCGGGAGTGGCGGCGAACTTCGACTTGGCGGCGTCGAAGATCGACCCCCAGCCGCCGAGCTGGCTCGGGATGTAGATGATCGCCACCAGGATCACCAGGTAGATCAGCGCGTCCTTGACGAAGGCGATCAGCGCGGGGGCGCGCAGGCCCGACTGGTAGGTGTAGGCCGCCAGGATGGCGAAGGCGATGATGAGCGGCAGGTCGCCGGTGACCCCCATCGTCTTCAGCACGGCCTCGATGCCCACCAGCTGCAGGGCGATGTACGGCATGGTCGCCACCAGGCCGGTGATCGCGATCAGCAGGGCCAGGGTGGGGGAGCCGAAGCGGGCGCGGACGAAGTCGGCGGGCGTCACCATGCCGTGCACATGGGCGACCGACCAGAGCCGGATCAGCACGAGGAACACCAGCGGGTAGGTGATCACCGTGTACGGCAGGGCGAAGAAGCCCGTCGCCCCGGCGCCGTACAGCAGCGCGGGGACGGCCACGAAGGTGTACGCCGTGTACAGGTCGCCGCCGACCAGGAACCAGGTGACCCACGAGCCGAACTTGCGGCCGCCGAGGCCCCATTCGTCGAGGCTCGCCAGGTTGTCGGGGCGGCGCCAGCGGGCCGCGACGAAGCCCATGCCACTGACCACGGCGAACAGGATCGTGAAGACGATGATCTCGGTGAGGTGCTCGCTCATCGCCCGCTCCTCTTCTTGCCCACCTGGTACACGATCGTGGTGGCGGTGACGCCGAGGATGATGAACGCGAGCTGCAGCCAGTAGAACAGCGGGAACCCGAACAGGCGTGGCTCTTCCGCGTTGTACAGGGGGGTGAGCAAAGGAATCACGATCGGCACGAGCAGCAGCCAGTTCCACGGGCTGCGGTCGCTGCGAGCCGGCCGCTCTTCGCTGGGTGGCGTGGTCAACACACTCTCCTAGGGAGAAGAGAGGCGTAACTAGCCTGATGGGGCTAGTTATCCGGTTGTCCGGAAGCGTAATTTCGCGACCCGCGCCGGCGTCTCACCAATCGCCGAACGGGCCTGTCGGCGCGCCGAGCGGCGACTCCGTTCACGCTCGTCCCATCGCGACGCGCGAGCTCAGCTCAGCTCATCGGCTATGTCACGGGCGCCGTACCCCTGCGGTGCGGGCACTTCGGCGACGGGTTCCGGCCGATCGTCGAATTCGAGCCGCAGGGCCCTTGACATCGTGGCGTGCATTTCGTAAAGGCAGGTGAAATAGGTGAGCTCGAGGATCTGCTCATCGGGCAGGTGCCGCTTCAGCGTCTCGAAGATCTCGTCATGCACTCGCCCGCCGTCGAGCACCAGCCCGTCGGTGTAGGCGAGGACGGCCCGCTCCACCTCGTCGAACAGGTCGCTCACCTGCCAGTGGGCGACCGCCTGGACCTTGTCCTCCGGCACGCCGAGGGCGCGCATCTGCTTGCAGTGCTGGGAGAAGACGAACCGGCTGCCCCGCGCCCACCCGGCCCTGGTCTGGCCGAGCTCGCGCAGCACCGGGTCGAGCTTGGCCTCGCGGTAGGCCTGGAAGCCCTTCACGCAGTGCTTGAAGATCACCGGATCGAGGGCGAAGACCGTCCACCAGTTCCCGGGGGAGCCGGTCGCGGTGCCGGGCTCGGCGACGGGATCGCGGCCGGGCCCGAACAGCCGGTCGTAGAAGAACAGCGTCAGCGGATCGGTGACCTCGTGCCGGGGGACCTGGCGAAGACGGGGCATCCATGCGTCCTTTCACGAGCGGGGTCGCACCCGCTTTCACGCGAGCGGGGTCGCACACGTGAGCGGCGACACCCGCTTTCCAAGTGAGCGGGTCACACGGTGCGGTCGGCCGCGGTCCTGGGGTCGTGGCGCACGCGGGAGGTCTCGCCGATCGCGCGGGTCCAGGCGGCGAACTCCACCAGGATGCCGTCGGGATCCTTGAAGTAGAGCGACCGGATGAACACGCCCTCGTGCATCTCGGGCGCGACGCCGAACTCGCTGTCGTCGTGGTTGAGGATGACCCCGACGTCGACGCCCTTGGCGATGAGCTTGTCGCGGTACTCCTCGATGCGCTCGGGCGGGACGTCGATGGCGATGTGGTTCATGGAGCCGACGGCCGACAGCAGCTCGCCGCGGTCGGGCAGGCCCTTGGGCGCCGAGATCCCCGGCATCGCCTCTGGCGCGTCGGGGAACCAGAAGAACGCCAGGGCGTTGCCTCCGCCGCAGTCGAAGAAGAAGTGCTGGCCCCATCCCATGGGCAGCTCGATCGTCTTGATCAGGGGCATTCCCAGCACGCCTGAGTAGAACTCGACCGTCTGCTTCATGTCGGAGCAGACCAGCGCCAGGTGGTTGACCCCACGTAGCTCGAACTCGGTGTTGGTCGGTTCCATGGCCCCTCCTCGGGACGGCCCACCTCGGTAACTACCTACTTATCACAGTGTGGACCGGCGCGAGGAACCGGTCAGCCCGAGGCGTGCGGCAAGACGATCGCCGAGGGATGCTCAGGGTCGTGAAAGATCTCCTGGTCGGCCGCGACCGCCGTGCGGCCGGTGCCGAGGGGCTCGCCGGTGCCGAGGTTGCGGGCCAGCCGCGGGTAGGCGCCGCTGGTCACGTGCACCCGTACGCGGTGGCCCCGCTGGAAGCGGTGGGCGATCGGCCACAGCTCGACCTCGACGCGGCGCACGCCCTCGGAGTCCACGGGCGGCGCGCCGGGCTGCAGCCGCCTGACGCCCTCGCACACGTTGAGCGAGGTGCCGTCCGGATGCACGTCGCACACCCGGACCACCAGGTCGGTGTGCTGCGTGCTGGAGCGCAGGAAGACCTCCGCGGCGACCGGGCCGATCAGGTCCAGGTCCTCACCGAGCGTCTCACCGGTGTAGACGAGCACGTCGGACCGCGCCTCCAGGCGCCGGTTGTCGCGGGGCGCGGAGTTGCCGAGCAGCGTCGGGCCGCCGGACACGGGGGTGGGCCTGGCCGGGTTGTAGCGGTACCGGTCGGGAAAGGACTCGCCGGGGTTGCCCGGCGCCAGGGCGAACCCCGGCTGCAGGTGCCAGCGGCGTTGCTTCATGCCCGGCACCGGCCAGTCGTCGAAGTCGCGCCACTCGCCCGCGCCGGTGACGTACAGGCGGACGGGGCTCGCGCGCAGGCCGGAGGCGTCGCCCAGCAGATGGGCGCGGAACCACGCCAGCGCGTCGAGGTTCGCCAGGCGCCCGTGCCGCACGTCGGCGTGGTGCCAGGGCCCCACCGTGAGGTACGGCTGCCGTCCCGCGGCGCGCATGGCGATGTAGTCCTTGAGCTGCCACGGCAGGAAGACGTCGTACCAGCCGCCCGTCATGGTCACGGCCGCGTCCACCTCGCCCACGGCAGAGGAGAAGTCCCTCTTCTTCCAGAACGGGACGGCGGGGTCGGCGTGGTGGGTGAGCACCTCCTGGAAGAACGGCAGTGAGCGACCGGCCGCCAGCCGGTCCAGCTCGCCGACCGGCCGGCCCGACAGCACGGCACGCTGGGTCCTGCGCGGCGCGAAGAACACCGCCGCACCGCTGAGCGGGCCGGACATCAGGGCGGTCAGCGTGCTCCAGCTCAGGGTGGACTCCAGCGCGAAGGAACCTCCGACGTAGGCGGCGTCCCGGAACTGGGACGCGGTGACCTGCGTCGCCATGGCCTTGAGGTCGGGGCCCACGTACGGGGCGATCGCCCACTGGGCGTAACCGAGGTAGCTGGGGCCGTGCATGGCGAAGCTGCCCCCGTACCAGGACTGGGCGCGCATCCACTCGACCGTCGCCAGGCCGTCGTCCTGCTCGTCGAGCGGGGCCAGCTCACCGCCCGAGCCGAAGCCGCCCCGGCAGCTCTGCAGGATCACCTGGAAGCCCTGGCGCGCGAAGGCCCTGCCGTAGGCCAGTCCGAATAGGCCGCGCCGGCCGTACGGCGAGCGGATGAGGATGGTCGGCGGCCTGCTCACGCCGATCGGGATGTAGCGGTCGGCCAGCAGGAGGACGCCGTCCGGCATGGGGACCTGCATGTCCCTGTGGACGACCACCCGGAACTGAACCCGATCCATGAGCGCTCCTCGCTGTAAGCGGAGTCATACCCCGGATGATGTAAGCAGTTCGTTACCCACTGGTAACATGCTAGTGCTATCAGCCGCCGGGCGCTGTGACCGACGTCACCCGGCCCCCGATCTCGCGGCCGACTCTTGGCCCGAAGAAGTGGCGGCGGGGCCCGCGATGCCTATACCATTTGGCCATGCGAACGATCGCCTCTGCCCAGTGGTGGCGCTGCTTGTAGGCGGCGCGTGTTTCGCATTCAATTCGGACGGCCGCCCCGGGAGGCGGCCTTTTTCATGCCCACCCGGGGCCAATCGAAGATCGAGAAGGGCAAGGCAAGGGTGGACACGAGCGGATATACCACCGCTGGCGGCATCGATGTCGAAGTGACGACCGCCGACGTTCCTGAGACCGTGCTGGAGAAGGTCGTCTCCTCGCTCGGCGAGCGTCGCGGCGGCGTTCTCTCCTCCGGCATGGAGTACCCCGGCCGGTACAGCCGATGGCACCTCGCCTACATCGACCCGGTCCTGGAGATCGTCGCCCGGGGCCGTGACATCTCCGCGCGGGCGCTCAACGAGCGGGGCCGGGTCGTGCTGCCCGCCGTGACCTCCTGCCTGCTGGCCGCCGGCAAGACCACCACGGAGCCGACCGAGGACCACGTCGAGGTCCACGTCCCCGCGTCCGAGGACATCCTGCCCGAGGAGATGCGCAGCCGCCGTCCCACGGTCTTCACCGCCATCCGCGAGATCATCGCCGCGTTCTCCGGCGACGACGAGCACCTCGGCCTGTACGGGGCGTTCGGCTACGACCTGGCCTTCCAGTTCGAGCCGATCCGGCAGGTGCTCGACCGGGCGGACGACCAGCGCGACCTGGTCCTGCACCTGCCCGACCGCGTCATGGTGATCGACCGCAAGCGGGAGACCAGCCGGGAGTACCTGTACGAGTTCACCGTCGACGGCGTCTCCACCCGTGGCCTCGAGCGCACGGGGGAGTCCGTCCCGCTGACCCCCGCCCCCGCCCGGCTCCCCGATGACCCGGTAAGGGGGGAGTACGCCGCGGTCGTGGAGGCCGCCAAGCAGAAGTTCCGGCGCGGCGACCTGTTCGAGGTGGTCCCCGGGCAGGTCTTCCACGCCCCCTGCGACGACCCGTCGAGCTTCTACCGGGGCCTGCGCCACAGCAACCCCGCCCCCTACGAGTTCCTGTTCAACCTCGGAGAGGGCGAGCACCTGGTCGGCGCCTCCCCTGAGATGTACGTCCGCGTCCAGGGCGACCGGGTCGAGACCTGCCCGATCTCCGGCACGATCGCGCGCGGCACCAACCCCGTCGAGGACGCCGAGGCCATCCGCACCCTGCTCAGCTCGGTGAAGGAGGAGTCCGAGCTGACCATGTGCACCGACGTCGACCGCAACGACAAGTCGCGCGTCTGCGTCCCGGGCTCGGTGCAGGTCATCGGCCGCCGCCAGATCGAGATGTACTCCCGCCTCATCCACACCGTCGACCACATCGAAGGCCGCCTTCGCCCCGAGTTCGACGCCCTGGACGCCTTCCTCACCCACATGTGGGCCGTCACCGTCACCGGCGCGCCCAAGACCTGGGCGATGCAGTTCATCGAGGACCACGAGGCGACCGCCCGGCGCTGGTACGGCGGCGCCGTCGGCTACCTCGGGTTCGACGGGTCCATGAACACCGGCCTCACCCTGCGCACCGCCCAGATCCGCGGGGGCGTCGCGACCGTCCGCGCCGGCGCGACGCTGCTGTTCGACTCCGAGCCCGAAGCCGAGGAGCGCGAGACCGAGCTCAAGGCCAGCGCCCTGCTCGGAGCGCTCGCCGCCGTCGGCGCCCCCCAGGCGCGGGCCGAGAGCGCGCCACGGGCCGAGCGGCCGGGGCAGGGCATGAAGGTCCTGCTGGTGGACCACGAGGACTCCTTCGTCAACACCCTCGCCGACTACTTCCGCCAGCACGGCGCCGACGTCGTCACCCTGCGCCACGGCTTCCCGCTCACGATGCTCGACGAGGTCGCGCCGAGCATGGTGGTGCTCTCGCCCGGCCCCGGATGGCCGTCCGACTTCGGCTGCTCGGCCCTCGTGGACGCGCTGTACGCGCGCGATCTGCCCGTCTTCGGGGTCTGCCTCGGGCTGCAGGCCATGGTCGAGCACGCGGGCGGCACCCTGTCGCTGCTGCCGCACCCCGAGCACGGCAAGCGCGGCCAGGTCGGCCGGGTGGGCGAGAGCGCGCTGCTGGACGGGCTCCCGCAGGAGTTCACCGCCGCCCGCTACCACTCGCTGCACGCCAAGCGGGCCGGGGTGGAGGGCTTCACGGTCACCGCGCTCACGCCGGACGGCGCGGTCATGGCCATCGAGGACACCGCCAACCGGCGGTTCGCCGTCCAGTTCCACCCCGAGTCCATCCTCACCGCGGAAGGCGGCGCGGGAGCCGCGATCGTCGCCAACGTGTTGAGGCTGTGCCGGGGTTGAGTAAAGGCGGGGACGAAGCCCCGGCCGAGGTGCGGGCGGGCCCCTAGAGTCCACTGGCTGGGGCGCCCGGCATCGTGGGCGGGCGCGATCCGACAACCGACGAGCGGGGCGAGGTGACCGATGGAACCGGACGACATACTGCCGGCCTCGGTCCCCGGCGCGGTCCGGGCGGCGCTGCTCGCCCCGCTGGTCGACCACCACTGCCACGGGGTGCGCCGCGGCGAGCTCACCCGCTCGCAGTTCGAGATGCTGATCACCGAGGCGGGCACCCCGGCGCCCCCGGGCACCACCCACTTCGACACCCCGGTGGGCACGGCGATCCGGCGATGGTGCGCCCCGGTGCTCGGGCTCGACCCGCACGCGCCCCCCGCGGTCTACCTCGCCCGCAGGACCGAGCTCGGCCCCGCCGAGGCCAACAAGCGGCTGCTGCGCGCGGCCGGAGTGGTGGCGTTCCTGGTCGACGCGGGACGGGGCGGCCGCGAGCTGCTCTCCGCCGCCGAGATGGGACGTCTCGGCGGCGCGGCCGCCGACGAGATCGTGCGGCTGGAGCACGTCGAGGAGGAGGTCGCCCAGGAAGGGCTCACCGCCGTCGGCTACATCCACACGCTCGCCGAGCGGCTCGCCGCCCGGGCGTCCCGGGCCGTCGGCCTCAAGTCCATCGTCGCCTACCGGTACGGCCTGGACTTCGACCCGGCGCGGCCGAGCCGGGGCTCGGTGATCGCCGCCGCCGGCCGGCGGCTGACCGAGCCCGGTGAGCGGCTCGACGATCCGATCCTGCTGCGCCACCTGCTGTGGACGGCCGTGGACATCGCCCGCGACCGCGGCCTGCCCCTGCAGTTCCACACCGGCTACGGCGATCCGGGCATCGACCTGCACCGGTCCGACCCGGCCCTGATGACCGGCTTCATCAGGGCGGTGCGGCCGGTGGGCGTCCCGGTGATCCTGCTGCACTGCTACCCGTTCCACCGGCAGGCGGCCTACCTGGCCGGCGTCTTCCCCCATGTGTACGTCGACGTGGGCCTGGCCCTGACCTACACCGCGGCGGGCTCGGCCACGATCATCGGCGAGCTGCTGGAGCTGGTGCCCTTCCACAAGCTGATGTTCAGCTCCGACTGCCACGGCGTCGCCGAGATGTGCCTCCTCGGCGCCCTGTACTTCCGGCGCGGGCTGACCCGCGCGCTCGCCGCCCGCCTGCAGCAGGGGGAGTGGAACGCCTCCGACGCGGCCCGCGTCGCCCACATGCTCGGCTCCGGCAACGCCCGCCGCGTGTACCGGCTTTAGCCGGTTCCGCGCGGCAATTGCTTGGATATCGGGTAAATCGCTAGTCCTGGAGATCGGATCACCCCGATAATCAGGGGTGATGGCTGCCATTGAGATCCGAAACCTCACCAAGTCGTTCGGGGCGGTCCGTGCCGTGAACGACGTGTCCTTCACCGTCGCGGCCGGTACCGTCACGGGCTACCTCGGCCCGAACGGGGCCGGTAAGACCACGACGCTGCGCTCCCTGCTCGGCCTGGTCACCCCCGACTCCGGCCAGGCGCTGGTCAACGGCCGCCGGTACGCCGACCTGGTCGCGCCGCTCACCGAGGTGGGCGCGGTGCTGGAGGCGACGAGCTTCCACCCCGGCCGTACGGCACGCAACCACCTGAGGGTGCTGTGCACCGCCGCCGGTCTGCCGGACGTCCGCGCAGACGAGTCACTCGACCAGGTCGGCCTCGCCGGCGACGCCGGCAAGCGGGTGGCCGGCTTCTCCCTCGGCATGCGCCAGCGCCTCGCCCTGGCGACCGCGCTGATCGGCAAGCCCAAGATCCTGATCCTCGACGAGCCCGCCAACGGCCTGGACCCCGCCGGGATCCAGTGGCTGCGCGGCTTCCTGCGGTTCCTCGCCGACGACCAGGGGTGCGCCGTGCTCGTCTCCAGCCACGTCCTTGCCGAGGTCGAGCAGACCGTGGACAACGTCGTGATCATCGCCCAGGGCCGCATGATCCGGCAGGGCACGCTGGCGGAGCTGACCTCGGACGGCGACCGGGGCGTCAGGGTCGCCGGCGCGGAGGTCCAGCGGCTGCGGGCCCGGCTGGAGGCGGCGGGCGCCACGGTCGAATCCCCCGAGAGCGGCGTGCTGCTGGTGCACGGCGCCCCACCCGAGACGGTGGGCCAGGCGGCGCTCGACGAGGGGGTCGTGCTGTCGGAGCTGGTCCGGCGGCGATCCGATCTCGAACGGGTCTTCCTGGAGCTCACCGGCGAACCCGCGGACGCGCCCCCTGAGGGCGGGGGCGGCGTGGCCACCGCGGAAGCCGTGCCCGCCGTGACCGAGACCTCGGGAGGCGCGCGATGATCCGGCTGGTCAGGGCGGAGCTGCAGAAGGTCTTCACCACCCGCATGGTGTGGGGCATGCTCGCGCTGTCGCTGGGCTTCACCGCGATCGGGCTGGTCGCGCTGAGCATTCTCTCGGGAGGCCAGGGGGCGCCCTCCCTCAGCGAGCCGGACGGGGTGCGGAACCTGTTCAGCCAGGCGGGCTCCGGGCTGGTTTTCGCCTTCGTCATCGGCACCCTGCTGATCACGGGGGAGTACCGCTTCCAGACGATCACGCACACCTTCCTGGTGACGCCCCGCCGGCAACGGGTGGTGGGCGCCAAGCTCGTCGCCTGCGCGATCGTGGGCACGTTCTTCGGCCTGGCCGGCATCGCCCTGGCCTTCGCCGTCGGCGTCCCCGCGATGCTGATCAAGGGGGCGAGCCTGTCGCTCATCGGAGCCGACGTGGCGCGCGTCTGCGCCGGAACGGTCGCCGCGATGGCCCTCTACACGATCCTCGGCCTCGCACTGGGATCCCTGCTGCGCAACCAGGTGGCCGCCATCGTGGTCGGCATCGGCTGGGTGTACGTCCTTGAGAACCTGCTGGTCGCCCTGCTGCCGAGCGTCGGCAAGTGGCTGCCGGGAGGGGCGGCCCAGGCCGTCTACGGGGTGTCCTCACCGCTCGGGGGCGGCTACCTGCCGGCCTGGGCGGGGGCCGCGCTGCTGATCGGGTACGCCGCGCTCTTCGCGACCGTGGCCTCGGTCACCACCATCCGCCGCGACATCACCTGAGCGCTCGTCTACGATGTACGGCGGCGAACGAGGGGATGCCGATGGAATTTCTCAGTGACGTGACGGTAGAGCTGGTCAGGCACAGCGCGGCCGACTCCGATGTGGTGTGGGCGGCCAGGGTCTCCACGGCGGGCGAGCAGTCCCTGGAGGCGGTCGGCCAGGACGCGGAGCGCTCCAAGGGCCTGATCAACTACCTGATGCGCGACCGGCACGGCAGCCCTTTCGAGCACAACTCCATGACCTTCTTCATCAGCGCCCCCATCCTCGTCTTCCGCGAATTCCACCGCCACAGGGTGGGCTGGTCGTACAACGAGGAGAGCGGGAGGTATCGCGAGTTGCAGCCGGTGTTCTATGTGCCGGGGCGGTCGCGCAAGCTCGTGCAGGAGGGAAAGCCGGGGCGCTACCGGTTCGTCGAGGGCGACGACGATCAGCACAAGCTGGTCGCCGAGGCCATGGAGACGTCCTACCGGCGGTCGTACGAGAGCTACCAGGAGATGCTGGAGGCGGGGGTCGCCAGGGAGGTCGCGCGGGCGGTGCTGCCGGTCGGCCTGTTCTCCTCGATGTACGCCACGTGCAACGCCCGCTCGCTGATGCACTTCCTGTCCCTGCGGACCAAGGACGAGCGCGCCACCGTGCCGTCGTTCCCGCAGCGCGAGATCGAGATGGTGGCCGAGAAGATGGAGGCGCTGTGGGCCGAGCTGATGCCGCTCACCTACGCCGCCTTCAACGCCGCCGGTCGCGTCGCCCCCTAGGCCGGCACGAGGCGGAGCTCACAGGGCGGGCAGGACGTAGACCTCCGCGCCCGGAGGGAGGGCGCACGAGAGCCCGCCGAGGCGGCGGGCGTTCTCTCCGCACACGAACATGCTGATGTGCCGGCGGATCCCGCCGTACTCGTCGCACAGCCGCTTCTCCAGCATCGGATGGGTGCGGCGCAGGGTGTGGAGCGCGGCGCCCAGCGTGGGGCGGCCCTCGTCGGAGTCCGCCACGGCGAAGACCCGCACCTCGGTCGCCCCGCTACCCCAGTGCCCGAGCGTGCTGGGTAACACGAACGTCACAAGTGTGACCGGCTTGGCCATGGGAGTCAGAGCACCGCCGGTGCGGCAGAGCGGGCCGGGGCGATGGAGGGAGAGAGCCGCCTCGTACCGACGGCGAGCAGCGTGCCCTGCATGATCGCTCTTCCTTTCGCGACGCCGGGCCGCGTCGCCTGTCCCCCCGGCTCGGCGCGGTGGCCCGGTCAACGTGTTCTTGCCGCTGCACGCGGATCGGCATCATCGTGTCACGTTGCCGGGACAGCCGCCGGACTCCACGGTATTTGGGTGATCAGTTCGCCCGGAACGTCCTCGGATTTCTGATTGATCGCCAGGATCGTGCCAAGAATCGCCGTTCACCGGGTCACAGTGGATGCGCGCGGGGGGGACGCCGTCGCCCTGCAGCCTGCGCACGGTCTCGCGGACCATGGCAGGGGGGCCGCACACGTAGACGTCGTGGCCGGCCCAGGAGTGGAAGCGTTGCACGACGTCCGGCAGCAGGCCGCGCATGCCGTCGTAGGCGGGCTGGTGGGACACCACCGGCAGCACGCGCAGCCACGGGAACGTGGACTCCATGCGGATCAGGTCTCCCAGGTCGTACAGCTCCGAGGAGGTGCGCGCGCCGACGAGCAGGTGGATGTTGGGCCGGCGCCCTGAGGCGATGATGTGCTCGACGATGGCCTTGATCGGCGCCAGCCCGGTGCCGCCCGCGACGCAGAGGACGTCGCGCATCTCCTCTCCATCCGGCGGGACCATGGTGCCCATCGGCGGGCCCAGGAGCAGGGTGTCGCCGATCCTGGTGTGCGAGACCAGGGTCGTGCTGACCCACCCGCCGCTGACCGCCCGCACATGGAGCCGGATGGTGTTGTCGGGCCGGGGGGCGTTGGCGATGGAGAAGGTGCGCCACACGCGTGGCCATCGGGCGACCTGCACGTTGAGGTACTGCCCGGCGACGAAGGGCATCGGGGTGCCGGGGCGCAGGGTGATGACCGCGATGTCCGGCGTGTGCAGCTCGTGGTCGACCACCTCCGCCAGCCACCATGCGGGGGAGACGCCCGCGTCGGCCTCGGCGGCCTCGATCATCAGGTTGGCCGCGGCGGTGTAGGCGGCCACCCACGCGGCCTCGATCTCGGTCGTCCAGGTGTCGCCCGCGAAGCGTTTGATCGTCGCCAGCAGCGCGTTGCCGACCGCGGTGTAGTGCTCGGCCAGCACACCGTACTTGCGGTGGTCCCTGCCCAGCTGCCCGAGGTAGAACCCGAGGCTGCCGGGGCTGTCCAGGCTCCAGACGATGCGTGTGAGCGCGCCGAACAGGCGGTCTCTCTGAACGTCCATCGCGGGAGGGAACATGCTCCGAAGGTGCGGGCTCTCGGCGAACAGCCGACCGTAGAAGTACGCGACGGCCTTGGCCATCACGGGTTGGATGGCAGAGAAACTTTCCTTGACCAGACGTGGATTCAACGACATTTGTCGACGCCCTTAATTGATCGGATTTACCATCCGATCATGTTGTTCCACCTCCCTGACGGTCCGGGTCGCGAGCGTCCGGCGGCCCCGGCTCAACCGATCGCTCGAATTGAAGTCTTCCATTCACACATGAGCGTCACAACCGTTTCACCACAAGGTGAGGGGAAAGCGAACTCTTCGTAAGTGGTGCGTGATTCTCCGTAATGGGGCTGTGAAGGCCCTGACGAATGGAGATGAAAGAGAATCACATTCGCATTGACCGGTTTTTGATCGCCAGGTCATTTCTCCTGCAATGACAAAGAATCATGAATTGCGAGATCTGCGGGCGGCCCGCCGTGGCCATGGACGCCGCGACCGGGGAGCCGGCCGGGAGCCGCCCGAGGCGGCGCCGGAGGGGAGATGGTGCCCCTGGGGCGCATGTGGCTGATGGGGCAAATGGGGCGGAAGTGACGGGACTGATACCCGGATACGTGACATACCCGAAATGTTGTGCGCCATGATGGGTCTACCACTGCTGATGGGCTGGGTGCCGCCGCGACATGGCGGTACGACCTTGCGCGAGCCCCTGGAGAACGTATGTCCCGACCGCTGATCGGTATCACCACCTACTTCGACGCCGCCCGCTGGGGCACGTGGGTCCGCGAGGCCGTGCTCTCGCCGCCCGCCTACGCGAAGGCGGTGGACAAGGCCGGAGGCGCGGCGGTGCTGATCCCCCCGCTCGCCATGGGAGCGATCGACGGCTACATCCGTGGCCTCTCGGGGCTCATCCTGGCCGGCGGTGTGGAGGTCGATCCCGGCGCCTACGGCGAGGAGCGGGACGAGCGGGTCGAGGAGCCCCAGCCGCAGCGCGACCGGTTCGAGATCACGCTGGCCCGGGCGGCGATCCAGGCGGGCCTTCCCGTGCTCGGCGTGGCCCGCGGCATGCATGTGCTCAACGTCGCCCTGGGCGGCACCCTGATCCCCTGGCTGCCCGAGGCCGTCCACCACGAGCGGCACGCCGCAAGCACGCCGCACGTGATCCAGATCAGCGTGTCCAGCAAGGTGGGCAAGGCGGTGGGCGACCGCATCGAGGTGGCCACCCCCCACCACCAGGGGCTCAAGCGGCTCGGTGAGGGGCTGCTGGCCGTCGCCTGGGCCGATGACCAGATCGTCGAGGCCGTCGAGCTCCAGGGCCACCGGTTCTGCGTGGGCGTCCAGTGGCACCCTGAGCGCGGGAACGACAACCGCCTGGTGGACGCGCTGGTCGAGGCCGCCATCCCGTAGTGAGGCGCCATCCCGGAGGCGCCGGGGCAGGCCCGGCGCCCCGGGCTCAGAAGCTGCGGGGCAGGCCGAGCACCTGCGTAGCCAGGTAGTTGAGCAGGAGCTCCTCGGTGACGGGCGCGACCTTGCCGATGCGGGCGTCCGCCAGCAGCCGGGCCACGGGGTACTCCAGGGAGTAGGCCATCCCGCCGTGGGTCTGGAAGGCGTGGTCGGCCGCCTCCCACGCCGCCTGCGAGGCCGTGAGCTTGGCGATGTTGGCCTCGGTGCCGCAGGGCAGGTGCCGGTCGAACAGCCAGGCCGCCTTGTAGAGCATCAGCCTCGCCAGCTCGATCTTCGCCTTGACCTGCGCGAGCGGGAAGGCGATGGCCTGGTTGGCGCCGATCGGCCGGCCGAAGACCTCGCGTTCCTTGGCGTAGGCGACCGCGACCCGCAGCGCCACCTCCGCCGCCCCGAGGGCGCTGGCCCCCAGCAGGATCCGCTCGGGGTTGAGGATGTCCCACAGCACGGCCGCGCCCTGGTCCACCTGGCCCAGCACGCTGGTGGCGGGGACCCGCAGATCGTCGAGGAAGACCATGTTCGAGGGGGTGGTGTTCGCCCCCATCTTCGGGATCGGGCGGTAGGACAGACCGCCCGCCGCCACCGCCGCGGGCACGTCGACCAGGAAGACGGTGAGGCCGTTGGCGCGCGGCCTCGCCTCGGCGGCCGGGATGGTGCGGGCGACCAGCAGCATCCAGGCGGCCCGCTGGACGCCGGTGATCCAGATCTTCTGACCGTTGATCACGTACTCGCCGCCGTCGCGGCGGGCGAAGGTCGATATGGCCAGGGAGTTGGACCCGGCGTCGGGCTCGGTGAGCGCGAAGCAGGTCTCGGCCTCACCGGCGGCCAGCCTGGGCAGCAGCGCCGCCTTCTGCTCGGCCGAGCCGTGCCGGGCGAGCGTCATCGCGCCGAAGCCGGGGGTGAGCACGTAGGTGAACGCCGATCCGCCGGCCGAGCCCGAGGCCGACAGCGTTTCGGTGGCCACGGTGAGCTCCAGCAGCCCCTGACCGCCTCCGCCGTACTCCTCGGGCACGGCCAGGCCCAGCCAGCCGCCTTTGGCCAGCTCGGCCCAGACCTCCTCCGGCCAGCGCTTTTCCGCCTCGCACCGCTGCCAGTAGTCCATGTCGTAGCGCGAGCAGATGTCCGCGATACCCCTTTGGACGTCCTGAGCGCTCTCCGGAAGCGTGAAGTCCACCGTGATCACTCCATTCCCGTTGCCCGCGCAATGGTAGAACGAAGTTCGGTCAGCGTGCGACGGTCAGTGACGCGGGCGCCTGGCGTGGTAGACGAAGGCCGGCGGCACGTTGGCCCAGACGGTCCTGCTGACCACGACCTCCTCGAAGGACTCAAGCAGGCGGCGGCGGAAGCGCATGGCCGGCGGCAGCGTGCGGGCGTGGACGTAGGCGAAGGTGGTGAACGCCCCGCCCGGCGTGAGCACCTCCCGAATCGCCCCGAGCAGCTTGTCCTGCAGCCCGGCGGGGAAGGCCCCCCACGGCAGCCCGCTGATCACCACGTCGGCCTGCTCGTGCCCGTGCTCGGTGAGCAACGCGGGCAGGCCGACGGCGTCGGCGACAATGATCTTGGCACGAGGATGCCGGTTGGCCAGGAGCGCGGCGAGCCGGGGGTTGATCTCGACGGCCAGATGATCTCCGCGCGCGCCCAGGCGCCGCTGGATCTCGTCGGTGAACACACCCGTTCCCGGGCCGAGTTCGACGACCACCGGGTCCCCGCGCTCGGGGATCGGTGTGGCGACCACCTTCGCCAGCCGCCGCGAGCTGGGCGCGACCGCTCCGGTGGTGCCGGGCGACCGCATGAACTGCCCGAAGAAAAGGGCCGCGTCGTTGGCCTTGCCATTGCCCCTCGAGAACAAAATGGTCCGCTCGCTTCCTCGTCCGGCCGATCTCGTGACCCTCTGGAGGATGCCATCCCCACTGAGGACAGGATGCCGTTTTTACCGGTGAAGTCCTGTGACGCACCTAATGGGCTGACACGGAGGTTCGTCCTCCAACGATACGTCCCGTATGGGGCTCGTCCCCGCCGCCGTCCGGAGCCGCGCACCGGTAGGGTCGGCACCAGGGTCACGAAGGGGGTCATGGGTGAAATCGGCGGAGGACCGCATCTGGACGGTCCCGAACGCGCTGAGCCTGCTGCGGCTGCTCGGGGTGCCGGTGTTCCTGTGGCTGGTGCTCGGGCCCAAGGCCGACGGGTGGGCTCTGGCGCTGCTCATGACGGCCGGGTTCTCCGACTGGCTCGACGGCAAGATCGCACGCGCGTGGAACCAGACCAGCAACCTCGGCAGGCTGCTCGACCCGCTCGCCGACCGGCTCTACATCCTGGCTACGCTGATCGGGCTGACGTTGCGCGAGGTCATCCCCTGGTGGCTGGCCGCCCTCATCATCGGCAGAGATGTGGTGCTGCTCCTTTGCGTCCCCATCCTGCGGAGGCACGGCCTGGGCTCGGCGCTGCCGGTCCACTTCCTCGGCAAGGCCGCGACGGCCAACCTTCTCTACGCCTTCCCGCTGCTGTTCCTCGCGTCCCACGACGGCTGGTACGCCGACGTAGCCCAGATCATGGGATGGGCCTTCGTCATCTGGGGAACAGGTCTGTATTGGTGGGCGGGGGCGCTGTACGTGGTTCAAGGGCGTCGGCTCATCGGAGGGGCGAGCCGGGCATGAGCGATCGTGGGGTCCGTCCCGGCGGGTCTCCACGGCGATCGCCCGCGCGAGCGTGACCGTGTGCCCACCGTGACGAAAGATCCGGAGGGTGATCTGTGAAGGCCGTCGTGATGGCGGGCGGGGAGGGGACTCGGCTGCGGCCGATGACCGCCAACCAGCCCAAACCCCTGCTTCCCGTAGTCAACCGGCCGATCATGGAGCACGTGCTCCGCCTGCTGAGACGTCACGGCTTCACCGAGACCGTCGTGACCGTGCAGTTCCTGGCCGCACTGGTGCGCAACTACTTCGGCGACGGCGACGAGCTGGGCATGAGCCTGCACTACGCCACCGAGGAGATCCCGCTCGGCACCGCGGGGAGCGTGAAGAACGCCGCCGACAAGCTGCGCGACGAGCGTTTCCTGGTGATCTCCGGGGACGCGCTGACCGACATCGACCTGACCGACATGCTCCGCTTCCACGAGGAGAACGGGGCCCTGGTCACCATCGGCCTCAAACGCGTCCCGAACCCCCTGGAGTTCGGGATCATCATCGTCGACGAGCACGGCAGGGTGCAGCGCTTCCTGGAGAAGCCCACCTGGGGGCAGGTCTTCTCCGACACGGTCAACACCGGCGTGTACGTCATGGAGCCCGAGGTCCTCGACGAGGTCGCCACCGGCGTGCCGGTCGACTGGTCGGGCGATGTGTTCCCCAAGCTGCTGGCGCAGGGCGCGCCGCTGTACGGCTACGTGGCGGGCGGCTACTGGGAGGACATCGGCACCCACGAGAGCTACCTGAAGGCCCAGGCGGACGCCCTGTCGGGGCGGGTGAGGCTGGACGCCGACGGTTTCGAGCTCTCGCCGGGGGTCTGGGTGGCCGAGGGCGCTTCGGTCGACCCCGACGCCATCTTGAAGGGCCCGCTCTACATCGGCGGCTACGCCAAGGTCGAGGCCGGCGCCGAGCTTCGCGAGTTCACCGTCCTCGGCGACAACGTCGTGGTGAAGGAGGGCGCGTTCCTGCACCGCGCCGTCGTCCACGACAACGTCTACATCGGGCCGAGCGCCCACCTGCGCGGCTGCGTGATCGGCAAGAACACCGACGTGATGACCGGCGCGCGCATCGAGGAGAACGCCATCGTCGGCGACGAGTGCGTGATCGAGGCCGAGGCCTACGTCTCCTCCGGCGTCAAGATCTACCCGTTCAAGACCATCGAGGCGGGCGCGGTGGTCAACACCAGCGTCATCTGGGAGTCGCGCGGCCAGCGCAGCCTGTTCGGCCCGCGCGGCGTCTCCGGCCTGGTCAACGTCGAGATCACCCCCGAGCTGTGCGTGCGCCTCGCCAGCGCCTACGCCACCACGCTGAAGAAGGGCGCGTCGGTCATCACCTCGCGCGACTCATCGCGGGCGGCCCGCGCGCTCAAGCGGGCGGTCATCAGCGCGCTCACCGCCAGCGCGATCAACGTGCTCGACCTGGAGGCCGCCCCGCTGCCCGTCGCACGCTTCCACACCTCCAACGAGACCGCCTCTGGCGGCATCGCGCTGCGCACCACTCCGGGCGACCCCCAGAGCGTCGACATCATCTTCATGGACGAGAACGGCGCCGACCTGTCGCAGGGCGCCCAGCGCAAGCTGGAACGGGTCTTCTCCCGGCAGGAGTTCCGCCGCGCCTTCCCCGGCGAGATCGCGGAGCTGAGCTTCCCGGCCAGGGCCGTCGAGGACTACACGCGCGAGCTGCTGCGCTGGATCGACATGTCCGGCGTGCGGGACGCCGAGATGAAGGTCGTCATCGACTGCGCCGGCGGCACCTCCTCGCTGGTACTGCCCAGCCTGCTCGGCCGGGTCGGGGTCGACGTGCTGACCGTCAACAACCGCCTGGACGACGCCTCGCCGACCGAGACGCTCGCCGAGCGCCGCCGGGACCTGCAGCGCCTGGCGGAGCTCGTGGCGTCCTCCAGGGCCGCTTTCGGCGTGCGCTTCGACCCGGTGGGGGAGCGCATCTCCCTGGTGGACGAAATGGGCCAGCTGATCAGTGAGGAGCGCGCCCAGCTGGTCGTGCTCGACCTGGTGGCGGCCGAGCGGCGCGGCGGCAGGGTGGCGCTGCCGGTGACCACCACCCGCGTCGCCGAGCAGGTGTGCCGCTTCCACGGAGCCCAGGTGCAGTGGACCTCCACGGCTCTGGACGCCCTGACCTCCGCCGCGGCCGACCCGGAGCTGATCTTCGCGGCCGACGGGCGCGGCGGTTTCATCGTCCCGGAGTTCGCCCCCACCGTCGACGGCCTGGCCGCCTTCCTGCGCCTGCTCGGGCTGGTGGCCCGCACCCGGCTGTCGCTCAGCCAGATCGACGCCCGCATCCCGCAGGCCAAGATGCTCAAGCGCACCGTGCCGACGCCGTGGGCCGCCAAGGGGGCGGTCATGCGGTCGGTCGTCGAGGCCGCCGACGGATACCAGCTCGACACCACCGACGGCGTGCGGGTGGTGGAGGAGGACGGCGGCTGGGCCCTGATCCTCCCCGACCCCACCGAGGCGGTGACCCATCTCTGGGCCGAGGGCGACGATCTCGACGTGGCCCAGGATCTGCTGGAGCGCTGGGCCCGCGTCGTCGAGCGGGCCGTGGGCACCTGAGCGCCCGCCGGTGGTCGTGTTCTGCCGTGAACCGGCCGTTTCCGGTCACATTCGAACGGCGCGCCGCATGGACCGGAGGGCGCGGCGGGCGGTAGCTTTGGACCGGCGCGGCGAGCCGAGTCCGAAGCAACGAGGGGCGAGCGCCGTCAGGAACACGCGAGCCCCCCTCAGCGAGGACCCCAGCGAGCCCCACCACAAGCATGTCCGAACCCGTGAGCTGCCCTCATCTTGACCTTTGCGACTCATCAGCGTAAGTTGCGGCATTCGCAGTCTGAGCAACCATGAGAAGCGAAGAACCGAGGCACGCCGCCCACAGCACCGTCGCCGCGACTTCGCGGTAGGAGGCCGAGCCGATCGATGCCGAGCGTCTACTGCACGCAGTGCGGTCATGCCAACCCTGACGACGCCCGTTTCTGCTCACGGTGCGGGTCGCCGCTGAATCGTGTCGAGAACACGCCGGGGGACACCACCTCCACGATCTCCCTGAGCGGGATCGAGGCGATGGACGGCGACGCGACAGGACAGACGCTCATTCCGGACCGGACGGCCGTGGAGCAACTGCCACCCGGCACGGCGCTTCTGGTCGTGATGCGGGGGCCGAACGCCGGGAGCCGTTTCCTGCTCGACAGCGACCTCACCACGGCGGGTCGTCACCCCGAGAGCGACATCTTCCTGGACGATGTGACGGTGTCGCGCAGGCACGCCG
Source organism: Sphaerisporangium flaviroseum (assembly GCF_039537005.1). NCBI lineage: Bacteria > Bacillati > Actinomycetota > Actinomycetes > Streptosporangiales > Streptosporangiaceae > Sphaerisporangium > Sphaerisporangium flaviroseum. Next base: position 140,501 of record NZ_BAAAZR010000063.1, on the reverse strand, counting down.
AGTTCTACCGGCGGGGGGACTACTTCACCGCCAGGGACGTCGGCAGCCTCAACGGCACCTACGTCAACCGGGAGCGCATCGAGGAGCTTCCGCTGTCCGGCGGTGACGAAGTGCAAATCGGCAAGTTCCGGCTGGTGTTCCTCACGCGTGGGTGAGGAGGAGCGGTGATGAGCGCGCAGGCCGCCAGGGCGTTCATGAGCATCGGGGAGGTCCTCGAGGTCCTCCGGGCCGACTTCCCCGACGTCACCGTCTCCAAGATCCGCTTCCTGGAGGGCGAGGGGCTCATCGAGCCCCAGCGGTCCCCCTCCGGCTACCGCAAGTTCACCCACGCCGACGTGGCCCGCCTGCGATACATCCTCACGGCCCAGCGTGACAGCTACCTCCCGCTGCGGGTGATCAAGGATCACCTGGACACCGCCGGGCACGACGGCCCGGGCGGGGTCCCGCGGCCCCGTGCCGTCGGGGCAGAGCCGTCGGCCCCCGAGATCCGGCTGAGCCGCGCCGAGCTGCTGCGGGCCGCCGAGCTCGACGAGGAGACCCTGATCGAGCTCGAGGACTACGGGCTGCTGACCCCCGTCGCCCGGTGGTACGACGCCGAGGCCCTCACCGTCGCAAGGGCCTCCGGCGCGCTCGCGAGGTTCGGCCTTCATCCCCGCCATCTGCGGGTGCTCAAGGCCGCCGCGGAGCGCGAGGCGGGGCTCGTCGAGCAGGCTGTGGCGCCCCTGCTGCGCCGCCGTGCCCCCGGTGCCGTCGATCAGGCCGAGGAGACCGCCCGGGAGCTCTCCGTGCTGCTCCTGGAGCTGCACACCGCCCTGGTGCGGGGTGGTCTGAGGGGCATTCTGGGCCGGTGACGGAGCCGCCCGGACAATTCGGGGTGCCGGGATGTTACGTTGAATTTTGCGGCGATGGTCACGCCGCTAGCCGAGAGCCGCAAGGGAACAGGCCCGGAGCGGGCCCGGTGACCCAATGAGACGGAGCAGCCTGTGTTGCAGATGGAGGTCGTGGGAGTCCGCGTCGAGATGCCCTCCAACCAGCCCATCGTCCTGCTCAAGGAGGCGAAGGGTGAGCGTTATCTGCCGATCTGGATTGGGATGACCGAGGCCACGGCCATTGCTCTGGCACAGGCCGAGGAGCCGCCTCCCCGGCCGCTCACTCACGACTTGTTCAAAGACGTGGTGGAGGCCCTCGGCGTGCGGCTGCAGACGGTGAACATCGTGGCGCTGCGTGACGGCATCTTCTTCGCCGACCTGGTGTTCTCCAACGGGGTCGAGGTGAGCGCCCGCCCGTCCGACTCGATCGCGCTGGCCCTTCGCACGGGGGCCAGCATCTTCGCCAGTGAGGATGTGGTACGCGAGGCCGGCGTCATCATCCCCGACGACCAGGAGGACGAGGTGGAGAAGTTCCGCGAGTTCCTCGACACGATCACACCGGAGGACTTCGGTCGTGCGGGTTAGCCATATCGGGCATTTACGCTTCACGACGCGCCGGGCGGGATCGTTGACTGCGGATCGCGCCAGTCCTACGGTGCAAGGGAAACCACGGTTGTAATTCACGAACCCCCAGATCAGACCGTGGGATGAGAGAAAGCCGGAGGTCCGCAGTGGCGGTCAGCAGCGGCGAGGGAAAGACGGCCGGCCAGCATGATCCGGCCCAGCGCCAGTCGGCGCGGGAGCGCGCGGGTGAGCAGGGCCTGTTGTTCGACGAGCGGCCGGCGTCGCTGCCCGCCGACGTCGGATACCGCGGCCCGACGGCGTGCTCGGCGGCCGGCATCACGTACCGGCAGCTCGACTACTGGGCTCGCACCCAGCTCGTCGAGCCGTCGGTGCGGGCGGCGCAGGGCTCGGGATCCCAGCGGCTCTACAGCTTCCGCGACATCCTCGTGCTCAAGGTGGTCAAGCGGCTGCTCGACACCGGGGTGTCGCTGCAGCAGATACGCACCGCGGTGCAGCACCTGCGCGAGCGCGGGGTCAACGACCTGGCACAGATCACGCTGATGAGCGACGGCGTGAGCGTCTACGAGTGCACCTCGGCCGACGAGGTGATCGATCTGCTCGAGGGCGGCCAGGGCGTGTTCGGCATCGCTCTCGGCGGTGTGTGGCGTGAGGTCGAGGGATCCCTCGCGGAGCTGCCGGGGGAACGCGTGGAGCCGGCCGACAGTGACTCCATGGAGGAGCACCCGGGTGACGAGCTGGCTCGGCGCAGGAAGGCCCGCAAGACGGGGTGACCCCGTCGTCTTCCCGGGGCGGGGATGGGTTCCGCGGCATTTCATAGTCCGCAGGAACGGGGCGGGATCGCGGCAAAATTGCAGCTCAGGGGTAAAGACCGTCAAATCCGGCTGATAGGGGTAACCCCTTACCGGGGTCGGGACGGTACGATTGGGCCAAGGCTTACGACCCTGTGCGGGAGAGTCCCAGGCACGAACCGGCTCCGCGTTCCATGTGGGTGCCGGCGCGCACCCGGGCGCCGAAGGAGCAACCTCCCCGGAATCTCTCAGGCTCACGTACCGCACGGGTGAGGCGACTCTGGAAAGTAGACATGTCCGCCAGGCGTGTCTCACCGACGGTGCAAATCCTCTATATGGGGATGAAGCTCTCAGGTCGCGATGAGGATGTCGCGCTGACAGAGGGGGAGACCCGGCATACGCGCGCGTCCAGCGCCCGGTCTCTATTCCCCTTCAGGAGGGCTCCATGACCGATCGGTCACCGCTTCGCGACCTTTCCGCACCGCCCTTCGCCACCCGGCACATCGGACCGGCGGACGCCGACCAGGCGCGCATGCTGGAGGCCGTGGGCTACGAGTCGGTCGCCGACCTGATCGCCCTGGCGGTACCGGAGGTGATCCGGGCGGAGGGCCCGCTCGACCTTCCCGAGGCGGCGAGCGAGACCGAGGCAATCGCCGAGCTACGCGAGCTCGCCTCCCGCAACGAGGTGCTGACCTCGATGATCGGCCTGGGCTACCACGACACGATCACCCCCGCGGTCATCCGCCGCAACCTGCTGGAGAACCCCGGCTGGTACACCGCCTACACCCCCTACCAGCCGGAGATCTCGCAGGGACGCCTCGAGGCCCTCCTGAACTTCCAGACCGTCGTGAGCGACCTTGCCGGGCTCGACGTCGCCGGCGCCTCGCTGCTGGACGAGGCCACCGCCGCGGCCGAGGCCATGACGCTGGCCCGCCGCGCCGGCCGTGCCAAGACCCCGGTGTTCGTCGTGGACGCCGACACGCTTCCCCAGACCAAGGCGGTGCTCGCCACCCGCGCCGAGCCGCTCGGCATCGAACTCGTCGAGGCCGACCTCGGCGGCGGGCTGCCCGACGGCGAGCTGTTCGGCGTGCTGGTGCAGTACCCCGGCGCGAGCGGCGAGATCAAGGACTTCCGCGCGGTCGCCGACCAGGCCCACGAGCGCGGCGCGCTGGTGGTCGCCGCCGCCGACCTCCTCGCCCTGACGCTGGTCGAGGCTCCCGGGTCCATGGGCGCCGACATCGCCGTCGGCTCCTCCCAGCGCTTCGGCGTGCCCTTCGGGTTCGGCGGCCCGCACGCCGCGTACATGGCGGTCCGCGAAGGGCTCCAGCGGCAGATGCCCGGCCGCCTGGTGGGGGTGTCGCAGGACGCCGACGGCCGCCCCGCCTACCGGCTGGCCCTGCAGACCCGCGAGCAGCACATCCGCCGCGAGAAGGCCACCAGCAACATCTGCACCGCACAGGTGCTGCTCGCCGTCATCGCCGGAATGTACGCCGTCTACCACGGTCCCGAAGGCCTCAAGCGGATCGCCCAGCGCACGCACCGCCACGCCGCCGTGCTCGCCGCGGGCCTGCGCGGCGCCGGGGTCGAGGTGGTGCACGACGACTTCTTCGACACCGTCCTCGTCCGCGTCCCCGGACGGGCGGCCGACGTCGTCGCGGCGGCCCGTGGCAAGGGCGTGAACCTGCGGCTCGCCGACGCCGACCACGTGGGTGTCACCTGCGACGAGAAGACCAACGCCGACCACCTGACGGCCGTCTGGGAGGCGTTCGGCCTCACCGAGATCGTGCTGGACGACCTGGACACCGCCACCTCCGACGCGCTGCCCGCCGGGTTGCTGCGCACCACCGCCTTCCTCACCCACCCGGTGTTCCACTCCTACCGGTCCGAGACCGCGATGCTGCGCTATCTGCGCAGGCTCCAGGACAAGGACATCGCGCTCGACCGGTCGATGATCCCGCTGGGCTCCTGCACGATGAAGCTCAACGCCACGACCGAGATGGAGCCGATCACCTGGCCCGAGCTCGCCGGGATCCACCCCTACGCCCCGGTCGACCAGGTCCAGGGCTACCTGAAGCTGATCAAGGACCTCGAGGGCTGGCTGGCCGAGGTGACCGGCTACGACGCCGTCTCGCTGCAGCCCAACGCGGGCTCGCAGGGCGAGTTCGCCGGGCTGCTCGCCATCCGCGCCTACCACCGGGCCAACGGCCAGAACGAGCGCGACGTCTGCCTCATCCCCTCCTCGGCCCACGGCACCAACGCCGCCAGCGCCGTCATGGCCGGTATGCGCGTCGTCGTGGTGGCCTGCGACGACGAGGGCAACGTCAACGTCGGCGACCTCAGCGACAAGATCGAGAAGCACCGTGACCGGCTGGCGGCCATCATGGTCACCTACCCCTCCACCCACGGCGTGTTCGAGGAGACCATCACCGCGATCTGCGACCAGGTCCACGAGGCCGGGGGCCAGGTGTACGTCGACGGGGCCAACCTCAACGCCCTCGTCGGGCTGGCCAAGCCGGGGAGTTTCGGAGCGGACGTCTCCCACCTCAACCTGCACAAGACGTTCTGCATCCCGCACGGCGGCGGCGGCCCCGGCGTCGGCCCGGTCGCGGTCCGCTCGCACCTGGCGCCCTACCTGCCCGGGCACCCCCTGGAGGACGGCCCGGTGGGCCCGGTCGCGGCCGCGCCTTTCGGGTCGGCGGGCATCCTGCCGATCTCCTGGGCCTACGTCAGGATGATGGGCGCCGACGGCCTGAAGGCGGCCACCGAGCAGGCGATCCTGTCGGCCAACTACCTGGCCAGGCGGCTCGCCCCGCACTATCCCGTGCTCTACACCGGCCGCGAGGGCCTGGTGGCCCACGAGTGCATCGTCGACCTGCGCCAGATCACCAAGGAGACCGGCGTCACGGTCGACGACGTCGCCAAGCGCCTGGTCGACTACGGCTTCCACGCGCCCACCATGTCGTTCCCGGTGGCGGGCACGCTGATGATCGAGCCGACCGAGAGCGAGGACCTGGCCGAGCTCGACCGGTTCTGCGACGCGATGATCGCCATCCGGGCCGAGATCGCCAAGGTGGCCTCCGGGGCCTACGACAGGGCCGACAACCCGCTGCGCAACGCCCCCCACACGGCCGACTGCCTGGTGGCCGACGACTGGAAGCACCCCTACACGCGCACCGAGGCGGCCTACCCCGTGCCGGCCCTGCGGGAGGGGAAGTACTGGTCGCCGGTGCGCCGCATCGACCAGGCGTACGGCGATCGCAACCTCGTCTGCTCCTGCCCGCCGCTGGAGGCATACGAAGACTAGGCGACGGCCCTCGGACCCCGGCCGGATCGGCATAATATGTCGCGCGCGACGGCGCGCCCGCGTCGCTCGGCTCGGGAAGTTTCCTATGCGGAGAAGAGGTCCCGATGGCGGCGCACGAGGTCGAGTCCGGGCGGCGGATCGACGACGCGCGAAGGCTGGCCGAGAGCGGCCGGCTGGACGCGGCGGCCGAGATCTTCGCCGAGCTCGTCGCCGACGAGCAGGAGGCCCACCGCGCCCAGGCGGCCGTTGGCCTGGCCGTCGTGCAGGAGCAGCGCGGGGACATGGCGGGGGCCAGGGCGGCGGCCCGCACGGCCCTCGCCACCGGCCACCCCGAGTACGCCGCCCAGGCCGCCTGCCACCTGGCACGCGGTTTCGAGCGCGAGTCCATGCTCGACCAGGCCCGTGCCGCCTGGCAGGCCGTGATCGGCGTCGGCACCCCGGCCTACCTTCCTGCGGCCCACATGGCGCTCGCGCGCATCGCCGTCCAGCAGGGAGACGACCGGGAGGCGGAGGTGGAGCTGCGCGCGGCCCTGGCCACCCGCGATCCCGAGAACGCCTCCCTGGCGGCGCAGCACCTCGCCGAGTACCTGCTCGCGGAGGGGGAGCCGGGAGAGGCCGCCGACGTGCTGATCGAGGCGCTCGAGGTGCCGGAGGTGGCCGACTCCGGACGGCTGCGCGTGCTGCTCGGCATGGCCCACCTCGACATGGCCTGCGGGGAGTTCGCCGTGGCCGCCGAGGGCGGCGAGGACACCGACAGCGCGGCGCTGGCCATCGAGCTCCTGGCCCGCACCCTGCCCCTTCGCGGGCGCGACGAGGACGCCGAGGCGGTGTGGACGTACGGCCTGGACCATCCCGACCAGGGCGTCGCCGAGCAGGTGCGGCAGCGCCTGCACCGCGACGAGCCGCCCCCCGCCGGGCAGAGGGCCGAGGGCGGCCACGACCCGGACGGCGACTGAGCCTCGCCACCTACGCCGGCGGGCGCGGACCCGGCCGGTCGCTACTGGTCGAAGGTGAGATTCTGCGGGATGGGCTTGGCGATCTGCTCGAAGACCGCTCTCTCCTTGGTGACGGTCTGGAGCGCCCGGCTTGCGAGGTTGGCGACGTTCGGCCGGGCGGTCGCCATGTCGGCATCGAAGGCACGGATGAGCGCTCTGGCGTTGCTGTCTATCTCTTCATCGTCAGGTCCGGCGAAGGGCACCCAAGAGGCCCACGCCCATCGCTGGTTCTCGCTCAGCGCCTCTTCGAGTACCTGGAGTTTCTCCAGGGCGAACCGCTTGTACGTGCGGATGCCCTCGCTCAGCAGCTCGAGCACACCATGGATCGCCACGGACGAGTCCATGATGTCCTTGGCGTTCCGGCGCGGAACGGAGTCCCAGTAACGCAGGAAGGCGTCGAACGCCGCGCCCTCGTTCGCGGCGCTCATCCGCCGGACGGCCACTTGGATGCCTTCGGGAATCTTCATCCCGTACCCGCCGGAGAACGCTTCGAGTGCCACGTCCTTCAGGTCCCAGTCCTGCGCCGTCCAGTAGTAGGCTGCGAAGCTGAAGGCCTCCTCGTTGTCGCTCGGCCAGTGGAACTTCATCTCTCCGTCGGCCGTCCACCGCCGGACGACATCGGCCAGTTCGGGATGCTCCGTGAGATCTATCATGACGGCTGACCTTCCGGTCGATCGAGGGTCTTCTCGATGGTTCCGAACACGGCGGCGACATTGGCGTCCTCTACGGCCGCCTGGGTTTGGACCATCCGCCTGAGTCCATCGGAGCCGAACTGCGCCTGCTGGGCGAGGTTCTTCAATGCGTTCGTCAGCACCGGAATCAGGTCGTGGAGACTGTTGGCGACGTCCTGGGCGATGAACTCCTCATGGGAGGCGGGCCGGTCGATGGGGCGGAACTCCAGAGTGCCGCCACTGCTGATCTGTTTGACGCTGGGATCCCGCCAGGAAAGGTGACCCATCTCCGTCGTGACCTCGATGCTGCGAGCCGCGGAGGATATCGCCTCGCAGCCCATGAGAAGGGTTTCCGGATCCCATACCAATTGGCCGGGGACGTTGGGGGCCATTCCAGGTCTCCTTATGCGGCGGTGACGGACGCGCGGCATACGACGCACGGGATCGATGACTTAACGGTCTCTGGACAGCCTGTCGAGCAGCGCGTGGAGCTCCTGCATGCGCTCGGAATATCGCGCGTCGATCTCATCAAGCCTCCGCTGCAGCTGTTCCTTGGCGGCCCGTGCCTTCTCCGCATGCTCTGGGGCCGTGGTCTGGGCGAGCCGGCGAAAGTAGTCTTCCTGGGCGTGCCGCATCGCATCACGCGTCAGTTCAGCCAGCGCTTCGGAACCTTGGCGCAGCGTGCGCGGGTCTATCTCGACGCGTTCGACCAGCCCGTTGGCGCCGATCGTCACCTGAACGCTCTTGTCGTCCGACACCCCATGTCCGGACAACGGAGCTTCCGACCCGTACGGCCTGCGAGGTACCGGCTTTCCAGGTCGGCCATCATCGATCGGGTGGGGATCATTCATGTACGCTCCGACCCAAAGCCGCTCACGGAGCCATGATCTTAACAGCGAGCGACAAGCGGGCACCGCCGAATCCAGGTGGTGAAGTAGCGTTTCCTCCATGACCCCCACTCAGCTTCGCGCGTTCGCGGCCGTGGTGCGCCTCGGGTCGGTCAAGCAGGCCGCGGCGGAGCTCGAGGTGTCCGAGGCTGCCGTGTCCCTCCACATCGGCCAGCTGCGCAAGGAACTGGGTGATCAGCTTTTCCGTCGCACCGCGTCCGGGCTGGCCTTCACTCCGGGCGGCCTGCGGCTCGCGAGCCGCGCGGGAGAGATGCTGAGCCTCCAGGAGCGCACGATCATCGAGGTCGGCCAGGCGGGCAAGGGCCGGCGGCTGCTGCGGATCGCCGCGTCGAGCCTGTTCGCCGAGCACGCGGCGCCGGGCCTGATCGAGCTGTTCGCCGGCAGGGCCGCCGACCTCGACGTGGAGCTCAGCGTGCACGATCCGCGCAGGTTCGGCACGCTGCTGCACTCCCGGGCCGTGGACGTGGCGATCGGCCCCCATCCGGGCGTCCTGGACGACTCGCTGACCTGCAACGCGTTCCTCAACTACCAGATGATCGTCGTCTCAGGACCGGAGCACCCGCTCGCCGGGCTCGACGTCGGCGTCGGCCGGTTGCGCGAGCAGACCTGGCTGCTCGGCCCGTCGGCCGCGGCGAACATCGGTGTGGTGCCCACCATGCTGCGCCGGATCAACGTGCCGGAGGAGCAGCAGCAGATCTTCCAGAGCCACGCGGCGGCGCTGGAGGAGGTCAAGCGCAACCATGGCGTGGCGCCGACGATCTCCTTCGCGGTCGCCCAGGATCTGGCCAAAGGCCGCCTCATCCGCGTCGCCGGTCCTTCGCTCCGGTTCGACGGGGTATGGCTCACCTCGACCCTCCCCGGACGCGACGCGCTGCCGGCGGCGGCCGAGCTGGTCCGCTTCGTCACCACCCCCCGTGCGACGCAGGCCATGCTCCGCGGCCCGGGCGTCGGCGCCGGCCGCTTCCGCCCCTCCGTCCACGTCACCCTCTGGAGCTAGGACCCCGTTCACCAGGGCCGCGTCGCGAGGGCCGGCGGGCGCGGTCCCGGTCCAGGGAGATCTCGTCGATGACCCGCCGCAGCGCACGGAAGGTGTCCGCCGGCAGCAGCCGGTCGCAGTACGGCAGGGCCGCGGCCATCGCGCCCACGCGCGGTTCGAAGCCGGGCGCGGCCGCCCTCGGGTTCATCCAGACCACGCGGTGGGCGCGCCGGCGCAGGCGGGCCATCGCGGCGGCCAGGGCCTCGGGCGGGTCGCTGTCCCACCCGTCGGAGCCGACGATGACGATGGCGCCCCGGACGGCCCCTCCGTGGTGCGAGGACAGCAGGTCCCGGACGCTGGACGCTATCCGCGTCCCGCCGAACCGATCGGTGACCTTCGCCGTGGCCTGCTCGATGGCGACGGACGCCGACTTGTGCGCCAGTACGGCGGTCACGCGCGTCAGCGACGTGGCGAAGGCGAACACCTCCGCGCCGGCGACCAGCGCCAGAGCCCGCATGAGGTGGAAGTAGGCCGGCGCCTGCGCCTGCATCGACTGGCTGACGTCACAGAGCATGACCACGCGCCGCGGTTTGTCGACGGGCCGCTCCCGTACCAGGTGGACCGGTTCCCAGCCGGTCCGGCGCGATCGGTGCACGGTGGCGCGCAGCGCGACGCGGCCGCCCGCCGGATCCGCCGCGAGCCCGCGGCTGCGCCTGGTGGGCCAGCCGGCGACGGCGGCCCGCAGCCACGCGCCGAGCAGGTCCATCTCCCGGGCGTCGAGTTCCTGGAACGGAACCTCGGCCCGCCCGAGGAGGTCGCTGGGCAGCCGCTCGGGCACGGTGGCGGAGCCGTCGGGGCCCTCGGTGCCGGAGACCACGGGGGGCAGGGTCACCCAGGGCAGCCCGCCGTCCTGCTCGGGTTCGGCCGAGGGCACGGGCAGGGAGGCGAAGGCGTCGTCCCCCGCGGCCACGGCCGCCGCCGGACGGCGGCGCGGGTCCGTGCCGGCCCGCGGGCCGCCGAACACCGCCGCGAAGACCTCGTCGAAGACGTCGATCTCCGAGCGCCGCCGCACCAGGCTGATCCGGGCGGCCCAGTACAGCCGCGAGGGGGAGTCCGGAGGGGACGCCTCCAGGGCCCGCACGAAGTCCTCGATCCCGGTGAGGCCCACCGGCACGCCGTGCCGCCGGAGCCGGGCCGCGAGCGCGACGGCGAAGGCGGCCCGATCGACGCCCGGCGGCAGCGCCGCTGGGAGGGGCCGGCTAGGTGACAAGGAGATAGACGACGACGGCGACGATCACGATGACGGCGGCCACGACCGGCAGCACCCGCTTGTAGACGGACGCACCGGCCAGGCTCATCAGATCCACCGGCTCGGCGTCGGCCACACGGGGCACCACCTTCAGCGGCCGTACGGCGTCGGGCTGTGCGGCGGTCGGCTGTGCGGCGTCCGGCTGTGTGGGGGTCGGTTGTGTGGCGGTCGGTTGTCCGGCGTCCTCTTCTACGGTGTCCGGCTGGGGGGTGTCCGGTTGTGCCCTGTCCGGCTGGGGGGTGGTGGGGGAGGTGAGGGGCGTGGTGGCGGGGGCTTCGGCCGAGAGTTTGGCCTCCAGGCAGTCCACGAACTGGTGGAGCAGCTTTTCCGAGACCTCCTTGATCATCCCACTGCCGAACTGCGCGATCTTGCCGGAGATCCTCAGGTCCGTGTCCACGGTGACGACCGTGCGCGGGCCGTCGGCCCGGAGCGCGGCCGTGATGGACGCCGAGGCGTTGCCCGCCCCCCGGGAGTCGCGCCCCTTGGCGTCGATGACGGCGCGGTGGCCGGCGTCGTCCTTCTCCACGAACCGCACCGTGCCGGCGTACTCGGAGACCACCGGACCGACCTTGACCCGCACCTTGCCGGAGTAGACGTCACCGTCCACCCCGGTCAGCCGCGCGCCCGGCATGCACGGTGCGATGCCCTCGAGATCGGTGAGCACCTCCCAGGCGCGGTCGATCGGGACGCTCACGGTGAACTCGGTGTCAATCTTCATGGATCGCTCTCCCTGTGCCGTACGTTAGGCGGTCGCGCCATGGGGATGGCCGGCGCCGTCGAGCGCGCCCGCGATCGCGTCGCGGTCGTCCGGCGTCTTGGCGATGGCGCTCAGCGTCAGGACGACCTGCTCGCGGACCAGGTCGGTGGCGCCGAGGGCGGACAGCGCCGCCACCCAGTCGATGGTCTCGGCCATGCCCGGCGCCTTGTCCAGGTCGAGCCGGCGCACACGGCCGATGAACCGGGTGGCCGACCGGATCAGCGTCTCGTTCGCGGCCGGGACCGAACGGCGCAGGATCTCCGCGGCCCGCTCGGGCGGGGGGAAGTCGATCCAGTGGTAGAGGCATCGCCGCCGCAGCGCGTCGTGCAGGTCCCTGCTGCGGTTGGAGGTCAGGACCACGATCGGCCGCCGTCGCGCGGTGAAGGTGCCCAGCTCGGGGATCGTGATCGACGACTCGCCGAGGAACTCGAACAGCAGGGCCTCGAACTCGTCGTCGGCGCGGTCGATCTCGTCGATCAGCAGCACCGGCGCCGCCGGCCCGCTGTGCCGCAGCGCGCGCAGGATGGGGCGCTCCTGCAGGAACTCCTCGGTGAACAGGTCGGCGTCGGCCAGCCTGTCCCGCCGCGACTCGGCGAGACGGATGGCGAGCAGCTGCCGCTGGTAGTTCCACTCGTAGAGGGCCTCGCTCGAGGTCAGCCCCTCGTAGCACTGCAGCCGGATCAGGGGAGTGGCCAGCGCGCGGGCCAGCGCCTTGGCCGCGCTGGTCTTGCCGACCCCGGGCTCTCCCTCCAGCAGCAGCGGCCGGCCGAGGGTCAGGGCGAAGAACAGCGCCGCGGCCGTGCCCTCGCCCACCAGGTAGTCCACCTGGTCCAGGCGGAGCCGGACGTCCTCGGCGTCGGCGAAGGCCTGGCTCACCGCGCCCCGCCGCTCCTGGCGCCCCGGCGTGGTGAGGGCCGTTCGAACCGGCGTGGTGAGGGCCGTTCGAACCGGCGTGGTGAGGGCTGGTCGGGCCGGCGTGGTGAGGGCTGGTCGGGCCGGCGTGCTGAGGGCTGGTCGGGCCGTCCCGGACGGTATCGGGCGCCCGGGGTGCGGACCGGGCTCATGACGGTCACCTGTCCTTCCGCCCCCCTGCCCCGGCGTGACGCTGACGGCAACCGGGGCCGCAGAACCACACGTCTTCGCCGTCCACGAGCAGGTGCGGCGTGTCGGGCGAGACGGTCACGGTCATGCCGCAGACCGGGTCGACCACCTGCGCGCCCGCGCCGGCCGCGGTGCCGGGCCTCCACGCGGCGGCCGCCGCCGTGAGCTCTTCGGTGCGGATGGCGGCGACGATCTGGGCCAGGATCGATAGGGCGATCTCCGATGCGGTGCGGGCCCCGATCTCCAGCCCGGCCGGGGAGTGGATCCGCCGGCGCTCGGCTTCGGTCAGGTCCATCTGCGCGAGCACCGCCGTACCGCGCCGGCGACCGGCCACCAGGCCGATGAACCCCACACCGGCATCCAGCGCGGCGCGGATCGCGGCGGCCTCGCCGCGACCGTGGCTGGACACGATGGCCGCGGTCACGCCCACCGGGCCCTCGGCGTCCGACCCCCGGCGAACGGCCAGGTCGAGGTGCCCGGCCAGCCCGGCCAGCGCCTCGGCGATCGGCGAGTCGCCGACGACCCAGATCACCGGCGGCGGCAGCAGCGGGTGCAGGAAGATCTCCAGCGCCCCGCCGGACAGGCAGGGGTTCACCACGACCTGGGCGCCCGGGGACGCGGGGAACTCCCGCTCGCCCTCCGGCAGCACACGCAGCAGCACGGTGTGGCCGTCCTCGAGCGCACCCAGAGCCGCCGTGCGCACCGAGTTCTCGGCGCACTGCCCGCCGACGAAACCCTCGATGGACCCGTCGGGCAGGATGATGGCGTCGTCGCCGGCGCTGACCGACGTCGGGAACTGCGCGCGGACCACGACCGCGTGGACGAAGGGAACGCGGTCGGCGACCAGTTCCCTCATTCGTGCCGGGATGCCGGAAACCATGGGTACTCCGCTCCGGTCAGATCGGCGGCCGCGGCACGCCGCGCATGGCGTCCCACACTCGCGAGGGGCTGAGGGGCATGTCGGCGTGGCGGACGCCGAACGGCTTGAGGGCGTCGACGACCGCGTTGACGATCGCCGGCGGGGAGCCGACCGTGGCCGACTCGCCGACCCCCTTCGCGCCGATCGGATGGTGCGGCGAGGGGGTCACCGTGAACCCGGTCTCCCAGTCGGGCACCTCCAGCGAGGTCGGGATGAGGTAGTCCATGAGCGATCCGCCCAGGCAGTTCCCGTCCTCGTCGAAGGCGATCATCTCCATCAGCGCCATCCCCACGCCGTCGGTGAGGCCGCCGTGCACCTGGCCTTCGATGATCATCGGGTTGATCCGGGTGCCGCAGTCGTCCACCGCCACGAACCGCCGCACCTTGACCTGGGCGGTGCCCGGGTCGATGTCCACGACGCAGATGTAGGCGCCGTGCGGGTAGGTGAGGTTCTCCGGGTTGTAGCAGATCTGCGCCTCCAGGCCGCCTTCGACGCCCTCGGGCAGGTCTCCCGCGCCGTGCGCCCTCATCGCGATGTCCTGGATCGTGACCGACGCCGACGGGTCGCCCTTGACGTGGAAGGACCCCTTCCGCCACTCCAGGTCCGCGACGGAGACCTCCAGCATCCCCGAGGCGATGATGCGCGCCTTGTCGCGGACCTTGCGGGCCACCAGGGCCGCCGCGGCGCCCGACACCGGGGTGGAGCGGCTGCCGTAGGTGCCGAGGCCGAACGGCGTCTGGTCGGTGTCGCCGTGCACCACGTCGATGTCGGCGGGCGGGATGCCGATCTCCTCGGCGACGATCTGCGCGAAGGTCGTCTCGTGCCCCTGCCCCTGGCTCTGCACCGACAGGCGGACCACGGCCTTGCCGGTCGGGTGCACGCGCAGCTCGCACCCGTCGGCCATGCCGAGCCCCAGGATGTCCATGTCCTTGCGAGGGCCCGCACCGACCGCCTCGGTGAAGAACGAGATGCCGATGCCCATCAGCTCACCCCGGGCACGCCTTTCGGCCTGCTCCCTGCGCAGGTCGTCGTAGCCGGCGAGCTCCATGGCCTTGCGCATGGTCGGCTCGTAGTCGCCGGAGTCGTACACCCAGCCGGTCTTGGTGCGGTACGGGAACTGGTCGGCCTGGATGAAGTTCTTGATCCGCAGCTCGACCGGGTCCATCTCCAGCTCGTAGGCCAGGCAGTCGACGATGCGCTCGATGAGGTACACCGCTTCGGTGATGCGGAAGGAGCAGGCGTAGGCGACGCCGCCGGGTGCCTTGTTGGTGTAGACGGCCGTCATCTTGCAGTAGGCCGCCTGCAGGTCGTAGCTGCCGGTGAACACCCCGAAGAAGCCGGCCGGGTACTTCACCGGGGCCGCGACGCCGTTGAAGGCGCCGTGGTCGGCCAGCACGCTGGTGCGGACGGCCAGGATCCGGCCGTCCCTGGTGGCGGCGATCTCGCCGCGCATGATGTAGTCGCGGGCGAATCCGGTGCTGATGAGGTTCTCCGAGCGGTCCTCCATCCACTTCACCGGCTTGCCGGTGACGATCGAGGCCACGATCGAGCAGACATAACCTGGGTAGATCGGGACCTTGCCCCCGAAGCCACCGCCGAGGTCGGGGGAGATGACCCTGATCTTGTGCTCGGGCAGACCCGCCACGATCGCGTACAGCGTGCGGTGGGCGTGGGGCGCCTGGGTCGTGGACCACAGCGTGAGCCTGCCCTCGACGCGGTCGTAGTCGGCGACGCTTCCGCACGTCTCCATCGGCGCCGGGTGCACGCGCGGGTAGACGATGTCCTCGCTGACCACCACGTCGGCCGAGGCGAACACCGCCTCCGTGGCGGCCTCGTCCCCGGTCTCCCAGTCGAAGATGTGGTTGTTCCGCTTGCCGTCCAGGTCGTCGCGGATGACCGGCGCGCCCGGGTCGAGGGCCCTGCGGACGTCGACCACCGGGTCGAGCACGTCGTACTCGACCTCGATCAGCTCCAGGGCGTCACGCGCCGCGTAGCGGTCCTCCGCCACGACGAACGCGACCTCCTGCCCCTGGAAGCGCACCTTGTCGGTCGCCAGCACGGCCTGCACGTCGCCCGACAGCGTCGGCATCCAGGCCAGCCCCTTCTCGGCCAGGGCGGCTCCGGTGACGACCGCCTTGACCTTCGGGTGCGCCTCGGCGGCGCTGGTGTCGATGCTCAGGATGCGGGCGTGCGCGACGGGGGAGCGGAGGATCGCCAGGTGCAGCATGCCGGGCAGCTGGATGTCGTCGCAGTACCGGCCCATGCCCCGGATGAACCTCGGATCCTCCTTGCGTAGCATCCGGCCGTGGCCGACCGGCTTCTGGTCGTTGTCCTCGAACCCGGTGGCGGGACGGTGCCCGGTGGTGGTCATGGCGTGGTCCCGGTGGCGGCGGCCCGCGAGCCGGCTTCGTGGGCGGCGGCCCAGCGGACGGAGCGGACGATGGTGGCGTAGCCGGTGCATCGGCAGATCTGGCCGGAGATCGCCTCGCGGATCTCTCCCTCGGAGGGGTCGGGGTTGCGGTCGAGCAGGGCCCGCGCGGTCATCATCATGCCCGGGGTGCAGAATCCGCACTGCAGCCCGTGGCACTCCATGAACCCCCGCTGCACCGGATCCAGCTCGCCGTCCTGTTCCAGGTCCTCCACCGTGCGTACCTCGTGGCCACCGGCCATGGCGGCGAGCACGGTGCACGACTTGACCGGCTCGCCGTCGAGCCACACCACGCAGGTGCCGCAGTTGCTGGTGTCGCAGCCCCAGTGGGTGCCGGTCAGGCCGAGATCGTCGCGCAGGAAGTGGACCAGCAGGAGGCGGCCCTCGATCTCCCTGGTGACCTCCTGGCCGTTCACGGTCATCGAAACCTGCATCAGACCCTCTCCTCGATCCTGGCGACGGACCGGCGCAGCGCCCGCTTGGTGAGTTCCATGGCCAGATGGCGCTTGTAGTCGGCGCTGCCGCGCATGTCGGTGACCGGGCTGCAGCTCTGCGCGGCGAGCACGCCCGCCTGCTCGTAGAGGTCCTCGGACGGCGGCCTGCCGCGCAGCGCCTCGGAGACCGCCGGAAGCCCCGTCGTGTTCGGGCCCACCGCGGCCAGGCCCACCCGGGCGTCGGTGATCACCCCGCCGTCCAGCCAGACGGCGGCGCCCGCCGAGACGATCGCCCAGTCGCCCGCGCGGCGCTCGACCTTCTCGTACGCGCTGGCGCCGTTGGGCCGGAGCGGGAGGCGGATCTCGATCAGCATCTCGCCGTCGTCCACCGCCGTCTCGTAGGGGCCGCGGTGGAACTCCTCCATCGTCACGACCCGCTGGCCGGTTCCGCCGCGGATCACGCAGCTCGCCCCCAGGGTGGTGCACACCGCGGACAGGTCCTCCGACGGGTCGGCCTGGCACAGCGAGCCGCCCAGGGTGCCGCGGTTGCGGACGACGGGGTCGGCGATGACGCGCTCGGCGTCACGGAAGATCGGGAACGCCTCGGCGAGCTCGTCGGACTCCAGCAGTTCGCGGTGGCGGGTCATCGCGCCGATACGGATCTGCTCTGGTTCGACCCGGATGTACCCGAGCTCGCCGTGGAGGTCGTTGATGTCGATCAGGTACTCCGGGGTGGCCAGCCGGAGCTTCATCATCGGCAGCAGGCTGTGGCCGCCCGCGAGGAGCCGTGCCGAGCCCCCTAACCGTTCCAGCAGCCCGATGGCGTGGTCGACGCTGGTGGCACGCTCGTACTCCAATGGTGCCGGAACCTGCATGCGACACCCCCTTGGCTCGTGGTCGGCAGCCAAGTGGACTCCCGCAGGGGAAGCACTGTCAATCGCCTCCTAAGCATTCGCTTAATTCGCCTGGCAGGGGAGGCGTGGGTGATTAAGCGATGTCTTAAGAAGGTGCCGGTGGCGGGCATGCGGGCCAGAGGGCATGGCGCTCAACCGGGGTGGGCGGGGAGTGCGGTGCTCAGCGGCGGCGGCGGCCGAACGCGGCGGCGATGTTGACCAGGATGATGCCGGTCCAGGCGAGGAAGAGCCCGGCGGGTCCCGCCTCCCCGGCGGCGATCGCGGTCAGCGGGATGCCGATGCCCAGCGATCCGAGCGCGATCGGGATCGTGCCGTCCCCGTGCTTGTGCGGCTTGCCCTGGCCTGGATGCGGGCCGGGGTGGCCCTGCGCGCCCGGGTAGCCCTGGTAGCCGTTCTGGGCGGCGACCTCCGATCGCACGCGGGCGTCGATCGTCGCGTCGATCTTCTCCAGGAACGATTCGATCAAGGCGGGCTCGTAATCGGGGCCAAGGTCGCGGCGCGCCTCAACGGTGGCGCGAAGCTCGTCGCGGGGGAGTCTGTTGTCCGGCACGCTCCCAATCTCCCACAATGAGCAGGCACGGGCATCCCCCCGGAGAAGGAGAGAGGTCGTTCGCGGGTACGGTTTCTGCCATGCGGATCGTGACCCCGGCCGGGCCGGCGATCGTGGAGGTGGACCAGGCGCCCGATCCACGGTTCCTGTTCGTCCTCACCCACGGGTCGGCGGGGGGAGTGGAGTCCGCCGACCTGCTCGCCGTGCGCGACGCGGTGACCGCGACCGGGGGTACGGTCGCGCGGGTCCTGCAGCCGTTCAGGGTGGCGGGCGCCCGTGCGCCGGGGTCACCGGTCAAGCAGGACGGGGCGTGGCTCGCGCTGGTGGCCTCGCTCCAGGAGCGGTTCGCGGGCCTGCCTCTGGTGCAGGGCGGCCGGAGCAACGGGGCGCGGGTGGCCTGCCGCACGGCTCTGGCGGCCGGAGCCGAGGCCGTGGTGGCGCTGGCATTTCCCCTGCATCCACCGGCCAGGCCCGAGCGTTCGCGGGCCGGGGAACTGCGTGGTGCCGGTGTGGACGTGCTGGCGGTCAGCGGCGACCGCGACCGTTTCGGCGTGCCCGACGCGGCGGACGCGGCGTCCTTGGTGGTGCTCGCGGGCGAGGGTCACGAACTCAGCAAAAACCCCGCCCAGGTGGGCGAGGTGGTGGCGAACTGGCTCTGCCCCCGGTTTCGCTGATCTCAGGCGGCGCTGATGGCAAGGTCGGTGGGACGGTGTGGTGCGATGACCACGCCGTTGGGCAGGAGCTCCCCGGTGTCCTCGAAAAGCACGATGCCGTTGCACAACAGGCTCCACCCCTGCTCAGGGTGGGCTGCGATCGTGCGGGCGGCTTCGCGGTCCGGCGCGGTGGTGCTCGGACAGGACGGCTCATGCGGGCACATCGGCGTGCCTCCGGATTTCTCTCTCGATCTGGGGCTCGGCCGGTTCATCGGCGCGGCGCATCGTGCCCCGTTCGACTCCCCGATTCCCCGCGGACGGGGACGAGCGCTGTGTGGTTGGCGTGTGCGGTGCCGCACACCTACAGACTAAGTGTGCTGCGGGTCACACGCGGGCGACATAGCCCGTTGGGACGGTTTAGATCCTTGAATAGGGGGTCCGAGGGGGGCCCGAAGGGCTGGTTCGGCCTTGTGACCTGCGACACAAGCGTGCCCCACCGATGATAACGGTCCAAGCACGACTCGCCGCCGAACAGATAAACGATGGGTTACGTCTGCGTCAGGCCCCTGATCAGGGCGTCCAGGCCGCGCTCGAAGGCGGCGGCCGCCTCCTCCCGGGACTCGGGGCGGGAGGAGGCCATCGGGAGCGTGCCGGGCTCCTCGTCGTCGTCCGGGCCGGCCGCCCATCCCGAGCGCTGGATCTCCACGGCGACGCTGCCCATCACGTACGCCCGCAGGGACCGCACCGCCTGCGCCGAGTCGCGCAGGCCCGCGGCGGCCAGCTGCTCGGCCTGCTCCCTGATCGCCATGAGAGCGGTGCCCTGGGGAGGCTTGGTCAGGGCCAGGGCGAGCACGCCTGGATGCTCCAGCAGCGCCGCCCGGCCCGCGTGCGC
This sequence comes from Sphaerisporangium flaviroseum, assembly GCF_039537005.1. Taxonomy (NCBI): domain Bacteria; kingdom Bacillati; phylum Actinomycetota; class Actinomycetes; order Streptosporangiales; family Streptosporangiaceae; genus Sphaerisporangium; species Sphaerisporangium flaviroseum. Next base: position 121,448 of record NZ_BAAAZR010000063.1, on the reverse strand, counting down.
CCAGGTGCGGGCGAGCTCCTGCCACCCGGGGGTGCCGGACGGCTCCACCGTGACGGTGGTGACGTGCTCGGCGAGCGCGTCCATGAGGGCTTCCTTGCCGCGCGGCAGGTGGTGATATATCGCCATCGCTTCCACCTGGAGGGCGTCACCGAGGCGCCGCATGGTCAGGCGGCGCAGGCCCTGGCCGTCGGCGATGTGCAGGGCCGCTTTGATGATGCGCTCGAGGGACAGGGGGACGGGAGGTCGTTTCGCAGGCATACGTGGCATGATCCGCATGACGGCTTACTTTGTAAAGGGCGCCACGCCGTGCCGCCGCCCGACCTCACCCGCGGGCGGCGTACGCTATGGCGAGCAACGAACGCCGGATCACCGGCGATGGGCCGAGAAGGGGCAGGCGATGGCGTTTTTCCGTCCGAGTGTGAGCCGGGAGGCGGAGGTCCGCCACCACGCCGACCAGGAGGTCGGGAAGAGCTTCACGCGGCTGCTTGACAAGGCCCGCGAGGCGGAGCAGGAGCTGCGGCGCGCTCAGGACGCCCGGGCCGGCGCCACCGAGCTGCGGGCGGCGGGGCTGGCCTTCGACCGCGCCCTGACCGACGCGCTGCGCGCCGCGGAGGCGGCCCAGCGGGCCGCCTTCGGCGCGAAGGCCTACGACGACCGCATCCGGCGGCGCAAGGGTGTGGCCACACCTGAGGGCGCCCGGTGGACCGCCGAGGTCAACAGGCTGCGCACCCTCCGCGAGGAGAACCGGCTGACCGGCATCGCGCGGGTGCCGCGGCCCTCCCAGGCCGCGCGCTGAGCGAGGCGCCCTGCGGCGCGAACGGCTTCTGACCGACGAAACGGCGTCCGCCCTTGCGGGG
>NZ_BAAAZR010000063.1:0-120578 GCF_039537005.1 Sphaerisporangium flaviroseum | reverse complement strand
TCGCGTCGTCGGTCCTCGCCGGCCTGTCAGCTTGCCCAGTCGAGCAGGGGGCGGGTGTTGCTCGGGTGCCGCAGCTTGGACAGCGACTCCTTCTCCAGCTGCCGGATCCGCTCCCGGGTCAGCCCGAGGTGCTTGCCGATCTCGTCGAGCGTGTGCGGCTTGCCGTCGACCAGGCCGAAGCGCAGCGCCATGATCTTGGCCTCGCGCGGGGTCAGGTTGCCCAGCACGCCCCGCAGCTCCGCGCCGAGCAGCTGCCGGTCCACGACCTCGGAGGCCTCGGGGGCGTCGACGTCCTCGATCAGGTCGCCGATGGTCGTCTCGCCGTCCTCGCCGATGGTGGCGTTGAGGCTGATCGGCTGGCGGCTGGTGCGCAGCAGCTCCTCGATCTGGTCCGGCGTCTTGTCGAGCTCCACCGCCAGCTCCTCGGGGGTGGGCTCGCGGCCGAACCGCTGGTGCATGTCGCGCTCGATGCGCGACAGCTTCGACAGCAGCTCCAGCACGTGCACCGGAAGCCGGATCGTGCGGGCCGAGTCGGCGAAGCCGCGCTGGATCGCCTGGCGGATCCACCACATGGCGTAGGTGGAGAACTTGTAGCCCTTGGAGTAGTCGAACTTCTCCACCGCGCGGATCAGCCCGAGGTTGCCCTCCTGGACCACGTCGAGCAGCGCCATGCCGCGGTCGGTGTACTTCTTGGCGACCGAGACGACCAGCCGGAGGTTGGCCTCCAGCATGTGGTTCTTGGCCCGCCTGCCGTCCTCGGCCACCCACTCGAGGTCGGCGCGCCGGGCCGGGGTGAGCGTCTCGGTCAGCAGCTTGTGCTCGGCGTACAGGCCAGCCTCGATGCGCTTGGCCAGCTCCACCTCCTCCGCCGCGGTCAGCAGGGTGCGCCGGCCGATCGACTTCAGGTAGGTGTGCACCGAGTCGCCCATGACCGAGGACTGGTCGTCCAGGTCGAGCGTCTCACTTTGGATCTCGTTCTCGTCGGGCTCGGTCCAGCCGTCCTCGGCCTCGGAGCCCGGACGGTCGTCCTGGCCCGGGGATGCCTTGACCGTGGTGGGGGCCGGCGCCGCCTCGGCCGTCTTGCGAACGGTCCGGCGGGTGGTGCGCCGCGGCCGGGTCTCGACGGTCCCCTCGGCGGACTCGGCCGTCGCGGTTTTCGCGGAGGTCATCGTCGTGCCTGTCATTGCGCTCTTCGCGGTAGTCTTCACTGTGCTGCTCTTACGGGCCTTCCTCGCCGGGCTACCGGCCCCCGATCCGGACTCGGTCTCCGTGGCCAGGTTCACGCCGGCCTCGGTGAGCTCGCGCAGGATCGAGCGGCCCTTGGCCGGGCTGATCCGTGCCGACGAGAACGCCTCGCGGAGCTCCACGAGGGAAAGGTGACCTTGCGCTCGTCCTCGGTCGATGACCTGAGCGAGAGTCGTCGGGGTCGCCTCGCGCTCAGTCGAGGTCGCCACGGCAGTTCGGGGCATGAGCACACCTCCTCCGTCACGGAGTCGTCTTCTGGTCGATGGGGTGGCGCGGCGTTCGGCGGTTCGGCGCACCAGTATCAATAACGCCAGACGGCGTGGTTTGTTCCCGCTGGCCGTATGGCCATTGTGTTCCGCCTCCTGATCGTCGCGCTCGTCCTGCCTGGTCGTACCACCTCTGCCCGAGATCGGGGACTCGACACGGGCGATGGCGGGCCGGGACGACGAAAGGCGGGCCGCCCTCTCGGCGACCCGCCCGGTGAGACCTTCGGCTTGGCTAGTCCTTCGGCTTCTTGTCAGGGGTCAGTACCGGGATCGGGAGCGGCTTGGCGCTCTCCATGCGCTTCTCGGTCCAGAACTCCGCGACCTTCTTCGGGTCGGGGTTGATGTTGTCGTTGGTGACGACGAAGTCCTTCGGCGCCCGGGTCGGTTCCGCGTTCGCGGGGACGTCGGGGCCGGGAATCTGGCCGGGTGCCTCGCCTGGGCCGTAGGTCTTGGAGCCTTCGGTCTCCTGGCTGACCTTGTCGGTCTTGTCCACCCGTCCCGACGCGGCGGCGGCCGCGACGGAGATACCCCCGGCGAGGATCACACCGATCACTCCGGTGGAGATCCACATCTTGCGGGTTGGGTTCATCAAGGCGTCCTTCCTAGATCCAGCTGTCTGTATGACGTGCCGGATACGGCTTCCGGTTCCCTCGACGCGACATTGTGGTCAAGAACCATCCCCTTTGCCAACAAAACCGGAAATATCCCGACGTATTGCTACGAGATCGTGTTTGCCGTTGGGCAGCACCGGAAACCGTTCCCGCAGCGCCAGCGACCGGGGAGCCGCGTAGACCGGCAATCGCGCCTTCACCAGGGCGCGCAGCTCACCGAGGTCCGGGGGAGAGGCCGGGTCGGCGGCCACGACCACCGCGACCACCTCCTCACCCCATTCCGGATCGGGCCTGCCGACGACCACGGCCTCGCGGACCGCCGGATGCTGGGCGAGGATCCCCGCCACCACTCCGGCCACGACCTTCTGCCCCCCAGTATTGATCACATCGTCGGCGCGGCCCAGCACCCGCACCCGTCCCTCCTCGATCACGCCCACGTCGGAGGTGAGATACCAGCCGCCGTCGAGGGCGGCCGCGGTCAGATCGGGGCTCAGCCGGTATCCGGAGAACAGCACCGGCCCGGCCAGGCGTATCCGCCCGTCGGCCCCCACCTTGGCCTCCACCCCGTCGAGCGGCACACCGTCGTACACGCACCCGCCGCACGTCTCGCTCATCCCGTACGTCGTGACCACCCGCGCTCCCGCGTCCCGGGCGGCGGCCAGCAGCCCGGCCGGCGCGGCGGCCCCGCCGAGCAGGATCGTACGGAACCGCGACAGCTCCACGCCGGAATCGATCATGCGCCTGAGCTGGGTGGGGACCAGCGAGACGTGGTCGGCTCCGCTGCCGGCCACCGCGCCGGGGGAGAAGCGCCGGTGGATCAGCGGCTCTGAGCCGCTCAGCAGCGACCGCACCAGCACCTGCAGGCCGGAAACGTGGGAGGGCGGCAGGCAGCACAGCCAGCGCTCACCCGGCGCGGCGGCCAGCCGGTCGAGCGAGGCCGCCGCCGACGCGGCCAGCGCGGCGGCCGGGAGCTGCACGCCCTTGGGGGCGCCCGTGGAACCGCTGGTCGCGATGATCACGGCGGTGTCACCGCTCGCCGGCACCCCGCCCGGCGAGGGCCGCACCCCCTCGGGGGTGACCACGTGGGTGGGGCGCAGCGTCCGGATCATCGCGCGCAGGGCCGGGGCGGGCAGGTCGGGCGCGAGCGGGAGCAGGGCGGGACCCCCTCCCTCGAGCGCCTCGCGAACCATCTCGAACAGGGCGGGACCGGGAGGTAGAACCACCGCGTGCACAGGACGCTCACTCACGGTCGTAAGGTTAGTCCCGTTGGGAGACCCCCCGCCCGTGACCTCGGCCGGGCGACCCCGCAGGTGAAGTGAGGAGCGAGTGTGACCGTGAGCACTGTCGACTGGAAGCGGTCGGGTGACTATGAAGACATCATCTACGAGACCGCCGAAGGCATGGCGAAGATCACGATCAACCGTCCCGAACGGCGCAACGCCTTCCGGCCCACGACGCTGTTCGAACTGCAGGACGCCTTCACCAACGCCCGCGACGACGGCGACGTAGGTGTGATCATCTTCACCGGCGCCGGCACCGAGGCCTTCTGCTCGGGCGGCGACCAGAAGATCCGCGGCGACGACGGCTACATCGGTCCTGACGGCGTCGGCCGCCTCAACGTGCTCGACCTGCAGATCCAGATCCGCCGCCTGCCGAAGCCGGTCATCGCCATGGTCGCCGGGTACGCCGTGGGCGGCGGCCACGTGCTGCACGTCTGCTGCGACCTCACCATCGCCGCCGACAACGCCATGTTCGGCCAGACCGGCCCCAAGGTCGGCTCCTTCGACGGCGGGTACGGGGCGTGGCTGCTCGCCGAGACCGTCGGCCTGAAGAAGGCCCGCGAGATCTGGTACCTGTGCCGCTTCTACAACGCCCAGGAAGCCGCCGACATGGGGCTGGTCAACAAGGTCGTCCCGCTCGAGGAGCTCGAGGCCGAGACCGTCCAGTGGTGCCGCGAGATGCTCGACAAGTCCCCGCTGGCGCTGCGCATGCTCAAGGGCGCGATCAACGCCGTCAGCGACGGAGCCGCGGGCATGCAGCAGTTCGCCGGTGACGCCACCCTTCTCTACTACATGAGCGAGGAGGCGCAGGAGGGCCGCGACGCCTTCAAGGAGAAGCGCCGCCCCGATTTCTCCCGCTTCCCGCGCCGCCCCTAGATGAAGGCTCTCCGCGTACCCACGATCACGTGCCCCCGGGGGTCGTCCGCCCGGAAGGCCGCGTCCGGGGAGGGCCGGTGAACCCCGCCACGGCCCTGTCCGGTGTCCTGATCGACGAGCTGGCGCGCTGCGGCCTGACCGAGGTGGTGCTGGCCCCCGGCTCGCGATCGGCCCCGCTGGCCGTCGCCGTCCACGGCGACTCGCGGGTCCGCCTGCACGTCCGCCTCGACGAGCGCTCGGCGTCCTTCCTGGCGCTCGGCCTGGCCCGCCGGTCCGAGCGGCCGGTCGCGCTGGTGTGCACCTCCGGCACGGCCGCCGCGAACTTCCATCCGGCGGTGATCGAGGCGCACGAGTCCGGCGTGCCGCTGCTGGTCCTGACCGCGGACCGGCCGCCGGAGCTGCGCGACACCGGTGCCAGCCAGACCATCGACCAGATCAAGATGTACGGCTCGTCGGTCCGCTGGTTCAGCGAGGTCGGCGTGCCCGAGGAGCGGCCCGGTCAGGTGGCCTACTGGCGCTCGCTCGCCGGCCGGGCCTACCAGCGCGCCCTGGGCCCGCGCGACCCCGGGCCCGTCCACCTCAACCTCGCCTTCCGCGAGCCGCTCATCCCCGACGGCGACTCCACCTGGTGCGAGCCCCTGGACGGGGACGCCGGCGGTCCCTGGGCGCGCGCCCGGCTGGCGCCGCCCTCGGCCGGCCTGCACGTCCCGCCCACCCGCCGCGGCGTGCTGGTGGTCGCCGACGGCGCCACCAACGTGCGGCGCTACGTCGCCGCCGCCGGCATGGCCGGCTGGCCGGTGCTGTCGGAGCCCACCGGCGGTGCCAGGTACGGCGACCACGCCATCTCGGCCTACCACTTCCTGCTCGGCACGCCCGAGTTCGCCGACGCCCACCGCCCCGACGTGGTGGTGACGCTGGGCCGGCCGAGCCTGTCGCGCCCCCTGCTCTCGTGGCTCAAGGGCGCAGGCGAGCACGTCGTCGTCACCCCCGACCTGACCCGCTGGCCCGACCCCACCCGGTCGGCCACCCAGGTCGCCGAGGCCGTGGAGATCCCCGTCGCGGCCGGGGACGACACCTGGCTGCGGTCCTGGCGTGCGGCGGAGTCGGCCGCGCGCGAGGCGGTCGACGCCCTCCTCGACGACTCGGGGCTGAGCGAGCCGCGTCTCGCCCGCGATCTCACCGAGGCGCTTCCCAACAACGCCCTGCTGTTCTGCGGCTCCTCGATGCCGATCAGGGATCTCGACCAGGCCATGCGGCCCCGGCGCGGCCTGCGGCTGATGGCCAACCGCGGCGCCTCGGGCATCGACGGGGTCGTCTCCTCGGCCATCGGCGCGGCGCTCGCCCACAACGGGCCCTCGTACGCCCTGCTCGGCGACCTGACCCTGCTGCACGACCAGAACGGCCTGATCCTGGGCCCCCGCGAGCCCCGCCCGGATCTGTGCCTGGTGGTCGTCAACAACGACGGCGGCGGCATCTTCTCCCTGCTGCCGCAGGCCGGTCTGCCCGGCCCGTTCGAACGGGTCTTCGGCACCCCGCACGGTGTCGACCTGTCCTACCTCGCCGCCGCCACCGGCACGCCGTACACCCTGCTGTCCTCGATCGACGACCTGCCCAAGGCCATCAGGGGCGAGGGTGTGCGCATCGTGGAGGCCAGGACCGTCCGGGAGGACAACGCCCGCCTGCACGTGGCGATGCGTGAGGCCGCCCAGGAAGCGGTCCGCTCCCTTCCTTTTCCGTAAACAGCCCCAACCCACGACATAGGGTGTGAGCCATGCATGTCGAGGAATGGCTTCAGGCGATCCCGCCCGTCTGGATCTGCGTGATCGTTGGCGTCGTGATCGGCCTGGAGAGCCTGGGCATCCCGCTGCCCGGCGAGGTCGTCCTCGTCAGCGCCGCCCTGCTGTCGGCGCAGCACGTCGTGGACCCGCTGTGGGTGGGTGTCTGCGCGAGCGCCGGCGCCATCGTCGGCGACTCCATCGGGTACATGATCGGCCGCAAGGGCGGCCAGCCGATGTTCGACCGCCTCGGCAGGCGCTTCCCCAAGCACTTCGGCCCCGCGCACATCGCGAAGGCCAAGACGGTCTTCGACCGGTGGGGCATGTGGGCGGTCTTCTTCGGCCGCTTCATCGCCCTGCTGCGCATCCTCGCCGGACCGCTCGCCGGCGCGCTGCACATGCCGTACTGGCGTTTCCTGGTCGCCAACGTGCTCGGCGGCATCACCTGGGCGGGCGGCACCACCGCCGTGATCTACTACCTCGGCATCGTGGCCGAGAAGTGGCTCAAGGGGTTCTCCTGGGTCGGCCTGGTCGTCGCGGTGCTGTTCGGCATCGGCACGACGCTGTACATCAAGCGCCGGGCCGCGCGCGTGGCGGAGCCGGAGGCGCCCGACGAGGCCGATCAGCGCTCGATGAGCGTGACCTCAAGCGAGTAGTGCGAGGCGCGGTAGACATGGGAGCCGTGCTCCACGGCCCTGCCCTGGTCGTCGTAGGTGGTGCGGATCATCGTGAGCAGCGGCGCGCCACGGCGCTCGTCCAGCAGGCGCGCCTCGGCGGGGGTGGCCGCGCGGGCGCCGATGCGCTGGTTGGCCACGCGCATGCGCACGCCCGCGGCCCGCAGCAGTTCGTACAGGCCACGCTCCTCCAGCGCCTGCGGCGACAGGGGCCCGAGCCCGGCCGGCAGCCAGTTGTGCAGCAGCGCCAGCGGCTCGCCCGCGGCGTAGCGCACCCGCTCGACCCGGAGCACATCGGTGCCCGCCGCCACGCCGAGGACGGCGGCGATGTCCTCATCGGCGCCGACGGGCTCCAGGGAGAGCACCCGGGTCGTCGGCTCCTGCCCGGCGCGGCGCAGGTCGTCGTACAGGCTGGTCAGCTCCACCGAGCGCTTGACCTGGCCGTGCACCACCTGGGTGCCGACGCCGCGCTTGCGCACGAGCAGGCCCTTGTCGACGAGATACTGGATGGCCTGGCGGATCGTGGGGCGCGACAGCCCGAGCTGGTCGGCCAGCAGGATCTCGTTGTCGAGCCGGGATCCGGGGGCCAGGTCGCCGCGCCTGATCGCCTCGGCTATCTGCTCGGCCACCTGGAAGTAGAGCGGCACCGGGCTGGAGCGATCGAGGTCGATGTCCAGTCGAGTGCCCATGCCTTCTCCCGGCTCGGTGACTGATCGCTTACGTGACGAGGCTAGCGGACATCAGAATGTCCTGACAAATATCGATCCTGGTGAACCGGGTGTTCAGTGGGGCCCGGGCCAAGGATGGCCGGGAGGCTTTCTCACACTCCGTGGTGTATCCACCGCGCACCGTCACGATCAACGATAATCTCGGTGACGGAGGTGATGGGGGTGGCGATGGCCGACCTTGAGGAGCGCGTTACCGACATCGAGCTGGAGCTCGAGCGGTTGCGTGCGCAGACCCGGGCGACGGCATTCATAGCAGGTGAGTCGACCAGCACGTCACAGGCCGCTGGTTCACTGCATCTGCTGGTGCTCCGGGAGCTCAGAGAGGTCAGGACGCTCCAGACCGAGCAGACACTGACCCTGGCCGAACACTCGAAGACCCTGGACGGCCTGACGACCAAGGTGGACGACCTCGCCGAGACGGTCGACGGGCTCACGGTCAGAGTCGACGGTCTGGCCGAGACGGTCGACGGGCTGACGGTGCGGGTGGACGGTCTGGCCGAGACCGTTGGCGGGCTGACGGTGCGGATGGACGGCCTCACCGAGAGGGTGGACGGTCTGGCCGAGACGGTCGACGGGCTGACGGTGCGGATGGACGGCCTCACCGAGAGGGTGGACGGTCTGGCCGAGACGGTCGGTGGGCTGGTGTCGAAGGTGGACGGGCTCGTGGTGACGGTGGGGCGGCACGCGGAGAGGCTTGACGAGCATTCACAGATCCTGAACGAGCACACGAGCATCCTCAACACGCACTCGAAGATCCTCAACGAGCACACGGCGACGCTGGCGGAGATCCTGCGGATCGTGCGCGGCCTGAACTGACGTCACATCCTGCGAAGCCCGGTGAGACCCCTCTCACCGGGCTTCTTCGCGTGAAGTCCCAGGTCAAGACCTCCGCCATCCTTACGAGGGCAGGTGAATATGTCCTGACAAAGCCCGGCAAAGGTAAGCAGTACATCACGATGTCACGACAAACAATTGACAGGGAGGTTACGTGAGGTTACAAACCTGGAATGCGGCCGACCCGTCCCACGGGACGGCACGGGAGGTTTCCATGATGCGAGTCACACGATTGATCACAGCGGCGGCGCTCGGAGCGCTGGTGCTGAGCGGTTGTTCGAACAGCGATGGGGGTACGCCCGCGGCGGGCGCCCCGGCATCGTCGGCGGCAGGGGAAGGAGGAGGCCAGAGCGGCGGCACCTTCGCGGTGATCACGCACGGCGCGCCGGGAGACTCCTTCTGGGACGTCGTCAAGAACGGCGCCGAGGCGGCCGGCAAGCAGTACGGCGACAAGGTGACCTACCAGGGCGACGGCGACCCCGCCAAGCAGGCCCAGCTCATCGACCAGGCGATCAGCGAGAAGGTCGACGGCCTGGTGGTCTCCATGGCCAACCCCGACGCGCTGGAGGAGGCCATCGGCAAGGCCGTGGCCGCCAAGATCCCGGTCGTCACCATCAACTCCGGCGCCGACAAGTCCAAGGAGTTCGGCGCGACCACCCACGTCGGTCAGTCCGAAGAGGTGGCCGGGCGCGGCGCGGGCGAGCAGCTCAAGGCCGAGGGCGTCACCAAGCTGCTCTGCGTCATCCACGAGGCGGGCAACGTCGGCCTGGACCAGCGGTGCGGCGGCGCCACGGCGACCCTCGGCGGCACCGTGGAGCGCCTGCAGGTGGACGTCAGCAACCTCGCCGACGCCACCTCCAAGATCAAGGCCAAGCTCCAGACGGACACCTCGGTCAACGGCGTGCTGACCCTGAACCCGGCCGTCGCCGTCGCCGCCCGCGACGCCATCAAGGACGGCGGCTCCAAGGCCAAGCTGGCCACCTTCGACCTGTCGGCCGACGTCGTCGACGCGATCGAGGCGGGCGAGGTCCTGTTCGCCGTCGACCAGCAGCAGTACCTCCAGGGCTGGCTGCCGATCACCTTCCTGCACCTGTACAAGTCCAACCTCAACACCGTGGGCGGCGGCCTTCCGGTCAACACCGGCCCGGGCTTCGTCACCAAGGACAACGCCGCGCAGGTCGCCAAGCTCGCGCAGAGCGGCACGCGGTGAGCAGTCTCGCCGCCGACGAGCGGATGGCGGGCGCCGGGCTGATCCGGCGCCTGCTGATCCGCCCCGAGCTCGGTTCGGTGGTCGGCGCGATCGCCGTCTTCGCCTTCTTCTCCTCCCAGTCGGCGGTCTTCCCGTCGGCGAACGGAGTGGCGAACTGGCTGGATCCGGCCTCCACGCTGGGCATCATGGCCGTCGCCATCGCCCTGCTCATGATCGGCGGCGAGTTCGACCTGTCCGCCGGCGTGCTCACGGGCACCACGGGGCTGGTCATGGTCACCCTGGCCACCAAGTACGGGTGGAACGTCTGGGCCGCGATGCTGGCCGGGCTCGTCCTGGCCCTGCTCATCGGGTTCGCCAACGGCCTGCTGGTGGTGCGGACGAAGCTGCCCAGCTTCATCGTCACCCTCGGCACGTTCCTCATGCTGCAAGGGCTCAACCTGGGCGTCACCAAGGCGCTGACCGGCACCGTGCAGGTCAGCGGCCTGCGCAGGGCCGAGGGCTTCGAGGGCGCGCGGGCACTGCTGGCCGGCTCGATCACGGTCGGCGGCGTGGACTTCCGCGTGGCGATCTTCTGGTGGCTCGGCGTCACGGCGCTGGCCACCTGGGTCCTGATGCGGTCGAGGGCCGGAAACTGGATCTTCGCGGTCGGCGGGAACGAGCAGGCGGCCAGGGCCGTCGGCGTCCCGGCCGCCCGTACGAAGATCGCCCTGTTCATGACCACGGCCGTCGCCGCCTGGCTGGTCGGCTCGATCATGGCGCTGCGCTTCACCTCGGTCCAGGCCAACTCCGGGATCGGGCAGGAGTTCATCTACATCATCGCGGCGGTGATCGGAGGCTGCCTGCTCACCGGCGGGTACGGCTCGGCGATCGGCGCGTCCATCGGCGCGGTGATCTTCGGGATGGCGGACAAGGGCATCGTGTTCGCCGGTTGGGACGCCGACTGGTTCAAGTTCTTCCTGGGCGGGATGCTCCTGCTGGCGACGCTCGCCAACCGCGTGGTCCGCCGCTACGCCGAAGAGGTGCGACGATGACCCCGCCACTTCTCGAGGCGCGCCAGGTGGGCAAGGTCTTCGGCAGCGTGATCGCGCTGAAGGACGTCTCGATGCTCGTGCGGGCGAGCGAGGTCACCTGCGTGCTGGGCGACAACGGCGCCGGCAAGTCCACCCTGATCAAGATCCTTTCGGGGGTGCACGGCCAGGACAGCGGCGAGTACCTGCTCGACGGCGTCCCGGTCCGGCTGAGCGGGCCGCGTGAGGCCCTGGACCGGGGGATCGCCACGGTGTACCAGGACCTGGCGATGATCCCGCTGATGTCGGTGTGGCGGAACTTCTTCCTCGGGTCCGAGCCGGTGACCGGGCCGTTGCGCCGCTTCGACGTGGCCCGGGCCAAACGGGTCGCGCGCGAGGAACTGCGCAACATGGGCATCGACATCAGGGACGTCGACCAGCCGGTCGGCACCCTGTCCGGCGGCGAGCGCCAGTCGGTGGCCATCGCCCGCGCGGTGTACTTCGGCGCCCGGGTGCTGATCCTGGACGAGCCGACCTCGGCGCTCGGGGTCAAGCAGGCGGGCGTGGTGCTGCGCTACATCGCCCGGGCGCGTGACCGGGGCCTGGGGGTGGTGTTCATCACCCACAACCCCCACCACGCCTTCCCCGTCGGCGACCGGTTCCTGGTGCTCAACCGGGGCACCAGCCTCGGGCAGTTCGACAAGGCCGACATCACCCGCGATGAGCTGACCTCGCTGATGGCCGGTGGTGCGGAGCTGGACCAGCTGGCTCACGAGCTCGGCCGCGACGGCCCCGTGGAGGCCGTGCCGCACGACGGTCCCGCCGAGGCCGTGCCCGACGACGGCCCGGTGCCCGGCGGTGGTCGGGTGGCCGAAGGTGATCCGGTGCCCGATGCCGGCGGCGGCTCGGTGCCGGAGGGCGGTCCGGTCCGCGAGGGCGGGCGGTGACCCCGTAGCGATTCGGGCGGCGGCCGGGGGAGGGCCGGGCCGGGGCCGGCCCTAAAGGGCCGGCCAGGGTCAGCCCTCCAGGGCGTACCGCATCACGCGGAGCTTGGCCTGCGCCTCGGCCAGCTCCGCCGCCGGATCGGAGCCGCCCATGATGCCGCAGCCGGCGAACAGCCGGGCCCGCCGCCCCTCGACGTAGGCGCAGCGCAGGGCGATGCCCCACTCGCCGTCGCCCCGCGCGTCGATCCAGCCCACCGGCCCGGCGTACCCGGCGCGGTCCATGCCCTCCAGCTCGCGGATCACCTCGAGCGCGACACCGGTGGGGGTGCCGCCGACGGCCGCGGTGGGATGCATGGCCGCGACCACGTCGAGCACCGACGCGCCGTCGGCCAACCGGCCCTGGACGCGGCTGGCGAGATGCTGGACGTTGGGCAGCACGAGCAGCTCGGGCTCGTCGGGCACCGTGAGCGAGGCGCACAGCGGCGTGAGCGCCTCGCGCACCGACGCCACCGCGCAGGCGTGCTCGTGGCGGTCCTTGGCCGAGGCGAACAGGGCCGCGGCCCTGGCCTTGTCCTCCGCGGGGCCGGCCCCGCGGTAGGTGGTGCCGGCCAGCACCAGGGACTCGATGGCCTCGCCGGTGTGCCGGACCAGCAGCTCGGGCGTGGCCCCCACCAGGCCCGCGCAGGAGAAGGTGTAGCAGTCGGGATAGGCCGCGGCCAGGCGCTCGAGCAGGATGCGCACGTCGATGTCATGCTCGGCGGTCGCCACCAGGTCGCGGGCGAGCACGACCTTCTCCAGCCGGCCCGACCGGATCTCGTCCACCGCGCGGGCCACCGCGTGCTGCCATCCGGGCGCGGTCAGCGAACCGTCGCCGTACACGATGCGGCCGGGGGAGCGGGGAGGGGCCATCAGCTCGATGGGCGCCTCGCCCACGGTGGTCAGCCACGCGCGGCCGTTCCTGCGGCCCAGCACCACCCGGGGGACGACCAGCACCGAGCCGGGGGCGTCGGGGTCGAAGGTGAACGAGCCGAAGGCGACGGGCCCAGAGCCGGGGACGTGCACGTCGTCGTCGATGTGGGCCTCGCCGAACGCCGTCGCCAGCCACCGCCGCGCCCAGTCGAAGCGGCCCGGACCCGGGGGAACCTCCACCCGGGCGGCCTCACCCCAGCCGACCAGGCCTTCTTGGTGGTGGACCCAGGCGTAGGGCGGGGCCTGCGGCAGTCGCGCGATCAGATCTTCGGGGTGATGGATGGGGATGCTGCGAACCAGCGGGGGGCGGGTTATCCCGAGCGCGACACTCACTCTGCCCACCTTATGCCGAAACTGAACGCGTTCGACATCAGGTGAGCGGTCTCACATCGCCGCCCGCGGAGGGTGATCCGGTGTCAACGCCGTCTACACACCTGTCATGCCCTGTCAAGCGGCGATAGGAAGTTGGTCAACGGTAGCAACGCCTCGCCCGCAGGTAATAGGACGGGTCGTCGCCGATCTCTACCTTGGGTTCGCGATCTCTTCCCCGGGATCGATCGTCCCAGGTGGAGGTGGCCATGGTCAGAAAGATCGCGTTCGTTCTCGCCGCCTCGGTGGTGTGCGTGCCGGGTACGGCCGTGACGGCCGCGGCCGATCCGGTGCCCACGGTGATGGCGGCGCTCGGCGACTCGATCAGCGCGGGCTTCAACGCCTGCGGCTGGTACGTCGCCTGCACCTCCCGGTCCTGGTCGGCCGGTGACGCGGTGGGGGTCGACAGCCACTACCTGCGCCTGCTGGCCATCGGCCCGGCCATCAAGGGGCACAACCTCAACTTCGCCGTCCCGGGGTCCACCAGCGCCGACCTGGCCGCCCAGGCCCAGAAGGCCGTGGCGGCCAAGGCCGCCTACGTGACGATCCTGATCGGCGCGCAGGACGCCTGCGTCTCCCGCGAATCGCACATGACGCCGGTCGCCACCTACCGCGCCCGCGTCGACCGGGCGCTGGCGGTGCTCGCACCCGCGGGCGTCAAGGTCTTCGCGGCGAGCATCCCCGACATCAAGCGGCTCTGGCGCATCGGCAAGGAGAACGCCGTGGCCAAGTCGTTCTGGGCGCTTGGCCGCATCTGCCCCACGATGCTGGCCGATGCCGGGTCCATCGCCAAGAAGGACCAGGCGCGCAGGAACCGCGTCAGGGAGCGGGTCCAGGACTACAACGCCGAGATGGCGAACGCGTGCGCGGCGTACGGCCCGGGCTGCCGCTACGACGGCGGCGCCGTCTTCTCCTACCCCTACACCCTCGACCACATCAGCAAGTGGGACTTCTTCCACCCCAACGCCGACGGCCAGCGGGCCCTGGCCCAGACGACGTTCAAGATGGGCTTCCCGTGGGTGATGGACCCGCTGACGCAGGCGCCCCCCGCCCTCGCCCGGTGAGGGCGGCTCGGTCACAGCCGGCCGTTGTGGCGGGCCGGGGCGGCGGCCTCGATCGCGGCCGGGCATCTCGATAGGGCCACGGTCTGGCCCTGGGGGATCTCGAGGGTCAGCCCGGTCACGGCCCGGACCGCCCCGAAGCTCTTGGCCGGCCCGGTGAGGGAGACGGCGTTCGCGTTCATGACCACAAAGCAAGAGATCACGTGCGTTCCAGGACCGTGCATCCCGGGTTCTCCTGGACAAAAGTACTGTTGATCTACAATGTAAAGGCGCCGGGTCGTCTCACCTCCCCTCGGCGAGCGACCCGGCCTCATGCGACCCCTACAGCGAGCCGAGCAGCCGCGCCGTGTCCCCGGGGCGCGAGAACATCGGCCAGTGGCCGGTCGGCAGCTCGTGCAGTTCCCACTCCGGCCCGGCCAGCCCGGCGAACATCGGGTTGCCCTGCTCGATCAGCTCCCTTACCTGGGCGAGGGGGAAGGAGCAGCTGATCAGCGCCTTGGGCGTCTTGTCCGCCGCCCCGCCGAGCCGCAGCGGCTCGGTCATGGTGCCGTAGGGCTGGGGCGTCATCCGCGCGGCGATCCGCTCCTTGTCCCGCTGATCCAGACCCGCGGTGCTCGCCCCGAGCTCCTCCTGCCGCTCCCAGGCCGGCGGCTCGTGGCGCCAGCCGTCGGCCAGGGCGGCCTTCACCGACTCGCGGAACTCCACCGGGTGCAGGTCGAGCTGCGACATGCCGTCGGCCAGCGGGCCGCTGTCCAGGTAGACGATCTTGCGGATCCGCTCGGGAATCCGGTCGGCCGCTCCGGTGACCGGCCCCCCGGCACCGCTGTGCCCGACCAGCACGACCTCGCCCAGATCCTCGTAGACGATCGTGTTGACGATGTCGTCGATGTGGGTCCCCAGATCCGTCTGCGGGCCGCCCAGGTGGACGCGGTCGGCGAGCCCGGTGGGCGTCAGCGGATGGACCGTGTGGCCGCCGGCGCGGAGCGTCTCGGTGACGCCGTTCCAGGCCCACGCGCCGAGCCAGAACCCCGGAACCAATACGAAGGTGCTCATTGCCCATCTCCCTTGAATCCCTGTGCCGTTGAGATCACCGTAGGATCGAATCCGGACAGAACCGGCCCGCATAAAAGGAAATCTCATGCCTCATCCGGTGACGCGGGTGCTGACCCTGCTGGAGCTGCTTCAGGCACGTCCCGGGCTGACCGGTGTGGAGCTGGCGCGGCGGCTGGAGGTGGACGAGCGCACCGTGCGCCGGTACGCGCTGCGCCTGGCCGAGCTCGGCGTCCCGGTCGAGGCCGGGCGCGGGAGATACGGCGGCTACCGCCTGATGCCCGGGTACAAGCTGCCGCCGCTGATGTTCACCGAGGACGAGGCGGCCGCGGTCGTGCTCGGGCTCCTCGCCGGCCGACGTACCGGGCTGGCGGTGGGGGAGAGCGCCGGTGAGAGCGCGCTGGCCAAGATCCAGCGGGTGCTTCCCGCGGCGCTCCGCGAGCGGGTGGAGGCGGTCACCGACACCATCGGCCACACCTCCCGGGTGGCCGACACCCCCCGCCCGGCCGCCGACACGGTGCTGACCCTGGCCGCCGCGGCCCGCCGCAGGAGGCGGGTGCGGCTGCGCTACCGGTCATGGCGCGGCGAGGAGACCGAGCGCGAGCTGGACCCCTACGGCCTGGTCTTCCACTCGGGCCGGTGGTACGTCACCGGGCTGGACCGTCTCAGGGGGCAGATCCGCACCTTCCGCCTGGACCGGGTCGCCTCAGCGGTCCCGCTCGCGGACGGCTTCCCCGACCCCGAGCGGTTCGACCCGGTCGCCCACGTCATGGAGTCCCTCGCCTCGGTCCCCTACCGGCACGAGGTGCGGGTGCTCCTGGAGACCACCTTGGACCAGGCCCGGCGGCGGCTGCCGCCCTCGGTCGCCTCGCTGAGCCCGGCCGAGGGCGGCGTGCTCATGGTGGGCCGCGCCGAGCGGCTGGACGGCATGGCCGCCATGCTCGCCGGTCTGGGCATGCCGTTCACCGTCCTGGCGCCCGGCGCCCTGCGCGAGGAGGTCACCGCCCTGGCCGAGCGGCTGCGCTCGTACGGGGCCCGGGAACCCGGCGCCGGCCGGGCGCCGGCCTGATCACCGGCGCGGGGGCAGCGGCGGCGTGCTCATCCGGGGACGGCCGGCGGGGTCGGGCGTGTGCGGGGGAGACTGCGCCAGGCGCTCCAGCGCCAGGCCGATCGCCCGGTCGAGCTGGGTGTCGGCCCCCTGCCCGTACTCCTGCGGGGTGATGTCCACCTCGATGTCGGGATCGGTGCCGTAGTTCTCCACGCGCCAGCCCACGTCGTCGAAGGCGAAGGAGAACTCGGGCTGGGTGGTGACCGTGCCGTCGGCCAGCTGGTGGCGCGGCCAGATGCCGATCACCCCGCCCCACGTGCGCTTGCCGATGAGGGGCCCCAGCTTCAGCAGCTTGAAGGTGTGGCTGAAGATGTCACCGTCGGACCCGGCCCACTCGTTGGTGAGCGCGACCATCGGGCCACGCGGCGACTCGGCGGGGTAGGGCTCGGGCACCCCCCAGCGCGGGAAGTCGTAGCCGAGGCGACGGCGGGCCAGCTTCTGCAGCAGCAGCCCCGAGACGTTGCCGCCGCCGTTGAAACGGACGTCCACCACCAGCCCTTCCCGGTCGTACTCGGTGAGGAAGGCGCGGTGGAACTCGGCGTATCCCGACGGCCCCATGTCGGGGATGTGGATGTAGCCGACCCTGCCGCCGGTGCGCTCGTGGGTGCGTGCCCGGTTGGCCTCGACCCAGTCGCGGTAGCGGCCCGGCTGCTCGTCGGACAGCGCCTTGACGGTCACCGTACGCGGGGGGCCGTCCCCGCGCCTGATCGTCAGCTCGACCTCCTGGCCCGCCTGGTTGACCAGGAGCCTGGCCGGATCGACCGTCCCCCCGGCGGGCTGGCCGTTGATCGCCACCACCGCGTCGCCCGGCCGGATGTCGAGCCCGGGGCGGTTGAGCGGGGAGGTGGCGTCGGGGTCCCAGGGATCACCGGTGACGATGCCGGCGATCGTGTGGACACCGTCGGCGAGGGCCCAGTCGACGCCCAGCTTGCCCTGTGAGTACTGCGGCCGGGTGCGGTACTCGCCGCCGCTCTCGTAGGCGTGCGAGGTGCCGAGCTCGCCCAGCAGCTCCCACAGCAGGTCGGAGAACTCGCCGCGGGTGCCGACCCGGTCGACCAGCGGCAGGTAGCGCTCGTAGACCCCGTTCCAGTCGATCCCGGCCATGTCCTGCACCCAGAAGTGCTCCCGCTGGAGCCGCCACGCCTCGCGGAACATCTGCCGCCATTCGGCCTCCGGGCGGACCGAGACCTTGACCCGGTCGAGGTCGATCCACCCGGAGGCCCTTCCCGGGCCGTCCTCGTCGGAGGGCGGCTCGCCGGCCTTGATCACCCGCAGGCGGTCGCGCGAGCGGTAGAGCAGCGTCGTGCCGTCCTGGCCCAGGCGGAAGTCGGCGACGTCGGAGACCAGGGTCTCGCACTTCTGCTTGGCGAAGTCGTAGGCCTGCAGGGTGCCGGAGGCGGTGTCGGCGAACTCGTCGCCGCGGCTGCCCTGGACCGGGTAGGAGGTGAACAGGACCTTGTCCCTCATGCCGGCGACGCGGTCGTAGCGGCCCTCGGCCACGGGGAAGGGGACGACGCGGCGCTCGATGCCCTCCACCTCGATCAGCAGGCCTTCGGCCGCGGGCTCGGCCGGCGCGTCACCGGCCCGCGTCTGCGTACCGGCGGCCGTCTCACCGCCTGCCCCCGCCGCGGCGCCCGCCACCTCCCCGGCGCCCTCGTCCCCGGCGGTGTCCTTGGCCGGCGGCGAGGGCTCGCTGGACAGCGGCTTGGGCTCGGGCACGAACGGCGAGCCGACGTCGAGGCGCAGCGCGATGGCGTACGGGCGGTCGCCGAGCGGGAACCCCAGGTCGAACTGCAGGGAGTCGTGCACCGGGTTGAAGACGCGCCGGCCGATGAAGTAGAGGTACCTGCCCTCGGGGTCGAAGGCGGGCCTGCGGTCGGACAGCACCGGCCGGGTGGCGTGGAAGGTCTCTCCGGTCGCGACCTGGTAGAGCTTGACGGCCGTCGTCTGGGCGGTGCCGGGGCAGGTGTAGGCGAGCCAGTCGCCGCCGGGAGACCAGACGGGGTCCTCTATGCGGCCGTACCGGCTGCTGTCGGCCACGGTGAGCGTGGCGCCGCCGGTGTCCTCACCGGCCGCCTCCGCGGTCAGGTCGACGATCAGTAACTCGTTGCGGTGGTTGGTCACCGCGATCCGGTCGGCGCCGGGCGACACGGTGAGCTCGATCGCGCGCCCGGTGTCGAGCCCGGACAGGCGCGCCGGGGCGGCGCTTCCGTCGGCCCTCAGCACGACCAGCACCTCGCGGTCGCCGTCGTCGCTGGCCGCGGCCACCAGCCGTTCGCCGTCGCCGAGCCAGCTCAGCAGGCGGTAGCGCACGCCGTCCGGCTCGCCGTGCTGGCGGACCGGCCCCTCCCAGTTGCCGAAGGAGTAGGCCTTGCCGCGTGTGGTGATCGCCAGGCCGCTGCCGTCGGGGGTGAGCGTGGCGCTGTGCAGGTACTGGCCGGCGGAGACGAACCGGCGGTTGCGCTGGGTGCGCGAGCTTCCCAGCCGCACGTCGATCGCCCGGGCCTCGCCCTCGGCCGGGTCGAGCACGTAGAGCTCCGCCGCCGCGTGGTAGACCAGGCGGCTGCCGTCGCCGGACAGGTTGCGGGCGTAGTAGTCGGTGTGGTCGGTGTGGCGCCGCAGATCGCCGCCCACCGGCGTGCACGAGTAGACGTTGCCGATGCCCTCGTGGTCGGACAGGAAGAAGACGCGCTCGCCCACCCAGCAGGGGGAGGCCAGGTTGCCTGCCAGGGAGATCAGCCGCGTGAACTCGCCCCCTCCGTCGCGGTCGATCCACAGGTCGCCGACGGTGCCGCCCCGGTAGCGCTTCCAGCGGGCCGGGTCGGCGGTGTTGCGGCCGAGCACGACCGCTCCGCCGGGGCCGTAGGAGATGGTGTTGGCCGGGCCGTGGGGCAGGCGCTCGGAGACCCCGTCCGCGTCGACGCGGTGCAGCCACTTGGATCGGGTGAAGGGCTGGGAGTGGTTGCTCGCGTAGACGACGGCGCCGCCCGGATCCCAGCCGGTGACCGTGCACAGTGCCCCGTGATAGGTCATGCGCCGCCCCGCGCCGCCGTCGGCGGGCATGACGTAGACCTCTTCGGGCCCTTCCTCGCGCCCGACGAAGGCGAGCTGGGTGCCGTCGGGGGAGAAGCGGGGGTATCCCGCCTCACCGACCCCGGCGGTCAGGCGAAAGGCCCTGCCTCCCGCGGCGGGGACCATCCACAGGTCGTCCTCCGCGGCGAATACGACGGCCTCGCCGAAGATCGTGGGGAAACGCAGGTAAGCGGACATCGATCCTCGCGTTCGAGCTGGGGGTTTCCATGATCAGGCACTCGGACCCCCGCGTCGAGACCGCGAACGCGCCGTTGCGTCCCGGGGAGGGCCGCGCGCCCCGGCGATCCGATGGGTCGCCGGGCCTGACGGGCGGGGTCCGCCTGCCCGGTGGTGCCGGAAGGACGAGTGCCTGATCATGCTCATATTCAGCTGCCCAATTTATGGGCTATGTCCGCCATGCTGTAGGGCTTGCCGGGATTGTTGCCCGGCCGGGATCACTGGGTCTCGTTGGACTCCGCGTTTCGCTTGTCCTCGTCTCCGGCTTTATTCTGTTTTGTCTCACGCGTGGCCTTGATAGCTGCTTTCTTGGCTTTTCCTGTTGCTTTGGTGGTCTTCTTCCGTGTTCCTGCCATGATTCCCCCTGTCTCATGGGTTGACATTGACTGACAATGCGCCATTTTCGCCGCATCACCCGCGTTAAATACCCAACAGCGGAGTCAATCACCCATATGTGTCTTTAAGGGTTAGAGCAGTGTCAGCTGCTCGGGCCCGGCGTCGGCCACCGGTGCGGCGGGCGGACGGATGCGGCGGGCGCGGGCCGAGGAGGACCTGCCCACCCCGCTCTGGACGGCAAGCTCGTTGACCTGCCGCGCGATGCGGGCCTGGTAGGCCTTGGGCGCGTAGGCGCCGCGGCCGTACATCTCGAGGTAGCGGGGGACCAGGCGAGGATGCTCCCGGCCCAGCCAGCCGAGGAACCACTCGCGTGCCCCCGGGCGCAGGTGGAGCACGATCGGCACGATGTGCGTGGCACCGGCCTCGGCGATCCGCCGGACCGTGCGCTCCAGGGCCTTCGGCGAATCGGTGAGGTAGGGCAGGATCGGCGCCATCAGCACGCCGCACCCGAGGCCGTGCTCGGTGAGGGTGGCGCAGACCTCCAGCCGCCTGCCGGGCCGCGGCGTGCCCGACTCCACCGAACGCCACAGCTCCTCGTCGAGGAAGCCGATCGACAGCGAGGTGCCGACCTCGGTGCGCTCGGCCGCCTCGGTCAGCAGGTCGAGGTCGCGCAGGATGAGGGACCCCTTGGTGAGGATCGAGAAAGGATTCCCGGCGTCCCGAAGCGCGGTCAGAATGCCCCGCATCAACCGGTAACGCCCCTCGGCGCGCTGGTAACAGTCGACGTTGGTGCCCATGGCGATGTGATGGCCGCCCCAGCGCGGCGCGGCCAGCTCCTTGCGGACCAGCTCGGGGGCGTTCACCTTGACCACGACCTTGGAGTCGAAGTCGTGCCCGGCATCCAGGTCGAGGTATTCGTGGGTTTTGCGGGCGAAGCAATAGGTGCACGAATGCGTGCATCCCCGATAGGGGTTGATGGTCCATTCGAACGGGACGCGGGTGGCCGCCGGCACGCGGTTGATGATCGAACGGGCATGGATCTCGTAGAAGGTCATGCCCCGGAACTCCGGGGTGTCGAAAGTCCTGGTGACCGCGCCACGGGCGAACAGTGGGGCGGCGGGAGCGCCCTGGCCTGTGTCGGTCAGGCGCAGGTTGTCCCAGCGCATGCCTTGATTAGAACAGGCTTTCGATGGAGATCGCAACCCAGCAAAAGTGGCGGCAAAACCGAGGGCTGTAACGGCTAAAGATCTTGTGGCCGGGAAGAACGTCGGCACACCGCTTGCGTTGCCGGGAGGTGCGGCGTGGCCTGGTCGCAGGACGAGGAGCGAATGCTTGCCCAGATCGAGAGTTACCTCACCGACGAGGATCCGCGACTCGCCGCCCGGCTGGAGTCGTTCAACGAGCGCGTACAGCGCAAGGAGACCGGTCAGCAAAAGCGCGTCGCCCGGGCGGGCCGCGGCAGGCGCCGCCCCAGCAGGTCGACGATCATCATCCTGGTGAGCTGGCTGCTGATCGCCACCTTGATCGCCACACTGCTGATCATGGTCTTCCATCACGACGCGGCGGCGGCCCTGCCCATGTAGGGCACACACACCACCCCGCCCGTATCGCCACCCCGCCGCGCTGGAGCGCCGGGTATGCGCGCGATCGCGCGGGCGGTGTTGCTGGAACCGCTCCCGCTGGACGAGGAGCGGCGCAACCGGCACCTGGTGTACGTCGCCTACTTCGTCCGCTTCCTGACCGACCCCGCCCTGGCCAAGGTCGTGCGCGACGCGCCGCATGCGCTGGAGAGCCTGGTCGCCGGCCTGATCGCCCAGGGGCAGGAACTCGGCCAGGTGCCCCGCGACCTCGACCCCGCCGCCGAGGCCGCGTTTCTGGTGGCGGCCGCCGACGGGATCCAGACCACCGTCCTGCTCGAACAGCGAACTCCGGAGGAAGCCGTAGCCCTGATCGACCACCAGCTTGCCCGCATCTTCATCGCGGCTACCGGTGGCTGACTCGTGTGTCTGGTCGCGTGCCCTGGTCGGTCACGACTTTGTCGGTTTTCGTTGCGGTCATCGGTGGCTGACTCGTGTGCTCGGTTGCGAGCCCTGGTCGGTCACCACGGTGCCCGGCAGTTCACCATGGGTGTCACGGAAGTCGGCCGCTGGAGTGCTGGGTGTGGCGGATCGCGCGTCTGTGGGTCGGCACCGCGTGTTGGGTATTGGGCGCCGACGCGGTGAGGGGTGGTGCGGCGGTGTCGGCGCCGCCGTACGGTGGCCGGCCGGTCCGGTGAAGGCGGAGGGACGGCCGCTTCGGGTGCGTGCGCGTCCGGGTGTGGTTCAGGTAGTGTTGCGCTGCCCAACAGAGATCTACCGAGGGGGTGGGACCGATTACCGCTGAATCAAGCGGGTGCTCCCATCTGGTGGTCGTGCGGTCCAACCGGCACAGGTGACCCAGGGGGCGCCCAGCGGCTCCCGAAAGGCTCTCCCATGCCGGTCTCCCCTTCATCGCTTTCCTCCTCCGCCATCGTCACCATGCTCCGCGCCGCCGGCTGTGTCTTCGCCGAGGACGAGGCACGGTTGCTCATCTCCACGGCATCGACCCCTTCCGATCTCGCCGCCATGGTGGAACGGCGTGTCGCGGGCCTGCCGCTTGAACAGGTCCTCGGATGGGCGGAGTTCTGCGGCCTGCGCATAGCCGTGGAACCCGGCGTCTTCGTGCCCCGCCGCCGCACCGAGTTCCTGCTCCAGCAGGCCGTGACCCTGGCCCGCCGGTCCGCGCTCTCCACCGGTCGGGCGCTGACCCCCCAGGTGGCGGGTTCCGCCCATGAGGCGCTGGTTCCCCAGTCCGTGGGTCTCGCTGCTGAGGCGTTGGTTCCCAAGTCCGTGGGTTCCGCTGGTGAGGCGCTGGTTCCAGAGCCCGTGCGTTTCGCTGGTGAGGCGCTGGTTCCCCAGTCCGTGCGCGGTGAGGCGTTGGTTTCCCAGGGTGCCGGGTCTGGTGGGCGGGCTCTCGCCGTGTCACCGGACGTGGTCGTGGTGGATCTGTGCTGTGGCTCGGGCGCGCTGGGCGCCGCTCTGGTCGCCGCCCTGGTCGCGGCCGAGTTGCACGCCGTCGACATCGACCCCGCCGCGGTGCGGTGCGCGCGCCGCAACCTGGCCGGATCGGGCGCCCATGTGTACGAGGGGGACCTCTACGAGCCGCTGCCCGCCGCGCTGCGGGGCCGCGTCGGCATCCTGGTCGCCAGCCCGCCGTACGTCCCGACCGAGGCCATCAGGCTGTTGCCCGCGGAGGCCCGGGAACACGAGCCTCGGGTGGCGCTCGACGGTGGCGCGGACGGGCTCGACGTCGTACGGCGGGTGACCGCCGCGGCGTCCGAGTGGCTGGCGCCGGGGGGATACCTGCTGGTCGAGACCAGCGAGCGCCAGGCACCGCAGACCGTCGAAGCCGCGGCCCGCACCGGACTGATCCCGCAGGTGGCCGGTTGCGAGGAGCTGAACGCCACCGTCGTCATCGCGGTCAGACCCGCCGCGCTTGACGCGGCAGCACACTGACCCAGCGGGAAGGTATGCCCCTGCCGGGCACGCTGCGCGACCATCACAGCGGCGAAAGGTATGCTCCTGCCGGGCACGCTGCGCGACCCGCACAGCGGCGACGAGACCGCCGATGGCGAGGACGAGTAGCCACAGGCCTCACAGCCGAAGGCGGTCCGGCCTGGAGTCATCCTCTATGACTCCAGGCCGGACCGCCTTGTGCGCGAGGCTCAGACTCCCCACGGGCCAGTACGCGGCGGGGGTGGGCTAGTTCAGGCCGCGTAGGAAGGTGGCGGCGACCGGGGCGGCGACCTCGCCGCCCATGCCGCCTGCCTCGACCACCACGGCGAAGGCCACCTCGCCGCGGTAGCCGATGAACCAGGCGTGGGAGTCGAGCTTGGGGCCGGTGCCGAACTCGGCGGTGCCGGTCTTGCCGGCCGTGCCCTTGGGCAGCCCCGCCCCCTTGGCGGTGCCCTTGGTGACCACGGCGCCCATCATCGTGCGCAGGTTCCGCGCGACCGAGTCCGGGAGCGGCTGGGGGTCGGCCTTCTGCTTCAGCGAGGGCACCAGGGTGGGCGGCCGCCAGGTGCCGTCGGCCACCGCCGCGGCGACCGAGGCCATCACCAGCGGGCTGGCGGTGATGCGGCCCTGGCCGAAGGACTCGGCCGCCAGGTCGGCCTCGCTGGTGGGCTTGGGCATGCTGCCCTTGGCCGCCGGGACGCCGATGTTCAGCGGCTGGTTGAACCCCATCTTGGTGGAGATGTCGTACAGCTTGCCCCCGCTGAGGTGCTGCGCGGCCAGCGGGGCGAAGGTGGTGTTGCAGGAGTGGGCGTAGGAGTCCAGGAACGACAGCGAGCCGAACGCCTCGTGGTCGGAGTTGCGGATCGGCAGGCCGCCGATGTTGGCCTTGGCGGGGCAGGTGACCTTCTGCTCGGGGGTGAGCCCTTCGGCCAGCAGGCCCGCGGCGGTGACGGTCTTGAACGTCGACCCGGGCGGATAGGCCCCGTCCAGTGCGCGGTTGAAGCCGCCGCGGTTGTTGACGACGGCGAGGATCTCGCCGCTGGAGTGGCGGATGGCCACCAGGGAGGCCGGCTTGTCCAGGGAGCGCACGGCCTCGACGGCGGCCTGCTGTGCCCGCGGGTCCAAGGTGGTGCGCACGGCCGTTCCCGGGGAGCCTTCGATGGTCTTGAGCGTCTTGACGGATTTGTTCGAGCCGTCGGTGACCGTGATCTCGGTGGTCGGGACACCGGCGAGCTTCTTCTGGAACGTCTCCTGCAGCCCGCCCCTGCCGACGGGGTCGCCCTTGTCGTAGGAGGAGCCGAGCCTGGCGATGTCCTTGGCGGTCGCCTTGTCGAGATAGCCGACCAGTTGCTGCACCGAGCCGCCCACATCACCCTGGTCGATGCGGCGTCCGTCGGCGTCCTCGATGGGGGCCCGCTGCGGCCAGGTGGTCTTCAGGGCCAGGTGGGTGGAGCCGTTCATCGCGGGGTGGACGGCCTGGGGGGTCCAGGCGACCTTCCAGTGGCGGTCCTTGACCACCAGGTCCAGGGAGCCGGTGTAGGTCCACTCGCCGATGTTCTTCAGCGTCAGCGTGGCGGTGTAGGCGGCCTTGGCCCTGCCGTCGCCGCCGGGGGTCACCGGGCCCAGCGTGACGGTGGTCTTCTCGGCGCCGAGGTTCTTGGCCGGCTCGGCGTAGGCGGCCTCGAACCCGGGCGCGGGCGTGGCCAGGTCGGCGCGCATGGCGGCCAGGTCACCGCGGGACCAGGCGGTGGTGAAGTGGCCGGCGGTCTCCTGCGCGCTGCCTCGGGTGTGCAGGACGTAGTAGGCGCCACCGGCGGCGGCCCCCGCCACCAGCACGGTCGCGACAGACGTGATCGCGATGATACGGCCGCGCGGCACGCGTTACCCCCGGGTGTCTCGACGTCGCCACGAGCCTAGCGCGGGTGGTGGGCCGAGTTCGCGGCTTTACCGGGCCGCGAGCGGCTCAGGCGGCCTCCTTGTCCCGCTCTTTCTGGCTGGTGGCGTAGGTGGGGACGTACTCCTGGCCCGACAGCCGCTGGATGGCCTGCATGACCTGGTCGGTGACCGCCCGCCGGTCGCGCGCGCGGCCGGGGTCGCCGGTGAACATCATCGGCTCGCCGATGCGGACGCCGATCTTGGCGATCCTGGGCACCGAGGCCCCCGGCGGCAGGACACGCTCGGTGTTGACCATCGCCACCGGGATCACCGGCACGCCCGCCGTCAGCGCCAGCCACGCGACGCCGATCTTGCCCCGGTAGAGCCGGCCGTCGGGGGAGCGGGTGCCCTCGGGGTAGATGCCGAACAGCTCGCCCGCGTTGAGCACCTCAAGGGCCGAGTCGAGCATGGTCTGCGCCGCGGAGGCGCTCTCCCTGTCGATGGCCACCTGGCCGGTGCCGCGCATGAACATGGCCATCAGCCGGTTGCCGGTGAAGTATTCGGCCTTGGCGACGAAGGTGACCTTGCGTGGCAGCATCAGCGGCAGGAACACCGAGTCCAGGATGGACAGGTGGTTGGAGGCCAGCAGCGCGGGCCCCGACCGGGGGACGTTCGCGGCTCCCGTCACCTGAGGGCGCCACAGCAGTCGCAGGAAGGGACTGCTGACGATCTTTGTGATGCGATACAGCACGGACTCTCCCGGTGTGCGGACGGCCAATGCCAACCATACGACCCGGACAGGAAACCTTGTGCTACGCCAGCCCACAAAGTGTTACATCGTCGTACAACGAAGCCCCCTGTCCGGGGTACAGCGAAGCGCCCTGTCCGGGGTACAGCGAAGCGCCCCGCAAGGCGAGCTTGCGGGGCGCTTCGTTTAGGCCGATGTGGCGGTCGCCTCCTCGGCGAGAGGCACAACACGGCTCCAGCCGAACGGTATTCCGTGAAGGCGGTAATTGCGGCCCGGGGGACACAAACCACATCGGCTACTCGACTCTAACCCACTCCCAGCCGTTCTTATTCCAGACCTGCCGATCCCAGTGGAAGGCGGGCGGGCGGGGAGGGGCAGAATAGGGGACCATGCTGGTGACAGAGCGGCTCATCCTGCGCGGATGGCGTGAGCAGGACCTGGTCCCCTTCGCCCAGATGAACGCCGACCCCGAGGTCATGGAGCACTTCCCCTCGACCCTCACCCGCGAGCAGAGTGACGCGATGGTCGCTCGCATCAGTGACGGCCTGCGCGAGCACGGCTTCGGGCTGTGGGCGGTCGAGGTCCGCGAGAGCGGTGAGTTCGCCGGGTTCACCGGCCTTGTGTGGCAGAGGTTCGAGGCGCACTTCACCCCCGCGGTGGAGGTGGGCTGGCGGCTGGCACGCGGGGCCTGGGGGCACGGTTACGCGACCGAGGCGGCGACGGCCGCCCTGGACCACGGTTTCGGCCCCGCGGGCCTTGGGTGGATCGTCTCCATGACGGCGCGGACCAACCTGCGTTCCCAGGCCGTCATGCGGCGCCTTGGCATGACCCGCGATCCCCGTGAGGACTTCGACCATCCGAAGCTGGAGGTGGGCAGCCCGCTGCGATCCCACGTGCTGTACCGCTTGACGGCGGGCGCCTGGCGCGAGCGGCGGGCCCTTTAGGGGGCGCCGGGGCGCAGGGGACGGGCGTCGGGCATCCGCAGCCGGTCGACGGCCTCCCTGCGGCGGCTCTCGGGGCGGCGGTCGTAGCGGGAGGTGGTGACGGGGGAGGCGTGGCCGACCAGCGCCTGGGTGGTGGCCAGGTCGACTCCGGCGTCCAGAAGCTCGCCGATGAAGGTGCGCCGGAAGTCGTGCGGGGTCCGCCTGGCCGCCCCGGCCGAGGCCAGCCGCCTGGCGAGGATGTCGGCGATCGCCTGCCCGGTCATCGGCGCCGGCCGCCCGGCGGGGGCGCGCAGCCGCCCGGCCTTGTTGATGGGGCAGAACAGCGCGCCGGCCCCGCGGCCGCGCACGGCCAGCCAGGCCTCGGTGCGGGCCACCGCCTCGGCCGTCAGGTAGACCAGGCGCTCCTTGTCGCGCTTGCCGCGTACGCGCAGGGAACGGGCGGCGGCGTCGTAGTCGGCCAGGGTCAGCGAGGCCACCTCGGCGCGGCGGCAGCCGGTGGAGTACAGCACGGCGAGCAGCGCGCCGTCGCGCACGCCGGCGGGGGAGTCGTCGCGGTCGCAGACGGCAAGCGCCGCGCCGACCACCTCGGGCGGCACGTGCTGCCCGGCGGGCAGCCGGGTGTGGCGCAAGGTGGGCAGGTCGGCGGCCCGCTGGTAGTCCTCGGCGTTCATCTGGCCAAGGCGCCAGGCCTCGCGCATCACCCGGCGCAGCGCGACCAGGTGCTTGTTGACGTAGGCGGGCGACCACCCCTGCTCGGTGAGGATCGTGCGGATGCGCACCGTGTGCTCGTAGCGCAGCAGGTGCCAGGGCTGCCCCGAGCCGGTGGCGGCCTCGTCGCCGGAGATGACGCGGGCGACCCGGTCGAGGCAGCCGCGCATGGTGCGGCGGGACTCGGCGCTGGTCAAAGCGTCGAGGTAGACCTGGTAGGGGTCGCCGGCCGGGGCGAGGGGGGCGGGGCCGGGGCTGGGTACGGCGGGCACGTCCACGCGCCGATCTTAGAACGGGCCCCGCTCGGCATGTTGTTGATCTACATTGTAAAGGCGTCGGTCCGCACGCGAAGCGTCGTGACCAGATCGGTGAGCCTGCGGCTCTCCGCCACCAACCCCGCGACGAGGACAAGGTCATCGCACCGGTTCCTGACCAGGGGATACCAGGCCTCCCGCAGGTCGCGCAGCCCCGGCTCGACGCATACGCGATGCGCGGCACGGTCGAGGTGGACAAGGACGCGGTGGCCGCCGTCCTCGCGGCGGCGGCCGGCGTAGCCCTCGCGCTCCAGGTCGTCGACGACCTCGGCGACCGCCTGGTGGGTGAGTCCGACCTGCCCGGCGAGGCGGCGGGCCGGCATCGGGCCCTGGCGGCACAGCACCGACAGGCAGCGGAAGTGTGCCGGGCCGAGTCCAACCCGCGCGGCCAGCGCCTCCACCAGCCGGTTGGCCTGGGAAAACAGCTCGGTGGTCTCGCGTTGGACCGCCTCGAGCAGGTCGATGTTCTCGTCGTGGGGCATGGTGGTGTCGCTCCATTCGCGGCGGCGGGCCCGGGGCGTCGTGCGGACCGCCCGGGCCCCGGCTGGGCGGAGCGGCGAGCGCCGGCTCCGCCGGCCGATGTCACAGCCGGGTGGGGTGCGTCTCGCTGGACGACTGTGTGAGGCACCGCATCATCGAGTTACGGAAGAACGCCGCGAAACCATCGGATGTGGCGGTGTCACGCGCGTCGGCCAGGAACGGCACGATGCGGTCCTCGATGACATGGACGTGCCGCTGGCCGGCCAGGTGCCGGGCGATGCCGGCGAAGTCGCCCTCGAAGTGGATCAGGCGCACCAGCACGTCGTCCTTGACGAACACCGCCGTCCCCAGCAGCCGGGCCGTCTCCTCGCCGTTCTCGTCGGTGACGACCGGCGACTCCAGGGCCGGGGCGGCGCCGAAGACCTCGGCGAGCTCCTCCTCATGCCCGGGTTTAATGCGAAAAGTAATCATTGCGTACGGCATCGAAACCTCCGTTGTCGTGCCCGGCGCCGGTGCGCACCGGATGGGTGGCCGCGGGTACCCGCGGACCGGGGGCCGCCCGTCCGGACGGTCGTCACCGTCCGGGCGGGCGGCCGCGGCCTGCGATCAGTAGGCGGCCACGACCTCGTAGGAACCGAAGATCCCCAGGCCCTTGTCGTGGTACCTCGCCAGCGGAGAGGTCGTCGGCAGGTGCTCGGGACTGCGCTCCCACTCGCGGTAGGTGGCGATGTCGTCCCACTCGCTCAGCACCGCGAACCGGCGCGGGTCGCGCAGCGAGCGCAGCAACTCGTTGCCGCGCAGCCCGCTCCTGCCCGCCAGGGTGGTGCTGATCTGGTGGTAGGCGTTCTCGATCGACCCCTTGTCCGACTCGGGCTCGTTGAGGTACAACGCGACGCGCACCCGGCCGGGGCTGGGCTGCGATCCAAGGCGCGAGGACACCAGCATGGGGGTCATGGAGGTCCCGGCTGAGTCGCGGTAGGGGTCCAGCCGCATGCGGTTGGCCGCGTGCTCGGGGCTGTGCTCGAACTGGTGGAACCTGTCCTCGTTCTCCCAGTCGCTGACGATGTAGTAGACACCGTCCTCATCAGGGCTCTTGGCCAGCGACTGGCCGACGTTCGCCGGGTGGCGGGCGATGCTGGAGGCGACTTCCCGCCAGGTCTTCTCGAAGTCGCGCTCCATGCCCGGGTGGATCCGCATCCTCACCATGACGCGGTACACGTTGTCCTTGTCGTTCATGCCCACTCTCTTCTTTCCGTCGGACGTGCTGTCATCGAAGGGGGCGGTGTGCGGGGGGAGACCGGCCGGCAAGGCCTGGGCCTGACCGGCCGGGGCCCGGGCGGAGTCGGCCCGGACGTACAGGTGGCCCGGACGCTCACGTCCGGACGGGGGACTTGTCGGCGGCCTCCTCGACGATCTGCCGGATCCGGTTCATCTGGATCACGGTGTTGTCGTTGAGCCGCTTGGTCATCTGCTTGTCGCTGAGCGGCGCGTCCGGCTTCATCTCGAAGTCCTGGATCCAGCGCATCCGCACCGCGTCGGGCACCTGGGTGTACTCCCAGAACAGGTGCATGTACTTGAACCAGCCCGGCTCGACCCGGTGGGCGCGCACCGTCCTTGTGGCCGGGTCGGGGGTGCGCTCGGACACCCAGCTCCACTCGTTGCCGTCGGCGTCGGGATGCATGGTGAGCCGGAACCGGGTGGTCGGCCCGCGCTCCTCCAGGATCTCGGCCGCCGAGTACTCGCTGAACAGCGTGGGCCATGACCGCACGTCGTTGGTCATGTTCCACAGAAGGTCGATGGGACTGGCGATGATGATCTCGTTGTCGGCGTGTCCTGCCATGGTGGCGTTCCTCCGGGTGTCAGGCGGCGAGCCGGCGGTTGACGTAGTCGACCGCGGCCTGCGGGGTCTTCATCTCATCGACGGCGTCGTCGGGGATCCGGACGCCGATCTGCTGCTGGATCCGCGCGGCCATCTCCAGCACGGCCAGGGAGTCGTAGCCGAGTTCGACGAACGACACCTCGCCGATGTCGTCGGCCAGGTCGACGGTGTCGGGCACTCCCGCGCAGCCGCCCATGATGCGTCTCATGTCGTCGAGGGTGAACGTGGTCATGTCGCTCTCCGTTGTCGCGAGGTCGGGTTGACTACAGATCCGTGACGAGCAGGGCCGCGTTGAACCCGCCGTGCCCGCGCGCGAGCACCAGCGCCCTGCGCACCGGGCCGTCCCTGGCCGCGCTGCGCACCAGGTCCAGCTCGTAGGCCGGCGCGGTCGCGCGCACCCCCACGGTGGGCGGGATGACACCGTCGCGGATGGCGAGCAGCGCGGTCGCCAGGTCCAGGGCGGCCCCTCCGGCGTACAGCCGCCCGGTCATGGTCTTGGGGGCGGTGACCGGCACGCCGTAAGGCCCGAAGACCGCAGAGATGGCCCGCGCCTCGGCCAGGTCGGCCTCGGGCACCCCCAGGGCGTCGGCGAACACGACGTCGACCTGGTCGGGGATCACCTTGGCCTCCTCCAGGGCCAAGGTGATCGCCCGCTGCAGGTTGGACCTGCTCTCCTGGCCCTGCACCGGGCGGGGGTCGAAGGTCGCGCCGTAGCCCGCGATCGCGCCGTAGGGCCGTGCGCCCCGGGCCAGGGCCTCGGCCTGGCTTTCGACGATCAGCATCGCCCCGCCCTCGCCCGGCACGTAACCGCAGGCCTCGGCGTCGAAGGGCAGGTAGGCGCGCTCGGGATCGTCGCGGGTGCTGAGCAGCCCGGTGGAGATCTGCGCGACCAGCCCGTAGGGGCACAGCGAGGCGTCGGTGCCGCCGGTGACCACCACGGTGGCGTCCTGGCGCAGCAGCCGCCGGGCCTGCGCGACGACGTCCAGGCCGCCGGCCTGCTCGGAACAGATGACCCCGCACGGCCCGCGCATGCCGTATCGGATGGAGATCTGGCCGGTGGTGGCGGCGTAGAACCAGGCGATGGACTGGTAGACCCCCACGTACTGCGAGCCCTGGCTCCACAGCTTCTCGATCTCCCGCTGGCCGAACTCGGTGCCGCCGGAGGAGCTGGCGGTGACCACGGCCATCGCGTACTCGGGCAGCTCGCCCGGTTCGACGCCCGCGTCGCGCAGCGCCATGTCGGCCGCGGTCAGGCCCAGGTGGCTCCAGTGGTCGGTCTGCACGGCAAGGCGGCTGGGCACGTGCTCGGTGTCGTCGAACTCCGACACCTCACCTGCCACCCGGACCGGGTACCGCTCGGAGTCGAAGCGGGTGATCCTGCCCAGGCCGCTCTTGCCGTCGAGCGTGGCCGACCAGTAGGCCTGGGTGCCCAGGCCGTTGGGCGCGGCGACGCCGATGCCCGTCACCACGGGGCGCTCACCCCCCGCGAGGGTGCGTTCAGTCATGGCGGTCGCCTCCCCGGCCGGCGCGCCCCTGCGGTTCGCGGGCGAGCAGCATGGCCGTCTGGAACCCGCCGAAGCCGCTGCCCACGCTCAGCACCACGTCCACGGGCTGCTCCCTTGCGGTGCGCGGCACGTAGTCGAGGTCGCATTCGGGGTCGGCGGTGTGCAGGTTCGCGGTCGGGGGGACGACGTTGTGCCTGATGGCCAGCGCGCAGGCGGCGACCTCGATGGACCCGATCGCGCCCAGCGAGTGCCCGATCATGGATTTGATCGAGCTGACCGGCACCCGGTACGCCCGGTCGCCCAGGGCGCTTTTGAAGGCCGCCGTCTCGTGCCGGTCGTTCTGCCGGGTCCCCGAGCCGTGGGCGTTGATGTAGTCGACGTCCTCGGGTGCCAGCCGTGCCTGCCGCAGGGCGGCCCGGATGGCCTCGGCCATCTCGCGGCCGTCCGGTTTGAGGCCGGTCATGTGGTAGGCGTTGCTACGGCTGGCGAACCCGACGATCTCGGCGTACACCTGCGCCCCGCGCCGCAGCGCGGCCTGGCGCTCCTCCAGCACCAGCACCGCCGAGCCCTCGCCCAGCACGAACCCGTTGCGGTCCAGGTCGAACGGGCGTGAGGCGTGCTCGGGCTCGTCGTTGCTCGGCGAGGTGGCCTTGATCGCGTCGAAGCACGCGACGGTGATCGGCGAGATCGGGGCGTCGGCGGCCCCGGCGATCACCGCGCAGGCGGTGCCCTCCCGGACCAGCTGGTAGCCGTGGCCGATGGAGTCCAGCCCGGCGGTGCACCCGGTGGAGATCAGCGCCACCGGGCCCTCAGCCCCGCCGGCCCAGGCGATCTCGGTGGCGATGGTGCTCGGCACCATGTACCCGTACAGCTGGGGCACCCCGTAGGCCGGGTCGACCAGCCAGTTGCGGCCGCCGTCGCTGAGGACGACGTACTCCTGCTCCAGGCCCATGGTGCACCCGACCGCGCTGCCGATGCTGACCCCGAGCCGCTCCGGCGCCACCTCGGCCGTGGTCAGGCCGCTGTCGGCCAGCGCCTCGCGCGCGCTGACCACGCCGAGCTGGGCGGCGCGGTCCATGCGGCGGATCTCCTGCGGGGACAGCCCGTGCGCGCCGGGATCGAAGTCGCATTCGGCGGCGATCCGGGAGCGGAACCCGGTCGCGTCGAACAGCGTGATGGCGCGCGTCGCGGTGCGCCCGGCGGTGAGCAGGTCCCAGAAGGCCTTGACCCCGATGCCGCCGGGCGCCGCGACGCCGATCCCGGTGATGACGACCCGGTTGTGGCGCGTCCGGGACCGGCGCCCCGGACCGGGTCGCGCCCGGGTGCGGCGCCGGTGTGGCGGACGGGTGTCCACGACGTTCACCGCGGGCTCCCTGCCGCGGCGTCGTTCGCTGCCGGTTCGGTGTCCACGTGGCCGAGGTCGGGCCTGGGCGCCAGCGGGCTGGCGTGGAAGACCATGCAGGCCTCCTCCGCGCCCACGTTCTCGACGCGGTGCTTGACGGTCTTGGGCACCATCAGGCCGTCGCCGGGGTGCAGGGTGATCTCCTGCCGCCCGTCGATGCGGGCCAGGACCGTTCCGCGCACCACGTACATGAACTCCTCGGAGTAGGGGTGGTAGTGCTCGACGAAGTGCTCGCCCGCCTGCAGGAAGGCGACGCCCATGAACCCTGAGGTGGAGCCGACGGTCTTGGGGCTGAGCAGGACGCGGATGTCGCCGCCGCGGCGGCGGTTGGGCGCGACCTCGTCGACGGTGACCTTGGTCAGGCGGATCTCAGTCACGGCTGTCCGCCTCCCAGGTGTAGAACGGCTCCGCCATGGCGTCCTTGGGCTCGCGCCAGCCAGGGTCGTAGGGCCGGATGTGCTCGCTCAGCCGCTGGTTGATCTCCCCGTACAGCGGGTGACTGCGCGCCTTGTACAAGTTGGGCGTGATGTCCTGGTCGGCCTCGACCAGGTGGAAGTAGAGGTCGTGGAAGCGGAACAGCGTGCGCCTCGACACTCCGATGAGATGCGGCAGGTCGCTCGCGTCCGAGTCGGCGAAGATCTTGGCTACCGCCTCCGTCTCGGAGGGTTCCATCCTCGCCACGATTAGTGTCCGATGCACCACAAGTCTCCTTTCGTCGCTAGGAGCATGGTGTCCGGGACGCCTGGATTACCGCTGATGCAGCGCTAGTGCCGGTGAATCGGGGGACGAAAGGCCGCCGTTCAGGGGCCCAGCACGCGGGCCGCGCCGCCGTTGACGCACTCGGCGGAGGGCACCGGCAGGGGATAGGACCCGTCCTGGCCGCCACCCGCCAGGGCATCGGCGCCGCCATGGCGCTCGACGTCACCGGCCGCCGGGGCCGGTATCGCGGCGGGCCCTCTCGCGGGCTCGGCCATACGATGCTCGCCGGCATGGCCGTCGGCCACCGGCTCCGCGTAGGTGTCCAGCTCCCTCTCCAGGCACTCCCTGGCGTACAGCCGGACCAGCTCGTGGATCGCGTACCGCACCTCGCCCAGCGGCCCCGGCCGCGCGGTCAGCAGGCAGCAGTCGGCCAGGCGCGCCAGCAGCCGCTCGGCGTGGTCGGGCGCGCAGCCCAGCAGCGCGCCGGCCTGCCCGGTGGTGATGTGCGGCGTCTGCAGCAGGCCGAGGAGCCGGAACAGGCTCCTCTCCGGCTCGGCCAGCCGCTCGTAGGTGCCGCGGAACGCCGTGCGCACGTCCAGGTCGGCCACGCACAGGTCCGAGAGCCGGGAGCGGGGGTCCTCCAGTCGCTCGGCGAACTTGGTGAGCGTCAGCCCCTGGCTCGCCGCCAGCCGGGACCCGGCGCACCGAAGGGCCAGCGGGAGCCGCCCGCACAGCCGCACGATCTGCTCGGCCGCGATGCGCTCGCTCTCCAGCCGGGCCGGGCCGATGATCCT
Source organism: Sphaerisporangium flaviroseum (assembly GCF_039537005.1). Classification (NCBI taxonomy): domain Bacteria; kingdom Bacillati; phylum Actinomycetota; class Actinomycetes; order Streptosporangiales; family Streptosporangiaceae; genus Sphaerisporangium; species Sphaerisporangium flaviroseum. The sequence goes on along the minus strand of NZ_BAAAZR010000063.1, from coordinate 86,045 downwards.
CGCGAGCAGTTCCAGACCCTCGCCGGCGCTCAGCGGGTCCAGCTCGACCATGTGCGCGCCGGCGAACCCGTGCAGCCCGAACCTGCTGGTCACGATCACCGCGCAGCCGGCCGACCCGGGCAGCAGCGGCTGGATCTGCGCGGCCCCGCCGGCGTCGTCGAGCACGATCAGCACCTGCCGGTCGCTGCACCAGGTACGGAACAGCTTGCTGCGCTCGTCGCGGTCGGCGGGGATGTCGCCCGGCGTGATCCCCGCGGCCCGCAGGAAACCGGCCAGCACCTCGGCCGGATCGGCCGGGGCTCCCTCGCCGCCGAGCTCGGCGAAGAACTGCCCGGCGGGGAAACCGGCCCTGACGCGGTGGGCGGTGTGGACCGCAAGCGCCGTCCCGCCGACGCCCGGCATCCCGCTGATGCAGATCACCCGTACGGCGGTGCCGGACTCGGCGGGGCCGGAGAGGACGGCGGCGATCTGGTCGCCCACTTGCTCGCGCCCCACGAAGTCGGCGATGTCACCGGGAAGCTGCGCCGGTTTGGCGGCGCCCGCCCGCTCGGGGGCCCGGGGAGCGGCCTCCGGCCGTGGCTCCAGGTCCGGCTGCTCCAGGGCGGGGTCGCCCGACAGCAGGCGCTGCTGCAGGCGGCACAGCGCGGGGGAGGGCTCCAGCCCGAGCTGGCCGACCAGGACCTGGCGCAGGTTCTGGAACACCTCCAGCGCCTCGCCGCGCCGCCCCACCTGGTACAGGGCGGTCATCAGCTTGGCGTAGAAGTCCTCGTTGAGCGGGTAGGTGGCGATGAGCTCCTTGAGCTCGCTGATGAGCTCGCGGTGCCTGCCCAGCCGCAGGTCGGCGTCCAGGCGCAGCTGCAGGGCGCGCAGCCGGCTCTCCTCCAGGCGGGTGATCTGCGCCGACAGCAGTTCCCCCGCGGCCAGGTTGGCCAGGGCGGGTCCCCGCCACAGGGCGAGGGCCTGGGAGAGCGCCTCGGTGGCGTGTTCGGGTTCCTGGCGCTCCAGCGCGCTCCATCCGTCGGCGACCAGCCGTTCGAAGCGGTAGACGTCGATGGTCTCGGGGGAGGTGGCCAGCAGATAGCCGTAGGGTTTGGTGACGACCGTGGCGGGGCCGCTGGTGCCGAGCATCTTGCGCAGTTTGTAGACGTAGGTGTGCAACGTGGGCAGGGCGGTCGGCGGGGGGCGTTCGCCCCACAACTCGTCGATCAGCTCGCGGGTGGACACTATCTGGTTGTGCCGCAGGACGAGCATCGCCAGTACGGCTCGGACCTTCGCCGCGCTAGGTGTCAATTCAGAGGTGTCGTCGACGACTTGCAGCGAGCCCAGAACCCGGAATTCCATGTGATCTCCGCAGCTGATCGGCAACCTCGTCCAGATGGCCCGCGCACGGTGCCGGCGTGACCTCGACTCCTGGTGGACTTCTCGAATTTAGATGGTGCCGCTTCTCGGAACGTCCGGAAAAATGGCTCATGAGCACAAAATCTCCGAAAAAGTCCTGGTCTAGTACTATATTCTTTACCTGGTCTGGGATTTCCGAATAGTGACGTCCTGGTGCGGCCGTGCACTCCCGGCCCGACGCCTGTCCGCTTTGATATGAAATAACAGCTTATTTCGGCATTACAGCGTTAGGTTGCGGCGAGAACCCCGCACCACCACGCCCCCGCCCCAGCACCGGTCCAGCGCCACCCAAGGCCCCGCGACCCCACCCGGACCAGCGCGCGTCCATCGCCCCCCAAGCGATCGACCAGCGCCTCAAGGCATGGTTCCGGAAGCAGGAGGTTCGCTGCGCGTACCAACGACCAACGCACCTCCGGCACATCACCGAGAGGAACGCACATGCGAGCACACGCCTGCTGCGCGGCGACCAGGCAGGCCGCCGCGTGACCGCCACCGCAGCCACCTCCTCACTGTGGGTCCGCTGCCCCGGCTGCGAGGGGCCGATGTACGGCGAGCACTACCAGAGGAACCAGCGGGTATGCCCAGGCTGCGGGCACCACGACCGGCTGAGCTCCCACGACCGCCTGGACCGGCTCCTGGACCCCGGATCGATGCGCCCGATCACCGCCGCGCCCACCGCGGCCGACCCGCTGCGGTTCACCGACACCCTGCCCTACCGCACCCGCCTGGAGCAGACCCGCCTGCGCACCGGCCTGCACGAGGCCGTCACCTGCGGCACCGCCGCGATCCTCGGCCACCCCGCCGTCGCCGCCGTCATGGACTTCGCATTCATGGGCGGCAGCCTCGGCTGCGCCGTCGGCGAGCACATCACCGCCGCGGCCGAGCACGCCCTGGCCCAACGCCTGCCACTGGTCATCGTCACCGCCTCCGGCGGCGCCCGCATGCAGGAGGGCGCACTCGCCCTGATGCAGATGGCCAAGACCAGCCAGGCACTCGCCGACCTCGACGACGCCGGCCTGCTCACCATCTCGGTGATCACCGACCCCACCTACGGAGGCGTCGCCGCCTCCTTCGCCACCCTCACCGACCTCATCATCGCCGAGGCCGGCGCCCACATGGGATTCGCCGGCCCCAGGGTCATCGCCGGCACCCTCAAGCAGACCCTGCCCGAAGGCTTCCAGACCGCCGAGACGCTCCTCGCCGGCGGCCTGGTCGACGGCGTGCGAAAACGCGCCGAACTCACACCCGCCCTCGCCCACCTGCTCTCGACGGCCACCTGGGCCAAAAACGGCCGCACCGTCCCCGACGCATGGCGGGCCACCGCCCCCCACCTGGTGCACCGCCCCGAGGACCTGCCCGAACGCGACGCCTGGCACACCGTCGCCCTCGCCCGCGACCCCGGACGCCCCACCACCCTCGACTACGCCTGCTACCTCACCGAGGACTTCCACGAACTACGCGGAGACCGCATCTCAGGAGACTGCCCCGCCATCGTCGCCGGCATCGGCCGCCTCGACGAGGTACCGATCATGCTGATCGGCCACCAGAAGGGCCACGACACCCGCGAACTGGTCACCCACAACTTCGGCATGGGCTCCCCGGCCGGATTCCGCAAGGCCGCCCGCCTGATGCGCCTGGCCGACAAACTCGGCCTGCCGATCCTCACCCTCATCGACACCCCCGGCGCCTACGCCGGCATCGAGGCCGAAGCAGGCGGCCAAGCCCACGCCATCGCCGCCAACCTGCGGCTGATGTCCCGCCTCCGCGTCCCGGTCGTCGCCGTCGTGACCGGCGAAGGCGGCAGCGGCGGCGCCCTGGCCCTCGGCGTGGCCGACCGCGTCCTGGCCCTGAGCAACGCCGTCTACTCGGTCATCAGCCCCGAAGGCTGCGCGGCCATCCTGTGGCGCGACGCCACCGCCGCGCCCCGCGCCGCCGCCGCCCTGCGCCTGACGACAAGGGACCTGCTACACCACCGCATCATCGACGCCGTCATCCCCGAACCCGACGGCGGCGCCCACCGCGACCCCTCCCTCACCATCCGCCTCGTACGACAGGCCATCACCGCGACGCTGTACGAGCTCACGCGGATGGAACCGGCGGACCTGGTGTCCGCCCGCAGGAGGCGCTTTCGCGACTTCGGAGTCAGCGCCTAGAACTTCGGAGTCAGCGCCTAGAAGGAGGAACCGCATGACAGCCGAATCCACCCGCGTGGACGAGCGCGAACAGGTGCTGGACTGGGTCGTCCGGCACGCCACCCAACTCGGCCACGCCAGCCCGGCCCCGCTACGCAGGATCACCGTCTCCACCGCCACCCTGGCCATCGACGTCGAATGGTCGGCCACCCAGGCCCCCGGCACGCAGTCCCACGCCTCCGAGACCCAACCGGCGCCGGCCGCAGAAAGCACCGGCACGGCCCCGATCCTGCTCACCGCCCCCATGGTCGGCACCTTCTACCGCGCCCAAGAACCAGGGGCGCCACCATTCGTCGAGGTCGGCGACCTGGTCGAGGTGGGACAGCAGGTGGGGATCATCGAGGCGATGAAACTCATGAACGCCGTCCAAGCCGAACACCGCGGACGCGTCAGCGAGATCGTCGCCACCGACGGCGCACCGGTCCAATACGAAGAACCACTGCTGGCCCTGGTACCCGCCGACGGCCACTGATCCCATCCCTTTCCCCGGAGCCTGGAGCCTGGAGCGCGATGTTCACCACAGTTCTGGTCGCCAACCGAGGCGAGATCGCCCTGCGCGTGCTTCGGACGTGCCGCGAAATGGGAGTCCGAACGGTCGTCGCCCACTCCACCGTGGACCGCGACTCCCCGGCGGTACGCCTGGCCGACGAATCCATCCAGATCGGGCCGGCGGCCCCGAGACACAGCTACCTCAACCCCGCCGCGATCGTCACCGCCGCCCTGCAGACCGGCGCCGAGGCGATCCACCCCGGCTACGGCTTCCTCTCCGAGAGCGCCGAATTCGCCGAGATCTGCCAGGCCCACGGGCTGACCCTGATCGGCCCCCCGGCACCGGTGATCGCACGCCTGGGGGACAAGGTCTCGGCACGCGAGTTCGCCCTACAAGCCAAACTGCCCGTCCTGCCCGGCGGAGCCGGCCCGGCCGCCGGCGCCACCGAAGCCGCCCGCACCGCCGACGCCGTCGGCTACCCCGTCGTGATCAAAGCCTCGGCGGGAGGCGGCGGCCGAGCGATGACGGTCGTACACGAACCCGGCGACTTCGCCCGCGCGTTCGCCACCACCCGCCGCGAGGCGATCGCCCTGTTCGGCGACCCCCGGGTGTACGTGGAGAAGTACCTCGACGCCGCCCGGCACGTCGAGGTACAGATCCTCGCCGACGGCCACGGCAACGTCATCCACCTGGGCGCCCGCGACTGCTCGGTACAGCGGCGCAGGCAGAAGCTCATCGAGGAGACGCCACCGCCCAACCTGCCCACCGCCACGATCGAACACCTCGGCGAGATCACCGTGCGCGCCGCCCAGCTGGCCGGGTACGTCGGGGCCGGTACATTCGAGTACGTACTGGACGAGCACGGCGCCTGCCACTTCATCGAGGTCAACTGCCGGCTCCAGGTCGAACACCCCATCACCGAGATGGTCACCGGCATCGACCTGGTCCGCGAGCAGCTGCTCGTCGCCGCCGGGCAACGCCTGTCGTACGAGCAGTCGGACATCGCCTGCTCCGGCGTCTCCATCGAATGCCGCGTGAACGCGGAGGACCCCGCACGGGGATTCCTGCCGACCCCCGGGATCATCGAGGAGTTCATCCCACCCGGCGGCCCGTTCACCCGCGTCGACACCCACGCGGCGCCGAACCAGCGCATCACCGCCGACTACGACCCGCTGATCGCCAAGGTGTCGGTGTGGGCACCGACCCGCGCCCAAGCCCTCGCCCGGGCGCACCGCGCACTGGAGGAGTTCACGATCAGGGGACCGGGGCTCTGCACCGACCTGGCCTTCCTGAGGGAGGTGCTGGCCCACCCGCTCTTCCGGTACGCCAAGCACACCACCTCACTGGTCGAACAGATGATGTCCACCCCGATGAGCTGACCCAAGGCTGCTAGAGGCACCGTATCAATCTACAATGTAAAGGCGGTCAGAGTTGAGAAAACACACACATAGGAACCTCAGACCCCAGCAACCACCAGGGCAGCCACCTCAGCAGGAAACGCGACGGGGGAGAGCAGCCGCCCAAGCACACCGGACCGGCTACTCGCTCGACGCCTGACGGCGAAGAAGGGGATGGGCGCGCACAGCGACCTCGAGCTCACCCGGCAACTCGTCACGGTAACGGCCCAGCGTCGCCAGGTCGCTGTGCCCGAGCACCCGGCGGACCGCGTCCATGTCGACCGCGTCGGCGAGCAGGTGAGTGGCCGTCGTGTGCCGCAACCCATGAGGGGTCACCGTACGCCGCTGCGCCGGATCGACCCGCCGCTGAACCCGGTCGATCACCGCCTGGACATCACCCCTGGCCAGCCGCCTGCCCCGCCACGACAACAACAGCGCCTTCTCCGCCGTGGCGGGGCGGCTGCCCGACAGGTAGACATCGAGCACCCCCGCCACATCGGCCGGCAACGGCACATCACGCGTGCGGCCGCCCTTGCCGAAGATGCGCCAGTAGCGCACCCCGTCGTTGGTGTAGAAGTCCTCGACGTTCGCCCGCACCAGCTCCGACACCCGGGGACCGAGCGTCGACAGCAACAGCACGATCAGCGCGTCACGCACCTCGGTGCGCTGGTCACGCCGCCCGCCCTCCGGCTCGGCCACCGTGAGCGACCGGGCCGCCCCCACCAGGCCCTGCGCCTGCTCCTTGGTCAGGGCCCGCCGCTCGGCCCGCAGGCCACCACGCTCCTTGGCCATGACCGTCGCCGCCGTCATCGGATTGACCTGCACCCACCCGGCCAGCGTCGCGTACTTGAAGAACGCCGACACCGACCGGCGGAAACGCGACTGCGAGGAAGCGCTCTGCGACTCACCACCGGGGGAGGAGCGCCGCCCATCGGGTTTGCGGGCGAACCCCAGCAACACCGCGTCCACATCCTCACCGGTGAGGTCGTCGAGCACCCTCCCGGCTCCGGCGAGGCTCACGAACGTCGCCACGTCCCGCGCGTACAACTCGGCCGTCGCGGGAGACAGCGCCCCCGTCACGGTCTTCGCACGCACTAACTCCACATAACGGTCGGCGGACTCCTCGACGGTGAGTCGTTTCAGCTCGGCGGGCCGCATCGATCAGCTCAGTCCTCTCGGCCGGGAACTCGCCGACCGTACCGGCTGCCACCGACATTTCCGCAACCACTCCACCTCCCACCGGCACCGGCCAGGCCCCTCAACCGGCCGAAAAGGACATGACAAGCCCGGAACGGGCCGACATGGCTGACGGCGCCCTCGTCCGAGAGGGCGATCCCGCGGCCTGGGCGTCTCCTACCTCGGGTACACCGGCCAGCTCGTCCAGATCACCGCGACGGCCGTCATCCCCTGACCCGTGCCGCCGGTTCACCAGAGACCGCGGCGCCTACGGCGGGGTGTGGTCCTGAGCCGGGTGGTCACCGTCGCCGACCGGCCGTAGCCGGTCCAGCACGCCGTACGCCGGGTTGCCCCGTGCGGCACTGCGCACCTCGCGGGCGGTGGAGGCGACATAAGCCTGTCCGGTGACGATGGAGGAGTGACCGAGCAGCTCCATCAGCTCGTGCGCCGAAGCGCCGCGTTCGGCCAGGCGGGTGGCGAACTCGTGCCGCAGCGCGTGCACCAGGGTGCCCTTCTGTACCCGGTCATGGATGCCGGCGTACCGGTAGCACTGGCGCACCAGGTACTGCAGCCCGCCCCGCTGCAGCGGGGCGTTGTGGGTGTCGACCAGCAGGGCGGCCGACCGGGGGAGCGTGGCGAGGCCGAAGCGGCGCAGGCGGCTGTCGAGGTAGGCGTCGATGAGGTGCTCGATGGGCGGTTCGATCGGCAGCGAGCGGGTCTTGCCGCCCTTGCCGACCACCTGGATCCTGCGGTCGCCGGGGGCGCCGCCGATCGAGCCGAGCCGTACGCTCAGCAGCTCCGCCGAGCGCATGCCGGTGACCAGCGCCAGCGCCAGGACCACCAGGTCGCGCTCGACCCAGGGGTCGCGGGCCTTGCGGGCGCCGGCGGCGATCCGCTCCAGCAGGGTCGCCGACGCCGATCCGTCGCCCAGCAGGGGCTTTGGGGCCTTGGCAGGCTGTTTGGGGCGGGGGACCGCCGCCATCGGATTGCCCTCCAGCATTCCTTCGGCGACGCAGAAGGTGAGGAACTGGTTCCAAGCGCTCCATGCCCGGTTGACGCTGGCGGGGGAGCGGGGTTCGGCGAAGCCGGCGAACGCGGTGCGTACCAGGCGTCCGCTCAGGTGGCGGATCTCCAGCTCGTTGACCGGCGTCCCGGCCACCTCGGCGGCGGCCTGGGACACCAGGTGCAGGTCGCGCTGGTATCCGGCGATGGTGTGCGGGGAGAGTTTCTTGGTCCGCAGCGAGGACATGTATTCGGCGATGGCTTCGGGTACGCGCATGAGTACCAGGGGCTCGCGGTCACCCATGGCGGCCTCCGCGCCGGGCCAGGGGAGCAGGTTCGAAGCGTGACATAAGTGTCTGTGATTATGCATGAGACCGGGGAGGCGGGCGTGTTGACACGCCGTGGGTACAGCCGGTCAACGTGGTGATCAGTCTGCGGGGATCACTTCGGGGTCGACCGGCCATTCGCTGAGGAGTGTCTGCGCGGCGGTGGCGGCGGTCATGGGTGCACGCGTGCCGTAGGAGGGGTGGCAGGGACTGGAGCTCTACGGGGTGGCGGCAGGGGGGCATCCGCGTAAGTGATGCATAAGTGCGATTATGCATCAAACATGGGTGAGTGCCCGCCGAGAGGGCCACCGCGCCCGGCTGAGCGGCGCGACGCCTGGACATCACCGGCCACCAACGGCACAGCCGCCCCGCCGGCTCGACGCGTCCTCACGCGCCGGCTTTCGCCCGGCCCGAATCGACCAATGATCCAGGGCTCGAATCGACCGAAACCCGAACGATTTCCGGGTCCGATGCCACAATGCTCCGAGCGCGATTCTGGTGAGGGCGGGTTGATGCGGTGACGGCGTTGGATGTCAGGCCCGCCCTGTGGCTGGCGGCGGGGCAAGGAATCGACGACGCCTCCCACGCCTGGGACGAGGCGTCGACGACTTCTGCATGGCCCTGACCGGCACCCAGCCCTTCGGCAGTGACGAACTCGGGCGGGCCGCCTACAACGGAGACGCCCACGCAGGCAGCCCCGGCTTCGCGGCGATGCGAGACAGCGCGATCCACGACCTGTCCCTGGCCGTCAACCTGCTCCGCGGCATGGGCCACGCACTGGTCACATCAGGCGAACGCTACCAGCGGGCCGAGCAGACGGTCCTGGACGGCATCGCCCCGCTACACGGTCAAACCCTCCCGGCCCCACACGACTCCGGCCCGGCGGCCCCTTTCACGGTCTACCGGCCACCGGCCGCCGCCGGCAACCTGCCGACCAGCACACCACCCCCCTCGCTGTGGATGCGCGCCCTGTGGCTGCTGCAATCGGTGGGCATCGGATGCGCCTGGCCCGACGGGGACGGCGACGGCCTCGAACGGCTGCGCGACACCGCACGCGCGATGCGGGCCGTCATCGGCCCGGTGGCCGATGACGTCGCGCAACACGCCGGCCGCGTGGCCGGCTCCGGAAGCGGGCCAGCGACCCACGCCTTCACCCGCACCGCACGCCACGTGCACGGTGAGCACGGAGTGCTCTTCCAACTGGCCGGCCACTGCGAAACACTCGCCCTGCACTGCCAGCGATCCGCCGACGCCGTCCGCGCCTCCCAGCGCCAATGCATCGCCTCGGCGCTGTTCGTCATACTGCTGGCCGCCAGCGCGAGCACCCTCGGGGCGTGGGCGCAGGGCCTGGCACTCACCTTCATCCGCCTTGAAGGAATGGCGCTGCGGGTGGCGTTGCGCGTGATCAGGGAGGCCGCGCTGGGCGCGGCCTTCTCCGGTGGCCTGGACACGATCGGCCGGCTCGCCAGGGACGAAGGGTTCGACCCCCGCCGGCTGCTCAACGCCATGGCGCAGGGCGGGATCGCCGGCGGGCTCATGGGCGGCGCACATGCCGCCATCCCCGCGCTCGGCATGCGCTCTCCGGCTCTCACCACCCTGGCAGGATGGCTCCAATCGCCCGGCCCGGCCGGGATGGCCGGCCGCTTCGTGGTCGGCGGCGGCATCGGCACCGCCGCGATCGCCACGACCGGCTGGGTCAGCGGCCACGGTTGGGACTGGCGGCACGCCGCCGAGACCGGTTTCGGCATGGCCCTGGTCGGCCTGGGAGCAGAAGGCTCCGCCCGGGCCGGCATGCGATTGGTCGAAAAATCCGACGGCCGGCCCGGTGGAGCGAACGGCCCGCGATCGGCCCTCGACGACGCGGCCCGCCGGACCGCGCTCGCCGAGACCGCCCCCGAGCGCCGCGCGGCCGAACCTGCCCCCACTCCGCCGGCGAAGGCCGAGCCGACGGCCGCACCGGCGCGCGTCCACGAGCGGACCGGCCAGGCCGGCGAGTCGCTGCCGCACGCCGACGCCCAGATCAGGCGAATGAGCCGGTTCGGCCATGATGACCTCACAGGGCGACGCCCCGGGGAGATCCGCCGCATCCTCACCGAGGAGTCCTCGGCGAGCGGGGGCCACGCCCAGGCCCCGCGCCCGGGCGCCGGCGAAGCCGTCCGAGACGCTCGCCGGGGCGACAACGCGCTCTCGGAGCTGACCAAGCGGCTTTCGCAGATCGACCCCCGAGCCCAGCACTGGCTCGGTGACAGGTATATGGAAGCGCTTTCGAAGCAGGAACTGAGATCGGCGCTGACCGAACGGGTCGAACGCATCGAGAAGGTGTTCCGCCTCGGCCCCTCGGAGCAGCCGTTCCGAGGGATGACCCTGGAGCTCACCGGGAGGGGAAACGAGCAGATCGTCTACACCCCGCGAGAGTATCCCGATGTCGTGCTGAAGATCCGCCACCTGGAGCTGACGGAGAGGCTCGCCGAGGTACGAGCCGAGCACCTGGCCGACCCGGGGATGCTCCAGAGATTGCGGGACGATGCCGGCTACCAGACCGAGTCGCTGGCGCGGCGGCTGTCAACGATGCGGTCGGTCTACGGTGAGGGCCACTCGGTGCCCGTGCAATGCCATGGGGTGGAGTTCCCCTTCCCCGGGCGCGTTCTGAACGAGCTGGGCGTGAAGAACGGCTTCCTGCCCGAGGAGCGTTACACCCTCTCGGCTCACATAGCCGTACAGCCCAAGCTGGACACCGCACGCAGCCTGGACCTCATGACGGGGTTCCCGCCGCCGCGCGCTGAGCGGAACCTGGCCGACGTCCGCGAGATCGGCAACCGGTGGGTGGACATGACCGCCTCCTCGGCGTTCGACGCCGAGCTGCTGGCGCGGGCGCGTCCGAGGAGCTCGATGGTGAGACTGTGGCAGGCCTGGCAGCACGATCCGGAGCTGGCCGTCTCGTTGGGCGACTTCATCATCAAGACCCGGGAGTACTCGGAGACCTCGCGCGAGCTCCTTGCGCTGCGCGGCAGCGGAAACGTGGTCTTCCAGCAGCAGGGACGCGTCTGGAACTACCACCTTCTGGACGCCCTGGGTCCATCGGCTCATTGGCTTTCCCTGGACAAGTCGGTCGAGTGGTTTCGCCGCGTGCGCGATGGAGAGGTGCTGTACGGCTTTGACCGCAACTTGGCGACCAGCACCTTCGACACCTACTCGATGCTGAACGCCATCGGGATGTCCCTGGGCGTGGGGCCCTACTTCACGCTGCCCAAGGACCTCCGGCCGTATCCGTGGGAGCGGTTCGTGGAGAACGGCATGATGTAGGACCCCCGAAGCCGCTCTTGTGCGGTGTGGTGTGGCCGGGCCGTGGATGCTCCCCTGCTGGAGGGGGTGGGTGGTCGTGTCGGGATGGACCGAGGTGTCCTGCCGTTCACCCGTGAACGATTTTGGTCGGGGGACGTCGGCGAGGGCGGGCGTAGGCGTCAGATGCTAAACCAGACAGAATAGCGCTTCTGTACGGTTAAAGGTGTTTTCTGGGCGGGTCTCTTTCCGGGTGCGCCGTGAACAAGGGAGATTGCGGGCGTCCGCGCCCGCTGGGAGACCCCGGTCGGGCCTGGTGAGGTTCTATGGTGGCGATCATGGACCTGCATTCCAAGGACGCTCAGGGAGAGCCTCTCCCCCGGCGAACAGAGGCGTTCGATGTCGCCAAGTACGTTCAAGGTCGGTGGCTGATCCCGGTCGCGTTTGGGGCATGGTGGGAGAAATCGCAGGTTGGGTGCGCGGATAGTGCCGTTGTTGGTGGTGTTGGCGTGCGCGTGGGGTGCCGTTGTTCCTAGCGTTGGCGTATGAGGATCTTCCGTACGACCGGCGGGCGGTTGAGGCCTGGGTGGTACTGCCTGATGGCGGTCGGCGGGCTGGTGGCGTCGGTGGTCGCGGGAATGGTGGCGGCGCTGGCGGCGGGGCTGGTTCCGGGCGTTCCTGAGGTCGCCGCCGTGGTGGGCGTGGACGTGGTGATGGCGCTGCTGGCGGTGTCGCTGGTCGGCGGTGCGCGGCGTTTCGTGGATCGCCGGCCGGGAGGTGAGCCGGGTTTGGGGTTCACTGCGAGGGTTGTCCCCCAGGTGCTCGTGGGACTTGCCGCCGGTTTCCTGGTGATCGTCGTGGCCGACGGGTTGTGCGTGGTGCTGGGCGCGGCGCGGTGGGAGGTCAGGCTGACGGCCGACCGGGTGGTGGTCGTGGTCGCGGGGGCTCTGCTGGCGCAGGCGGTGCCGGAGGAGTTGTGGTTCCGGGGGTATCTGTTCCGTAACTTGAGTGCGGTGTGGCGGCCGGGTACGGCGTTGGTGGTCAGCTCGCTGGTGTTCGGGGTGCTGCACATCGTGTCTCACAGCGAGGCGGTGACGCTGACCGAGCGGGTGTTGTACGTGGCGCAGGCGGCGGTGATGGGCGGGTTGCTGGTGGTGTGCCGGATCGCGGGTGGGGATCTGTGGTTGCCGATCGGCGTGCACGCGGGGCACAACATCGCGGCGGGGAGCTTCATCGCCCCGGGTGCGGGCTTGTACGCGGTCATGTTGGGGTGCGAGATGGTGGTGATGGCGGCCGTCGCGTGGATCGTCCTGCGTTCGAGGCCGTCTGGGCAGCGGCTGCCGGTGAACCGCCTGCCGGCTACTCCCCCGGGTTCGGCACCGCAGTGAAGGCCGCACCGGTGCCGCGTCGGGGCCGGGTTGTGCGTGTCAGCTCTCGTCCTCGTCGCGTGTGTCGGACCTGTCCCGGCAGGCGGTACGGCCGCTGTCGTAGCCGTCGGTGTATCCGATCTCGTAGTCCCCTTCGAGCAGGCCGATGTCTCTTCTGCTGATGGGGCTTTTGACCTCGCAGTCTCTCCTGCCGTCCTGGTAGCCGTCGGTGAAGCCTTCGCGGTAGTCCACGGGGTCGCCGGGTGTCGCGGCTGGGGCCCGTGCGGTGTCGGTGTGGGTGCTCGCGGGATCGGCGGAGGCTTGGGCCGCTCCCCCGGGCCACAGCGTGAGCGACAGCAGCGCCGGGCCGAGGAGGGCGAGGGGTCGTCTGCTCACCATGGGCGGTTCCTTCCGTGAGGGCTTTCCGGTGTGTCCGATCCCGGTGTGTCCGAGGGGGTGGGTCGCCACACGCCCATGGTGTCCACTCCCCCGCCACGGCGCCGTGACGCGAGCGTGACCGTCTGCCGCCACCACGACCTTGAAATGAAGGAGCGGTCGATGACGGGATCATGGGGTCAGGAGAACCTCAAACCGGAGTACCGCGGGCGCGATCCGAACGACTGGGGAGCCGGAGGCGGTTCGCAAGGCGCCGGCGGTGTCCGTCGGTTCGTGGCCGGTTGTCGGCGTGGCCGGTGGCTTGCGGGTGTGCCGCTCAGCGGGGAGACGCGGCGATCTGTACGCGGTGGCTGTCGTTGTCGGAGAGGAACGCGGCCAGCGCCCGCCCCTGCTCGGCCACGGTGGTGCGGTCGGTTCGAGAGAAGCGGCGCAGCGGGGTGACGACCACGGTGCCGGCGTTGACGCTCCAGGTCGCGGCGACCCGGCCGTCGACCAGGACAACGCGAGCGCCGGCGACCGACAGGCCGCGGTGGGCGTCGTCGACGATCCGGCTGCGGTCGTGGTAGCCGAGGAGCGCGTTGTCGAACGCCGGCAGGAACCGCACCGGGGCGGGTGTGTCGGGGTCGGGGCGCGGCGCGTCGGGGAGGTCCAGCAGTTCCCGGCCATGCTCGTCGCGGAAGGTGACCAGTTCCTCGCGTATCGCGGCCACTGCTGCCGGTAGTCCGGCGAGGCCGCACCAGGCGCGCAGGTCGGCCGTGGCGGCGGGGCCGAACGCGGCTAGGTAGCGCCGTACCAGCGCTTCGCCGACCGGATCGGAGCCCTTCGGGGCCGGCGGGTCGATCTCGCGTCCCAGCCAGGAGGAGAGCAGGACGTTGCGCACTCCGGCTCTGGTGCGCCACAGCCCGCGCGGTGGTAGCTGTGCCATTGGGATGAGGGCGGCGATCAGCATTTCGCCCAGTGGCCGCGGTCCCGGTGCGGGCCAGCGCTCGGTCAGCGCCCGCGCGAGTTCGGTCATGGAGCGGGGCTCGTCGTCGGCCATCACCGCCCGGCCTGCCGTCGCGAGCTCGTCGAGGTCCACCCCGGTGAGCTCGCGGCGGTAGGTCCCGAGTACCCGTTGGCGCAGCATGAGGTCGTGGCGGGCGCGCCAGGCCAGGGTGTCGTCGGCGGTGAGGAGGTGGACGGTGCGGCGCATGAGGTGGGTCCGTACCACGCTTCGCCGGGTCAGCAGGTCTGAGAGCGTCGCCGGGTCGAACGTGCGCAGCCGCGACCAGAGTCCGACGAACGGTTCCTGCGGTTCCTGTGCTTGCAAGCCGCACAGGTGCGCGATGGCGTCGAGGACGGGCATGTCGGCGTGATCGAGCAGTAACTGGCGGGCGAGGGTCGCGCGGTTGAGTGCGCGGGTGTCGAGAACGGTCATCGGCTCATGCCGCGGCGCACGCGTCGGCGATGTCGGGGTGGCGGGTCTGGGAGAGGTCGATGTGGTCGCTCTGGCGGCGCCGCACCGGGGGCTCGGCGAGGCTCGTGGTGGTGGTGGCGGTCACGGCGTTCGGGCCCTTTGGGTTGCTGTCGTTGGCTGGCACGCGACAACGGTCGCAGGAGAAGCGGTCAGGGAGTGGCCGCTATTCAGGCCATTGTGGGGATCATGGCGGAGAATTCGGCGCGATCGCTGCCGGTGCATTTCCACTAGGGGTGAATGACAACGTCGTGATTGTCGTGCAGCTTGCGACGGCACGCGGTGCCCGCGTGAGTCGTCCTCGACCTGACCCATACCAGTTAGACCGCTACCGACACGACTGAGCGCTCTACTGGTAGCACCCCCTTATAGGGCGCTGCCCTCGGAGGAGATCGACCCTGCGGGTGGCTCCAGGCCTGGCCCCACCCGAATACCAAGACGGGGCAGGGCCTCTCCTCCAGCCGGCACCACCCCGGCCGCCGGGCAGGCCGGGCCGGGGTCGGGTGGGGCGTGGCGGCACCGCTCCCCCACGCTGACCATGGGGCCCATGGCATCTTTGACCTTCACGGCTCATCCGGAAGCCTGGCGGCCCGGGCCGTCGTTGCTGTTGCCGTCCCGGCGCGGTGAACGGATGCGGGTGCGCGTCCTGCGCTACGTGGTCGCCGAACTCGGTGTCGACGCCCGCCTGGTGGACGATTCCGGTCCACCCGGACGCCGGCAAGACGATGTCCCGCGCCCGCGAGATCCTGGGCCCGTCAGCAGTCGCCGAACCAGTCGACCTGGGTGATGGCGAAGAACAAGGCGGGGTCGACCCTCACCGGCGCGCTTCTCACCGTCGCGTAGGGGAAGTTGATCGCGGTCATGGGAACCGAGTCGAACGTACCCGTCGTCAGGATCCGGGTGCCGAACGCGGTCTTGAAGACGAAGTTGGCATGCCAGATGTCGGCGTTGCTGGTCTTTCGCGTGGCGGTGTGGGCCACCCACGTTACGCGGGAGTTGCCGTTCGCGTCGGGCCTGTCCAGGCGCACCGATGAGTTCAGGCTGTCGGTGGTGCCGTTCCCGAACTGCCGGCAGTCCCCGGCCGTGAACGTCACCGGCAGGGCGGAGGTGATGCCTGGCGGTAGTCCCCTGCTCGTGTCGGTCTGCGCGACGGGTGTTCCCAGCTCGCTGCCGGTGGCCGCCTGGGCGGCGACGGGCCAGAGCAGCACCCCTGTGGCGATGGCGGTCAGCGCCAGGGCGCCGCTTCGCCGGATGCTCGCTGCCCGGGGCATGGTGATGCGCATGTCGTTCTCCGTTCGGACCTTTTCTGGTGGATTCGCGAGCGGGCGTCCAATCCCTCCGGACTCGACGTGCTCCCTCAACAGAAGAGGCGGTCCAACCCGGTCCTTGACGTTCCATCGCGTTCCACAGGTCCGCTGGAGGACCGAGCACAGCCCACGGGCGGATTGGGATCAATATGGCACCGCGCCGAGCTGGCGCGGCCTGGCGGCCGCTTAGCCGGTGGTCACCAGGTTGCGCGCGGAGAGTTGCCCTCACCTGGACGCTCGTGGACCGTGATCGGCACCGAGGTGACCGCGCCGTCGGCCAGGTCGGCATGGTAGGCGCGCCACCCGTGCACGTACAGGAGGTGCTCTCCCGTCCCGTCGACGCTGAAGCGCAGGCTCAGTGAGGCGTCGGGCGGCAGCTCCGGCCGGGCCAGGACCTGCGCCGGGCCGCCCGCCAGAGGGATGCGTTCGACGGTGTGCCCGGTCGCGTAGATCAGCGCGCTGCCGTCGGGGGTGTAGGCGAGCGACTCCATCGGCAGGGCGCCCGTGGCGGCCTTGATGATCCGGGATGTGGCGCCGTCCGGGGCGGTGAGGTCGAGCAGAGCGATGGCGCGGCCACCCAGCACGTAGGCGAGCGAGCGGCCGTCCGGGGCCCAGGACAGGCCGCTCACCATCGGGTGCGTCATCGTCTTCCAGTCCCGGCGCCGGCCGGTGGCGACGTCGAGCACGGAGATCTTGGCGCCGCCTCCGATGAGCGGTGTGGAGTAGGCCAGCCGGGTGCCGTCGGCGCTGAGGGCGAGGTCGTGGACCAGAGTCAGGTCGTCGGGGTCGGTTGGCGTGAGGGCCACCGGCTGCTCGGGTCGCCCGTTCTCATCGAGGTGTACCAGGAAGAAGCGAATGGAGGGGTTCGTCGACCCGGTCCAGCCGGCGATGGCGAACGTGCGGTTGTCCCGGGCGGCGGCCGCGAGGTGCCAGGAGCCGGCGATGCCGGGCGGCAGCGGGATGTTGGCGATGAACGCCCCGGTCTCGGCGTTGTGCACGGCCGGCGGTACCGGGGTGAAGACAGCGGTCTTGGACTGGCCGGGGAAACGGGTGAGTGGAGTGCGCGCAGAGACGAAGAACCGCGGTGGGCCCGTCGTGGTCAGGGGCGCTGCGGTCGCCATGGGGTCGGTCAAGGAGGTCGCCATCGGGAACGGGTGCTTTACCGGACCCGAGGACAGCATGGGCGAGGGCGGCGGGACCACCGTGAGCGACGGCAGTGGCGAAGACGCCGGGGGCTGGGGCGTGCTGACGAGCGACACCCGGTCGGCCTCCGGATCGGCGCATCCGGCGGTCAGGACCGCCAGGGCTAAGCCCGCCAGCGTGGCGGACGTACGGGACGACATGCAGAGATCATCGTATGGGACGGTCTTCTTGACCAGCACGGGGCATGCTCAGTTGAGAAACTGTGAGGAATCGCAGAGCCGTGCGGATGGAGACGGCCAGGCCCGCTGCCGCCTCGTTGACGATGGCAAATCGGTGACCGAGGCGGCCCGCACGCTGAAGATCTCGAGATCCACGCCTGCGCAGCACTTGCACAGCACTGACCAGCGATCATCTAGCTACGCGGCCCGTTTCTGCCGTATTCCGGTGGCACCCGCAGAACTGTCACAACCGGTCGTTTGTGAGAGTGCCCTTGCCTCACGCGGATGCGACGGCCTGGTTCCGCGTGACCGCGCCGGACGTGGCACCGCCGCGCTCGGTGTCAGGCGCGCCGGGCGGCCCAGACAGTGCGTTCGGTGCGTACCGTCAGGTCATCGCGGCGCAGGATGCTGTCCGGGCTGCTGGTGTCGAGGAGTTGGTCGAGCGCGGCGAGGTCGTCGGGGGTGAGCCGGTCGGCGATGACGCTGCGGATGCGCTGCAGGACGCCGACGGCGTAGCAGCCGATTGCCTCGCTGCGGTCACCTTCGATGTTGACGGCGATAGTGCGTTCGCCCTCTATGGTGAAGCCTGCGGCGGTCAGCATCGGGCCCCAGTCGGCGCCGCGGTGGGGCAGGTGTTCGGCTTGGCGGCGGTCGGCCGCGGCGTGGACGCGCTCTTCGAGGCCGGGCCGGTCCGCAGGGGCGTTCTCGGGCAGAAAACGGGGGTGGCCGGCCAGTTCCACGACGGCGAACAGGCCGCCGGGCGCGAGCGCGTCGTGGACGGTGCGCAGTGCGCTGTCGGGTTGGGCCATGTGGTGCATCGAGGCCGACGCCCACACCAGGTCGGGTGAGCCGAGGTCCGGCCAGGTGGCTTCGTCGAGGTCGGCCTGCACCGTGCGTACGCGGTCCTCGAGGCCGCGCGCGCATGCCTTGGTGCGCAGGCGCTGAAGGTGGTCGGCGGAGGCGTCGACGGCGGTGATGCGCGCGTCGGGGAAGCGGTCGAGGAGGGCGAAGGTGCCCGCGCCGGTGCCGCAGCCCAGATCCACGATGTGGTGTGGGCCGGTCTTCAGCGGCAGCCATGCGGTGATGGAGGCGGTGTGCTCGGCGAGGACCTCGGCGTCCAGGTCGAGGATCTCCGCCTGGCCGTCGCGGTCGGTGCCGTGGGCGGCGCCGCGGTGAGGGGTGTGGGCGTGTGCGTGGCTCATGCTTTTCACCCTAGGGCGGCTATGCGTCTGTGGCACTAGATATCCCGGTTCGCGCAAGGCGATGACCGGGTGTGCTGCCTGACGCGCAAGAGTCCGTCTCTACGCAGGCCGCGGATCTGGCCGTCACGCGGGAGTGCTCTCGTCGCCGTCGCCGTCGTCGCGCTGGTGGCCGCGGCGGGCGTCGCGGTCGAAGATGCCCAGGATCTCGCAGGGTCCGCCTTCGGCGCCGATCGCGTGCGGCATCATCGTGGGGAATTCGGCCGCCTGGTTGGCCTCGAGGCGGAAGCGGCGGTGGCCGAGCATGAGGATGGCGGTGCCGGACAGGACGACGAGCCATTCGCGCCCCGGGTGGGCACGCATGCGCGCCTGGTTCTCGGGGGGTGGTTCGGTCAGGCGCTGGCGCACCACGCTCATGCCGGGGTCGGCCCTTATGGTCCAGCGCATTCGGCTGTGGGCGGCATCGATCGTCGGGCTGGTGATGACGTCGTCGGTGGCGGTCTCCACGAGCTGATCGAGGGTGGTGTCCAGCGCGCGGGCGAGGGTGACGAGCTGGTCCAGGGCGAGGCGGCGCTGACCGTTCTCGATGCGGCTCAGTGAGGACTGGCTGAGGTTGGCCCGCTTCGCCAGCTCCTCCAGGGACCAGCCCTGTGCCACCCGCAGAGCGCGGAGGCGTTTGCGTACGAGGCTGTCCAAATCTCCATCCTCTTGCGTCATAGGCAACATCGTATGCCCTCAGTGCATATCTGGCTTAGCGTCGTGTGCAGATGGTCCGCAACGTGTGGGGCGGCCACGCACAAGGAAAAGCAGGAGGCCATGGCTGTGACGACTTCTCCGTACGCGAGCGACGCACTGCCCGAGGGGACCGTCGACGCGGTGGTGATCGGCGGGGCTCCGCGGGGCTGAACGGTGCACTTACGCTCGCCCGCTCCCGCCGCTCGGTTGTGACGTGCCACGGTTAATGACGCTGTTTCTGCCGCGCTCTTGTCGTGGTGGTTCGGCAGCTGGTGATGGACTGGTGGGCCTTACAAAGGCCGTTGCCCGGCTCCCGAGTCCTTGGGGCCGGGCAACGGCCTTTTGCGCGATGTTGTTGTGGTGGTGCGCGATTTGGTGTGCTTGGTGTGGGGTGGTCACATCGAGCCGATGACGAGGTTCTTGCGGGCGGTTTCGACGACTTCTTTGGTGACGGTGGACATGTCGTTGATTTTCAGGATGCGTTCGATCTGGCCGACGAGGCGGACGGTGAGTCGACGTTCCAGCCGAGCGATCGCACAGGAATGAGCTCTCTTTGTCGAGGTTGTGCGGGGTGTTGTGGACTTTGGGGGTGTACATGACGGCGCGGGCGGCCAGGATCTGCCCGGCCGAGGTCTCGCCGGTGGAGCCGACGGGGCGAGTGCCATCGAGGTGGCCGGCGAGCTTGCCGTGGCACTTGCTCACGGCCTCGAGCCCCAGCGCCATTCCCCATTGCGAGCCTGGTCGAGGGTGGGGAGCGGCTGCAGCGCCGGTGTGTCAGCCGGCCGATGTGTCATGGCTGCCCGGGCAGGACTTATTCCTTGACGACGTTGTCGCGTGGACCACCGTAGACAGGGTTCCTGTCGAAGCGCTTGTCGGTGACGAGCAGGCGGATCAGCCCCGGTTTGAGGATGGATTCCTCCGCCTCCCAGACGATCCAGTCGTCGCCGACGGGTTCGGTCTGCGTGCGGAGCTCGCCGAAGCCGCCCGGGTTGTCCGGCGCGACCGCCATGATCAGGTACTCGACCTTCAACCCGCGCCTCTTGAGCTCGGGCAGGACCTCGCCGACGGTCTTCTCGTCCACCCGGAAGCCGGCGAGTGAGCGGCCCTTCGTGGTTGCCAGCCGGTAGTCGGCCTTGTCCCCCGCCTTCGGCTCGTTTGACTTGTCGGGCACGAGAACGCACGGGGCGACCGGGCCGCTCATAAGGATCGTGCTCGTGCCGTGGTCGCTGATCGTCCAGACGAACGTCTGGTCGGGCTTGAAGAGCTTGGTGTCGATCCGCATCTGCCAGCCCAGGCTGTGTTCCTCCCCCGGGATGTTCTCCGGCACGGAGTACAGGCCGCGGGGAATGTCCTGCACCGAGGTTCCGCGCGGTTCCTGGCACCACTTGCCCGGGGGGGCGTAGTCGACGGTGGCCGGGACATTGAGTTCCTTCAACCGTCTCGCCAGCCCCGCCTTGTCGCGGAAATCCCGGATCTGGACGTATACGACACCGTCGGGTTCCTTGGTGACCGCGTAGGAGGGGGTGCCGCTGCCCTTCAGCAGGCTCGGCCCCACCACGATGCCCACGGCGAGCAGCCCCGCGCCCGCCAGCCCCAGGGCCAGCCGCTGGGCAGGGCGCCGGGCAGGGCGCAGGCGGATGGCGGATGGGCCGGGCTGCTCGGCGGCGATTGAGACCAGCAGCTTCCGCGCCCCCGCATCGGAGGCGTGCCCTCCCGGCTTGCCCGGTTCCACCCGCGCCAGCGCACGCGTGATCTCGTCGATGTCGTCGATGTTCTTCATCACAGATGTCCCTCCGCGGGGGTCAACCGGCTTTCCGATGTGAAGTGCACGCCCGCCTCGGCGAGCGCGCGGGCGAAGCGCCTGCGGGCGCGGTGGAGTCGGATGCGTACGGCGTTGCGCGACATACCGAGCACGGCGGCGATCTGCTGCCGGTCCAGTCCCTCCCAGGCGACCAGGGACAACAGCTCCCGATCGGTGTCCGGCAAGGCCCGGAAGATCTGCGCGATCGCCGTCAGCTCGACCCCGCTGTCAGGAGCGGCCTGGTACAGGTCGGCCATTTCGGCGTCGAGCTCCACATTGAGGGCCTGGCGGCGCACCTCGACCCGATAGTGGTTGGCCAGCACCTTGCGCGCCACCCCATACAGCCACAGCGTGGCCTGCTCTCCATCCGGCACTTCACCCATCCGCCGCCAGGCGATGGCGAAGGTTTCCGCCACGACGTCCGCCGCATCCTGCGGCGAGTGGCAGCGGCGGACCGCGTACGCCGTGATCCGGCCATACGTCTCCCGGTAAACGGACTCGAACCTGGCCGGCTCACTACCCACGGGCTGGTCCCGCGCCTGGTCTCCTCGGCATCCCCATGGCCGCCTCCTTCATAGCTTTGATGTACGGACATCTGTGCCTATGTAGGGAGTCAGGCCATCATTTCGCGCCAGGGCGGAGAATTTCGCGGCTATCCCGCCGCGGCGAAGGGCCGAACCCGGATGGTCCCGTCGGCGCCCCTGACGGGAGGACATTCACTTCAGGAAATGACCCTTCCGTGAAGTAATGTGGCTCCATGCCGTCCTCCACCCCCAGCTCGGCGTCCAGGCCTGCCGGGCAGGATCACGCCGAAATCACTTGACGAAAGGTGGTCTGGCTTCCCGAACGCCTCGATCCGGCCGACGACAGCCTGCCGGTGTGGATGGAGCGCTACCTCGATCTGGCCGTGCGCGGAGCCCGCTCGACGGAGGTCATCGCCAAGATCTCCCGGCATCTGGAACGCTTCGGCGCCTGGATCGCCGACGGCCTCGGGCACGACCGGCTCTCGGCCGTCACCGTGCGCGAGGTCACCGCCTGGCGCGACCACCTGGCCGCCGCCGGCAACCGCGGCCGTGACGACACGCCCGCGCCGATGGCGCCGGCGACCGTCAACAACCATCTCGCGCACCTGTCGGCGCTGTTCACCTGGATCACCGCGCACGCCCCCGAAGGGCTGCTGCGCCACGGCGACCCGACCAAGAAGTCGCCCCGCTACCACTGCCCGCCCCGCAGCCGCGAGCGCTGGCCGCCGCCCAGGTGCGCACCATCAAGAACGTCGTGGACCGGATCGAGACCTTCCACGAGCTGAAGGGCCGCCGGCACCGCGGCGTTGCCTCGCCCCCGGGTGCACGCCCACGCCCGCCCGCTGCGCGACCGGGCCATCGTCTACCTGCTGTTCGGCACCGGGCTACGCCGTGCCGAGGTGGTCGGCCTGGACCTGGACCAACTGGAGCCGGCCGACCCCCACCGGCTGCGCCAGGCCAAGAAGGCGCGCCTGACCGGCGTGCGCGGCAAGGGCCGCACCAGCCGCACCGTGTTCCTCGGCCGCGACGCCCGCCAAGCGCTGGCCGACTACCTCCAACAGGAGCGGCCCGGCGACGCTGCTACCAGCACCGCAGCGGCCGCGCTGCTGCTGTCGGCCGCCTCCATCGCCGCCCGCCGCCCCGACGGCCGCCTTTCGGCCCGCTCCATCAACACCATCGTCAGCGAGGTCGGCCGCCTGCACGACGCCCAGACCACCGACCCCGACCGTCAACTCGGCGCCCTGCGCCCGCACGACGCCCGCCACACCTTCGCCTTCGGTCTGTCGCAGGCCTCCGGCCACAACCGCGCCGAACTCGAACGCCGCCTCGGCCACGCCAACGACCGCTACCTGCGCCTGTACACCAACCCACCCGACGACATCGCCGCCGGCTACGTCGAAGACCTATGACCACGAGACCTGGGCATCCCGACACGACAAAGCGTGGCAGGAATAGCGACGCTAACTGTGGCACGTCACACGCTCGGTCGTCGTGATCGACAGCGGCTCTCCGCGCAACGGGCCCGCGCAGGCCGTGCACGGCTTCATTGTCCTGGACGGCACCCCGCCTCCCGCGATCCTTCGACGGGGCCGAGAGCAGGTGCGCCAGTACGGCGGGCGCATCGTCTTCGGCGAGGTGGTCTCGGCCGAGTCTGCCGCCCCGTCGGTGGACGGGGATCTGCGGTTCACCGTCTCCCTGGCCGACGGTCGCAGCATCACCGCCCGCCGCATCCTGGTGGCCACCGGCCTCACGGATGTGCTGCCGGAGGCGCCGCGGGCTCGCCGAGCACGGGGGGGGCACAGTGTGGTGCACTGCCCGTACTGCCACGGCTGGGAGGTGCGCGATGAGCTCATCGGCATCCTCGCCACCGGCCCGGCCTCCATCGGTCACGCGTTTCTGTTCCGTCAGCTGACCGAGGATTTGACCTACTTCACCCACGGCGCTGACGAAGAATCAAGACCGAGTCGACTGACGTTGGCGATAGGCACGTTGCTGACAGGCCCTTGAGCAGTAGTCCCGTGGCCGTCCCCGCCCTCCCTCGTCAACAGGCTTCCCGCACATCGCGCACTCCGCTCCCCCAATTTCGTCACGCATTACCTCACTCCCCCGGCTTGCGACGAGCGCCTGGACGCCATCGAGCGTGCGCTGCAGCCCGAACTCGAAGGGATCGAGCGGCTGGTCCATCCCTCCGCTCTCCCACAGCCTTCCCAAGGCCGGATAGGCGTCCAATCGCTCGAACAGAGACTCGCGTTCGCTCCACCAGCGCTCATGGGAGATCCCGGTGCGCCGCTGAAGTTCCGCGGTCTCCCCCGCCTGACGCGCGACCGACTCGACGAACCCACCCACGAGGTTCACGACCGCGATCACCTGAGCCGGCTCCAGACCGCTGCGCGACGCGACGTCGAGCGCGTGGTCGTACCCGGCCATGATGTTCGGCCCGGGCAGGCGGCGGCTTCCCGCGCTGTAGACCAGCCAAGGATGCCGTTGGTAGATCTCCCACGCCCGCCGCGCCCAGCGCTCGAGGCCGGCGCGCCAATCCAGCCCGTCCGCGGGCTCCAGGGGCGCCTCCCCGTAGACGGCGTCTCGCATGAGTTCCACCAGTTCCGCCTTGCCGGGAACGTACCGGTAGAGCGACATCGTCGTGGTGCCGAACCGTTCCGCGACCTTGCGCATGGACAGCGCGCCGAGCCCCTCGGCGTCCGCGACCTCGATCGCCGCCGCGACGATCCGGCCGAGGCTCAGCCCGGGCCGGTCCGGTTCGTGCGCGCCCCATAGCAGCTCGATCGCACGCTCCGGATCCGGCTGCGCGTCGTCTTCAGCCACCGCTACTCCCTTGACGCTTGTCACTCTTTCGTGTTTAGCTGATAAACCTCAGTATATCCTATAAACCATCTCGCAGGGGAGCTCCACCATGCCCGAAAACAGGTTCTACGTGTCCCCCGACGGCCAGGACGACTGGTCAGGCACTTTCGACCGGCCGTTCGCCACCCCGCACGCGGCTCAGAGAGCCGTCCGTGCGCTCACCACCGAGATGACCGGCGACATCGTCGTCGCCTTCCGAGCCGGCGTCTACCACCTCGAAGAACCGCTCACTTTCGACGACACGTCTGCCGATTCCGGCACCAACGGCTTCCGGGTGGTCTACCAGGCCCACGGCTACGGAACGGCCGAACAGGAGAAGGCCGTGCTCAGCGGCGGCCGCGAGATCACCGGTTGGTCCGCGGGCGCCGACGGCGCATGGACCGCCCCGATCGGCGAACTGGAGCCGCGACGGCTCTCCGTCGACGGCCGCCCCGCGTCCCGGGCGGCCCGCACGACCGGGCTCCCAGGAAGCGTGACGAAAACAGCTACTGGTTACGTCACGGACAGCATGGAGCCTCAGGCTTGGCCGGATCCCTCAGGACTGGAGTTCGTCTACCCCGGCGTCTACCCGTGGTCCGAAGCTCGCCTGGCGGTCGCCGCGATCTCCGGAGACGGCTCCTCGACCACCATCACCATGGCCCAGCCCGCCTTCGACAATGCCAAGTCCCTCTACGACTCGAAGTGGTACGGCGCAGGTGGTGACGGGACCTGGGACGGCCTCGCCGCGCCATCCGTGCTCGAGAACAACGTGGCCTTCCTCGATGAGCCGGGCACCTTCGCCGTCGACCGCTCCGAACCGGGCGGACACGTCCTGCACTACCGCCCGCGTCCCGGCGAGGAGATCGGCAAGACCACCGCGATCGTGCCCGTTCTGGAGACCCTCGTCAGCGGGCAGGGCGTGCACGACATCGTGCTGCGCGGCCTCACCTTCGCCGAGGCGAACTGGTCTGGCCCCACCCGCACTGGCGGCTACCTGCACTATCACGGCAACGCTCGTCACGAGCAGGGCGAGTTCCAGAAGATCGACATGGGTGCCGAAGTGGGCTACGTCCACGTTCCGGCGGCTCCAACCCAGCTACCGGCCAACGTCGCCTTCGACTGGGTCAGCCGGATCGTGCTGGAGGGCAACCACTTCACCCGCCTCGGCGCCGGCGGACTGGCGATCGAGGGCGGCGCCGCCGTCGAGGTCCGGGGGAACGTCTTCGACGAGATCTCGGGCAGCGGGATCGCGATCCAGGGTGCCACTCGCGTTACCGTCGAGGACAACCTCGTCCACCACATCGGCACCGAGTACCGCGGTTCCCCCGCCATCCTGGTGGTCGAATCCGAAGAGACCACTGTGGCGCACAACGAGATCCACGACGTTCCGCACAACGGCATCGTGATCACCGGCGGCGAGCGAGCCAACGGGACCCAGGTGGTCGCGAACCTCGTCGAACGCAGCATGGGGGTGCTGATGGACGGCGGCGGGATCTACCTGTCCGCACCGCAGGGCTCGTCGTTCGCCGGCGGGGCGGTGGTCCGGGGCAACGTGATCCGCGATGTCCTCACGTCCTACAACTTCGGGCTCTACACCGACTACGGCGCCGCGTGGATCACCGTCATCGGGAACGTCGTGTGCCGGGCCGATACCCCGATCGTGCTGCAGGTCGGCCCTCCGATGGAAAATGTCGCCTTCATCGGCAACTTCTGGGACGTCCGGCCCGACGGCTACGATGACCCGCCCAAGACGGTGACCGTGGCCGGGAACACCGTGCTGCCCAAGAAAACCTTTGACGAAGCGATCAAGGCCGACCCGGCGGCGGCCGACATCGTCGCGCGGGCGGGACGGCGCGTCTGAAACGATGATCGGGACTCCTGCCCGGCCCGCGGCTCGTGCGTCAGGCAGGATCGTCCCCGGCCATGCGAGCCTGCCTGACCGCGTCGTTGCGGTGTTCGGTTTGGCGCCTGGATGAGATCAGGCGCCAAAGGTTGGTGTGGAGCCCAACGCCGGGCCGTATAGGTCTGGCCCCAGCACGGGCGGTGCTGCTGGACCCCTTCGTGATCGAGCGGCCGGGGGCGGCGTCACCCGCGGTGGTGCCGGAGACGATCGTGGTCGGCCACGGCAAGATCTATGTGCTGGAGCATCTGACCAGGTGCGTGCGCCCGGTGGGGCATCTCGATTCAGCCGGTTCGGTCAAGGACGGGCCGGGACAAGGGGCCGGTGGAACGGTTCTTCCGCACGTTACGGGAGGATCTGGTGCAGGCGCTGCCGGGTTGCAAAGGGCCGGATGTCCACTCCCGCGGCCTGAGTCCCGAGGCGGAGGCGTTCTTCTTCCTCGACGAACTCGAAGCGATCATCCGTGAATGGGTCGCGGCCGTGTATCACCACAGGCCGCACGCGAGCCTGCTCGATCCGCATCTGCCCAAGCTGCGCATGTCGCTGGCCACGATGTTCGAGCACGGTATCGCGCGGGCCGGCTACATCGAGGTCCCGCGACATCCGGACCTGGGCTATGAGTTCCTCAAGACCGAGTGGCGCACGATCCAGCACTACGGCGTGGAGATCGACGGCCACCGCTACCAGGGCCCTGTCCTGTCACGCTACTGGCCTGGAGCTTCGCCTGTACCCGCCACCACACGCTCCTGCTGGACGCCTGTCCGGCCTGCGGACGCCGCCACGCCTGGACCCGCACCGAGCTTGCCGGCTCGCCCTACCTCGGTGATCTGGGGCTCGCCCTCCCGGAGAACTCGCCGCGCGGTGGACCACCCGCCTGCCTGTTCCCGTTGCCGGAGGCAGACTCGGTCTCCCTCGACCCCGACGGCCCCCTCCTGCGCGCCCAGCACCACGTCAACATCACCATCACCGCCCTGCTGGCCGCGCGGCGCACCCGCGCCGATCTCACACCGGTGCACCAGGTGCTCGATGATCTGCACGCCGCTGCCCGCGCGGCACTGGCCGCGCTGCGCACCTCGACCGCACCACCGGAGTCCATCACGGCGATCACACGTGGTCTGCTCGGGGTCTGAGGAACAAAGGAACATCGGAACCGGATCGTGCGCTAAGCGTTTGTCCTGGTGATTCCTGGTTTGACCGGTCGATCATCATTGCCAGAACCTTCGGAGGTCTTGTCATAGACCTGGTGGAGGTTCGCATTGCCGGTCGAGTCCTTGTCGGTCGCCGGACGGCTACCGGCCAACACCAGCGCCAGCATGGGCACCGACGGTCGGCTGCACCTGGCGGCGTTGGACGCCGTTGCCGAACCGGCGAGCCTGGTGGCGCTGCGGGCGGCGGTGGAGGCGATGATGCCGCGGGTGGATCTACCCGAGGTGGTGTTGGAGGTGTTCTCCTGGACCGGCGCCGATGCGGCGTTCACCTCCATCACCAGGAGGCGGCCCGGCTGGCCGACCTGCGGATCTCGATTGCCGCGCTGCTGGTGGCGCACGGCTGCAACGTCGGGATGACCCCGGTCATCGGCGGCGCGAAGGCGCTGACCCGCGACCGGCTCTCCCACTTGGCCGGGCATCGGCGGCTGAGACAGGAAGCTAGGAAGGCCAGTCTTAGAGGCTGGGGCGAGCGGCGGCGGACAGCAAGGTGAGCGCGGCCTTGCGGGCGGCCTCGCCGGCGTCGGCTGCGTCGTGATGCGCGGCAATGACGGTCGCCCCCTCGACCAGCATGAGCAGTTGTCGTCCCAGAAGGGGCGGATCGACGGCTCCGGCACGGCTGGCGATGCCGGTCAGGAGGTCGAGGTAGCGGTCCAGGTGGCGCGCGGTGATAGTGCGAACGGCGTCGACGTGGTGCTGGGCGGCCGCGTTCAGTATCGCGCAGCCACGGAAGACCGGGTCGTCGTACCACCGCTGGAGGGCGTCGAACACCGCGGCGAGTTGCTCGCCGGGGGCGTCCCCGGCGGCTGCGGCGGCTTCGGCCAGCCAGCTCGTGACCCGCTCGCTGCGCGCTTGCAGCATGGACTCCACGAGGGCGTCCTTGGTGCCGAAGTGCCGGTAGAGCGTCTCCTTGGACACTCCGATGCGGGTGCACAGCTCGGCAACGCCGATGCCGTCCAGGCCACGCGCGTACAGCTCCCGGGTGGCCGTCTCGAGGATGGCCGCTCGGGTGCGCTCTGGGTCGATCGTCGAGCCTTTGGGAACGGGCATGCCCTAGATCGTACCGGTCGGTTCGTTCTACTGCTAGCATCCGAGTTCGTACCGATCGGTTCGATCTTTGGAGTGTCATGCCAGACCTTTTCGCCTCCCCGCGAATCCGGAACGTCTCGGACGTGCGGGATGCGACCCCTCGCGGCGATGGTGCCGCCGAGAGATGGGACCGATGACGCAGACGGCACCGAAGGCGAAGCCTCGGGCGGCCTGGCAGGCGGGCCGGCTGGCGCTCGGCACC
Source organism: Sphaerisporangium flaviroseum (assembly GCF_039537005.1). Taxonomy (NCBI): domain Bacteria; kingdom Bacillati; phylum Actinomycetota; class Actinomycetes; order Streptosporangiales; family Streptosporangiaceae; genus Sphaerisporangium; species Sphaerisporangium flaviroseum. Next base: position 57,405 of record NZ_BAAAZR010000063.1, on the reverse strand, counting down.
GCCTCGGCGCTCGGGCTCGCGCGCTTCGCCTATGGCCTGCTCCTGCCGGCCATGCGCGAGGACCTGCGCTGGACCCTGGCTGAGGCGGGGGCGATGAGCACCGCCAACGGGCTCGGCTACCTCCTCGGCGCGCTGGTGACCGCCGCGGTCGTGCGCCGCTGGGGCACCGCCGCCGCCTTCCGCATCGGGATGGCACTCACGGCCGTGTCGCTGGCTGCCACCGCGGCCAGCGACGCCTACCCGGCGCTGCTGGCCGCACGGACCGCAGCCGGAGCGGCGGGGGCGGTGGTGTTCGTCGCCGGCGGCGTGATCGCCTCGCGCGTCGCCGCCCGCGCGGCCTCCAGCGCGCCCATCACCGTGTACTTCGCCGGCACTGGGCTGGGCATCGTGGTCAGCGGGGTGAGCATTCCCGCGCTCGGGGAGCACTGGCGCCTGGCCTGGGTTGGCTTGGCCGTCGCTGCTGCACTGGCGACCGTGGCGAGCTGGAGCGCGGCAAGCACGGGCGAGGACGCGCATGCCGCCGCGGCCGGCCGGGTCCGCGTGCGCCCGCTGTGGGGGGCCGCCCTGGCCTACCTGCTGTTCGCCGCTGGGTACATCACCTACATCACTTTCCTGTCCGCCTACCTCGCCGACCAACACGCCTCGCTCGGGCAGGTGGTGCTCACCTGGACGGCGCTGGGCCTGGCCGTCATTGCGGCGCCCGCGCTGTGGAGCCGCCCCACCGCCGAGTGGGCCGCCACCCGAGCATTGGCCACCCTGCTTGCGATCCTGGCCGGCGGAGCGGCGCTCGCGCTGGCAGCACCCACGCCACCGGTCGTCCTCGCCTCCGCGATCATCTACGGGGCGACATTCATGGGCGTTCCCGCCGCCATCACCGCCCTCATCAAGAGCAACGTCCCGCCCGCCGACTGGACCGCCACGCTGGCGGCCTTCACCACGGTGTTCGCGGCCGGGCAGACCGCCGGGCCGTGGATCGCCGGCATGGTCGCCGATCACACCTCGACCGAGGCCACCCTGGCGTGGACCGCGATCCTGTGCGCCGCGGCCTCCGCGATCACCATCGCCGGAGGCCGCACACACCCCGGCGCACCTCGGCCCGGCCCGGCGCACAACTGAGACGTGCGCCTGACCTCGGCGACCCCGGCACAGAAGACCGCGCATGCGGTCGACGTTCTCCCGGGCAGCGCCTCACAAGTTACCGGACACCAAATCCGACAAGAGAAAGAGAGAACGATCATGGGCAACTTCGTGCTCATCCCAGGGATGTGCCACGGCGGCTGGTGCTTCGCGGAGCTCACCGGCGAACTTCGCGCGCAGGGGCATGCCGTCTACCCGCTGACGCTGACCGGGCTCAGCGAGCGCAGCCATCTGCTGCACGGCGGAGTGAACCTCGACACGCACATCCAGGACGTCACCAGCGTGCTAGCCGCTGAAAACATCCAGGATGCGGTGCTGGTCGGCCACAGCTACGGGGGCATGGTGATCACCGGTGCCGCCGACCGCGCACCCGAACGGGTGAACGCCCTGGTGTACCTGGACGCCATGGTGCCGGAGCCCGGCGACTCCACCTGGACTCTCGTCTCCGACCAGGAGCGCCGATGGTACATGGACGTGGTGGAGACCGGCTACGCGGTACGGCCGCTGCCCTTCTTCGACCCACGGGCCACGCCCCACCCGCTGGCCTCCCTGCTCCAGCCACTCCAGCTCACTAGCGACCTCGCGCACATCCGCCGCAGGGACTACGTGTACGCCGCGGGCTGGGACGGCCAATCCCCGTTCACCCCCGTCTACCATCGGTTGCGTGAAAACCCCTCGTGGCGGACGTACGCTCTGGACAGCGGCCACAACCTCATGCGCGACGCGCCGCAGGACCTGTTGAAGATTCTGCTCCAGGTCGTGGACCCCGCTGATGGCGAGGATCGGGACGGCTCCACCGCGCGGCCTGCCACCAGAGCAGTCACCACAAGATCTTCGCTGGCCAGCCAAGCGTAGCGCCGAAGCAGCGCCGCGCGCCGGCGCTCTGGGAAGCCCTCCGCACCCAGCCATTCGCTCACGCTCAGGGCCACCCTTCCCATCCGGCGAATCGACAGCTGAGAGCGCGCGTTCCCTCAGCGCCTGCGGGCGGCGGGATCGCGTCCGGCCTGCCAGCGCGCGAGTGCTTCTCCGGAGACCCGGGCGTAGCGGGCCAGTGAGACGACCGAGGTGTGCCCGGAGTAGGCCAGCAGGGTGGAGGTGTTGGCGCCGCCCTCGGCCGCGTGGGTCAGCGCCGAGTGCCGGAGTTGGTGCAGTGTCCAGCCGCCGGTGGCGGCCTCGAACAGCTCGGCCGCCCGACGAGTCGAACGGAGATGAGGAGGGAGTAGGAGGTCGGGTACAGAACCTGCATCGGATGGCATGGCAGTGGGCTCAGGCCAATCGCCGTCCGGATGGTGTCTTGCCATCGGGCAAGACCATAGCCATGCAGTTCTCTCGCAGTGCTAGATGGGGACGCTGGATCAAGAGGGCCTGCCAGTAGGAGTGGAACGGCGAACCGGGTTTAGTGTCACATCTGTTGACGCTGTGCGGGATGATGATCGGCGACGCCCCCCGTCGTGATCTCGGACGGGAGTCACTGACCCGCCGATATCTCTACAGGAGAGGTGCCTGATGGCCCTGCCAGCGATGACGTCGGAGCGGCGTGCGAAGGCGTTGGCGAAGGCAGCCGAGGTGCTACGGCACGTCGTGCGCTGTTGGCGGAGGTGGCCTCCGGCGCGGTGAGTGTGTCGGAGGTGTTCGAGCGCAACGGGCAGGATCGGGTCGGCAGGACACGGGTGGTTCAGGTTCTGCGGGCCGTTCCCGGGTATGGGCCGGCCCGGGTCGCGGCGTTGATGGCCATCTGCGGGGTGGAGGAGAAACAGCGTGTTGGCGCGCTGAACGAGCAGCAGCGCGAGCGACTTCTGCGGGCTTTGATCAGCTGACAGGACTGTTCGTGTGCGCTATCGGAGCTCTGCGTTCGGGTGAGGTTGACTCTGCAGGCGATGGCGAAGTTCGGCCTCCTCCGCCGTCAGCGCCTGGCCCGGGTGTCGGATGCGGGCCAGGCGAGGTCGAGGGATGTCTTCGCCCTGCAGGAGGGCGAAGTCGGTGTGGGCCGCCTCGACGGCTTCGGGGTAGGCCTGCTTCTTCTCATGCTCGGCGAGGGCCCGGTAGATGCTGGCCAGGGATGGGTTCTCGCCTTTGCGTTTGCCGGTGGGGATGATGAGGTCTTTGCGGATATCTTCGACGCGTTCCCCGGCGGCCTTGCGGCGCAGCACGGTGTGCAGCATGTCGTCGATGATCACAGGGGGGCGGCCGCCGTGCTTGCCCTTGCGGGCGGCGGCGTCCAGGCCTTCCAGGGTGGCCTCGCGGATGGCCTCGCGTTCGGTCTCGGCCATCGCGGCGAAGAACGCGAACAGCATCCGGCCCGGCCCGGACGGATCGTAGATGCCGGCCAGCGGCCCGGCGAGCATCTCCAGCACCAGGCCGTGCGCGGTGAGGTGGTCGGCCAGCGCGGTGAGTTCGGCGGCGTCGCGGCCCAGCCGCTTCATCTCATACACCGTGAGGATGACCCGGCAGTGTGGGGCGTGCGCTTTGATCTGCCGGGCCAGCGCGAGCGCGGCCTCGAATTGCGGGCGTACCTTGACCCGGGTCGAGATCTTCTCGGCGAAGATCTTCTCGCGGCCAATGCCGTGCGCGGCCAGCGCGTCCAGTTGGGACTGCAGTTCCTGGGTGAGGGCGGAGCAGCGGGCGTAGCCGATCCGGATGTCCGCCGACGGCCCATCGTCACTGAGCGGCGCGGGCGGCGGTGTGCCCGGCCGCCACGGCTGGCCCGGGTTCCGGTCGGCCGGTGTGGTAGGTGCCGGCCACCGCGCCCGAACGCGACCGGCACGGCGAACCGGGCGCTACAGCGCATCGTGGGCACGGGTGACGCTCGACCTCATCAGCGTCACGGGTGCGTTCTGTGCTAATGGCAGACGAAGAGGTGAAATCGGTGTGTTCGCCGGGTTCTGGGGCCTCGGCCATTCCCCAGATGCTCTCACAAACATTTCCCAGAATCCGTGGATCCGCCAACTTGCATGAGAACGAGTTCTGAGAAGAAATCGGCCCCTCCGGCGGTCAGAACCAGCGCCCTGGGGCCGTCTGGCAATCTTCTCTGGCAATCGAGCGTTTGTGCGAGCCTTGCCGCTATGGGAGTCGGCGCTGGTGAGAGGGCATCGCTCGATCCCCATTTCACGATCCGCAGTTTTACCCCACCTGGCAGAGAAGATCACATGTCGTGCGCTTGATCGAGACGTGAGGGCGCGACGGTGGTCGGGTACGCGGAACGCCGCGTCCGCGCGCTGCGGACCCCTCCTTGAGTGGCGCATACTGCGTATGCATACTTAGTACTCATGCCGGTCAGACACGGGCTTCTCGCCCTACTCAGCAAGGGACCTCGACATGGCTACCAACTGCGGGTCGAGTTCGAGGCGACGACCGGGGTGACCTGGCCGCTCAACATCGGCCAGGTCTACACAACGTTGTCCCGCCTGGAACGCGACGGCCTGGTCGAGCCGGGCGAGACCGACGAACAGGGCCGGGTCGTCTACACGATCACCACGAACGGCCGGAAGGAAATGGAGCGATGGTTCAACACCCCGGTCATCCACTCCGACCGGCCACGCGACGAACTGGTCATCAAGCTGGCCATGGCCATCGCGGCCAAGAAGGTGAACGTCGCCGAGGTCATCCACAAGCAACGCACGGCGACCATGCGAGCCCTTCAGCAGCTGACCAGAGCCAAGCGAGCCGCCGCTGAAGGCGCAGCCCAGCGGCTCGTGCTCGATTCCATGATCTTCAAGGCCGAGGCCGAGCAACGGTGGCTGGACCACTGCGAGGCCGTTCTGATGGAGGAAAGATGACGTTCGTACGGCTAGCTGAGGTGGCCAGAGTTCACGGCGAAGGGGTGACAGCCGTACACGCTCTGAAGGGTGTGAGCCTTGAGGTCGGCGTGGGGGAACTGGTCGCGGTCATGGGCCCGTCCGGGTCCGGCAAGTCGACCCTGCTCAACCTCGCGGGCGGGCTCGACCGGCCCACATCGGGGACGGTGCACGTCGGCGAGCAGGACCTGGCCACCGTGCGCGATCTGGCGGCGCTGCGGCGCCGCAGTGTCGGCTACGTCTTCCAGGACCTCAATCTGATCCCGTCGCTGACGGCGGTGGAGAACGTGATGCTGCCGCGCGAGCTTGACGGCCTGCGCTCGAGCCGGGCTCGGGAGGAGGCCATGGCCGTGCTGGCGGAGATCGAGGTGGAAGAGCTGGCCGACCGCTTCCCCGAGGAGTTGTCCGGTGGCCAGCGTCAGCGGGTCGCTATCGCCCGCGCTTTGGTCGGTGAGCGGCGCCTGCTGCTGGCCGACGAACCGACCGGCGCGCTCGACACGCGCACCGGCGACGAGATCCTGCAGATATTACGGGCTCGCTGTGACGCGGGCGCGGCGGTCCTGCTCGTCACCCACGAGCCGCGCTACGCCGCCTGGGCCGATCGTGTGGTGTTCCTCCGCGATGGGATGATCACCGATTCCACGAACGGGTCGCTGGTGAGCGCCCGATGAGCGCCGTTGTGGCCGCGCTGCGCCTGGCCCGCCGCAACGCCTGGCGTTCCCGGGGACGAAGTGCGCTGATCATGGTGATGATCGGCTTGCCCGTCTTGGTGCTCACGGCGATCCTCACCCTCCTCGAGACCATGAGCCTGACTCCGCAGGAGGGGCTGGTGGCCCAGCTCGGCGCGGCCGACGCCCGCCTGGTGCAGGCACCCAAGGGTACGGTGCTCCAGCAGCAGCCGAACGGGGCGAGCTGGAGCATGAACGGCGGCGATGACGAAGCGGCCGCTCCCGAGCTCGACGCCGCCAAGGTGGCGGCGCTGCTCGGACCGGGCACCCGGTTGCTCCCGTTCAGCACCGGCACGCTGCGGCTGGGCACCGGGCAGGTCGACGCGCTGGAGACCGATCTGCGCGATCCCCTCACCAGGGGGATGCTGACATTGAGCGAGGGCAGGTTGCCCGCCGCCGGCGAGGTCGCGGTGACACCCGCGCTCGGCCTGCGCCCCGGCGACCTGCTGCGGCCGTCCGGCGCGGCGCCGCTGAGGGTGGTGGGCGTGGTCGAGCACCCGCACCGGCCCTCGCTTCGAAAGGCCGTGGGTCCCGATCTGCCGCTGACGCCTCTGTTCTGGTCTCCAAGCGAGTACGGCCCGGGCTGGCTCGCCGACACCGCAAAGCCCGTGTCCTGGGCCGAGGTGCCCGCGCTGAACACGGCCGGCCTGTACGTCACCTCCCGCGCCACGATCCTGGACTCGCCGCGCGGCCTGGTTGCTTTCTCCGTGGTGAACCAGCAGCAAACGGTCGGGCTCGGCGCCATGGTGATCATGGTGGTGCTGGAGACCGTGCTGCTGGCCGGGCCCGCTTTCGCGGTCGGGCTCCGCAGACGGCGCCGGGAACTGGCCGAGATCGCCGCGCAGGGAGGCTCGGCCGGGCACCTGCGGACGATCGTGCTGGCCGACGGAGTGGTCCTGGGCGGTGCGGCCACCCTCGTGGCGACGGTGCTGGGCATCGGGGCCGGAGCGCTGGGCGCCCCGCTGGTGGCGCGCTGGGGAGGGCAGGTCGGCCCGCCGGGGGTACCGTGGGCGCCGGTGCTGGGCGTCGCCGCGCTGGGCCTGATCACCGGGCTCGTAGCAGCGCTGGTGCCTGCCGTGCAGGCGGCTCGGCAGAACACCGCGGCCGTGCTGGCCGGCCGGGCGCCGACAGTGGCCGATCGGCCGGGATGGCCCCTGGCGGGGGCCGCGCTGGTGCTGGCCGGACTGGCGGCGACCATGGTGGCGCGCCGCCAGGGCGGCTCGGCGTGGGTGCTCGCCTCCGCGGTGCTGATCCTGTTCGGGCTGGTGGTGTTGACGCCATGGCTGGTCCGCTGCACCGGAGGGCCGGCCACGCGGTTACGCCTGCCGCTGCGGGTGGCCGTCCGCGACGCGGTCCGCCACCGATCCCGGACGGTGAGCGCCGTGGCGGCCGTCATGGCGGTCACGGCCACAGTCGTCGCTGTAGGCATCGGCACTCAGAGCGAATACATGGACCGGCGTAACGCCTACACCTCGGCGCGCCCGACCGGCATGCTGGCGATCTGGGGCGGCACCATGACCGATGGGACCTGGAGCAAACTTCGCGCAGAGACGGTCCGGCGGTTGCCGGGAGTGCCGCTGGCGGTCGGCTACCAGGCGAAGGACGCCCAGGGGCACCGCTACGCGTTGCGGTATACGGTGCGATGGAACGGGATACGCACGCCTCGCACGGCGGCCATCGGCGACCAGGCTCTGCTCAGGCTCCTGCAAGGGCGCCACGATCCGCAGGCGGCCGCGGCGCTGGCCAGCGGTAAGGCCGTGGTGTTCGACGCGGCCGCGGTGCGCGATGGCAAGCTGACGCTGCGGGCCGGCTCCACGTCTGGCCCCGCGCGCAAACTCGACGTACCGGCGGTGCTGGCCACACCCGCCGACGAGCACCAGGGCGGGGCCCTGCTGCCGCGCACCCTGGTCGAGCAGGCCGGCTTCACGACGGCGGAGCGTGCGCTCTATGCCATGTACCGGCTGCCGACCGACTCGATGCTGGAGCGCGATCTGGCCAAGGTGACCCCCCGCGTGACGGTCGCCTCCGAGGAGGGCTACCGCAACGTGCCCGACCCCGGCTTGTGGGCCTGGCTCGTGGGCGCTCTGGTCCTGGTCGTCGGTGGCACGCTGGCCGCCACTCGCCTGGCAGCCGCCGATATGCGGCCTGAGCGGGCGACGATGATGGCCATCGGCGCACCGCCAGGGACGTTGCGGCTGGTCGTGGCCGGCCAGTCCCTCTACATCTCCGGGCTCGGCGCGCTGGTAGGGCTGGCCGCGGGAACGGTGACCGGCGTGGCGCTGAGCCGGCCATTGACGACCCACGGCGCCGGAGATCCCGCCACGATCGCCATACCGTGGCCGTTCATGATCGCCGTGGTGGTGGGGCTGCCCGTTCTGGCGACTGTGGCGGCGCTGATCACCCGGACCAGACTGCCCCTTGCCCCCCGGCTCCTGTGACACCGGATCCTGGTCTGATCTCGACTACCGCGGGATTCGGGGCGACGGTTCAGCGCGTCACCCCGAAGGGCGCCGCCGATCGGGTAGCGGGGTCACGGGTTGAGCAGGAAGTGCAGGCCCGCGTCGTGGACCCTGGTCGGGCGCAAGGGTCTCCACCCCTCGATGAGCTTGGCGAACTCGGATTCGATGTCGACGGTGATGAACCCGTCACGGCATTCGCACCCGAACGGGCCCTTGCTTCCCACCGGCTCCCCGCAGGACAGGCACGTGCAGGGCCCGGGTGGCTCTGCACGGAGCCCAGAGCACAGGCGCGGACTTCGGACACGTGTGCAACCCGACCGTCATGAGCTGGACGACGGTGATCATGACTGGCGCGAGACTGACACAATTCACCACGTAATCGGTCACGTTGATCATCTGGCCTGACCGCTGCTGATATCCGAGGGCGCCCCCACCGCGGCGTGCGAGGTGGGGGCGCCCTGGCATGCCTGGAGTCCCCCTATGCCGGTCAGTTTCCTGTCCGCCGAGCAACGCAGCCGATACGGCGTCTTCAACGCCGTGCCCGACATCGCCCAGTTGGGCGCCTTCTTCCACCTGGATGCCGATGACCGGCGCCGGGCGATGGCCGCGACGGCGCGCGCAACCAGCTCGGCTGGTCCGTGCAATTAGGCACAGCGCGGTTCTTGAACTGCTTCCTGGACGATCCCGAGGACGTTCCTGCCGTGGTGGTCGACTACGTCGCCGAGCAGCTCAGCCTGCAGGCGGCCGACCTAAAGGGGTACGGCGAGAAGGAGGCCCGTCGGGATCATCAGGAGCAGATCCGCACCGGCTACGGCTACACCGCCTTTGAGGGCGAGCAGTGGTTCGCGCTGGCCTGCTGGCTCTACAAGCGGGCCTGGACCACGGGCGAGCGCCCGATCGTGCTGTTCGATCTGGCCACCCACCGTCTGGTGGAGGCCAAGGTCCTGCTGCCCGGTGTCACCACCCTGGAGCGGCTGATCGCCGCGCTGCGCGAGCGCGTCGCCGCCCGCCAGTACGCGCTGCTGGCCGCCGCCCCCAGCCCGAACCAGGCCCTCGTGCTGGAGAACCTGGTCAAGGTCGAGGAAGGCCGGCGCGTCTCCCGGCGTGAACAATTTGACGATGTACTCCTGAGCCCTGGTGTCGTAACATCCGGACACCGCGAGTGATCTCCCGGAACGGCTGAGCAGCCCGCCCTTCCCCGAACTCGGGTTCTCACCGCAGGACGGGAGGTCCACCGCGTCGCCGTCCTTGTCGACGACATAACCGTCGTCGTAGTCGGTGCTCGGATCGATCACGAGCGTCCACACCCTGCCCGGCGCCCCCGGCGGACGCGTGGCTTCGAACACCCCAGGCCCCGCCGACAGGCACGCGCTCAAAGGAACCCCGAGCGCGGCCAACACCACCGCCAGGCCCATGACCTGCCATTTCGCCCTCCGCGCCACGGGCCTTTCTCTCTGTCGGTGAAGGTTGACAGAACAACAGGACCCGGGACACGCGTCCCGGGCCCTGTTCTCAATACTCGCCTAGCATTGGTAGGTTCGCTTGCCATTCGTGCACCAGTAGCTGAGCCGATACCCTCGCACCGTCGTCGCGATCTGGGCGTAGGTACGGCTCCGACACTTGGCCTTGAGCGCTAGGCCGATATTCCTACCGAGAGTGTTGTTCCGCAGATCCGCCGCTGAGTATGCCGTCTCTTTCTCACCAAGTCAGGTCACCTACGCCGGGGAGAAATTCGCACAAGACGCGACTCTAGTCCTGGCCATGCTCGACCGAGTCGGCAACGGCGACTCCACCGCAAACACGCCAGAGTCCACCGAACCACCGAGAAATGCCACGGAACTGAGACCGATCTCAGATGACATCACCGTGAGACAATCGAGAAACCGCAGGTCACACAAGATCAATATGTCAGGGCGCTGAGACCCTACAGGCGAGCCTGTAGGGTCTCAAGGATCTTGACATCGGTCTGGCATATATGTCACATCGGTGAGAAAGCGTCGGCCTCCTGATGGATCTTGGGCTACACCGACAATGACGCAGGACTCTAGGATGATCAGCTACTTCGGGATCAAGCGTTTCACCAGAGGTGATCATGACCGGCTCGATCCGGCGCATACCGTTCGACCTAGAAGGCTACAGCCGGCGTTCCCAGACAGGACCATGCTTCATCTGCGGAATTGTCAATCGTGATCCCAGCCAGCCGGAGGAAATCGTCTACGACGATGGCAGGCACATCGGGTTTCTCGCGCGCTTCGCCGCACTGCCCGGGTATGTTCTTGTAGCTCCCAAGCGCCACATCGAGCACGTTGTCCGAGATCTTGATGTGGAGCAGTTCATCGACGTGATGCATGTAGTGCGTCGAGTCGCTGTCGCCCTGGAAGCAAGCGTGCCGTGTGAGCGGACCTATCTACTGTCCTTGGGCAGCCGGCAGGGAAACGCCCACCTGCACTGGCACATCGCCGCTTTGCCTCCCGGTGTCCCATACGAACAGCAGCAATACCACGCGCTTATGGCCGAGAACGGCGTCGTCGAGCATACGCCTGAGGAAGCTGCCGCCCTGGCCGCGAAGATCAGGCAAGCCCTGCACGCCCAGCATTAAGCGAGCGTTGGGCGCGGGAGGCCTTCCCCGCCGCCTACGCCCGTTTGCAGCAGGCGTTGGAGGCTCTGCCCGCCGGCCAGCGCGCCACCCCGTTCGTCGCCGAACTGGCCGAGCTCCAGGCCACGCGGCGGGCCGCCGGCGGGGGCTTCGTGGTGCTGCCCGAATGGGCACAGATCCTGGAGCGGCACTTCCCCGCACAGGAGTCGTAGCCGACTTTCCCAGACTTTCCGGACAGTCCTCCGCGCACGCGCACGGGGCTACGGACGGAATTTTCGCAGTTTTGCAGTGCCTTACGGGCGTGCGCGCGTAGACGGCCCGCACCGCCTGCTCGACCGGTGCGACGGCCACCCTCCGGAAACCTGCCGGAAACCTGACCAGACGACCTCGGCTGCTTCACCGGCCGGCATCGTGCCAGCGGCCAACGGCGACGCGGATCGCGCGGCGCTCGGCCTCCTCTCGGGCGAGGGCGTGCCGATGGATCTCAGGGTCGCGATGCGCCCAGATGGCGTCGCGCACGATCGCGGCCAGGACGTCGGGCGGCAAAGCCTCAACGCCGGGGGTCTCCATCGAGGCCGTCCGCCGCCGCCTCGGCCACGCCTCCACCGAAACCACCCAGCTGTACGCGCTGCTCGACGACAAGGTCGCCGACGCCGAGATCCGCGCCGCACGCCAACGCCGGGACCAGGCAACGAGCTAAGGAAGCTTCGCAACCAAGAACAGTCTCAGCTCTCTGCGCCCAAGATCCTGCGCCAACGGCTGTTGACCGGTTCCTCAACCCCGATATACACGAGGAGATTCGTTCTGTGTTCGATGGCGGGGCGCGGTGGGGAGGTGAAGTGGCTCCGCGCCGCGTCGGCGGCGTTGAGGCGCTGCTCGACGATCTTGCCCGCCGGCGCGCCGACGCCCGGTGGGACGTCGCGATCTGCCTGACCGACCTGCCGCTGTACATCGAGCGGGTGCCGCTGGTCGCGCAGACGTCCACCCGGCGCCGAGTCGCGATAGTCTCCTTGCCTGCGCTGGGGTTGCGCCAGCTGCGAGCGGTCCGGGCAGCCGTTCCGGGTCTCGTGGGCCGGCTACTCACTGACGCTTCCGAGGAGCGGGTGCTGCTGGCCGGCTGGGCACCGGCCGAGCTGGCCGGCCAGGTTGCCGCCATTCACCGGGTGGTCGGCGAGGCTGATGCCGGGGAACTGGGCTACGTCGCCTCGCGGCTGATCGGCCGGGTGCGGCTGGTGATCGGAATGGTCCGGGCCAACCGCCCGGGGCGCGCTCTGCTGAGCCTGTCCAAACTGCTGGTCGGCGCCTTTGGCACGGCCGCGTTCGCGCTCACCACCGACACCGTCTGGCAGATGGCGATGCGCTTGGCGGACTTCGCCTCACCGTGATCATGCTTCTCGGGCTGACCGCGCTGGTGGCCTGGCTGATCGTTGCGCATGACGTGGTTGCGCATGACCTATGGGAGAAACCGGACCGGGAGACACCGGCTGAGCTGGCCCGGCTGTTCGACCTGGGCACGGTCCTCACCCTCACCCTGGCCACCGCGGTGTCCTATCTGGTGCTGTTCGCCGGAACGATACTCGCCGCGGCGCTGCTGATCGACACATCCGTGCTGGCCCAGACCCTGCGGCGGCCGGTCGATTTCCCCGACTACCCGATACTGGCTTGGATCATCAGCTCGCCGGCCACCGTCGGCGGCGCGATCGGCTCCGGGCTGGAGGACGAGGACACGGTGCGGGCCGCCGCTTACGGCTACCATCCCGAACCCGGCGGCTGGCGGGACGAGAAGGACGCGTAGTTCCCGCCCCGGGGCAGGGCTCGTCCGCGCTGCCGGCGGGCACCGCAGATCAGCGCCGCCGGATAGACCCGCATCCGGCCACCGCGCTCGCGCGGCGGCGCGATGCGGGTGCCGTCAGGGTTTGAGGACGACCTTCTCGCAGTTGTCCTGCTTGGACGTGACCGAGCTCGAAGCCGCGTTCCGCCTCGTCGAGCGGCGCCTTGGGGATCTCCACAGCCTGAACCGGAGGCCGAAAGTAAGTCCCCGAAGACATCCGATTCCAGATCTTGCAGAGGTTACCCCTCAGGTCTTTCTCGAATTCCTCGATGGACATCCCGTCCACCCCGGATGCACCCTTGTTCGCCTTGACGTTCTCCCCCGCCGTCTGGACAGCACGTTTCGAAATCTCAAATGACTTGCCCGGTGCTTTCAACTCGTTCACGCGACTCCTCCCGGATCACTCCGGTTGATCACGGCAGAAAGGGATCACACGCGGGGATAGTCGCTGGTCAGCGTTGGGGGGTGCTGCAAAGCGCCTTTGGCGGCGGAGATAGCTTGGGGATGTGGAGGAGGCTGAGCAGCGGCTCGTCACCGAGCGGCCGCCGAGACCGGCGAACCGGTCGCCGGCGACGCCCTCGACGGGGCGGTCATAATGTCGCACTGACCGGCGGCACACTCTCGGTACGTAGGGGAATCCGGAGGTCTGACCATGCGGTCACAGGCCAAGGACGCGAGCGTCGTCCAATGCTCGAAATGCGGACGGAAGAACCGGCTGCCCAGGGCCGCCTCAGGAATCCCGCAGTGCGGCTACTGCCACCAGCCGCTTCCCTGGGTCACCGAGGCGGGGGACGACGACTTCAGCGAGGTCGTCGAGGCGGCCCAGATCCCGGTGGTCGTCGACTTCTGGGCACCCTGGTGCGGGCCGTGCCGCATGGTCACCCCGGCGCTGGAGCAGGTCGCGGCCGATCTGGCCGGCCGCGTGAAGCTGGTGAAGGTGAACGTGGACCAAGCCCCCCGGCTCGCGGAGCGCTTCACCGTACAGGCCATCCCGACGCTTGTCGTGTTCGATCAGGGCCGGGTCCTCGCCCGGCGATCGGGCGCGGCGCCGGCTCCCGTCCTACGCGAATGGGTGGACGATGCGCTGGCCGCCTGAGGTCCGCGAGACGCCGGACCCGCAGGGGGCCTACCCGCGGCTGAGTGAGGCGCAGCTGCAGGCGCTGGCCCCGCACGGCGAGCGGCGCCGGGTCCGCCAGGATGAGGTCCTGTACGCGGAGGGCCTTCCGTGCATCGAGTTCTTCGCGGTCCTGGCCGGCAAGGTGGCGACCGTCGAGGGATTCGGAGCCGACGACCAGGTGATCGGCGTCCATGGGGCAGGCCGGTTCATGGGAGAGCTCAACGTGCTCACCGGCCAGGTGGGCTTCGTCACCGGCGTGGTGGCCGAGGACGGCGAGGTCCTCGCCGTGCCGGCGGACGCGCTCCGCCGCCTGGTCGCCGAGGATCCGGCACTCGGCGACCTCATCTTGCGGGCCTACCTCATCCGCCGCACGATGCTCATCGGACTGGGGGCGGGCTTTCGCATCATCGGCTCCCGATTCTCGGCCGACTCCCGGCGGCTGCGGGAGTTCGCGGCACGCAACCGGCTGCCGCACCGGTGGATCGACCTGGAGCAGGACCAGGAGGCAGAGAGGTTCCTGCTGAGCATGGGCGTCACCCCGCAGGAGACCCCGGTCGTGATCTGGCGTGGTGAGAGGGTGCTTCGCAACCCGAGCAACGCGGAGCTGGCCCGGGCGGTCGGGCTGTCCGCACCACGGGTGCAGGAGACCCGGTGCGACCTGCTCGTCATCGGTGCCGGGCCGGCGGGGCTGGCGGCGGCGGTCTACGGGGCGTCGGAGGGCCTTGCGACGATGGTCCTGGACGATGTCGCGACGGGCGGCCAGGCGGGCACCTCCTCGCGGATCGAGAACTACCTCGGCTTCCCGTCCGGGATCTCCGGCGGCGAGCTGGCGGAGCGGGCGGCGATCCAGGCCGGCAAGTTCGGCGCGCGTTTCTTCGTCCCCGCACAGGCATGCGGACTGCACCTGAACGCGGGCGATCACATCGTCACCGTAGAGGAGGGCGGCACGATCCACGCGCGCACCCTGATCGTCGCGACCGGCGTCCGCTACCGGAGGCTCGACGTCAGGAACCTGGAACGGTTCGAGCCCACGAGCGTCTACTACGCGGCGACCATGTTCGAAGCCCAGATGTGCGAGCGGGACCCGATCATCGTCGTGGGCGGAGGCAACTCGGCCGGCCAGGCCGCCCTCTTCCTGGCCCGGCACGCCGCCCGCGTCCGGCTGCTCGTGCGCGAGGACGCGCTGTCCAGGAACATGTCCCGCTACCTGGCCGTCGAGATCGAACGGCACCCCCGGATCCAGATCATGCTGAACACCGAGGTCCGGGAGCTGATGGGGGAAGACAGTCTCGCCGCGGTCATCGTCGAGAACAACGTCACCGGCGAGCGTTCCACGATCGAGGCCCGCGCGATGTTCATCTTCATCGGCGCGGAGCCGTACACCGCCTGGCTGGCCGACGAGATCGCGCTCGACCCGCGGGGCTACATCCTGACGGGCGCGGACGCCACCCGGTCCGGCAAGGAAGGCGTGCCCGACTCCGTCGGCCGGCCGTTTCCGCTGGAGACGAGCAGGGCGGGCGTGTTCGCGGCCGGGGACGTGCGGAGCGGGTCGATCAAGAGGGTGGCTGCGGCGGTCGGTGAAGGCTCCATGGCCGTACGGCTGGTCCACGACTACCTCCAGGCTGGAGAGTGACTCCGGGCCGGAAGGAAGGAGACCTTCATCGCTGTCATGGCGGTGTCGAGATTCGAAACGCTTCTTCCGCAGCGCCGCAGGTGTCGATGTCGACAAGGACGACCTCCTCGGCCGCCGTGGCCTGCCGTCCGCTCCCCGCCGGATCGAGGAGCGGTGAGCGGCCACCTGCCCCGGCAGGGGTATGCGTTCCTGCGGTGGATTCAGGGACGGCCCGGCCCTGAAGGGGGTGGCAACTGGCTCAGGGTCAAAGCCTTGTGACTCGCCGAAGATCATTTTACCCGGTCCGCGCGCTCGCCCGCCACCATTGACGCGGTGCCGGCCGGCCGCTGGGTCACATGCCGGCGATGAGCTTGTCGACCCTCTCGTCGACGCTGCGGAAGGGGTCCTTGCACAGGACCGTGCGCTGGGCCTGGTCGTTCAGCTTCAGATGCACCCAGTCGACGGTGAAGTCGCGCCGCTTCTCCTGCGCCTTTCGGATGAACTCCCCGCGCAGCCGGGCACGCGTGGTCTGCGGCGGCACCGACTTCGCCTCGAAGATCTTGATGTCGGAGGCCACCCGCTCCACCGCGCCGCGGCGCTGTAGCAGGTAGAACAGGCCCCTCTTGCGGTGCACGTCGTGGTAGGCGAGGTCGAGCTGCGCCACCCTCGGCGAGGACAGCGGCAGGTCGTACTTGTTGCGGTAGCGCTCGATGAGCTGGTATTTCGTCACCCAGTCGATCTCGCGCGCCACCAGGTCGAGGTTGCCGGTGTCGACCGCGTGCAGCGTGCGCTCCCACAGCTCCAGCACCCGGTGCGCGATCGCATCGCCGCCGCGGCGCTCGACGAAGTCCTTCACCTTCGACAGGTATTCCCGCTGGATCTCGAGGCTGGAGGCCTCGCGCCCGTTGGCCAGGCGCACGCGCCTGCGGCCGGTCATGTCGTGGGACACCTCCCGGATCGCCCTTATAGGGTTCTCCAGGCTGAGGTCGCGCATGACCGTGCCGGCCTCCACCATGCGCAGCACCAGGTCGGTGGCCCCGACCTTGAGCAGCATGGTGGACTCGCTCATGTTGGAGTCGCCCACGATGACGTGGAGCCGCCGGAAGCGCTCGGCGTCACCGTGCGGCTCGTCACGGGTGTTGATGATCGGGCGCGACCGGGTGGTGGCCGACGACACGCCCTCCCAGATGTGCTCGGCACGCTGCGAGACGCAGTAGACCGCGCCGCGCGGAGTCTGCAGCACCTTGCCCGCCCCGCAGATGATCTGCCGGGTCACCAGGAACGGGATCAGCACGTCGGCCAGCCGCCCGAACTCGCCGTGTCGGCCCACACAGTAGTTCTCGTGGCAGCCGTAGGAGTTGCCGGCCGAGTCGGTGTTGTTCTTGAACAGGTAGATGTCGCCGGCGATGCCCTCCTCGCGCAGCCGCTTCTCGGCGTCGACGAGCAGGCCCTCCAGGATGCGCTCCCCCGCCTTGTCATGCGTGACCAGTTCGATCACGCTGTCGCACTCGGGCGTGGCGTACTCGGGATGGCTGCCGACGTCCAGGTACAGACGGGCGCCGTTGCGCAGGAAGACGTTGCTCGATCGGCCCCAGGACACGACCCGCCGGAACAGGTACCGGGCCACCTCGTCGGGGGACAGCCTGCGCTGGCCCCTGAACGTGCACGTGACGCCGTACTCGTTCTCCAGGCCGAAGATACGACGATCCATTGCCTCACGCTACTCCCCCCTCGGTGCTGTCGGGTACCCCGCGCGACACCCTGCACTTCGTCGAGCTGATCTGCGATCCGCACGGCGGCCCCCGACCCGAAGTCCTGATCAGCGACCAGGGGTCCTACTCGGACTTGATCTTCGGCATCGTGACACTGCTCGGCTTGACTGCCGGCCGGTGCTGGCCGACCTGCCCGACCTGCCCGACACCAAGCTGTGGCGCATCGACGCCACCCGCCGACTACGGCTATCTCGATCGCACCGCCCGGGGCCGCAGCGACCTGGGCAAGATCGCCCGGCACTGGCCGGACATCGTGCGGGTGATCACCACCATCCACATCCGGGAGATCTCTGCCCACGACGCCATCGGGCCGCACCTCGCCGGCGGGCGCCGTCCGTAGCGCAACCCCGACGAGGCGCCGCACGCGTAGCGCGCCGATACGGTCCGCCCTTGATCGCGTACCCGGATCCAGCCGATGAGGCTGAAGCGCCGGAATCTCGACGACTTCGCGCGCGACGCTCATCAGCCTGGAGGTATGGAGCGGGCAAGATCTGCCCAGGGTCCTGTATCTGTAATCTGTGCACGTGAGTAGTCCTGTCATCGCCGCTGGACGACGACACTCGTTGGGGCTGTGCGCCGACGGCACCGTGGTTGCGACCGGCACGGGGTCATCTGGTGAGTGTCGAGTCGACGATTGGGTCCATGTGGTCGCCGTAGCGGCGGGCAACGTGCATACGGCGTCGAACACTGGACGGTCCCACAGCGTCGGCCTCCGCGCGGACGGCACGGTGATGGCGACGGGCTGGAACGGTGACGGGCAGTGTGACGTCGCGTCATGGCGCGACGTGACCCTTGTCGCCGCGGGCTGGCGCCGCACCTTGGGGCTGGTTGGTGACGGCACCGTGCTGGCCGCGGGACGGCTCCGCGAGGGAGCATGCAACGTGGGCCAATGGCGTGAGGTTGTCGCGTTGGCTTGCGGCGACTGGCATTCGGTGGGCCTCAGAGCCGATGGGAGCACCGTTGCCGTGGGGAACGATCGCCGTGGGCAGTGCGCGGTCGACACATGGCGTGACGTTGCCGCCGTCGCCGCCGGCTACCTTCACACGGTCGGTCTCACCAACAACGGACGCGTTCTTGCGGTCGGGGATCAATCGACGGGCGCCTGTGATGTCGGTGCTTGGAGGGACGTTGTGGCAGTGGCGGCTGGGAGCTACCACACCGTCGGAGTCACCGCGGCCGGCCGAGTCGTGGCCGTGGGCAGCAACGATTCCGGCCAGCGCGACGTAGCCGACTGGCGCGAGATCGTCGCGGTGGCGGCCGGATCCACCCACACTCTCGGACTACGCGCAGACGGAACAGTCGTCGCCGCCGGAAACAACGAGCACGGTCAGTGCGACATCACCGGCTGGGACGCGATCCGGTCGCCTAACTAGATACTGCCCGGAGGTCTGCTCCGCTGCCGGTCCCAGGCCGACATCCTCATCCCGCGATCCGCGCGCTTTCCGCTGCGGTCACGAAGGTCGCCGCGCCGGCGGGACAGGTCAGCGGGGCGCGTTGCCGAGTGCGGCGTTTTACTTATGACAGCGCTACTTACCAGTGCCGCTTGCACCCAAGACCCCGTCCAATCCACCCACCAGCCGACGCAAATATCGACACTGCCGCCAAGTGCTTACGGGGCGACCCGGAGGGAACCGTCTTCGACATGGGAAGCGTCGAAGCTGTTCAACGCAATAACTCGATCCCCTGAAGCGCATCTTCCCGCCCTTGCCGCACCCGTACTTCGGAATCCGTGGTGTTTCGGTCACGGAACGAGCCGGCGCATGTGACACGGGCGCCCGCGGCGCCGGAACTCGCCCGTCCGCGCAACATCTCGCCTCTGCGGTGCGGCCGGTGATCGTGGAGCGGGCCGTGTGGCTGGACCGGTCGCCGTTTCTCGACGAAGCGGTGGAATCGCTGGGCCGGCACCACCGCGAGCTAGCCGGGCGTCCCGTCGCGCTCGCTTCGCCGGGCGAGGCGCTGGGCTTGCCCGTTGTGCACATCGCTTACCCACTCCCAGCCGGGCTTAGCCGATGGGCCGACCCGCGGGTCACTGGGTACATGGCCCTTACGCAAGGCGAGCACGTACGCCCGATCCCGCTCGATCCGTGCGTGTACCTGATCAGCTCCGCCGACTGACCCGTGGCCAGGGACGACGACATCGACATCGTCTGCCACATTCTCCAGCAGTCGCAGCGCGGCGAGGTAGTCCTCGATCGGGTCAGCGGTGCCGTTCAAGTCGAGCATCGGAATCAAGACATCAGAGAGCATGTCGCCGGCGACGAGAACTCCGCGTTCTTCGATGAACAGCGCCGCATGGCCCGGTGCATGCGCTTGATGCTCGATGATCCGGACTTGAGGGCCATCCCACGGAATCCGCGCCGTCCCAGTGGGCAGGGCTGTGATGAGGCCGTACAGGTCCAGCGGGACCTGCTCGGCGATGCCCGTCGGTTCCAGGTGGGCGGTTATCTCGGCCTTCGCACCCGGGTCGGACAGCTCATCCCGGACAGTGGCCGCGCAGCGCGCCGTGCCGTAACGAGGGGCCGCGCCGAGCTGGGCGTGCCAGAGCAGGTGATCCCAATGCGGATGCGTCGAGAAGCCCGCCACAACGGTCTGGCCCGAATCGGACAGGTCGCTTGCGAGGCAGGTCATCTCGTGGTCCTGCACCCCGGGGTCGATGAGCAACACGCCGGCGCGGCCGTGCACGACAACGGCGTTGCTCTGCACGAACTCGCTCTCGTGGACCAGCACGCCCTCCGCGACCTGCCTCAGCACGGTGGCCCCTTTCCGCTTGTGATCTGCAATCGCTCGTCGAGACGGTAGTACCTGGCGGTGGTAGATTGCAAGCACTATGGGCGAAGCGAAGGAGCCGCGGTCGGAGTGCCCGATCAACGCCGCCATCGAGGTGTTCGGCGATCGCTGGAGCCTGATCGTCCTGCGCGACATCGTCTTCGCAGACCGCCGCTACTTCCGAGAGCTGCAGGCCGGCTCGATCGAGGGCATCGCCTCGAATATTCTCGCCGACCGACTCAAGCGACTGGTCACGTCGGGACTGCTCACCCGTGAGGACACCCGAGCCGGCCAGCGGGCACGCTACAGCCTGACCGAACCCGCGATCCAACTCATCCCCCTGTTCGCACAGCTGGGCAGCTGGGGACTTCGCCACCGACCCACAAGCAGCGCGCTCAACGCTCGCGCCGAACTGCTTGAACAAGGCGGCCCCGCGCTCTGGCAAGAGTTCATGGACGAGCTTCGCCACGAGCACCTTGGCTCCAGACTCCCAGCGCGATCACCAAGCGTTCGCCAGCGCCTGAACGCCGCCTACCTCGCCGCCACCAACCCCTCGTAGCCGCCAGGCCGCCGGCCATACCCCAAGGCACCAACCGACCTCGACCGAGATGACGTCACCATAGGAACGGCATACCGGACACTCCGCACGGCCGCCCAAATGCGCAAGATCAGTGTCGATGCCCTAACTCGTATGCACGGATGTCACAGAACCTTGGTCTTGAAAGTGGCCACTCGGCCCGACAGGCGGAGGGTCCGCCGGGGGAACAAGGCGCGCGGTTCGCCGCGTCGGTGACGATCACCGGAGACGGTGTCAGTGCCGTTCCAGCGGCTACCGGCCCTATCGGCAGGTGTCTGGCCCGCCCGTAGCTTCCAGCAAAACCAACGATTGGCTTTTAATCTTGGGTTGAGCTGGGTGTTTGTCCGGCTGGAGATATCACGTAGGGTGCCGTCGGCTTGTCGGCGTCCGATGTGGAGCGGTCTGTTTGTGGCGACTCGGGATGTGTTCTCGGCGGAGGATGATGTGCGGGCTGCTCCGGCGGCGGCGGAGACGACTACACACAGCTACTCGGCCACGGCATCGTTACAAGCACCCCCCGGTAGGACGCGGGCTGTAGAAGTGCCTGTCGACGGTGCGGGATGCGTGTCGTTCGCCAGGACGAGTTTTGCTTGACCGAGACTGTGCTCTCGCCTTCAGTCACGCGGACTCGCAGACACAGAGTTGAAGCGGCGTATCCACGCCAAATGGCCGACCGGACCAGTCGCCGAAGCGCTCGACGAGCCGAAGGCCGCCGAGCGAGACGAGCAGCGGCAGCTCCTGCGGGAAGATGCTCCTGATTTCGAGCGGTGCGACGACGAAGTCGGGCTCGGAGTCAGTCGAGAGGTGCCACGTCCCGCGTGTGACCTGCGCCGGCGCATCGTAGATCTCAGCGACATCGACGCTAACGTTGCCACGGTCAGGATCCATGAACGACAACGACTCCCGGGTGCGCCGCACGCCATCGGCTTCGGCAAGGAGGCGCACGCTCGGGTTGAACACATCGAAGACGAACCGTGCTCCAGGCGCCAGGTGTCGTCGAACCGACCGGAAGCAGCTCACCAGATCCTCAGCATCATGCAGATGCAGTAGGGAATTGGCTGTGATGAACACGAAGTCGAATGTGCGGCCCAGCTCGAAGGCCCGCATGTCGCCCTGCATCCATTCCACCGCCACACCGCGCTCGTTCGCCTTACGCTGAGCCTCAGCCAGCATGTCTGACGAGAGGTCCATGCCGACGCACGGATGCCCGTCGGACGCGATGGGGATCAGCTTCTGCCCGGTGCCGCACCCGAGTTCCAATACGCGCCCGCCTTGCCGATTGGCGTCGGCCCGGTAGAAGTCGACTGCGGGCCCGCCGCCCGGGAACATGAGGTCGTACAGCCTGGCGTGCGAGTAGAACGCTTCACTCATGAAGCGCCTCCTCCTTCCGACTCATCCGCAGTTGGCCGTGGTGGCCTGCCGATTCAAGCGTGTGCGCCACAGCCGCGACAACAGCTTTACCGTCATCCGCGCCAACCTCCGCTTCGCCGCGGTGATGACCCGCCACACCAAGATCAAAAGCCAGTCGTTGGTTTTGCTGGAAGCTACGGGCGGGGCTGTCTGGCGTACTCCGGTCCCACCCCTTGTAGGCGGGCGCCGGGTGGGGAGTGAGCAGGTGGAGCGGTCCGCCAGGCGCCGAGTTGCTGGATGGCGGGCTGATCGCCGACTTCGCCGACGGTGTGCCTGATCTGGACGGGCCTCGGGGCTCTGGATCTGGTCACCGTCAACTGGGGCACCGACGCGAGCATGTACGCCTGGCGCGGCGTGATCCGCTCGACCGGGACCAGCAGGAGCATGGCCAGTACCAGTGTGACCGCGGCGTACGGCCGGTCTCAGGGCCGGGTGGAAGGGCGCGTGGCTCTTTCATCACCGACGACGATCGGTGCCGAATGTGCGCGCGTTGTCTGCCGTATGCCGCGGTTTCTCGACGGCTGCCACCGTCGGTTGCGGCCGTGACACGACCATGACGCGGCGCGGACGAGGCGGGGACACGGCTGGCCGACAGTGGACGGGTCGGCGGGCGAACCGCGGGTGAGTTACGGAGCGTGCGGCGAAACCCGGGGCGGCGTGTCGTGGGTGTTGTCCATTAGTGGTGACCGGCCGTGCGGGAGTGCCTTGAGCCGATTTGGCCCGAACCGTCCACTGCGGACGGGGAGCCGTGTCCGGACAAGCCGGAGGTGGGCTGCGGCACGGTGACGGCCTCGGTCGGCTGAAAGTTCTAGCCAAGATGATCACGAAAGGCAGAAGGCGTTGGTAAGTGACGGAGAATGGGACCGGCGTTCAGTGTTGCGAGGCGCCGCGGTGATGGCCGGTGCGGCCGCGACGGCGCCGCTGTTGGGCGGGGCGGCCACGGCGCTGGCCGGCAGCGGTGACGCGGACGCGCTGTTCAAGGCCGGGAAGTTCGAGCAGGCCGGCCGCGCGTACGAGAAGATCCTGAAAACAGACCCCACGAACCTGCACGCGGCCCGCCGGCGCGGCTATGTCGGGCTCCTGGCCAACAAGTTTCCCGACGCCGAGAAATACCTCAAGATAGCCGTCAAGTTGGCGCCCGACGACAAGGACGCCAACTACTTCCTGGGCGACTGCTACATCCGACAGGACAAACTCTCCCTGTCCGCACCACACTGGCAAGCGGCCGGCGAGAAAGCCTACGCCAAGTGGTTCGCGGCAGTCCGCGGCGAGCCGTATCAGATCCGCGGCGACATCGCGCGGCTGCCATGGCAGCAGACGGACCCGATTCCGCTGGTGGAGGCCTCGGTCAACGGCGGGCCGCCGAAGCGCTTCATGTTCTACACCGGTGCCCCGAATCTGAGCATGCGCGCGTCGGTGGCCAAGGAGGCCGGGCTGAGCCCGGTCGCCAGCCAGAAGATCGATTACGAGGGCGGCACCATATGGGCGTACTACGGGGTGCTGGACTCCTTCAAGCTGGGCGGCATCGAACTGCGCAACGTACCCGTGGGCTGGTCGTCGACGGAGTCGGGCGAGGACACCGACACCGACAGCGACGGCCTGATCGGCACGTGGGTCTTCTACCACTTGCTGACCACCTTCGACTACGCGGGCCGGTCGCTGATCCTGCGCCGCAGAACCCCCGAAACGGCCAGGAAGGCACGCGCCGCCGCGATAAGGGCGGGCGCGGAGCCCCTGCCGCTGTGGCTGGCCCGTGAGCAATATCTGCACAGCAGGGGCAGCATCGCCGGCGTCGCCGGCTCTCGCACAGGGGTGGTGGGCGTGAACTTCGGCGGAAGGGGCGAGATGGCCGCGGTCGTGTTCGGCGACACGGCCAAGCAGTTGGGGATCCGCAGCGACCACGACCGCCCGATCGGGACTTTCGCGCACAGCCACCCAGCCGTCACCTACCCCTGCTACCCGAAGGAGATCCGCCTCGGCGACGCCGCCGCCAAGGAGATCTACTGCGAGAACCACCCAGGGGCCGAGCTCGCCCCCTTGGGGTTCGACGTGCCGACCGCCTTCTTCCACTGCTTCTACAAGCCCTACAACATCACCCTCGACTTCACCGACATGAACCTCTACATCGCCCGCGGCAAGGCCACCTGATCACCGCGAACCGCACGGTCGTCATGAGAGCTACCGGCGCCATCGGGATCCGGCTCCCCGGCGTGGCTCATATGGTCGCGGGGGTAAGGGCGAACCAGGCGCGCTCCCCCCGTCGCCCGGGGTCGCACCGGGGAGTGTCCCGTCCGCCGCAGCAGCCACGCCCGGTCGGAGCCCGGCGAGTCGCCGATCGAGCAGGGCCGCCGGCCCCGCCGGCTGCTGGCCGGGCTGCTGGCAACGCGACCCCGCCGGGCGCAGAGCCGAAGGCCGGCGATGACCGGGCCGGACTACGCGGTGGCCCAGTAGCGGCCCCACGCTGGACCCCACTGGCCTCTCCAGCGCGGTGAGAGGGCCCGGCGCTGTAGCTGTGTGACCAGGCGTTTGCGAGGGTGAAATCGAGATCCGGTCGGTGGTGCCCGAGCCGCCGAGTACGCCGTGCTGAGTCCGGAACGCGAAGACTACCTGCGGACGCGGATCGCGCACCGATTAGGTTTCCGCGCCGCGCCCGTCTGTATGTGTGAGATCGACTCACGAGAGGCTGGCACGATGCGGAAACTGACCTTCGCCATGAACATGAGCCTGGACGGCTACATCGCCGCGCCCGGCGACGACCTCGGCTGGGGCGTGCCGAGCGACGAGCTGTTCCAGTGGTGGTCCGACCGGGTGGACGCGACGGGCCTGGCGCTGTACGGGCGCAAGCTGTGGGAGACGATGAGCTCCCACTGGCCGACCGCCGGCAAGCAGCCGGGTGCCACACCGGCGGAGATCGAGTTCGCCGACCGCTGGCGGGACATGCCGAAGGTGGTGTTCTCATCGACGATCGACAAGGTCGACTGGAACACCCGCCTGGTCACCGGCGACGCGGTCACCGAGATCACCAGGCTCAAGGCCGACGACGGCGGCCCCATGGACATCAGCGGCGCCACGCTCGCCGCGGCGGCCATGCGGGCCGGGCTGATCGACGAGTACGTGCTGGTCACCGCGCCGGTCCTGGTGGGCGGCGGCACGCCGTTCTTCACCGCGCTGGACAGCTGGGTGAACCTGAACGTGGTCGAGAGGCGGACATTTCCCGGCGGCGTGGTGCTGACCCGATACGAGACGAGGCGATGAGCACGGGCCGAATGCTCGGCTCGTAAGGCCAGGTCGAAATCCTTCCTGGCGTGCTCACCGTGACCCTCGGCGATGAGGGAACCTTTTCCCGGCCCTTCCTTGCGTTCCGAGTGAGCTGTTGACCGACTCGCTGAAGATGAGGACGACGGTGACGCCGGCCCGTGCGCTGGACTGGTCGACGATGGGGACTTGTCTGATCACAGCGTCGCGGGCAGGCTCAGCCATGGTTTGTCGGTGGCGTCGAATCCGGTGAGCTCGGCGATCTTCCCGTCGACGATGTGCAGGACCGCGATGTTGAACAAGCGGTATTCCGGGTCGTCGGGGGTGCGGAGGTACAGCGCGGCGGCAGGCATGCGGTTGACCGTCGTGGCGATGCAGCGCCAGTCGTCGTAGCCGCGCTGGAAGAGCCCACCGGAGACCCAGCCGTCCACCGCGTCCTTGGCCGTGACGATCAAGGTGCCCGGGTCGGGCAGCATCGCGAAGCGCAGGTCGTCGCGCAGCAGGGCCATCAGCCCGTTGAGGTCGTTGCGCTCATGGGCGTCCATATACGACTTCACCACGCCGCGCTCGTCATCCGACAGCTCGTGGGTGGCGGGGCTCCGCCAGTCGAGGCGGCGGTCGGGCAGCTGCTCGCGCATCGTCACGCGCGCCCGCTGCAGTGCGCTGGTCACCGATGCGACGGTCAGCTCGAGGGCGTTGGCGGCCTTCGACGCCGGCCAGCCGAGGACGTCGCGCAAGATGAACACCGCCCGCTGCCGCGGCGGCAGGTGCTGGACGGCGACGATGAACGCCAGCTCGATCGTCTCCCGCGCCACCACCGATTCCTGCGGGTCCTCCGGGAGCATCCGGTCCGGGTAGGGCTGCAGGTAGCGTACTTCCGAGCCCGCGTCCGGCAGCTCGGCAGGCACGGGTGTGCGGTCGTCGCGCTTCTCCAGGAAGTCGAGGCAGGCGTTCGTCGCGATCCGGTACAGCCAGGTCCGCAGCGCAGCGTGGCCCTTGAACGACTCCCGCTTGTTCCACGCCCGCAGGAACGTCTCCTGCGTCATGTCCTGGGCGTCCTCGTAGTTCGCGAGCATCCGGTAGCAGTGCACCTGCAGCTCACGCCGGTGGCGCTCGGTGAGGAGCGCGAACTGTACTGCGTCATTTGAGCGGGCCGCGGCGATGAACGCGGCCTCGTCGTCGCCTAGCAGTCTGGCGCCGGTCATGGTCGTCAATCCTTCCGCAGGTGGCGAGGGGCTACCAGAACTGACGACGTGGCGGAGGATTTCTGAGCGGTGAAGCCGCTGACACCGGGCCGTTCGTCAAGCCAGATGGGTCGGGTCGATCCAGGGGACGTGTTCGGGTCGCGCACACCCTCGATGTCGAGGTGGGGTCCCCGTAGTACTGGGGAAAGATCGGGCGGATACGGCTGGTCTGGCTGATCGCCCAGTGTAGCGGCCGATCCCGGCCGGCCGGCGGCAAGCCCTATGCGTCGTCTTCGGCGTCCGGGTCACGCAACGGACGGTGGCTGCCGCCGAGGTCGGGTAGGTGAAAGCTGTAGTGCCCGTCGATGCTGATGTGGTGGCGCACGAACGGCGACAACCGCGGCACGTCCTCGACGAGCACCGGATAGCCCTGGGCGCACAGCTCGGCCAAGGCGCGGTCCATGTAGACGGTGTTCCACAGCACGATGCAGTTGAGCTCGACGTGTCCAGGCGCTGATCGCGGCGCTCGCGCTCGTCGTCGCCACGACCGGGTACGTGCTCATCAGCCGGAACGAGCAGCAGGCACTGGCCGCCCGGCAGGCCGAGATCGCGGCCAGGAGCCGGCCCTTGAGCAGCAACCAATCGGTCAGTGGCGGTAGCGGGCTGACGTCAGTTGACCTACCGCCATCCAGCGGTCCGATGCGGGTGGGCAGCGACATGGCGGCGGATTGAGTAACTGTTCGGCTACTTTCGGTTTGTTACGGGCGGGCTGGCCCTACTTTGCGGCGTATGCCGGTGGTGGAGTTCTTAACCGATGACGAAGCGGCCACGTACGGCCGATACGGGGAAGTGCCGTCGCGCGCGGACCTGGAGCAGGTGTTCTTCCTTGATGACGAGGACCGAGAGCTGGTTGAGCGTCGTCGTGGCGACCACATGAAGTTCGGCTTCAGCCTTCAACTCGTCACCGTTCGATGGGTTGGGACGTTCCTGGAGGACCCGCTGGAGGTGCCGACCGCAGTCCTCGACTTCGTGGCCGAGCAGTTGGGCATCGCCGACCCGTCGTGCGTGAAGAAGTACACCGAGCGGACCAAGACGCGATTCGATCACCAGTGGGAGATTCGGCGGGTGTACGGCCTGAAGGAGTTCGGGACCGTCGAAGGGGATCTGCGAGCGTGGGTGGAGGCCAGGTCTTGGACCACGGGGGATGGACCGAAGGCGATCTTTCTCGACGCGGTGCGCTGGCTGCGGGAGCGGGATGTGCTTCTGCCCGGGGTGACGACGCTGGCCCGGCTGGTCACCAACGTCCGCGATGAGACGACCCGGCGACTGTGGGGTGTCCTGGAAGGGCTGTTGACCGTGGGTCAGCGTTATGTGCTGGACCAGCTGCTGGAGGTTCCGCCAGGGTCACGGGTCTCGGACCTGGAGCGCTGGCGCAAGGGCCCGGTCCCGCGCGGGTCCGGGCCGACGCTGATCAAAGCACTGAAGCAGGTCGCCGAGGTCGCGGGATTGGGCATGACGGAGCTGGGGGCCGACCGCTTGGTGCCGCCGCGCCGGCTGGCGGAGCTGGCCAAGTACGGGATGAGCGCGGACGCCTCGCAGATCCGCCGTCATCGCGATGGCCGTCGTCTGGCGACGCTGCTGGCCACGGTGGCGTTCCTGGAGGCAAAGTCGGTCGATGACACCCTGGAACTGCTGGACCTGCTGATGACCACCGAGCTGCTGAACAAGGCGCAGACCGCCGCGGACAAGGAGAAGATCCGCAAGCATCCGAAGCTGGCCAAGGCCTCGGCCCGCCTGGCGGTGGCGGTGGAGGCGCTGTTCGACTCCGACGCCTGGGGTGGCGAGGACGAAGAGCCCCGGGTGTCGGAGGTGTGGGAGGCGATCGAGGCGGTGGTATCGCGGGCGGAACTGCGGGCGGCGCTGGTCTTGGTGAATGAGAACGTGCTGCCGGCGGATGCGGACGAGCCCGACGACTGGCGCAGCGAGCTTGTCGGCCGCTACAGCACGGTGTCGGGATTTTGAAGGTGCTGCCCACGGTGATCTGTTTCGGCGCGAACGCCGAGGGCGCCCCGGTGCTGGCGGCAATGCGGCAGTTGCCGGAGGTGCTGGCCCACCGCAGCAGGCTGCCCGCACCACTGATTCCGGCCCGACTAATCGAGGCGGCCGTGGTGAACGGCCCATGGAAGGGCCTGGTGTTCGGCCAGCCCGTCCACGAGGACGGCGCGGTGAACAGGCACGCCTACACCTTCTGTCTCCTGGAGCAGTTCCACCGGCATCTCAAACGCCGCGAAATCTACGCCGACGCCTCCACCAAGTGGCGCAACCCGCAGGCCAGACTCCTGGAAGGCCAGGCGTGGGAGGCGGTCCGGCCGGACGTGCTCACCGCGCTGGGCCTGCCGGAGAACCCGGACGCCCTGCTGGCCGACCACACCCGCGCGCTGGATGCGGCATACCAAGACGTGGGCAGCCGGCTGGACACCAACACCGAAGTTCGGCCGGGAAGATCCACCTGACCGGCGTGAAGGCCATCGAAGAGCCGCCCTCGCTGGTCGACCTGCGCAAGCACACCACGGCGATGCTGCCGCGCGTGGATCTGCCCGAGGTCATCTTGGAGGTGATGAGCTGGGAGCCGCAGCTGGTGGAGGCCTTCACCGCAGCCTCCGGCGGCCGCTCCCGGCTGGAGGACCTGCCGACCTCGATCGCGGCGTGCCTGGCCGCGCACTCCATGAACGTCGGCTACCGGCCGATCGCCAAGACCGGCGTTCCCGCGCTGGAGCGCTCGCGGCTCTCGCACGTGTTCCAGAACTACTTCCGGCCTGAGACGCTCAGCCTGGCCAACGCGCCGCTGGTCGCCTGGCAGGCCGGGCTGCCGCTCGCCCAGGCGTGGGGAGGCGGCATGGTCGCCGCGGTCGACGGCATGCGGTTCGTGGTCCCGGTCCCGGCGGCCTTCGCTCGCCCCAACCGCAAATTCTTCGGCTCCAAGCGCGGTATGACCTGGCTCAACGCAATAAATGATCAAGGAATCGGGCGAGGCGCGAAGATCGTGTCCGGCACGGTCCGCGACTCCCTGCACATGGTCGACGTCATCTTCGGGCTGGACGGCGGGGAGTTGCCGGAGATCGTCGTTTCCGACACCGGCTCCTACAGCGACCTGACCTTCGGCCTGCTGGAACTGCTGAACATCTCCTACCGGCCCGCGCTGGCGGATCTGCCCGACCAGAAGGGCTGGCGCATCGACCCCGGCGCCGACTACGGGCCGCTGAACACCTTCGCCCGCGGCAGGATCGACCTGCGCAAGGTGCAGCGGATGTGGCCGGACATCCTGCGCGTGATCGCCTCCATCTACACCGGCACCGTCCGCGCCTACGACGTAGTGACCATGCTGCAGCGCGAGGGTCACCCCACCGCGCTGGGCGAGGCGATCGCCACCTACGGCCGGATCTTCAAGTCCCTGCACATCCTCGCCTACATCGACGTGGACGAGACCTACCGGCGCGACATCAAGCACATCCGCAACCTGCAGGAGGGCCGTCACGCCCTGGCCCGGAAGATCTGCCACGGCAAGAAGGGCGAGCTCTACCACCGCTACGAACGCGGGCTGGAGAATCAGCTCGGCGTCCTCGGGCTTGTTCTCAATTGCGTCGTTTTGTGGACGACTGTCTACCTGGACGCGGCAGTCCGGCAGCTGAAGGCGCAGGGCAACCCCGTCCGAGATGAGGACATGGCCCGGCTCTCGCCCTTCGTCAACACCCAATTGGGCGTGCACGGCGCCTACACCTTCATACTTCCCGACTTGGCGCCAGGGGCGATACGCGCTCTGCGCGACCCCCACGCACTCGACGCCGACGACGAAGAGATCTGACCCCTCACCTCGGCGGGCGGGCTTCGAGTACCCGGCCGGGCCCCTCCTCACATGTCGTGTTCGTGGATGGCTGAGGCGATGTATCCAGCGTGAGACGAGCCGCTCCAGCGGTGTCTGCCAGCAGATCCCGCGGTCCCCGGGTCCTGCGGCGGGGACCGGCTTGGTCAGTGGGTGTCTGGTCTGGGGATGTGGATGCCGGCGGCGCGGAGTTTGGTCTCGACGAGCGCGACTCCTCGGGCCGCGGCCGATCCCTGCTCTTCGCCGTGGAGGGCGATCAGCTTGTAGCGGGTCGCAGCGTCGGTACGGGCTTGCAGGCCGGTCACGATTTTCAGGTGTGCGGGGTTGGCGAGGAGGTGGTCGGCCATGGCGGTGGCGAGCTCGGCGATGCGCGGGTCGTCCGGTTCCCAGGTCGCGGCTTCGGTTGCGCGCTTGATCAGGGCGACGAACCGGGTGTCTTCGAGGGCGTGCTCGATATGGGTGAGGTAGTCGTCGAAGCTCTCGGGGACCAGTGCCCTGGCCAGGACCCAGCCCTCCCTGGCGGCCGCCACCTCCTCTGCGGGGAAGCCGAGGCCGGACATCCGCTCCAGCAGCGCCACGGCACGGTCAGGCAGTAGAGCCCGGTCGCCGTCGGCGAGCCGGTGCAGCGTGTCACGTCGCGCGATCAACTCCTCGATGCGTTCGGTGAACTGCCGCTCGACGTCGGCGAGCGCGGCGGCGAACAGCGCGGGGTCGGCGTCGAGCAGGGACCCGATCTCGGCCAGGGGCACCCCGGCGGCGGCCAGCGTCCGGGCCTGCACCAGCCGCAGCAGCTCGGCCGATCCGTACCGCCGGTAGCCGGAGCTGTCGCGTTCCGGCTCCTTGACCAGGCCGAGCTTGTGGTAGTGCCGCACCGTCTTCACCGTGACGCCGACGAATGCCGCCGCCTGCCCGATCGTGACTCCGTTCATCTGCAAAATCCTGCCCTGTGCTCGAGCTCGGCGACCAAGCGGACCAGCCGAGCATGTGGACGGGCCACGCCGAGTTCGGCGTGGCCCGTTCGGGTTCTTCCTGGTGTACGACCGGAAGGGCGGCCCCTTGAGGCGTACGGGTCACAGGCGCTCTCAGCCCGTCGGCTGAGCCGGATCGACCTGCCCACCGCCAAACACCTCGTTGAGGAGCCTTCGCTGGGCGGTCTGGAATGCTGTTGCGATGGACAGGTCGGCGTCGTCCACGCAGTTCAGCGCGGCGGTCAGGGTCTTGCTGCCGTCAGGGGTGGCGTACATCAGCGCCGCGTGGCCCACGGCGGCGCCGTTGTGGGAGATGACGGTGCCGCCGTCGTCCGTGGTCAGCACGAACACTCCCAGGCCGTAGTCCATGTTCGGGATGCCCGTCGGGTGCGGCGTGCACATCTCGGCCAGCAGCCCGGCCGGCATGAGCTTGCCGCCCAGCAGCGCAGAGATGAACGTGTGCAGGTCCTGGGTGGTGGAGATCATGTCGCCGCCGCTGGAGACCCAGGAGGGGTTCTGGCGGGTGATGTCGACTGTCTTCTGCTCGCCGGCGTCCTCGTAGCGGTAGTAGGCGTGGGCGTACGGCTCGGGGATCTCCGGCGAGGCGTCCGGCACCACAGTGCCCGACAGGCCGAGCGGCCCCAGGATCAGCCGCTGCATCTCCTCGGCAACCGAACGGCCGGTCACCCTCTCGATCAGCAGCCGGGCCAGCACGTAGTTGGTGTTGGAATAGCTCCAGCCCGTCCCCGGCTCGAACCGCGCCGGCTTGGACAACGCCAGCTCCACCAGTTCCTGCGGCCGGTAGGTCTTGAACCGATTGTCCACCCACTCTTTGCCCGTGGTGCTGTAGGGGATGGGGATCCCTGGCGCGATCGTCCCGTCGGCGTTGACCTCCCCGGTGAAGTTGAACACTCCGCTGGTGTGCTGCAGCAGCATCCGCACCGTGATCCGCTCGTCCAGCCCGAACTCGGGCAGGTAGTGCGCCGCCGGGGTGTCCAGCCCGATCTTGCCCTCGGCCACCAGCTGCAGCACCAGGGTCGCGGTGAAGGTCTTGGTGTTGCTGCCGATCCGGGCATGCCCGTTGACCGGCGGCTTCGCGGTCCCGCTCAGCTCGGCCACCCCGGCGCTGCGGACCCACTCTCCCCGCTCATCGTGCACGCGCAGCGACACCCCGACAAAACCGGAATCGACGATCTCCTCGATCGCCTTCTGCAGCTCCGGCCGATCCTGCCCGGCCGCCGTCTCCGGCACGGCCCCGCTGTCCGCAGCGGCTGCCCCAGCGGCGTCGAGGGCTTCGGTGATCTTGCGGACCATCTCGGCCGTGGCGGGGCTCGGCCGGCCCTGCTGCATCTGGGCGGTCTCGACAGCGATGA
Organism: Sphaerisporangium flaviroseum; assembly: GCF_039537005.1. NCBI lineage: Bacteria > Bacillati > Actinomycetota > Actinomycetes > Streptosporangiales > Streptosporangiaceae > Sphaerisporangium > Sphaerisporangium flaviroseum. The sequence continues at coordinate 24,946 of NZ_BAAAZR010000063.1, read as the reverse complement.
GAACGGCGCTGCGGAAGTTGCCGGCCTCGGCCGGATCCTGCTGCTTCAGCAGGTTCATGGCCGCAGTCAGGGCCGGCAGCACGCGGCCGGCGATCTCGGCCACGGACTTGCCCACCAGGTCCTTGACCTTGGGGTAGTCGGCGAGCACGTGCCCGATCAGGCCGGTGGCCGAGCCCAGCGCGATACTGCCGTGGGTGGCGATCTCACGGGGCTTGCCGGCGGCACCGGCGGCGGTCATCAGCGTCACGGCGCCGTACGCGGCGATCCGCAGGGTGCTCTTGTCCTGGTCGGAAAGGGTGATCGTCACGGTTGTTTGATCCTTTGAATCTGTTATGTCCGGTCGGCGTCGCGCCGCTGCGCCGAGCTTCCACCCTGCCCCTAGGTCAACCTCAACCGTGATCTAGCTCACAGCTGCTATGGGGGTTGAGACAGCTTCGGGAGCAGGACGCCGTCCCCGTCAGGTGACAGTCGTATCTCGCCCGGCGGTCCGGCGGTGTTCCGAAAGCCGATCCCCCACCGGAACACCCGCTGGCCGAGACAGCACCCCAGGTCGGGGTGTCCCGTATAGGTGTTCCGCGAACTGTTCCGGTGAAGGCTCCCTATCCGGAACACTTCAGAGCGTGAACGGAGCACGTGTCGGCTACGCCCGCTGCAGCACCGACGAACAAGACGTCATCATCCAGACCGAGCAGCTTCTCGCGCTCGGCGTCCCCGAGGACCGCATCTACATCGATCGCGGCTTCTCCGGCACCACCCGTCGCAACCGGAACGGCCTCGACCAGGCCCTCGCAGCCGTCTGGGACGGCACCGTGTTCACCGTCACAAAATTCGACCGCTTTGCCCGCAACATGGCCGAAGCCAACGACATCCTCACCGACCTGTCCGACCGCGGGGTGCTGTTCGGGTTGAGCGCCTCCGTCTACGACTGGAACGACCCGTTCGGGCGCCTGTTCCTGCAGACCCTCGCCATGGTCGCCGAGTTCGAAGCAAACATCGGGCACCAGCGCACCCGCGAGGGCATGGCGTTGGCCAAGAGAAGGGGCAAGCTCAAGGGCAAGCAGCCCAAGCTGCCCGAACCGGTACGGCGTTCCATCCGCCGCCGCTACGCCGAAGGCGAGGTCTCCCTGGCCGACCTGGCCGCTGAATACAGCGTCGGCCGGTCCACCATCCACCGCATCATCCACGGAGCTCCAGAAACCCCCAGTTAGAAAGCGGATCTACGCCCACCTCGCTACACGCCGTAGCCATAGGAACTCCAGGCCTCCCTGGGCAGGATCATCCGAATGGGGCCTGTGACCCGCGCCCATGAGCGGTCGCATCCAAACGACCAGTGGCGATAGCCCGAGCCCCCACGGGCTCGCTAACGCCACTGGCCGATTGGTTGCTGCTCAAGGGCCGCGACTGGCCCTGGCCAAGGACCCGTCCGGCCTCGCAAGGCCGACCCGGCCGTCCCCGACACGCTGCGCGTCATGCTCGCCGCCGTCGACCGCACCACGCTGGCTGGCAAGCGCGACGCCGTCGTGCTGCTGCTGGGCTACGCCTGCGCCGCCCGGGTGAGCGAGCTGGCCGCGCTCGACATCGGCCACGTCGCCGACCCCCGGACGGTCTGCTGGTCACCGTGTACCGGCGGAAGATCAAGAAGTTCACCGAGGTCGCCGTCCCCTACGGCCGCGTCCCGGCCACCTGCCCGGTGCGCGCGGTGCGCGACCTGCGGGCCGCCATGGAGCAGGCCGGTCGCAGCGCCGGGCCGCTGCTGGTGCGCATCGACAGGCACGGCCGTATGGCCCCGCCGCTCACTCGGGGCGGGCGCCCGATCGGTGACCCGGACGGCCGGATGACCGCCGAGGCCGTCGCCGACGGCGTGGCCCGCATCGTGGCGGCCGCCGAACTCGAGGGCCGCTGGACCGGCCACTCGCTGCGCCGCGGATTCGCCACCGCCGCCCGCCGCGACGGCAAGAGGCTGGAGCGCATCGGCCGCCACGGCGGATGGGCCGACGGCTCCGCGCGCTGCTGGGTTCCTGGAGGAGGGCGACCGCTGGACCGACAACCCGGTGACGGGGCTTCTCGTCGGCACTGGAGCTGCCTCCCCGTCACGCTTGACTCCCCAATCAGCTTTCGTCGCTTCGGGACGACACGATGGCCAGCGGGTACCGCCAGTACCTCTCCCACCATCGACCGGGGAGCGGCTGGCTTCGATCGGTTCGCCCGCAGGTCAGGCAAATCTCGGTCCACTTCTGGCGCAACTTCTCGTCCGTCTCCTCCTCGATCATGCAGGGACTTCCCGGGTAAGCCTTGTCGGGTACGACATACGGAAGGCAAGGCTCCACGGCTGCTACTCCTTCGGGTTCGGGGATCGTCACTGGTGCAGGGTGTTTTGTTCCGGTGCCTGAGTCGCTTGGGATCGCGGGGGTGGTGCCGGGCGCAGGGCTCGCCGAAGGCGACCGCGAAGCGGCTTGGCCTTGCGCCCGGCACCACCCCCGCGATAGGACCAGGCAGGCGCCGGAAAGCCCTCGCGACGGTGTGCCGCGGCGTGCCAACGAGCGCGCCTGGACCACCTGACTGGCCACCGGGACGTAGAACAGCGCCCTCACCTGCCGACGATGGGCCCCGACCGCGGGCTCGGCGCCGGGGGAGCCGACGAACAGCGTCGACGGCGCAACGCGCAGCAGGCCGAAGATATCGCCGACCGCCTCGAAGCCCGGAGTCCATCGCCGCAGGGGCAGGGGGCGTCATCGCTTGGAGGTCATCCCGGCGGCAGCCAAGGCCTGTTTCTGCGCGAGAACGCGTGTTTTGGGTGCGGCGTCAGATCCCTACGGGAGCTCAGCTGCGGCAACGTAGCAGGGCACGTTCAAACGGCCTTCTTGACGAGCACGAGCCGCCCCATGGCGTGCGTGGGGGCCTACGGGGCTTCGGCTCAGCTGATGAGGTTTATGGTGCGGCGGAAGGTCGCGGCGGCGGCTTCCAGGTCCGCGAGGACCTTGCGCCAGTCCGCGGTCTCGTCTTCGTCCATGTCGACCCAGTTCTGTTCGCCGAACTCGCGGGCGAACTCGCCGACGTGCTCGGCGGTCTCGGCCAGCTTGTTCAGCACGGTCCCGACGCTCATTCCGCCGGTGGGGGTGGTGCGGAACCGGTAGAGCAGCAGCGGGAGGTCGGCGGCCGCGGTGGCCATGGCGGTGGCCTGCCGCTCGATCTCGTCGTTGATATTGGTCAGGCTCGCGCGCCATCCGCTGTCGATGAGCTCCACGGCCGGGACGAGTCCGGCATTGATCGCCGATTCCAGGTAGTTGCGGGCGTCGGGCAGGGAGCCCCCGCGTTCCTTGTCGGTCAGCTCCTCCCACGTGGGGAGGTAGGTGCAGTCGTGGGCGAACTGCTGGCGGGCCTTGGCCAGGGCCAGCACGCGCGGGTCGTCGAGCGGGATCTGCGGCAGTGGCACGGCGTGCTCCTCAGGGAGTCGGGGGCTGGTCAGTGGGGTTGCCCTCGGCAGCGGCTGCGAGGGTTTTGTGGACGACGCCGACGGAGACCTTCACCCCGGCGGCGATGGTGCGGATGGATTCCCCGCGCCGGCGACGGTCAAAGATCGCGGCGCGTTTGTCGTCGTCGACCACGGGGCGGCGGCCGCCGACCTTGCCTTGCTTTCGGGCGGTCTCCAGGCCGTTCTTGGTCTTGCGGACGATGTCGCGGCGGCGGTCCTCGGCCAGGGCGAGGGCCAGGTCGAGGATGAAGGAGCGTTCGGTGTGCTCGCCGGCGGCGATGCCCTCCAGCACCTTGACGCCGACGCCTTGCTGGAACAGGTCGTTGAGGACGATCAGTCCTTCCAGTAGGTTGCGGCCAAGCCGGTCGACTTCCTGGACGGTCAGAAGGTCGCCTTCGCGGATGTAGGACAGCGCAATGAGGAGGTCGGGCCGGTCACTGGTGGCGAGCTTGCCGCTGGCCTTCTCCTCGATGACCTTCGGGCAGATCGGATCGAGGGCGTCATGCTGCCGCTGAGTCTTCTGCTTGTCGGTGCTGACCCGGACCAGTCCGATGAGCGCCACGGCGAAGCACCTCCGTTCATCAAACGTCACGCGCGAGGTACCTGATCGGTAGCGGAGGACGATCGAAGATGAACGTCAAAATGAACATCCGAACCGGACACGGCGCACGGAGGTCCCCGTTCGGCCGGGTGTCTTGGTTGCGTTCGTCAAACGTTCGTTAGATGAACGCGCCGGACACGGCTACGGAAGGTCGTCTGCGTTTGGGATCCACCGCGCCCGGATCTGTCGGGCGGCGTCCAGCGCGGCCCGACCTGCCACCTGGCCGGACTCGTCATCGCTGGTGTCCAGCGCGACGTAAGAATTTCAGTATCAGCGCGAACCCGAGACGGGTGGCACCGCTCTTGTTCGCCAGTAACTCGACCTCGGCCTCATCCAATGTCCAGCACTCGATGAGGTCTTCCAGCTCCCACTCTCTGCGCATCGGCAGGGACCCTTTCCCCCGATCGCACTGAAGATGCGCGAGCACCCTGCTCCGCACGGATGTCGCTACGGTCCGGTACCGCTCATCTGTGACCGCTACGTGACGATCCTGAGCCATTACAGAGAGCTGCTTTGGGGCCGGTCGCATGGACCCGAGTGGGGGGCCTCATATGGTGCCTCGCCTACGCGCCGCCTGCTGGTCGCCTTCACCCGCTACAGCCGCGACGGCAGCTTCGCCGTCCTGGGCGCCAACCTGCGCTTCATCGCGGTCATGCTCGCTGGCTCGGTCACCGGCGCGCTCCTGGGCGGCCTGCTGCTCGGCGCCATCCCCGACCTGATCCTCTTCCCCGCCTCGCCATTTCCCCGCCTCGCCATCCTGCTGATCTCGGCGATCAAGCTGGCCCGCCACACCCCCGCAGGAGGATGAACCTCCCCGCGCCTCGAAGCCGGTGGCCCTCGTCAATAGCACTTGGACACACCGAAGGCCCCGCCCTGACTCAGGGCGGGGCCTTCGGTTCAACGTGTGCGTACCGGTGTGCAGGTCGCCTCTCGGCGAGATGCGCAACGCGGCTCCAGCCGAACGGTATTCCGCGAAGGCGATAGGTGAGGCCCGGGGACACTGGGCACACCGGCCACGAGGTGTACAACCACCGCCGGTCGCCGGATGTCCCCGCACCTTGCCCCTTGTTCTGCCGGCCCGTGAGGTCATCGCTCGGCGACCGTGCTGCGCTGCTCCATCATGATCATATCGCGCCAGGTGCCGTGGTGGCGGCCGAGGCGCTCGCGGGTGCCGACCACGCGAAAGCCGAGCGCCTGGGTGCAGGGAGAGGCTGGCGGCGGTCTGCGGGAAGATCCTGGCTTGAATCGTCCAGGTCCCAGCGTCCTGGGTGGCGGTGATGAACGCCGCCGGCAGGGCCCGGTCGATCCCGTGAGCCTGGCAGCCGGGGTGGATGTAGACGCTGTGCTCGACGACTTCGGCGTACACCGGAGCTCGCGGAGCCGGGCGACCGCTTAGCCGGTGGTCACCAGGTTGCGCGCGGCGAGTTGCCCTCACCCGGACGCTCGTCGACCGTGATCGGCACCGAGGTGACCGTGCCGTCGGCCAGGTCGGCATGGTAGGCGCGCCACCGGTGCACGTACAGGAGGTGCCCGCCCCTCCCGTCCACGCTGAAGCGCAGGCTCAGTGAGGCGTCGGGCGGCAGCTCCGGCCGGGCCAGGACCTGCGCCGGGCCGCCCGCCAGAGGGATGCGTTCGATGGTGTGCCCGGTCGCGTAGATCAGCGCGCTGCCGTCGGGGGTGTAGGCCACCGACTCCATCGGCAGGGCGCCCGTGGCGGCCTCGATGATCCGGGACGTGGCGCCAGGCCCGGCCCACCACCCCCGCCATCGACCCGGCGCAGCCATCCTCGGCTTCGCCCGAGCCCTGCTCACCGTCGGCCTCACCTTCGGCCTGAACATCGACCCAAGGGCTCCACCGCCATCATGAGCTTCCTGGCCGTGCTCACCGCCGCGTTCGTGCGCGGCAACGTCGAGCCGGGCGCAGGCATGGCGATGACGGCCGACCGGCCGCTGTCCCTGGGCCGCCGGATGTAGCTCCCGGGTACTCCCAGCGAGGCAAACGCCCCCGCTCCCTCCTCCGCTTCGGCAGGGTGAGGGGCGGGGGCGTTCGCTATGTCCGCAGGTTACGGGAGCAGCTTCTTGGTCGTGAGCCACTGCTCCCGCTCTGCTACGACCTCATAGGACAGATCAAGGGCATCCCATGTCCGGCCGGCAGTGCCGCGATCCTGGGCCCGTGGAATAGGCGTGGCGACCAAGCGGATGTGGTTGCCGAGCGCGACGAACTGGGCCGTGCGGCCGTCCTCGGCTGCGGGGTTGCTCCTCTCCAACCCTCAGCGAGCGGGGTTGGAGAAGAGGACTGGCCCGGGACCGCAGACGATGCGCGCCGTCTCCTTTCTACCAGAGCTTCCCGTAGGGCAGTTGATCAGCAGCGCTGGCAGGACGATTCTTTTCTGACGCTCCAAGTGAAGGTGGTACTTCCCTGTCCGCCTCCGACGGCCGTGACCGTGACGGTGTAGCTTCCTATGTTGCTGAGTGTGCCGGTGATCCAGCCGCTCGAGGGGTCGATGGCCAGTCCAGGAGGCAAGCCGGTCGCCGACCAGGTGTACGACCCGCTCCCGCCGGTGGCCTGCATCTGCAGCGCCACGGCGTCCAGCTTGAGGTTGCTCTGGGCGCCCGGGTTGGTGACCGTCACCGACGCACTCGGCGAGGGTGTGGGAATAGGAATAGGAATATCCGGTGGCGGGCAGCTCAGCGATACCGGCTGAGACCCTGTCTCTCTGGTGATGTACTCCGGAGTCCCCGAAAGGTAGTGGACTGTGGCGGTCGCGCGACCCGAGTAGTAGCCCGACTCGCAGAGCGTGCCCGGGTTGGTGACGCCAAGACCGAACAGGATTATGTTTGCGGGCATGTCCCGGAAAACCTCTGTACGGCCGTTCACTGTTTGGCCGGGGCCGCCGACCAGCCCGTGGTAGAGCAACTCCACGGTGAAGTCGACGCTACGCACTGGACCGTCGCACTGGACACTTACGCCGTAGTGGACGGTCTTGGCGTCAAGCTTGTACGGTGGGTTGTCCGGCCGGATCCACCAACAGTTGTGGCCGTCGGGAACCGCGGCGGACGCCGGTTTGGCGAGGCCCAGGGAGTTGTGGCCGTCGGGAACCGCGGCGGACGCCGGTGTGGCGAGGCCCAGGGACGCGATGACCATGGCAACCGCTGCCACGGTCATCAGTAATCGGGATCTGCTGCGACGCAAGAGTTTGACATACATGATCTATGCTCGCATGGAGACGTCGGAGTCGGCAACGGCTGGCCGGCACGGTAGTTGCGGACTCCCTCCGCCGCGTGCATGTCCGCGATGGTGATCACTCGGTCGAAGAACTTTTACTGGGGTTCTCGTCATCGATCGCGACTAAACGGGCCAGGGCGTTGGGGTCAAAGAGGTCGGCCATGGATGACACTCCCTATTCGTCGGTGGTGAGCCTTTCGATCGCCGCCCGCCGTTCCTCCTCGGTCGGCAGGGCGTATCGCCGGGCCACCTCGACGCTGTGGCCGAGCAACTCGGCGATGACGACGATGTCCACGCCCTCGTGGCGCAGCTTTGTCCCCAGCGTGTGACGAAGTAGGGGTGCCGGTAAGAATCGCGTCATGAGCCCCAAACGGCGTTGATCTTGTTGTGACGTGCCTGGTCAATGCTGGGCGGACATGGCGCACCCCCCGATGCACATCGACGAGCTGGTCGAGCACTGGACGATCCTGGACGACGAGCGCGATCTCGTCGCGGGCAAGCGCGGCGCTACCCGCCTCGCTTTCGCGATCTTGCTGAAGTTCTACACGCAGTACGGACGTTTCCCCGGCCGCTCGGAGCTGCCCGACCAGGTCGTCGAGCACGTCGCCAAGCAGGTCCAGGTGCCTGCCTCGGAGCTCGGCTTCTACGAATGGTCCGGCTCCACGATCGAGTACCACCGCAATCAGATCCGCACGCACCTCGGCTTCCGCATCTGTACGACCGCGGACGCCGCGAAGGTGACAGGATGGCTTGCCGATAATGTCGCGAACGCCGAGCGACGTCCCGCAGAACCTGAACCACCCGTGTCCTGCCGACCCGATCCTGCCCGTTGCACTCGAACACCTCCGACACACTCACCGCGCCGGAGGCCACCTCCGCCAACAGCGCACGACGTGCCGTACGCACCTCGGCTGCCTTCGCCAACGCCTTCGCACGCCGCTCCGACGTCATCGCTGGCGCGGGTCAGTGACTCCCGTCAGAGATCACGACGGGGGCCGTCGCCGATCATCATCCCGCACAGCGTCAACAGATGTGACACTAAACCCGGTTCGCCGTTCCACTCCTACTGGCAGGCCAGGGTCTCGTGGGCGTTGAGGGGGCGATTGGACGACAGCACTTGGAATCCGGGGCACTATCCCTGCGGTCTGAATCATGGCGGGAGGTCGTGCCAGCTTTCCGCCGACGCCAGAGCGTCCAGGCTGAGCCGCTCCAGGAACGCACCGCCCCTGGCCAGGCGGCGTCCCACGGGCGTGTCGAGCCCGAGCGTCTGCCCCGCGGCCTTCGCCATCTCCGCCGCCGCGAGCGTCTGCCGCGAGCTGATCACCGTCGAGTGGTACCAGGCGTCGTCGTCGACCACGTAGATGTCGCGCCGCAGCTGCGGATCACGTTCGCGCCTGATCAGCCCCTGCTGGGTCAGGTAGCCCACCGCCATGGAGATCGAGGCGGGACTGACCTTCAGCCCGCGCGACAGCTCGGCCGCAGTGAGCCTGCCGTCCTCGCTCAGCCACAGGCCGATGAGCACGCGCGCCATCATTTTCGGCAGGCCCATCCCGATCGCCATCTCGACGGCTCCCTCTTCCACCTCGAAGACCTTGCGGTCCTGGGGTTCGGCCGAACGTGCCGGGGTGCCGCGCCGCGCCCGCCGCGCTGTCGCCTGGTGCGCCCGCTCGGGGCGGTAGTCGCTGGGGCCGCCGTTGCGGCCGACCTCACGGCTGATCGTCGAGGTCGGCCGGCCCAGCCGCCTGGCGATCTCGGCGTAGGAGCGGCCTTCGGCGAGGCCGGTCGCGATGCGCCGGCGGTCCTGCAGGGTCAACCTTCCTTCTGACATGACACCACTATTGCGTTCGGCACCATACCAATGCAATGTTTCATTGCATTCAGCTTCAGCCTCAACGCATCAATCTATCGGTTTTGACCTGCGTATATACATATCGATTAGTTGACACAATTTCTGAAAGCAACGTAGCTTTCAATTGTGATAAACACGTACTATCGCGACGAGCCGGTCACTCCGTCCCTCGACCGCGCACCCGCCTGTCCCTTCGATCCCGCCCCTTCACTCACCGCCCTGTGCGCGGAGCAGCCAATCGCCCGCGTGGCCGCGCCCGAGGGCGCCCCCGGCGTCTGGATGATCACCGGATACGACCTGGTCCGCCAGATCCTCGCCGACCCGCGGTTCAGCTCCCGCTACGAAACCCACTACCACCCCCTGGCGGGCGGGCACCTGCCGCCCGCCCCTGTCGGCGACCTGACCGGCATGGACGCACCCCAGCACACCCGCTTCCGCAAGCTGCTGGCGGGCAAGTTCACCGTCCGCAGGATGAACCTGCTCACCGAGCGGGTCACCGAGATCACCCGTGAGCGGCTCGACGCGATGGAGCGGCAGGGGCCGCCCGCCGACCTCGTCGAGTTCTTCACGCAGCCGGTTCCAGCGCTGATGATCTGTGAGCTGCTCGGCGTGCCGTACGAGGACCGCGACCGGTTCCAGAGCTCCACCCGGGCCCTGCCGGACGCCGGGACCGCCGAGGCGCAGTACGCCGCCTTCGTCGAGCTCGGCACCTACCTGCGGGAGCTCGCGCTCGCCAAGCGGGCCAGGCCGACCGACGACCTGCTCAGCGACCTGGCCACCGGCGGCGACCTGACCGACGAGGAGCTCGGCGGCGTGGCCGCGTTCCTGCTCGGCGCCGGGCTCGACACCACCGCCAACATGCTCGCGCTCGGCACCTTCGCCCTGCTGCGCAACCCGGCCCAGCTCACTGCCCTGCGCGGCGACCCCGGCCTGGCCGTCGGCGCCGTGGAGGAGCTGCTGCGTTACCTGTCCGTCGCCGCCACCGGTATGCGCGGCGTGCTGGAGGACGTGGAACTCGGCGGCAGGCAGCTCAAGGCGGGCGACACGGTCGTCATCGCGATCAACGCCGCCAACAGGGACCCGGCCAGGTTCTCCGACCCCGACGTGCTCGATCTGCGCCGCTCGGCCGCCGGGCATCTGGCCTTCGGCCACGGCGTCCATCAGTGCCTCGGACAGCAGCTTGCCCGCATCGAGATGCGCGTCGCGTTTCCCGCGCTGCTCATCCGCTTCCCGACGCTGCGGCTCGCCGTACCGGCTGAAGAGCTGTCGCTGCGCACCGACCCCTCGCAGGTGTACGGCGTGCACAGCCTGCCCATCACCTGGGATCGGGGGTGAACGCGATGCGAACCTTCGTCTCGGTGACGGGGCTGCGTAAGTCCTATGGCGCCCACCGCGTCCTGGACGGCATCGACCTCACCATCCCGCAGGGCACCGTCTTCTCGCTGCTCGGCCCCAACGGCGCGGGCAAGACCACCACAGTGCAGATCCTGTCCACCCTGATCAAAGCCGACGCGGGCGAGATCTGGGTGGCCGGGCACGACCTGGCCAAGGAACCCGGCAAGGTGCGTGCCGCGATCGGCGTCACCGGCCAGTTCTCCGCGGTCGACAGCTTCCTCACCGGCGAGGAGAACCTGCGGCTCATGGCCGACCTGTTCCACCTCGGCCGCACCAAGGGCCGCAGGCGCGTCCGCGAACTGCTGGAGCGCTTCGACCTCACCGACGCCGCGCGCAAGCCCGCGGTCACCTACTCGGGCGGCATGCGCCGCCGGCTCGACCTCGCCATGACCATGGTCGGCACGCCCAAGCTCATCTTCCTCGACGAACCGACCACGGGCCTGGACCCGCGCAGCCGCCGCACCATGTGGCAGATCGTCCGGGACCTCGTCCAGCAGGACGGCGTGACCATCTTCCTGACCACCCAATACCTGGAGGAGGCCGACGAAGAGGAGGCCGACGAACTCGCCGACCGCATCGCGCTGCTCAGCCAGGGCCGGCTGGTGGCCGAGGGCACCCCTGAGGAGCTGAAGAGAATGGTCCCCGGCGGCCACATCGTCGTGCGTTTCGCCGACCCCGACGGGTACCGCAGGGCGGCCGGCCACGTCGGCGCCACCTTGAGCAACGACGCGGCGCTCACCGTCCAGATCCCCGACTCCGGCGGAGTCAGGACGCTGAAAAGCTCCTGGAGTGGCTGGACACGCATGCCATCGACGTCGCCGAGCTGTCGGTGCGCACCCCCGACCTGGACGACGTCTTCCTCACCCTGACCCAGGAGCCCTCGGCCAAGGAGCCCTCCCGGTGAGAGCGATCACCGACTCGGCGACGATGCTGCGGCGCCAGGTCAAACACATCTGGCGCTACCCCACGCTGATCCTCACGTTCGCGGCCGTGCCCGTGGTGTTCCTGCTGCTGTTCGTCTACGTCTTCGGCGGCACCATGGGCGCGGGCATCGGCGCCGACCGCGCCGCCTACGTCGGTTACCTCACCCCCGGCATCTTGATCACGACGATCGTCGGGGCCGCGCAGGGGACCGCGATCTCGGTGGCGACCGACATGACCGAGGGCATCATCGCCAGGTTCAAGACCATGGCCATCGCCCGCGTCTCGGTGCTCACCGGGCACGTACTCGGGGCGATGGTGCAGACGTTCCTCGCGATTGCCATGGTCACCGTGGTGGCATTGCTGATCGGGTTCCGCCCGTCCGCCTCGATGCTGGACTGGCTCGGCGTGGTCGGTGTGCTGGCCATGTTCACCTTCGCCATCACCTGGCTGTCGGTCGCGCTGGCCATGGTCACCAAGAGCGTGGCCACGGCCAGCAACCTGCCGATGCCGCTGATGCTGCTGCCGTTCCTCGGCAGCGGCTTCGTCCCGACCGAGTCGATGCCGGCCGGTTTGCGCTGGTTCGCCGAGCACCAGCCGGCCACCCCTGTCATCGAGACGCTGCGCGCGCTGCTGGCCGGGCGTCCGGCCGGGTCCGGCTTCCTGGAGGCGGCCGTGTGGAGCGCGGGCATCGCCCTGGTCGGTTATCTGTGGGCACGCAGGCTCTACAACCGGTGGTGAAGGCCCCTGTGAGCCCTCTCAGCCCATCTCAGCTTCGCCACAGGATCCCCCACATAAATTGCGGAATATGACGCACGCATCGCGTGTCACAGAACCGTTCCGGTGGTTGGATCATGACTGAGATCGCACGTACGGCGGATGCGTCGGCACGTGGCCGGTGGCCTCGGCGGTCATCGTGGACCGGGTACGCGGCCTTCGGCTGGGCGGCGGTGTACGGAGGATTCGGCCTGGTCTCCGCACTGACCGGAACCGCGGTGTTCTACCGCGCCGCGGAGCCGCTGCCGGTCGGCCTCAACTGGGCCGTTGTGGCCGTGGCCGTCCTGTGCGGCGATGGCGACCTTGGCCGCCGTACGGCCTTGGAGCCGGTGGATCGCCCGGCCGGTCGTTCCCGTCATGTTGGCCGGGCTGTGCATATTGAGCGGCGCAGCCGCATTCGGCCTGCTGATGGACCTGATCACACTCGTCTTCAACCAGACCGTCGACAGTTGGACAGCGACCGCCAACCGGGCGCTCGCCGCGGTCGGCGTGGTGCTGCTCATCGCCACGGCCCGCTCCTACCGTTCGTCCGTGTACGGCACCTGTCTGCGGTGCGGCGCCGTGCACACCTCCTTCACCGCACGGAGCAGGCCGGAGCCCACACCTGCTCCACGGCGCGTCCGCGTGCTGGCCTATGTCGGCGCCGTGGCGTTCCTGCCGTACGCGGCCATGAAGATGACGTGGGCGCTGGGCGGGACCTTCGCAGGTGTCAGCGGAGCACAGACGCTGGCGATCAGCGAGCGCAACGGCGCCTCGGGGGTGTGGCTCACCCTGGCACATTGGGGCATCGACGCTACGGTGCTGCTGGCCGCGCTCGGAGTGTTTCTCATCCTCGGTCTGGTACGGCCGTGGGGGCAGGTATTCCCTCGATGGACGCTCGCCTTGCGCGGCAGGCGGGTGCCTCGTTGGCTGCCGCTCACCCCCGCGCTGATCGGTGCCGCCACGCTCGCACCCTACGGAGTGGTCGGAACGGTCTATGCCACGCTCGGCACGGTAGGTGTGGTGACCGTCTCCCGGGGGGACTTCCCCACCTCGGGTGAAGCCTGCTGGTGACCTGGTTCGGGCTGGGCCCCTTCGCCGCGTACGGCATCGCACTGGGCGCGGTCGCCTGGTCCTACCTGCGCCGCACTCAGCCGGTCTGCGCGAGCACCAGAGCGGAGGTCCGGTCCTCAACAGCGGGCCGCCTTCTGTTCATCAAAGGTGGTGCGCGTGGAAGATGAACCCCCGCACCGGACACGAAGGCATCCCCCACGCGCACCTGGCGGGCGTTCATCAAACGGTTCGTCAAACGGTCGTCAGACGAACGCCCGGAGGCCTACGCCGATCCACCCCGCGGTGTCTTCCGCCGTTTTGCGGCCGTCCCCCATGGTCGGTCGCTACTGGCCGTTCCGATCATCCTCACGGGCCTTTTCGGTTGCTCAGGCGAGATCAGTTGGCGGGCTTGCCGAACCAGCGGGAGAGGTGGTCGTCCAGGTCCTGCTGGTCGTCGCCGATCCAGGCGACGTGGCCATCCGGGCGTAGCAGGACGCACGGGACATCCAGCTCCGCCGTGGGATCCGCGAGGTGATCGACCCGATCTGACCAGCCGCCGGCGGTCAGGCGTTCGGTGCGGTCCAGCAGCAGACCGCGGCCGCGATGCAGCAGACCGTAGAGGCGGCCCTGTTTCACGTCGATGTCGGGCAGGCGGCGGCCGAGCAGGTCGGGGCCTTCGCCGAAGTCGTAGCGGATGCCGATCGCGGTGATCTTCTCGATCAGATGGCGGTTCACCTCCTCGAAGTCCATCAGTTCGGTGAGCAGCCTGCGCACGGCCCGCGGGCCCGGTTCGGTGGACGTCAGTTCCATCTGGGCGCGGGTGTTGTCCAGCACGTCCTCGGCGACCGGATGACGTTCGGCCTGGTAGGTGTCCAGCAGTGTTTCCGGCGCCCAGCCGCGGATCTGTGCGGCCAGTTTCCAGCCGAGGTTGAACGCGTCCTGAACGCCCAGGTTGAGGCCCTGACCGCCGATGGGTGGATGGATGTGCGCCGCATCGCCGGCCAGGAGCACCCGCCCGACGCGATAACGTTCGGCCAGCCGGGTGGCATCCCCGAAGCGGGACAACCAGCGCGGGGAGTGCACGCCGAAATCGGTTCCGGCGATGGTGCGCAACTGCTGTTCGAAGTCTTCGAGGGTGGGCGGTTCCGCGCGGTCGCTGACTCCCGCGGCGGGGACCAGGACGCTATAGACCCCTTCGCCGAAGGGCCGGAGCCAGAATCGCTGATGGGTCTCGCTGATTTCGGCCACCTTGGCGGCGATCTCCTCCTGCGGTACGCCCACTTTCATCTCGCCCATGAGCGTGTCGGTCCGTGAGGGCTCGCCGGGGAAGCCGACGCCGAGCAGTTTGCGCACCGTACTGCGCGCGCCGTCACAGCCGATGAGGTAGCGCGCACGCAGCCGTCCCCCGTCGGACAGCTCGACGGTGACCCCCTCGTCGTCCTGCTCGAAACCGGCGACCGCGCAACCGTGCCGGACCTGCGCGCCCAGTTCGATCGCATGTTCCTCGAGCAGACGTTCGATGACCGGCTGCGGGATGCCCAGCAGATAGGCGTACGCGGAGTCCAGGCCCTTGGGCGCGGGTTTGGGGATGGCGGCGAAGAAACCGCCGGCCGGACGCCGTCTTCCATGCTGGAGAATGCGATCCAGCAGTCCGCGCATCGCCATCAGCTCCAGACTGCGAATATGCAGACCGACGATGCGGACGAACGACGCGGGCTCGGTTTCCTTCTCCACAACGAGTACCCGCACATCGTGCAGCCGCAGTTCGGCGGCCAGCGTCGCACCGGTCGGCCCGCACCCGGCGATGATCACATCGAAGATGAGGGGCGCGCGATCGGCGCCGGAGGCCGGCGACCAGAGAACTCCGGGGACGTCGCCCACCGTGGAGTCACGCCCGTTCGACGGCGGCTCGGCGGTGACCTGCTGAGAGTGCATAGGTGTTGCCTTTCGGGAGTGCCTTGTTGTCGAGGCGCTCCCGGCGACACCTACGTCAATCGCCCGACCGTGACGGTAAGGGGGAGCACCCACATCGATACAGCGTTCATGGGTCTCACCTCCTCAGGCGGTGTCACAGTCAGCTGCAAGCTACAAGCCCGAGCATCACACCGTCCAACCCTTTTCCAGCCGCGTGATCACGACTCCAAACGGGCCGAGCGGTTGCCGGGCGAATCCGGCATGGCGATCCGCTTGGTCCCGGCCACGGTCGATGGTCGGCTCCTGGAAGTGTGTGCGGCTAGGTGCCGGTAAGGGTGGGGTGCGGTCAGGCGGCTGCGCGAGTCCGGCGCCAGGGTTGCTGTCGACGAAGTGGGTGTCGAAGCGGTCTTGGACCGCCAGCAGATCCTGGGGGTCGGCGTGGCCGTGGCGGACGCGCATGAAGCCCAGCAGGTGACCGGTCGTCGACGGCGTGTGGCTCTGCGACCATGCCGCCGTACAGGTCTCAGCTGGTGGCGCCCCAGGTGAGAGAGAGGCCGGTGGCGGCGCGTTCGGTGCGGATCTCCATCATGCTGCCGAGGATGGTGGCATGGTCGGACACCACCGGCGTGGCGTCGAGCGTGTAGGTGATGCGGGTGCTGACGAGCACCGGGCTGCCCTGTGGCTCGTGGAGGTGGCGGGCGACGGCAGGGTCGAGCAAACCGGGCCGGACCACCTCGGACGCCCGGGCGACCGTCACTCCCGCGTCGGCCAGGGCCGTGTAGAGGGAGACGGCGGTGAAGTCGTGGTCGCGGATCTGGTCGGCCATCGGCCGGCGGACCCAGGACACCTGGTGTACGGCGGGACGTCCCGCGAACTCGCGGACCCGCTCCAGCCGCAGGGCGGTGTCGCCGGGACGCAACCGCAGCTCCGCGGCGATGCGGGCGGGGGCCCGGCGCACCGCCCGCCCGGCCACCGCGGTGCGCACGTCGTGGCCCTGTTTGCGCAGGTCGTCGACCAGGCTGCGGAGCGAGTCGAGCTGGTAGGCCAGGTGGGGCGGGGCGACGAACGTGCCCCTGCCGGGCTGCTGCACGATCAGCCGCTGGTCGCTGAGCTCCCGCAACGCCTGGCGCAGCGTCATGAGGGTCACCCCGTAGGAGGCGCTCAGCTCCCGTTGCGGCGGCAGGGCCTCACCGGGGGCGTAGTGTCCTGACCGGATCTTCGCGGCGAGGTCGGCGGCGATGGCGCGGTATCTCGCCTCGTGCCCGGCGTCGGGGGTCATCGTGGTCGGTCACACTCCTGGTCGAGGGCTTGCCGCAGGGTCGCGAGGAAGGTCCGCAGGTCGTCCGGCCCGGCCCCGTCGAGCACCCGCCGCATGACCGCGGCGCCGACCACCACGCCGTCGGCGTGCCGGCGGGCTTCGCGTGCCTGGTCCGGGGTGGAAATGCCAAAGCCTAGCAAGACCGGCCGGTCGGTGACGTGCCTGATCCGCTCGGTGAGCTCCGCCGCCGAAACGGCGAGGGCGGCCCGCTCACCGGTGGTGCCCATCAGCGACACCGCGTAGACGAATCCGCGGCTGCGGCACGAGATCTCCGCCAGCCGCGGCTGTGGCGTCGCCGGCGACGCCAGCAGTACCAGCTCGATCCCGGCGGCGGCGGCCATGTCCGTCAGCTCGACCGCCTCGTGCACCGGCAGGTCGGGCACGATCAGGCCGCCGACGCCGGCCCGGCGCAGCGCGGCGCAGAACGCTTCGGGGCCGTCGTGCAGCACCAGGTTGTAGTAGGTGCTGGCGACCAGCGGCACGCCCAGGTCCGGCATGCCGGACAGGTCGGCGAGGATCCGGCGGGTGCTCGCCCCCAGGGCCAGTGCCGTGACGCTGGCCTGCTGGATGGTGACGCCGTCCAAGGTGGGGTCGGAGAAGGGCAGGCCGACCTCGATCGCGTCCGCCCCGGCGGCGGCGAACGCCCGCAGGTAGTCGGTCCAGCCGGGCGTGATCCCCCCGGTGACGTACGGCATGAGCAAGCCGCGGCCGGTGTCCCGGCGGGCACGCAGGTGGCGTTCGACCGCGCCCGCGGCCAGGGTGGAGTTGGTCACAGCAGCTCCTTCAGGGTTGAGACGTCCTTGTCGCCCCGGCCGGACAACGTCATCATCACCGTCGATCCTGCGGGCAGCTCGCCGCCGCCCGCCGCGCGGATCACCCAGGCGAGGGCGTGCGCCGATTCGAGCGCCGGGACGATGCCTTCGGTACGCGCCAGCCGTACCGCCGCGGCGACCGCCTCGGCGTCGGTCACCGTGACGTAGCGGGCCCGGCCCAGGTCGCGCAGGTGGGCGTGCTCCGGGCCGACTCCCGGGTAGTCGAGCCCGGCGGCGATGGAGTGTGCCTGGGTGATCTGCCCGTCGTCGTCCTGCAGGAACAGCGAGCGGCAGCCGTGCAGGACGCCGAGCCGGCCCCGGGCCACCCCGGCGCCGCCCTCCGCCTCGACACCGAACAGGCGCGCCGGGGTGTCGGCGAATCCGGCGAACGTGCCGGCCGCGTTGGAGCCGCCGCCGACGCAGGCGACCACGTAGTCCGGGACGCCGGTCCGCAGCTCGGCGGCGCACTGCACGCGGGCCTCGTCGCCGATGATCCGCTGGAACTCCCTGACCATCCATGGGTACGGATCGGGCCCGACGACCGAGCCGATGCAGTAGTGGGAGTCGCCGGTCGCGCCCACCCAGTGCCGCATGGCCTCGCTGGTCGCGTCCTTGAGGGTACGGCTGCCCGTGGTCACCGGGATCACCTCGGCGCCCAGCATGCGCATCCGGAAGACGTTCAGTGCCTGCCGCTCGATGTCGCGCTCGCCCATGAACACCGTGGCCTCCAGCCCGAGCAGCGCGGCGGCGGTCGCGGTGGCCACCCCGTGCTGGCCCGCTCCCGTCTCGGCGATCAGCCTGCGCCGTCCCATCCGGGTGGCCAGCAGGGCCTGGCCCAGCACGTTGTTGATCTTGTGGGATCCGGTGTGGGTGAGATCCTCGCGTTTGAGGTACAGCTGCACGCCCAGCGCCTCCGACAGCCGGCGGGCCGGTGTGAGCGGGGTCGGCCGCCCGGCGTGCACGGCGAGCAGCCGCGCCAGCGTGCCGCGGAACCCCGGATCCGCCCAGGCCTCCCGGAACGCCTCGTCCACCTCGCGGCACGCCTCCACCAGGGACTCCGGCGCGTACCGTCCGCCGTACTCGCCGAATCGGCCCCGCGCTCGGGGCTCGCCCATGGCCCCGTCCAGCGGGACCGGCTCACGCCAGGGCGACACGTCTCGCATGCCACGCTCCGATCGTTCTATAACTCTTTAATGAGTTCTATAACAGTGAGTGTGGCACGGGCGGCGTGGACGCGCCACTGCCGGCCAGGCAGCAGCGGACGAAGTCCTGGATGACGGGGTTGGTGTCGTCGGCGGGTGCCCAGGCGACGCCGACCTGACTGGGGCTGACGCCGCTGACGGGCCGGTAGGTGACGCCGGGGCGCGCGTAGAAACGGGCGGAGGACTCGGGGGCCAGGGCGATGCCGTAGCCGTTGGCGATCGCGCTGAGCCAGTCGTCGGGCTGGTCGGTGACGTCGCCGCCGACCACCTACCGGGAGCAGTACATCGAGCTTTCGCCCAAAATTTGCGGAGCGCGCATCTTTTCTGGGCGCGCAATATTCGCTACGGTTGGTGTGTGGACAACGGACAGGACGAGCGCGCGGGGCTGCGCGAGCGCAAGAAGCAGCGCACGCGCATCGAGCTGAGCTGGGCGGCGATCAGGCTCTCGGTGGAGCGAGGGCTGGAGAACGTGCGGGTTGAGGACATCGCCGCCGAGGTCGGGGTCTCGCCGCGGACGTTCAACAACTACTTCTCCAGCAAGGCCGAGGCCATCGTCTCCCGGCACCTCGACCGGGCCCGGCTGATCGCGGCGGAACTGCGCGCCCGGCCGGCGTCCGAGCCGCTGTGGGAGGCGATCGCGAACGCCGTGACGGCCCGCTTCGCCCTCGGCCAGGAGACCGGCGGGCACGACGCGAACCACGAGCAGTGGGTCGCCGGGCTGCGGCTCATGCTCGCCGAGCCCGTAGTGCAGGGCGAGTTCCTGCGGGCCGGGGCGGCGGCCGAGGCCGAGCTGGCGGCGGCGATCGCCGAGCGCACCGGCACCGACCCCGAGCGCGACCTGTACCCGCGGCTGGTGGCGGGCGCGGCCGGGGCCGCCACCACGGTGGTGATCGACCACTGGATGCGGGCCGATCCGCCCGTCCCGGTGATGCCGCTGCTGCGCGACGCCCTGCGCCAGATCGCCGCAGGCCTCCCGCCCCCCACTCCCCCGCCCTCCTGACCTTCCCGCCCCCGAACCCCCTGGTCCACCGGTCTCCGACCTTCCCGCCCCCGATCCCCGTGTGCCCCTTCCGCCCTCCACGCCCTATCCACCGATCTCCGGGCCTTCCCGCCCCTCGAACCCCGCCCGGTCCCCGTGTGACTCGTCCGCCCTCCGATCGCCGCCTGGTCCGCCCGCTCTCCTGATCCCGCCCGGGCCTGTCCGGTCCCCCAACTCCGCTCGGACCACCCGGTCTCCCTGATCCGCCGGGGGCCCCGTTCGCCGTCCTATCAGGCGAGCCGGGCTTCCCGACCACCCTTAACGGCCGGTGTTCCCGGCCACCGTGCGCCGGCCGGTCCAGACCTTCACGGCCGCCGGTCGATTCCGTCATGCCATTTCCCGGCGTGCCGTCACGCTTCCCCCCGTCCCGCAAGGAGGACCCATGTCCAACGACGTCGTCATCGCCGGAGCCGGGCCCAATGGGCTCATGCTGGCCTGCGAGCTGAGCCTGGCCGGCCTGCGGCCGCTGGTGATCGAGCGGCTGCCCGGTCGCACCCGCGAGAACCGTGCCAACGGCCTGGTGGGCCAGGTGGTGCGCATGCTCGATCGTCGCGGCCTGTTCGAGCGCCTGGGCGGCGGGTCCTCGCCGCCCAGGCCGCAGCCGGCCTTCGTGTTCGGCGCGCTGCTGCTGAACCTGAGCCTGCTGGAGGAGGCGGACAATCCGCTGTACGCGCTGCAGGTCCCGCAGCGCCGTGTCGAGCAGGTGCTGGAGGAACGCGCCACCGAGCTCGGCGTGGAGATCCGCCGGGGGCACGAGCTGACCGGCCTGTCCCAGGAAGGCGACGGGGTCACCGTCGAGGTGACCGGACCCACCGGCCTCTATCGTCTGCGCGCCTGCTACCTGGTGGGGGCGGACGGCGGGCGCAGCGTGGTGCGCAAGCTGTCCGGTATCGCCTTCCCCGGCGTCACCCGTGACGACATGGTCTCCCGGTCCGCCCATGTGAGCGTGCCGCCCGAACTGGTCGACCCGGCGACCGGTGGGCTGGACGTGCCCGGCCACGGCGCCGTCCCGCCGTTCATGCACCACCGCACCGAGCGCGGCCTGTTCGTGTACGCGCCCTTCCCCACCGGGACGCTGGTGAGCACCACCGAGTGGGAGCCGGATTCCAGCGGTGGCGACGCGCCCGCGCTGACCCTCGCGGAGCTGCGCGACAGCGTCCGGCGCGTGCTCGGCGCGGACGTTCCGCTGGGCCCGCCGGACGGCGAGGGGCCGCATCTTTTGCGGCGGCTGGCCGGTGGGAGCACGCGCGTGGCCGAGCGGTTCCGCGACCGCCGGGTGCTGCTGGTCGGCGACGCCGCGCACGTGCACAGCGCGATCGGCGGGCCAGGCCTGAACCTGGGCCTGCAGGACGCGGTCAACCTGGGGTGGAAGCTCGCCGCCGAGATCCAGGGCTGGGCGCCGCCCGGGTTGCTGGACGGCTACGAGGCCGAACGGCGCCCGGCGGCCGAGCGCGTGGTCATGCACACCAAGGTGCAGTCGGCGCTGATCGCCCCGGGCGGGGAGGTCACCGCGCTGCGGGAACTGTTCGCCGAGTTGCTCGCGCACCCGGACAACGTCCGGCACATCGCGGCCATGATGGCGGGCGCGGACGTTCGCTATGAGATGGGCGCGGACGTTCGCTACGAGATGGGCGACGAGGGAGATCCCGGCGACGCGGCGGGTGGCGGCCGTGCGCTCATCGGCGGGTGGGCCCCCGACCTGACGCTGGACACCGACGACGGCCGCGTCCGGCTCGCCGAGCTGACCAGAGGCGCCCGGCCGCTGCTGCTGGACCTGACCGCGGACGGATGGCCGGCGGCCGAGTCGTCCGCCTGGCGGGACCGGGTGGACGTCGTTGCCGCCCGCCTGGCCGGTACGGGGGGCACCGGGCACACGGCGCCGGTCACCGCGTTGCTGCTGCGGCCGGACTGTTACGTGGCCTGGGCCACCGCAACCCTTCACCCTGGAGATCACGACCGGGCGGGGCTGCGGGCGGCCCTGTCACGCTGGTTCGGCGCCCCCCGCTGACACCGTCTTGGTGATCAGCGCCGCCACAGTCGCCAGGACAGGCGGCCCCACCACCACGGGGGGTGCGGATGCCGCCGAGCGCGTTTCCCAGGTCGTCGCGGCGGAGCGCGGGCGGCGGTCCGGGCCGGATGTCCAGGCGGGGGGCGTGCGGCGGGGGCGCGTCGTCGTGTGCCCAGCGGGCGAGGTGGTGGATGGCGGCGTTGGCGACGTAGTGGCCTTCGAGAAGGCTGGGTGCGGGAATTAGCGTAAGAACTTGATCTTGGTTTCGGTTCGGAGACGGGCCGGATTCGGCCTGGTTGGGGGGCTTACGTTCCTGGGCCATGCCCTTCGAATTTCTCTCTGAGGAGCAGGTCGCCCGGTACGGTCCGTTCCCGCAGGAGCCCTCGGTAGCGGAGCTGAAGCAGTTCTACGCCGGCGGTGAAGCTCGCGGCGCTGGCCCGGTATGGGGTGGCGTCCAAGGCGCCCATGCTGCGGGATCTGGGCGATGACCGGCAGGCGGCCACGTTGCCGGCCACGGTCCGGCATCTGGAGACCGCCTCGGTCGATGACGCCTTGGACGTGCGACGCCCGGAGCCCCCCGCGCACCACGGCCCCGGCGTCAGTGAGCGTTGGAATCTCAACTCAGATGAGCTCGTAGGGCTGCCCCGTGGATCTTGACCGCTTAGCGGTCACACTCCGATGAAGCTCACTGTTTCTGTCATGTCCGCCCGCCCGGTGCGCAGCGGTGGCACGCCTTCCTTTTCAAATCCCACCGATACACCGCAGAACAGCACGAGCCCATCATCGGCCCCCACCATCTGGCTGACAGTCTTGCGATACATCGTCCACATCACCTGGGGGCAGCTATGCAACCCTTCCGCCCTCAGCAGCAGCATGACCGTCTGCAGGTACATCCCCGCGTCGCCCCACTGCCCGGGGCCCATCATCTGGTCGAGGTAGCAGAACAGCACGACAGGCGCCCCGAACCCCTCCGAGTTCAAGGCGGCGATCTTCTTAGGCCTGTCCGGGTCGTCGCGCTCGATCCCCAGCGCCTTGTACCGCTGGGCGGCCGCGGCGGAGAAACGGTCCAGATACGGCGGGGTCAGTTCGGCCGGGTACATCGGATACTCCCGCTCATCACCCGGGTCTCCCGCCAGCGCCCGGGCCGTCGCTCGCCTCTTCAGTTCGGCCAAAGGCTCGCCGGTCACGACGTACACATGCCAGGGCTGGAGGTTCCCACTCGACGGAGCCCGCGTCGCTGCGGCCAGCACTCGTTCGAGTACCTCCGTGGGGACCGGCTTATCGCTGAACGCCCGCACCGCCCGGCGAGTGTCTACGGCCTCATACACGTCCACGTTTTCTCGTCCTCTCACCTGACGGCAGCCACCGCTCACCACGGTGGAGCGGCCTCTCCCGCTTCCAACGGCTGGACTACAGGCCCGGGCTCATCTCGCCGCCCCGACGACAGCCAGCGTGCCGATGCAGCGAAGTCTTCGGTATGCGATGACGCCGAGGGAGTCGCCCTGCGCTCTGAGCAGCCGAGGGTATTCGATCTTGCCTTCCGGCTGCGTGAGGGGGCGGCCGATCTGCCGGCCCTTGGCCTCGCCGGCGCGGGCGTGGGGCGGCACGTTCGGCCGTGAGGTGCATTTTCATCTCGGCGAACAGCAACGGGACCGGTCGTGACCGCTGTTCCTCCTGGGTCGGCCATACGCGGCACGACACGTGCATTCACGAGCCCCCTCGGGTCGTCGACACGATCGATCGATCCGAGAATCGCCAACAGTTCTTCGCGAATGAATGTTTGCGAATGAGTGTTTGCGGTTTACCTTAGAGGTATGACCGAACCCAGTGAGAGCGTGG
Source organism: Sphaerisporangium flaviroseum (assembly GCF_039537005.1). NCBI lineage: Bacteria > Bacillati > Actinomycetota > Actinomycetes > Streptosporangiales > Streptosporangiaceae > Sphaerisporangium > Sphaerisporangium flaviroseum. The sequence continues at coordinate 1,542 of NZ_BAAAZR010000063.1, read as the reverse complement.
TCGTCCTTGACGCCAAAGGCCTGCGGGCACTGGCCCACCCGGTGCGGGTGCAGCTCGTCGACCTGCTGCGCAGACACGGCCCATCCACCGCCACCCGCCTGGCCGAGCACCTGGGGGTGAATTCGGGCACGGCCAGCTACCACCTGCGCAGGCTCGGCGCCGCCGGATTCGTGGAGGAGGACACCGAACGCGGCAACGCCCGCGAGCGCTGGTGGCGCTCGGTCCACCTCATCACCCATCTCAGCGATGAGGAACTGGTGGAGCGGGAGCCTGAGGCGGTGCTGGCCTACCTGCAGTCCTTGGCCGCGCTGTACAGCCTGCGCACCCAGCGGACGCTGAACGAACTGCAGACCATGCCAGAAGAGTGGCGTCGCGTGGTCGACCTCAGCTCCTTCGCGTTGCGCCTCACCCCGCAGGAGGGGCAGCGACTGCGCGAGGACCTGGAAGAGGTCATCTCCCGGTACCGCCGCGACCTGCCCGGCGAGACGGCGCCCGAGGGGGCCGCGAGGGTCTCGCTGATCACGCAGCTCCTGCCCGAGATGCCGGAGAGCACGTGAGGGAGGCGCGCCGGTCCTTGCGTCCGATGGCCGGCCTGCTCGCGGCCATGACGGTGTCGTTGACCGGCACCCGGGTGTCGGCCATCGCGCTGCCCTGGTTCGTCCTGACGACGACCGGGAGCACGGCGCAGATGGGGGTGGTGGCGTTCGCGGAGATGACCCCGTACGTACTGGTCAAGGCGCTGACCGGGCCGCTGGTCGATCGGGTCGGGCCGCGCCGGATCTCCTGGGTCGGCGACATGGTGAGCGCCGCGGCGGCCGGGGCGGTGATCCTCCTGCACGCGCTGGGCCTGCTGCCGCTGGGCGCGCTGATCGCCCTGGTCGCGGTGGTCGGCGCGGCCCGCGGCCCAGGAGACCTGGCCAAGGAGATCATGGTTCCCGAGGCGGCCGAACGGGGGCGGGTGCCGCTGGAGCGGGCCACCGGGCTGATGGGCGTGACCGAGCGGCTGGCCCAGACGGTGGGACCCGCTGCGGGGGGCGCGGTGGTGGCACTACTCGGGCCGCTGGCCAGCCTGGGCATCAGCGTCACCTGCTTCGCGCTCGGCTCGGTGGTCGTGGCGTGGGCGTTGCCCCGCGGCATGGGGCACCGCGCGCCGGCGCAGGAGGTGCACGAGGGGTACTGGCGCAGGTTCGGCCAGGGTTTCGCGTTCCTGCGCGGCGAACCGCTGCTGCTTTCTGTGATCGTCATGGTCGGCGTCACCAACCTGCTCGACGCGGCCTTCAGCCAGGTGCTCGCGCCTGTGTGGGCCAAGGAGTCCGGCTACGGCCCCGCCATGGTCGGTCTGAACAGCACCGTGATGGGGTTGACGGCCGTCGTCGGCAGCCTGGTCGCGGCCGCCGTGGCGCACCGCATGCGGCGCAGGCTGGTGTTCTTCGTGGCGTTCCTGCTCGCGGGGCCGTCGCGGTTCCTCATCCTGGCGGTGGACGGGTAAGCAACAGTTCTTGAGTTGAGGGCGCCGAATCCTCCTCACCCTGCATGCTCACT
>NZ_BAAAZR010000062.1:0-753 GCF_039537005.1 Sphaerisporangium flaviroseum | reverse complement strand
AAACACAAATGCCGATCCCGCCGCTGCCGCGGAAAACCGAACCGCGTCCGCTCCCGACCGGCCTCATCCAAAATAACCAGATCATCACCATCACTCACACACGGGAAATACCCATACACCACCGCCGCCTCCAGCAGATTCTCCGTCTGCATCCGCTCCAGCCACATCCGCAACCGCGGCCGCCCCTCCACCTCCACCAACTCCTCATACGAAGGCCCCGAACCCCCCCGCGCCGCCTTCAACCCCCACTGCCCCATGAACGTCGCCCGCTCATCCAAAAACGCCGCATACTCCGCCAACGCAATCCCCTTCACCACCCGCTCCCCCACAAACGGCGCCACCGGCACCCGGTTATCGGCCGCCACATCAGAGCGCGCCGGCATCTGCTCCACCGGGGTGCGCACCACCTTGGCCCCACTCTTGACCCGCCGCTCCCGCAACGGCGGCAACTGCGCCCCCGCCACCCCCCGCTTGACCGCCATGAACGCATCCATCAACCGCAACCCCTCGAACGCATCACGCGCATACCGCACCTCACCGGCGAACACCTCCGCCAGATCCTGCTCCACATACGCCCGCGTCAACGCCGCCCCACCCAGCAACACCGGATACCGCTCCGCGATCCCCCGCGAATTCATCTCCTCCAGGTTCTCCCGCATGATCACCGTCGACTTCACCAGCAACCCCGACATCCCGATCACATCGGCCCGCTTATCCTCCGCCGCCTCCAAAATCGCCGACACCGGCTGCTTG
>NZ_BAAAZR010000061.1:0-87940 GCF_039537005.1 Sphaerisporangium flaviroseum | reverse complement strand
CCTACCGGTGGGATCGCGGCGGTGTCGCGGATCCCCGGCAGCATGGAGCTGTGGTGGCCGGGCCGCGAGGGCTCGGTCGAGGGGGCGTACTGGTACGAGGCGGCGCCGGTGCCGAGCATCGACGTTCGCACGGAGAAGCACCAACTCGGTGGGTGGATCCATGTCTCCGGACACGGTTTCACCCCGAACAGCAGCGTGGAGTTGTTCGCCGACGGGCTGGTCCGCAGGGAACGCCCGATGCAGATAGGAAGCGTCGGCACGGCGGCGGACGGAGCGTTCAAGGACTTCGTCTACGACGCGAGATGCTGGTCGGGGCAATTTGAGAGGGCGACGGTGCGCGCGGTGGACGTCCGTACCGGAGCCCGGGCGACCGGCACCACCACAGCCTTCTCCTGCGGCTGACAGCACCAGCGCGACGGCACGAGCGCGACCGCACGAGCGCGACGGCACTGCCAGGGCCCTGGCGGTGCCGTCGCCGCCGCGATCCTGTGACTCACAGCAGCGAGTTGCCTGCGGGTCACACCCTCGGACTGACCAGGCCGGACTCGTAGGCCAGCACCACCAGTTGCGCGCGGTCGAGCAGCCCGAGCCGGTCGAGGACGGAGGTGATCGCGGTGCCCACCACCTCCTCCGGCATGGCCAGCGTCTCGGCGACCTGCCCGTTGGTCAGGCCGCGTGCCACGAGCTTCACCAGGTCGAGGTCGCCGTCGGACAGCCCGTTCAGTCCTGGCGGGGTGGCCGGGTCGCTCCTTCCGGTGAAGGCGGCGATGAGCCGGGTCGTCACGGCGGGATCGATCAGCGCGTCGCCGGCCGCCGCCGCCCGGATGGCCGCGATGAGCTGCTCGGGCGCCGACGTCTTCAGCACGAAGCCGCTGACTCCGGCGCGCAGGGCCGCATACAGGTTGTCGTCCGTGCCGAAGGTGGTCATCATGATCACCTTCGGTGGCGCGGCGTCGGACAGGACGCGGCGGGCCGCCGCCAGGCCGTCCAGCCGGGGCATGGAGATGTCCATGAGCACCAGATCGGGCCGGGTGCGGCGGATGACCGCGATGGCCTGCTCGCCGTCCTCGGCCTCGCCGACCAGCTCCAGGTCAGGCTCGCTCTCCATGATGACCCGCAGCCCGGTACGGACCAGGGCCTGGTCGTCGGCGACGACCACCCGCAGCGTCGAGCCCCTCAAGGTACGCGCCCCGGCCGGGGGAGCGCTGGGAGCGGGGGCGTCCAGGTGCGCCGCCTGGGCGAGGATGTCGCGTTCGAGGCGCTGGAGCGTCGTGCCGGGGTCGAGTCCCAGCTCCTCGCGGAGCAGGTCGCGCGCCCGGCGCAGCGCTCCAAGCGCGTCGCCCTGCCGCCCCGCCCGGTACAGGGCGAGGGCCAGCAGCCGCCAGGCCTCCTCGCGTAGTGGATGGGCCGAGGCGTGCGCCTCCAGATCGGGGATGGCCGCGGGGGCCCTGCCCAGGCGCAGCGCCGCGTCCGCGCGGTGCTCGATCGCCAGCAGCCGCAACTCGTCCAGCCGCATGGCTTCGGCGGCGGCCCACTGCAGGTCCGCGAACTCCGCGAGGGCCGGCCCCCGCCACAGGGCGAGCGCCTGGTTCATGCGCTCCCACACCACGGCGGCGTCGTCACCCTGGTCGGAGCGTACGAGGCTCTCGAACAGCCAGGTGTCGACGTTCTCCGCCTCCGTGCGCAGCGCGTACCCGGGAGAGGCGGAGACCAGGACCTCGGCCTCCTCGCGGGGCGCCCGGTCCGGCTCCAGCGCCCGGCGCAGCCGGGAGACGTACCCCTGGATCGTGGAGAGCGCCTGGGCGGGGGGATCGCCGGGCCACAGTTCGTCGATCAGCACGCTCACCGGCACGGCACGGCCACGAGCGACCAGGAGCCGGGCGAGAACGGCCTGCTGGCGCTGCCCGCCCAGATCCAGCGGCGAATGATCGTGGAACGCCTGGAACGGTCCTAGGGCAAGAAGTTTCAACATCGCAGCGCATAGCGTAGAGCGAATGGGCATATGTCCGTACGGCAACAGCTGCTGGTGTTCCCCGCCGGCCACGGCAGAGCCCGCCAGGGCCCGCCGGTCCGCCAGGGCCCGCCGGTTCGCCAGGGCCCGCCGGTTCGCCAGGGCCCGCCGGTTCGCCAGGGCCCGCCGGTTCGCCAGCGCCCGCCGATACCGTTAGAGCCCGCCGGTCCGCCAGAACCGTCGGCCTCGCTCAGAGGGGGAGCACCGCCTCGACCACCGTGCCGCCGCCCGGTGCGGAGACGGCCCCGCAGTTCCCGCCGAGTTCGGCGGCCCGCTCCCGCATCGAGGTCAGGCCCACCCCCGCTCGCGGACGGTCCGGCAGCCCCGTACCGTCGTCGCCGATCCGCACCCGCAGGGCCTCCGCGCCCCGATCGAGCGCGATGTACGCGCTGGAGGCGTGCGCGTGCCTGCGGACGTTGGTGAGCGCCTCCTGGACGATCCGGTACACGGCCACCTCGACGGCGGCGGGCAGGTCGTCCAGCGTGCCGGTGACCTCGACGGTGGTCGGCGGCGGCCCCTCCGCGGCGAGTGCGCGCAGGGCCGAGGCGAGCCCCAGGTCGTCCAGCGCCGGCGGGCGCAGCCCGTACACCAGTTCCCTGATGTCGCCCGACACGGCGTCCATGCCGGTCCGCAGGTCGCGGAGCAGGGTGTCGGCGGAGTCGGGCGAGCTCTTGAGGCTGCTGCGCGCCATGTTGATGGTCATCGCCATGGAGGACAGCGTCTGCCCGAGGCCGTCGTGCAGGTCACGGCGCAGCCGGCGGCGCTCCTCCTCTCGCGCGCTCAGGATCCGCTCGCGTGAACGCTGCAGGTCGGCGGCCATGCGGACCGCGTGCGCCACGTCCGCCGCGTACGGCACGAGCGTGCTGAGCACGCGCTCGTCGTGGGCGGCGGCGAAGCGGCGCGCGCCGGGACGTCCGATCAGCAGACGGCCCACCGTCTCGCCGTGCCACACCAGGGGGATCTGCCGGGGGTCCTCGCCCACGTCGCCGCTCTCGACGTACCGGGGTTTGCCGTCGACCACCTCGACGGCCGTGCCCTCGACGGCGAGACCGTCCCGCAGCACCGTGACGATCGACGACAGCGCCTTGGCCGGATCGGCCCTGCGCACCTCCTGGGTGAGGCGTTCGGCCAGCAACCGCGGGTCACCGACGCGGCCGTACATCATGTGGTCGACGAGCCGTTGGAGCGTCCGCCGAAGCGGCTGGAAGAACGCACCGGCGAAGAGCGCGGCGACCAGGCCCGCGACCTGGTCTCGCTGCGACACCACCAGGCTGGACAAGGCGCTGATGCCGAAGTACACGCCGCTGACCACGGCGAGCACTCCCGCCGCGACGAAGGCCCGGCTGACGATGGTGTCGATCCCGTAGAGGCGGTAGCGCGTCACGGAGAAGGCGATGGCGATCGGTACGAGCGCCGCCCAGCCGGTCGCGAGTGACGACATGTCATCGCCGGCCAGCAGGAACAGGACGTACCCGGTGAAGGCCAGCAGTGGCCAGGCGATCTGCCGCCGCACCTCCGAGTCCGAGTGGCGGAAGCGGACGGCCAGGGAGAGCAGCGCCAGCACGACCGAGCCGATGATGCCGGTCCACGCGATGGTGTAGATCAGGTCGTTGTAGGGCCGCAGCCCTTCGATCGCGAGCGGGTTCGGGATGGGGACCGGCAGGTAGCTCGGGTTCGGGGTGGGCCGGACGATCTGCCGCGCCGTCTCGACGGAGATGGCGGCGAGGCCGAAGGCGGCGACCGGCCACCAGCGCCTGGAGGGCAGCCTGCCGTTGGGTGACAGGAGCGGCAGCATCATCGCGAGGGACACGCCGCACACCGCCCAGAGGGTGACGAACGGGTACCGCAGGTAACCGGCGATGACGAGATCGCCCTGCGAGGCCAGGTGGAACATCAGCATGCCGCAGAACTGGCTGACCCCTCCCGCCAGGCCGCCTGCGCACATCAGCCACGCCATGACGAGGCGTGGTCGGTGGAACACCAGGAACGCGCCCACGGCGGGGAACGTGAGGCCGGCCGCCACATCGGGAGTCAGCCGCATGGGCGGGCGCCACGCGTCCGGCACCCTGGCGGAGATGACCAAGGAGGCGAGGACGAGGACGGGTGACACCACGGCCGTCGCTGCGGCCACCGTCCGTGGCACCGTGATCCTGACCATCCCCACACTCACCCTTCCCGACGGTGGTCGGTGCTATTCGGTCTCCGCTTTGGTCGGTCTCCGCGCCGCCGCCGGAGAACTATGGCCCGCTGTAGTACGACATTTCGTGCATGTCTGGGCTATCGGGCCGTGTGGACGCGCTGGTCCGCCAGGGGTTCACCGTGGTGGCTTGCACCTTGCCCGTTGTGCGCGGGGTCCTCCGTGCTCATCGGAAGCTCGTCCACGCCCACCGGAAGGACGACCTCGACGAGCGTGCCGCCATCCGCCGGGCGGGTGATCGAGCACGTCCCGCCCAGCTCCGCGGCGCGCTCGCGCATGGACGGCAGCCCGACGCCCGAGCGGACGTCGCCGGGAAGGCCGACGCCGTCGTCCCGTACGCTCAGCCGCAGCTCGCCTGCCGGGCGGCCCAGCGTCACCACGATGGACGAGGCCCGCGCGTGCCGCCGCGCGTTCGTCAGGGCCTCCTGGGTGATGCGGTAGACGGCCACCTCCACGGCGGCCGGCAGCCTGTCCGGCACGTTCCCCCCGCCGACGCGCTCGTCCTTCTCGCCTGCCCGGTCGAGCCGCGCGTCCGGCTCGCCCGCCAGGTCGAGGCGGGTGCCAGGCTCGCCCGCCAGGTCGAGGCGCGCGTCCGGCTCCGTCAGGCGTCGTACGGCCTCCGTGAGGCCGAGGTCGTCCAGCGCGGGCGGGCGCAGCCCGTACACCAGTTCCCGGATCTCGTGGGTCACCGTGTCCATGCCCGCCCGTAACCGGGCCAGCAGGTCTTCCGCCGACTCGGGGGAGTCGTGCAGCATCTTCCTGGCCATGGTGACGGACATGGCCATGTCGCCGAGCGCCTGGCCGAGGCCGTCGTGCAGGTCACGGCGGAGGCGGCGGCGCTCCTCCTCTCGCGCGCTCAGGATCCGCTCGCGGGAACGCTGCAGGTCGGCGGACATACGGACGGCGTGCGCCACATCGGCCACGAACGGCGTCAGCACCGCGATCATGCGATCGTCGTGGGCCAGCGGGAACCGCCTCGGGCCGGGCCGCCCGATGAGCATCCGACCCACGGGCTCGCCGTGCCAGACCAGCGGCACCTCACGCGGGGAGTGGCCGACCTGGCCGATCGCGACGCTGCCCGGCCGCCCGTCGGTCACCTCCACGGCGACGCCGGACACGGTCAGGCCGTCGCGGACGGTCGCCACCACGGCCGCCAGCGCGCTCGCCGGTTCGGCCGAGTGGACCTCCCTGATCAGCCGTTCGGTCAGATGGCGCGCGTCGCCGCTGTGCCCGTAGAACAGCAGGTCGGCCATCCGCCGCAGCGCCCGTCGCAGGGGCTGGAAGGCCGCGCCGGCGAACAGGGCCGCGGCCAGCCCGGCGAGCTGGCCGAGGCCCGAGGCGACGAGCCCGAGAGTGCTGACCGCGAAGTAGACCGCCCCGATCGAACCCGCCAGACCGGCGGCGATCAGCGTCCGGCTGGCCAGCGTGTCGATGCCGTACAGGCGGTTCCGCGTGACCGCGATGACGATGGCGGCCGGGATCGCGGCCGTGGTCAGCATGGCCGCCACCGAGTACGGCGCCCAGCTCTCGACGATCCAGTTGGCGGCCACCGCGTACAGCAACCAGCCGACCTGGCGCCGCCCGGCCGCGTCGGCGATCCGGAAGCGGTCGACCAGGGACAGCACGCACAGCCCCTCCGCGATCAGGTACCAGTCCACGCCGAGGCCGCCGAGCCAGGCGCCGACCGGCGCCAGCCCCTCGATCGCGAACGGGTTCGGCCCGGCGGGCGACCCGGGCACCGAGGGCCGCACCACGAACAGGAACGCGAGCAGCAGCACGATGCCGACCGCGAAGGCGGCGACCGGCCGCCAGCGGCGCGCGGGAAGCCTGCCGTCGGGGAACAGGAGAGGGAGCAGGAGGTCCACGGCGACGATGCACAGCGCTCCGGCGACGGCGTTGTAGTCACCGATCAGCGACCGCGTGGCGAAGTCGCCCGCCAGATGGGACCGTTCCCACAACGCCTGCGCCACGCCGAGCGTCGCGGTGACGAACCCGCCGGCCAGCATCAGCCAGCCCACCGGCAGGCGGGGCCGTCGCAGCAGGAGCAGCAGACCGAGCACGGGATAGACGACGCCCACCACGTCGTCCCCGGTCATCACGCTGGGCCGTATGCGTTCGGGGACCTGGACCTGGAAGCGCAGGAACAGCCCCGCCGCGACCAGGCCGACGGAGGCCACCGCCAGCGATCCCGCCGCCCAGCCGAGTCGGCGCATGCCCCCGTGCCTCCCTCCGCGCTCCCGGCGCGGCGGGAGGCATCCGGAAAGTATGGGACGGCGCATAACAGCGAATCAACGACCGCTTGATATCGCACTTCAACCGATATGAAGGGCTACATCACCCTCGACCGTCCGGTGTCAACGAGAGAGTCCTGGTCGCCGCGGTCCTTAAGCGGATCGTAAACCGGTCTCTGGCGTCGTGTTCCCAGCGGAGGCCTGGAGCGTTCGCGATGCGAGGACAAGGGGAGCTCAGCAGAAGAAGGGGCGGGCGGAGGGCAGGGCGGTGAAGGGGGCGGGGTCGGCGTCGGGGAGCGGTGGGCCATCGGGATAGGTGTCCAGGGTGCCGCCGGCCGCATGACCCTGGGAGCGCTCGGGCCAGGCATCCCTCCTTCCGAACCCGAGCCCCCTGGCCCCGGTGGTCCCGGGGCCGCTGGTGCCGAACTCCATGCCGCCGATCCGTGCCTTGGCGCTCTCCGACTCCAGGGCCGGAGGCCGCGCGGTGCCGGGCGCGGCGGTGGCGGGGCCCGTCGTTCCCCGGCCGGCCGGTGCGGGCAGGGTGCCATCGGTTCCGCTGCGAGGTCTCGCGCCTCCCGCAGAGCCGTGAGTCCCGTTCCGTCCAGATGAGGGGAGGTTCCGCGGCACGGGGGACGCCTTCGCGGGTGCGTACAGGCGGTATGGAGTGCGCTGGAGCCCTTCGGGGGCCAGGTCGATGCCCGTCGCGATCAGCCGCTGCCCGTACACGTCGGTGATCCGCACGGTGTACGGCCCGGAACCGATGCCGCGGTGGGCCACCCAGTAGTTGTCGGAATGGCGCGACAGGGCTCGCCATCGGCCCTTGTGCAGGACCTCCAGCCGCTGGAGGGGATTGCCATGGTCGACCGCCTGGATCGCCAGCCACCGGGTCGAGGAGCCCTTCTTGAGCCGGAACGCCACCGGCCTCGGAACCAGGGGGTTCTGCACGGTGTGGTAGCTGATCGGCACCATGCTCGGGCCGGGACCCGCCACCCGGGCGAAGGCGGCGCGGCTCAGATCGAGCTCGCCGGGAGCGCACGACAGGCATTCGTCGATCACCTGGACGCGGACGGTGCCGCGAGGCCCCGTGACGTCGAGATACGCACCGCAGGCCGCCGAACCGGCGTACTCCTCGGCGGACACGGCGGCGACGAGATCGCCGAGCACCGCCCCGGAGAGCGAGCAGTTGCCGCCGCGCGCCCACCCGGTCAGCGACCTGGCCCTGTCGAGGGCGCGGTCTGCACGGCGGCTCATGCCGTCGGCTTCGTGCCTGCGGACGGGCCCGTCGTCGGCGTCGCCGTGATGGCGGGGTGTGGCGTCGGCCTGGCCTCCGCGGCCGGACCCGCCGTCGGCGCAGGCGCCGTTCCTGCCGGCCTGGGCGCCGAGCGCGACGAGCGTGAGCGCCGCCGCCATCGACACCGCCCACGCCAGCCACTGCCACACGGCCGGACGCCTGAGGACCAGACGACGTGGCACGGCCCGCCGTGGTGACGGCAGCCGTACGGCCGGCGGCCACGACCGCCGCCGAAGGGGCGGATGCCATCGCCGCAGCCGCAGGGCCGGAGGTCTGGCGCGCCGCCGATCCGCGTTCATTCGCTCTCCCTCGCCTGACGTCAACGTTGACGAATGCAGAACGAGACCATGCTGTCACATTACGTGACGGCGGCGTGTGTCCGTAATACACCTCGTGTCGAAGGCCGGTGGCGCACGTCGGAAGGGTGGACCCACGTCGGGAGCAGCGGAGTTGGGCGTCTCACAGGGGACCCGCGTAACGTGTGCGAAACACCAAGCGGGCAGACTGGGTGATGACCAGACATGTCTTCCGCCGATTCAGAGACTGGCTCAGCGTGACGACGATGGTGTCCGATCACCGTCCGGCAGAAGGGGATGCCTTGGACCGCCAGCAGGAGTTCGTGCTCCGTACGCTCGAAGAGCGCGACATCCGGTTCATCCGGCTGTGGTTCACCGACGTGCTGGGCTTCCTCAAATCAGTGGCGATAGCTCCGGCGGAGCTCGAAGGGGCGTTCGCCGAAGGCATCGGCTTCGACGGGTCCGCGATCGAGGGCTTCGCCCGCGTGTACGAGTCCGACATGCTCGCCAAGCCCGACCCGTCGACCTTCCAGATCCTGCCGTGGCGGAGCGAGACGCCGGGCGCCGGGCGCATGTTCTGCGACATCCTCATGCCCGACGGGTCGCCGTCGCACGCGGACCCGCGCTGGGTGCTCAAGCGGACGCTGGCCAAGGCCGCCGACATGGGCTTCACCTTCTACACCCACCCCGAGGTGGAGTTCTTCCTGCTGAAGGGGCGGCCCGAAGAGGGCCAGAAGCCGGTGCCGAACGACTCCGGCGGGTACTTCGACCACACCCCGCACAGCTCGGGTCACGACTTCCGGCGTAACGCGATCATGATGCTGGAGGCGATGGGCATCTCGGTGGAGTTCAGCCACCACGAGGGCGCCCCGGGCCAGCAGGAGATCGACCTGCGGTACGCCGACGCGCTGACGACCGCCGACAACATCATGACCTTCCGGCTGGTCATGAAGGAGGTCGCGCTGGAGCAGGGCATCTGGGCGTCCTTCATGCCCAAGCCCTTCTCCGAGTATCCCGGCTCGGGCATGCACACCCACATGTCCCTGTTCGAGGGCGACCGCAACGCCTTCTACGAGCCCGGGGCCGAATACCAGCTGTCCAAGATCGGACGGTCGTTCATCGGCGGCCTGCTCAAGCACGCCGCGGAGATCACCGCCGTGTGTAACCAGTGGGTGAATTCCTACAAACGGCTGTGGGGCGGTGCCGAGGCCATCGCCGGACTGGGCGGCGAGGCGCCGAGCTACATCAGCTGGGGTCACAACAACCGGTCGGCGCTCGTACGCGTCCCCATGTACAAGCCGACGAAGGGCAACTCCACCCGCGTGGAGTTCCGGTCGCTCGACTCCGCCTGCAACCCCTACCTCGCGTACGCGGTCATCCTCGCCGCGGGGCTGAAGGGCATCGAGGGCGGGTACGAGATGCCGCCCGGCGCCGAGGACGACGTGTGGGCCCTCACCAGCGCCGAGCGACGCGCGCTCGGCATCGAACCGCTGCCACAGAGCCTCGACGAGGCCATCACGACGATGGAACGCAGCGAACTGGTCGCCGAGACGCTCGGGGAACACGTCTTCGACTACTTCCTGCGCAACAAGAAGGCCGAGTGGCACGACTACCGCCGCCAGGTCACCGAGTTCGAACTGGGGCGCTACCTGCCCGTCCTGTGACCGGTCGGCTGATCTCGAGATGAACGGGATCCGTATATCTCTGGGCCGAGCCGTCCGGTGACGGCTCGGCCCGGCTTTACGACCCGCCATGGGTTGGTCGACTCGCCGTGGTTGGTCCCTTCGTGACCTGGCTCGGGCCGGTTCGTTCGTGACCTGGCTCGGTTCGTTCGTGACCTGGTTCGGATCGGTTCCTTCATGACCTGGCGCCGGCCGGCTTCTGCCCCGGCTCGGTCGGCGAGGTTCTCGCGGGTCTGTTCTTCGGCGGGCCGGCTGCCGTGTGTCACTTCGTCGTTACCGGCGGCTAACGGATCCGTCATCCGTACCTGATGCCATGACAGGAGGAACGTACGGATAAAATGTGGTGGTATCTCACAGTATTTACTATTAGGTGCTCCTGGTGCGGAGCAACATGGAGGGCTTCAGCTTGACGACTTCCGCCGGTCTGCAGACAGTGCTCACCGTCCCGGCTCGCTTCCGTGGTCCTGAGGACACCGCCAACGGCGGCTGGATCGCCGGCGCTCTCGCGGGCACTTTCGCGGACACGCTGGACCGGTCGCATGCGCTTGAGGTGACCCTGCGCCGGTCGACTCCGCTGGACACCGAGCTCGCCGTGGGCCATGTCGCCAACTCGGTCTCGCTGTCCCATGGCGGAGAAGTGCTCGCCGAGGCGATCCCCGTCGCCGAGGATGTGACGCCGCCGCCGTTCGTGCCCTTCCCCGACGCGGCCCGCGCGGAGGCGGGCTTCGCCGGCCTGACCGGCGACCATCCGGTGCCCGGATGCTTCGTTTGCGGGTTGCGGGACCCCGGGGACGGCCTGCGGATCTTCCCCGGCCCGGTCGAGGGCACGGACCTGATCGCGGCAGGCTGGCGGGTGCCGATGACCCTGACCGACGAAGAGGGCGTCATCCCCAACGCCCTGATCTGGGCGGCGCTCGACTGCCCGAGCGGCTGGGCCCACGCCGCGTCCGGTGGTCCGGGTCTGCTGGGTCGCATCACGGCACAGGTCTTCCGGCGGGTGTACCCGAACGGCACCTACTCCGTCGTCGCCCGCGCCTCCGGCCGCGAAGGGCGCAAGCTGTTCGGCGAGAGCGCCGTGTACGAGGTGGACGGCACCCTCGTCGCCGCCGCCAAGGCGACCTGGATCATCCCCGCCTGAGGGTCTCGGTGAGACGGCCGGCGAGGAAAGCGCGTTCGGCTTCTGTGCCGGCGAGCGTGATCGCCTGCTCGTAGGCCGCGGCGGCGGCGGCATTCCGGCCCAGTCGGCGCAGCAGATCGGCCTTGATCGCCGGCAGGTAGCGGTAGCCCGCGAGTCGCGGGTCCTGTTCCAGCGCCTCGACCTCGGCCAGCGCGGTCGCCGGTCCGCTCACCATCGCGATCGCCACGGCCCGGTTAAGGGCGACGACCGGCGACGGCCACGCTTCCAGCAACGCGTCGTAGACCACCAGGATCTGCTCCCAGTCCGTGTCCCCGTACGTCGGGGCGGTCGCGTGCAGCGCCGCGATGGCGGCTTGCAGGGCGAATCGGCCGGGGGTCCCGCCGCGGAGGGCTCCGAGGACCAGGCCATGCGCCTCGGCGATCGCCTCCTGGTCCCAGAGCGAACGGTCCTGTTCCTCCAGCGGCAGCAGGCGCCCGCCCGTGGTGGTACGGGTCGCCCGGCGGGCGTGGTTGGCCACAAGCAGCGCGAGCAGTCCCTGGACCTCGCGCTCGTCCGGCATCAGGTCGCGGAGCATACGCGCCAGGTCGAGCGCGCGCTCGGCGATGTCGTTCCTGGTCAGCGCGGGCCCGGCCGGGGCGGTGTGGCCGGTGGTGAACAGCAGGTGGATGGTGGTGAGGACCGCGTCCAACCGGCCCGGCACCTCGCCCGGGGCCGGCATCCGGAAGGGGATCCGCGCCGCCGCGATCTTCTTCTTCGCCCGGGTGATGCGGGCCGCCATGGTCGTCTCCGAGACCAGGAACGCCTTCGCGATGTCCGGGGTCGTCACACCGCAGACCAGCCGCAGCGTGAGGGCGACTTGAGCCTCGGTCGCCAGCGCCGGGTGGCAGCACAGGAAGACCAGCCGCAGCCGGTCGTCGTGAACCGGCGGGTCGGCCGGGAGATCGAGATCGGCCGCGGCCGGCTCCACTAGCAGGTGCAGCTTCGACCGGAACGTCGCGGCCCTGCGTAAGGCGTCCAGTGCGTTGTGCCGGGCCGCGACGGTCAGCCAGGCCCCCGGCCTGGCCGGTACGCCGCCGCGCGTCCAGGCGTCGAGCGCGGCGGCGTAGGCGTCCTGGACGCATTCCTCGGCCAGGTCGAGGTCGCGGGTGACGCGCACCGTCGCGGCGAGCACCGTGGCCCACTCGCGACGGTGCGCGTCGGCGACCACCTGCTGGACCGACGTCACATCGTCAGCAGCGGCCGCACCTCGACGGCGCCATCCATGATCGGAAGCAGCCTGCCGATGGCGATCGCCTGGTCGAGGTCTGTGGTCTCGACCACGAAGAAACCGGCGATCACCTCCTTGCTTTCAAGGAATGGGCCGTCGGTGACCAGGCCGTTCTTGTGGATCGTCCGCGTGGTCGCGCTGGGCTGCAGCGCCTGCTCGTTGACGACCTTCGCGCCCATCGCGGCGATGTGCTCCCCGACCCGCATGTTGGCCTCCATGACATCGGGCGGGATGTCCGCCACACCCCCGGGGGTCTCCTTCTCGTAGATCAGAATCGCGTACTGCGGCATGGCTTTCCTATCTGGTCACTTGGCTCCATCACCAGTTACCGGTCTCCGGGCCCATCGCACCGTACTCGAGCTTGCCATTCGTCGCATAGGTGCTGATGAGGACACCAGTGCTCGACGTCGTGGTGCCGACGAGCTTGAGGCCGGACGGGACGGTCCCCTCCGCGAAAAGCCGCTTGCCGGAGCCGATGAGCACCGGGAAGACCAGCACATGAAACTCGTCGACGAGGTCGTGCTCGACCAGCGTCTGGATCAGCTTGCCGCTGCCGTGGACCTGGATCTCGCCGCCCTCGCCTTGCTTGAGCTTGCCGACCGCCTCGGTGACGTCACCGGTGAGCAGCGTCGTGTTCCGCCACGACACGGTGTCCAAGGTCCGCGACGCGACGTACTTGCGCACGCTGTTCATCTTCTCCCCGATAGGGTCGTCGGCGCCTGCCAGCGGCCAGGTGGCGGCGAAGATGTCGTAGGTTTTGCGCCCGAGCAGGAGCGCGCCGGCCCTGCCGGTCAGCGCGGTCATCAGCTGGAGGATCTGCTGGTCTATGTGCGGTACGGCCCAGCCGCCGTGCTCGAACCCGCCGTCACGGTCCTCATCACCGCCGCCCGGCGCCTGCATGACCCCATCCAGGGACACGAACGTGGTGACCATCAGCTTCCGCATGTCGTTTCCTTCGTTCCGTTCGTTCGTACATACCGCCGGGCATCGTCGGCGACGCCCTCACTGACCACGGCGAACGAAACCACCCACATTCGACAGCAGACCCGAGACGAATCCGTTCTAGTTTCCGTCCCTCCCGTAGGTGCCCCGACCGGGTGGGAAACAGACGGGTTCCCCGATCAAGTGGGTGCCGGGAGGGCCTGAACGGATCGATCAAAACCTGGCCGAGTCCCCCATCGATCTCCGGGCTGCTCACCCTAGATGGCGCCCATCGGTGTACCGCCCGTATGTTCTCCAAGCGGTTGAACGAACGAAGAAGCCGGTCGAAGGTCGTCAGCGAAGGGCGCGGATCGTGGTCAGGTCATGGGCCGCCTGTGGTGTGCCGGGCCAGTGCCGGTACGAAGGCGTCCCACACCTGTTTCGGTATGTCGTGCCCCGCGTCGTCCAAGATGAGTAGTTCGGCGCCGGGGACGGCGTCGCGCAGCGCCTCTCCGTGGGGGAGGGGGAACACCGGGTCGCGGCTCCCGTGCACCACCAGCGTGGGCACGTCGATATCGCCGAACCCGCCGCACTTCGGCGCGTCGATGTCGATGGCGTAGTGGTTGGTCAGCATTGACGCGACGTCGCGGGTGCGAGCCACGTCATGCTCCACCAAGGCACGGATCGCGGTCTCGTCGAAGTGAGGCGAGCCACCGGAGTACGCCTTCGCCGACCCGACGATGAAGTCGACCACGGCATCGTGATCGGCGGGGTCGGGGTCGGCGTGGGTGTGCTCAGTGAGTTCCTTGGAGGGCGGCGGGAGGCCGTCGTCCCCTGTCGTGGTGGAGACGAACGTCAGCGAGGCGACCCGCTCGGGGTGATCCACCCCCGCGGCGAGGGCGAGCCCGCCGAACATGGACTGGCCGACGATGTGTGCCCGCTCGATGCCCAGGACGTCCAGGATGCCCAGCGCATCCTGGATCAGGTCGGTGAGCGAGTACCCCGGCCGCCCAGGCGGGTAGGAGGTCGACCGGCCGGTGTCCCGGTTGTCATAGCGGATCACGAACCGGTCGTGGGCCGCGATCCGTTCGCACAGCTCCGCCTCCCACCACAGCATCGAGGCGGCCGCCCCGGCGATGAGCAGGACGGCCGGGTTGTTGGAGTCACCGAAGGTCTCGACGCACAGTTCGACACCGTTGATCTCAAGCAGCTTCTCGCCGCTGGACATGTGCTCGGCCATGGAGGCGACGTTAGGGCCACATGGTCACCGT
Organism: Sphaerisporangium flaviroseum; assembly: GCF_039537005.1. Classification (NCBI taxonomy): domain Bacteria; kingdom Bacillati; phylum Actinomycetota; class Actinomycetes; order Streptosporangiales; family Streptosporangiaceae; genus Sphaerisporangium; species Sphaerisporangium flaviroseum. Next base: position 73,635 of record NZ_BAAAZR010000061.1, on the reverse strand, counting down.
GAGAAGCGATGGTTCCCGATCGTGTCCCTCAGATAGGGATGTTCCCGTCGAGTAGCGATATGGCCCAGACGGCCAGGAGGGTCAGGGCCGCGATGCCCAGCACCGCTGAGGCGCCGAACAGGGACCAGCGGAACAGCCGGTAGGTGACAGGTACGCGGTCCTCGCCGCCCCTGCTCGGTGTCCATGGCCGCCGCAGGTCGGTCATGGTGAGGTCGGCGTGATCATCCTCCTGGGCCCCGTCCTCCTTGGCTCCGTCCTTCCCGGTCGCGTTCTCCCCGGTTCCGTCCTCCTTGGCCCTGCCCTTCCCGGTCGCGTCCTCCCCGGCCCCGTCGTCCTTGGCTCCGTCCTTCCCGGTCGCGTTCTCCCCGGTTCCGCTCTCCTTCGTCCCGTTCCCGGTGGTCCTCGTGGTGGGTTGGCTTCGTTCGGTGGTGTGCTCGCCTGGTGCGGTGTCCCCGCCTGGTTCGGCGGCACCGGTCCTGTCGCCGTCTCCCGTGGCGCCGGCCGTGTGCCCGTTCAGTTCGTTGCCGTTTCCAGGCGCGCCGGCCGGGAGAGGCAGGCCGGTGAGCCAGGCCAGGAGGCGGGCGATGGCGGCGTCGTCCGCAGGGAGGCCCGAGGCGAGGTAGCGGACCTCGCCCGCCGTCCTGGCCAGGTCGCGGATCATGTTTCCGAGGCCGACGCCGTCGAACCAGCCGGGGAGCCGGTCGGCATCGCCGCCGATCGCGGTCTTGCGGAGCAGGTCGGCCTTGGTGACCACCACGGCGACCCGCTTCTGCCGGCCGCCGTCCGCGCGTGCGGCGAGCTCGTTCTTGACCCGCTGGAAGGTGTCGAAGGGATCCTCGGGGGACAGCACGACGCCGGCCCTCTCCAGGGTCTGCCGCTCGCCGGCCGACAGGCTCTGCTGCACCAGCGGCAGGGCGAAGGGGTCCACCACGATGAGCATCGCCTCGCCGTGGGCCAGGTAGCTCATCTCCTCGACCTGCGTGGCCCCGGTGAACCCCTCGCCGGAGGGGTCGAAGAGGTAGAGGATGCGGTTCCCGCTGCGGGTCCGTGAGCCGGGCAGGGTGATGTCGACCATGGTCGCCGACGGGGCGGCGGTGGTGGTCTTGGAGACCTTCCCGAGCCGCAGTTCGCGGCGGAACCGCGCGAAGGCCATCTCGTCGCCCTGGACCACGAACCCGGCCCGTCCCCGGGCGGCCTTCACCACCCCATGAAGAGCGCTGATCGCGAGCACCATGAACGTCGTCTTGCCCGCGTCCGGCCCGCCGACGAACGGCAAGGGCTCGATCCTGGCCCGGCCGATCCGGTTGGGCAGCGCACGCTCACATTCGGGGCAGTACGCCTGGAGCCGGAACCGCCCGAGCACGATGGCGGTGGGCAGCCGCGTTCCACAGCGGCACACGTGCCGGAAAGCCCCGTAGAGGTTCGGGGTCAGGCGGCGGTGCCGCTCGCCGCAGGTGGGACAGGCGTACTCGGGAAGCGCGATCCGCGCGTAGCACTGGGGATGGGGGCAGGTCTGCAGGATCCGCCGGGTCCGCATGAAGACCTGTTCGACGCCGAGCAGCAACAGCAGGCACGCCAGCCACACCACCATGCCCACCGCCGCGACCAGCACGTACGCACCGGTGAGCGCCACCGCGACGGCGAGGATCGGGATCGCGGCCAGGCAGAGGCCGGTGACGGCGCCGAGCCATACCGGCAGCAGGAAGAAGCCCCGGACCTTGGTCATGAGCGACCGGGTCACCTTGCCCAGCGCTTCCGTGGCGGTCTGGCCCATGGCGGGGACGGCGGCCCGGTGGATCTTCCACCAGTCCAGTGACGCCTGGCTGAAGAGGTAATGCCGGTAGGCGGGATCCCCCTTCCCCCCGGGCGCCGGAGGCGATGCTCCGCGGGCCGTGACGGGGATCAGCACCCGTCCCACGCGCAGGAAGTACAGGCCCGTGCCCACCAGCGTGGCGGCGACCAGGGCCAGCGCGAACACCACCGGGAACACGTACAGGAAACCGAAGTACATGCACACGCACCACAGCGCGACCAGGACGACCGCGGCGAGCGGCATCAGCGTGCCTCCCGCTTCCACGGCCGCCCGCGGCGTCCCTTGGCCATCTCCCTCAGCCCTGCCGCGAGCTCACCGTCGCGCTTGAAGCGTGACTCCGCCGACCCGAACAGCGACCAGCTGGTGAGCTCGGACCGGGCCCAGGCGTCCAGATCCGGCACGGTCTGCCCCGCCAGGTGGAGCCGGATGGCGACCTCCAGCAGGGCGGCCTGCTCGTCACGGCTCCTCCGCCCGTCCAGCCAGGCATTCGAGAGCCTCGCCCGGTCCACCTCGGGTAACTCCTTGACGACCTCGGTCCTGAAGCGCGGATCCCGCCGGGCCAGGGCGCGCGCGGCCAGGGCGACCGCCTCCCGCAGCAGGTCCTCCTGGGCCTCCGCCTCCAGGGCCCCGAGCCGCTGGAGCAGCGAGGCGGCGTCCTCCGGCAGCTCCGCCTCCTCGACGCTCGCCGCGAGCAGCACGACCTCGGCGTCCGTGGCGGGATAGCCGGGCACGGAGCCCCGTACGAGCTCCGCCAGTCGCACGACGTCGGGGTCCTCCAGACCTTCCGCAAGGAACGTACGGACGGGCAGGTCGCTGAGGTGGGGGGAGGCGCTCATGGCCGTGCCGAGCCGGTCGACCAGGGCCGTACATTCGGCGGTGCCCGGCGCCGCGTCCCAGACGGACAGCAGGGCCGCGTCGCGATCCTGCTCCATTCCGCCTTCCACCCTGACGCCGAGCCTGATCAGCTTGACCGTGGCGTCAATCCGCGAGATCCGTGCGCGCCGTACGAGGGAGAGCACGACCGCCATCCCGGTCAGGGGGACGGGCGAGAGGTCCCGCGACTCCAGCAGGTCGCAGACCCCGTCGGTCAGCATGCGGTCGCGGATCTCGGCCGGGGACTCCTCAAGGCCGAGGACCGCGCCGGCCAGTACCGCCTCGTGCAGCTCCGTCGGTACCCGTCCCAGCAGCCGTTCGAGGTCGCCGCTGCCGTGGCGTACCAGCGCCCGGGTGGCGGTCCCGGCGTCGGTACCGGCCACGGGGGCCCCGACCGCATGGGCGGTCCCGGCGGCCTCCGCGAGTTCCTCCAGGTCCTGGGCCGCGGCGAGCACCTGGGCGGCCTCCCCGCGCAACGACTCCCGGGTCTCCTGCCGCAGCGGGGGAGCGGGCGGTGGCAGGGTGTGGTCCCGCAGGGCCAGTACGGCGCACCGCGCGGCACAGCGCTCGGCGGTGTCGGCCGGCGCGAGGGCGCGGGCGGCCGAGGCGAGCTCGAAGCCCATCTCGCCGGACCTCTCCCCGAGGTCGTGCCACAGCCACTCGGGCAGGTCGCCGGACAGCGTGCGGGCGATGGCCGACTGCTCTTCGATCGTCACGCTCGGATCGCCCCGGCAGAAGGCCAGCAGCGCCGCGCTGGTCTCCGGCTCGAACCGCCCGCCTCCGCCGCCAGATCGCCCCAGCTCGCCGATCGCGTCGATTCCGGCCAGGTCCGACCGCCGCCAGCAGTCCGCCACCGTACGGGCGAAGCGACCGAGCCTCGCGCTCGGGTCAGGAGGCTCGTCCAGCCGTATGACGGCGGCGTCGATGTCGGACGGCATCCAGACGTCCGGCGTCGTCCCCACGATCACCTGCGGCGCTGCGCCCGGATCGGCGCTGTAGGTGAGGAAGGGCAGCCGGGCCGCCACCGGCCATGGCAGGGAGTAGGAGATCACGCCGATCCATCGCACGATCTCCTCCACATCGGCGGAGACCAGGACGAGCCGGCCGTGCCCCTGGGAGAGCGCCTTCCCGACGGCCTCCAGCAGGATTCCGAGACGCGTGTAGGCGGCTTCGCCTCCGGAGGCGAGCCATTCGGCCAGTGATTCGGGGTCCACGCGGTCGCCCGGCAGCGGGTCGGCCAGCTCGGGCAGGGCGGTGCCCGGAGGCGCGGGGGCGTCCGACCACAGGGACGCCTGCCAGAACTCCACGGGCCGCAACCCCATGAGCTCGTCCGCGTCGACGACGACGGCGTGGCCGAGGAAGTTGCCGTACCGGCCGGAATAGTCCTGCCCGAGGTAGACGCAACGGGTGAGCACGCTCAGCTCGCCGAGCGGGCCGTACGCCAGGGCGACCGGAAGCTCGGCGACCTGCGCCGGGGTCGGGGCCAGGGGTGCGGTGGGCGGGGGCTTGTAGCTGAGGTACGTCGCGACCTTGCCCGCGAGGCCCGGGGGGAGCCCCGGCGACTCGGCGACGAACTGGAAGCCGGCGCGCCCGGCGGGCCCGGCCTCGGCAGAGGTGTAGTGGAGCTGCCAGGCCATCACCCCTCACCTCCGCCCGGAACGGGCCATGACCATCTGCACGGTGCAATTCCCGCGTGGCATGTTGTAGGGCTCATCGGCGGACCCCGCTGAGCATGCCGAACCTGTACAGGAGCCACAGCAGGGGATCCTCGACGCGGTAGGGGCGGATGCCGCCGGGTCCGACGGCGTTGCGGCCGGGCACCCCGCCAAGAGCCGAGAGCCCGAACAGCGCGAAGTCCATGAAGTGCTGACGCAGGTAGCGGTCGACCATCCCGGCCTGCCACTCGTCCAGCAGGGCCCTGACCTGCTCGTGGACCGCCTCCCTGTCGTCCAGGTCGAGCGTGCCGGACGGGGTGCGGGCGCGGTGCAGGGCCGACTGCGCGTCCATGCCCTCCTGCAGCGCGTCGATCTTGCTGAGCGCCACCGCGACCGGCACCTTCAGCTTTCCCGAGCCCGCGCGGTCCCGCAGCAGCTCCGTGACCCGGCTGATCACATTGATCGGGTCGCTGTCGGGATCGCCCGCGTTCGCTCCGCTCCTGGCCTGGGCGAGCCCGCTCAGCGAGGCCTTGGCCCCGGGAAGCTCCATCGGGTCGACCAGGAAGATGATCGCGTCGGCGGCGTTGAGGTACCGCAGGTGCGTCTCGGTGGACTCCCTGCTCCGCAGGTCCTCACCCGCGGTGTCGAAGAGCACCAGGGTGAGCGACATGGTCTTGGTCCGCAGCCGCCCGGGCACGGTGCGGGTGAGCAGGTACACCAGCGGGTCGCGCGGCTCGGTGGCCGCGGGCTGGGTGGTGTTGAGCAGCCGCTGCTCGCCGTACAGCGGGCGCGCGAAGTCCTGCTTGTAGCGGGCGATGGTGCGGTCGTCACAGGCGACCAGGGACGAGTCGAGCTCCGCCCCCACCCTGTTGGTCAGCTCGTGCAGCAGCACGGCGATGTAGGTGCTCTTGCCCGAACCCTTGGCCCCGACCAGGGCGACGATCCTGCCGGGGTTCGCGCAGTATTCCGCCGGAAGCCGGTTGTGGCACTCCGGGCACACCCGCCACCCGGTGGAGCGCCCGCAGTCGGGGCAGTCGGCGCGGCGCCCGGGCCGGCGTACCGAGAAGACCGGAGGCAGGGAGGCGGCGGCGGGGGAGCCGAGATAGGCGGCCAGGGTCTCGTCGAGCCGCACGTCGCAGCCGCCGCCGCGCCCCGGCCTGCCCGCGCAGCGGAACGCGATCCGGTTGCCGTCCAGCCGCGCGAAGCAGAACGGGCAGGTGATCACCAAGGGCTCATCCCACCTTCAGTCACCACGGGCCTCATCCCACCTTCATCCGCCGGACCGGCGGGTCGATCAGCGCCACGTCGCCTTCCGGCGACATCGCGGAGCCCGCCCCGGCGTCCTCGGAGGCGCCCTCGGCGAAGCAGCGCAGCCAGTACGGCTTCGCCTGCCGGGGCGCGGGAACGGTGAGACGGGCCGGAACCTCCAGGTCGATCCAGTGGTCGAGCAGGACGCCGTCGTCGGCGGACTTTGGCTGGACGTGCCCGGGTTTGAGTACCAAAGCGAAGCGGCGCAGCCGTACGGGGCGGTCGGCGGTCACCTCGACCACCACTGAACGCCGCCACGCCGGGCCCTGATGGCTGAGGTCGTAGTGGACGGGGACGTGCCCGGGCAGCCTGAGGCTCGCGGCAGGGCCGCGCACGCGCTCACCGTGGACCAGCGAGGTCGGCGCGACCTCGACGGTGACGGGCTCCCCTTCGGGGACGTCCAACCGTACGCCGCCCTGCGCGCGGTAGGCGGCGGGGTTGACGATCATGCTGCGCCCCTTCCAGCGCACCTCCACCTCCGGCACGTCCGGCGGCCAGACGAAGCCGACGTAAACGGTGACGCCCCGGCGCTGTGCGGTGAGGCGGGTCGGGGGCGCCAGGTTCACGTGGTCGAGGTGCCCGCCGACCGTGGCCACCTCTCCGGCCACGGTAACCGCGAGGAGCACGCCCTGGCTGCCCCCCGGCCGGATGGCCTGCCCTTCCCGGGTGGGAATGGTGGGAATCGTCCGGCTCGCGCCGCGGAGTTCGGCGAGCGACAGGGTGGTGCCCAACGGCCAGGGAGGCGCGGCGTCGAGTGCGACGATCTCCAGCTCTCCGGTGGGGGGCTCCTCGTACCGCACCAGGAACGTGCCCGGAGCCGCCGGGTCGGGGTGGAGGGTGAAGTCGGTGACCGGTCGCGGCCGTCCCTGCGGGGTCACGGTGTGCCGCACACCAGGAGTGATCACCTCGCCCTCCGGCCCCGAGTAGACGGCGGACACGATGTAGGTGTGGCTGATGCCGTTGACCACCTCCCGGTCGCGGAACCCCGTGTCACCGGAAGCGAGCACCCGGCCGTCCCGGCTGACCACCACCCGCATGGCCCCGTCCGGCCGGGACCACCGGCCCGACACCACGCCGTCGCCCGCGCTCAGCCGGATGTCGCGGGGCTCGGGCCGTACGACGACCGGGGCCGCCGCCGCGGGCATGGAGACGGCCTCGTCCCTGCGCGCCACCACCGAGTAGGTGAGCGGGGTGTTGACCGGGGGCCGCTCGTCGCGCAACGACGGGCGCTCGGTGGTGCCCAGCGGCGCGCCGTTCCGGTAGAGGTCGTAGACGATGCGCCCGGCCCGTGACGGGGAGGGCTGCCACACCAGGCTGACCCCGTCGCCCTGGAGGTTGGCGCGCAGGCCCCGCGCCGGGTGCGGCGCCAGCCGTACGAGCAGCTCCGCCGCGCCCGGCAGGTCGGGCACGCGCTGGAGGGCGTCACGCAGCGCGAGCCAGGCGTCGTCGGGGTCGAGGGCGGCCCGCGCGCGGTTCCTGAGCTGGACGGCCCGCGCAAGCCTGGCCCTGACCTCGGTCGCCAGCTCCGCCGCCTCACCGATGAGGGCGCCGGGGTCCAGGGCGTCGGCGAAGTCGGCCGCCGCGTGGATCTCCCCGGCGTCGACCAGCTCGCGCAGCCGCGCCGACGGGCCGCTGACGGCGCCGCCCTCCGCGCGGACGGCGAAGATCAGCCTGCGGGCGTCACCGGGAGCCAGGTCCAGCTCGGTGGTCGCGTGCCGCAGGAGCGTGTCGTCGTAGGGGTGCTCCCGTACCCGTTCGCGCAGGCGGGCGACGATGTCGTACCGGATCAGGGTGGCGAGGCCGGGGGAGTTGCGCAGCGCGGCCAGCACGGTGTCGGCGCTGATCGTCCACGGTCCCCGGGTACGGGTGGACCACTGCCGCTCGACCTCCCTGACCGCGTCCTCTGCCGGTCCGGCGCCCGGCACCACGAGCCCGTCGAGCACCCGCATGCCGGCGCAGCGGTCGCCGAAGATGAACCGGCCCAGGTGGCTCAGCCCCAGCGTGTCGAGTGCCTCGCGCGCCTTGCCGTATCCCGGATAGGGGGCGGCCTCCGGCAGCGCGTCGGGCTCGCGGACCTCGATGGACCGTTCGGTGGCCAGCCGTACGGCCTCCTCCGGGCTGACGCCGCTCGACCGGGCGATCGTGGTCAGCAAGGCGGGGGAGAGCATGCGCAACGCCCCCGCCGCGTCGTCGAGCCGGCCGCCGGCGTCGTCGAGCCGGCGCGCCGCCCGGCGTTCGGAGTCGCCCAGCGCCGCGCGGAGCGGCGTCAGATCGCCCTCGGCGGCGGCCGAGAAGATCGGCGCGAAGCGGGAGTGGTCGGCCTCCAGCCGGTCGGCCAGGCGCTTGTACTTCAGCATGCCCCGCGCCCGGCGCCAGCACTGGCGCACCTGCTTGACGGTCTCGCTCACCTCGGGCGCGGTCATCGCCTCGCGTAGCTGGTAGCGGACCCGCAGGTCCTCAGGAGGAAGCCCGCCCGCCTCGCGTGCGGGCTCCAGCACCTCGCGGGTGTACCGCTGCTCGTCGAAGGCCATGCGGCCGCCCGGCTAGCTGACCTGGACGCGGGACAGGGCGGCCCGGGACTCGGCCACGTCCTCCTCGGACATGCCGCCGATCTGGACGCGCAGCTCCAGCTCCTCGCCGGTCTCCCGCTCGCGCGAGGTGACCTGCAGCAGGCCGGAGGTGTCGAGCGCGAACGTCACCTCGATCGGCCACCCGGCCGGCTTGCCCGGCGGGATCTTCAAGACCCCCTCGGCGATCTGGCCGTTGTCCTCGGGCTCGTCCGACTCGACCGTGCCGGCCTGCTCCATCACCTCGATGTTGACCCCGGTCTGGCCGGCGTCGATGGTGTAGAAGTCCTGGGTCACGGCGGCCGGGAGCGGGTCGTTGGCGTGCACGAGGTGCTCGACGCTGCGCCGCCGGTTCTCCTTGTCGGTCACGATGATCCCGAAGGCCCGGGAGGCCACCGTCTTGATCGTGCGCGCGGCGATCTGGTCCTGCTGGTCGGCGGACAGGCCGGCCCGCGCGGCCATGTCCTCGGCCTGGTCCCGCTCGCCCGAGAGCAGCAGCCGCCGGTAGGTCTCCTCGAAGGCGTACAGCGCCGCGCCCTTGGCGACCGCGAGATCGGGGTCCTGAAGGCGCGGGGTGAGCTGGAACTCCTTCTGCAGGGTCTCGGTCACCGCAGGCATCTTGGTGGAGCCGCCCACCAGCACCAGGTGGTCGTAGGCCTCGACGCCCTTGGACGCGGCCGTCTCCATCGTCCGGCGGGTGATCTCGATCGTGCGGTCGAGCAGGTCGCGGGTCAGCTCGGTGAGCTCCTCACGGGTCAACTCGACCGTGGCCACCCTGCCTTCGTGGACGACGCGGACGACATGCTGGGTGCGCGAGGAGAGCGTCTTCTTCAGCTCCTCGGCGTCGCGGCGGAGCTGCTGCTCGGACTGCTTGTCGAGCAGAGGGCTGCCCGCGTCGGGGTGCTCGGCCTGGAACCGCTCGGCCAGGTGCTCCACCAGCCGGTCGTCCCAGTCGGCGCCGCCGAGCTCGTGGTCGCCGTCGGTGCAGATCACCTCGATGTTCCCGCCCTGGAGGGTGATCACCGTGGTGTCGAAGGTGCCGCCGCCGAGGTCGTACACGAGGATCGTGTGGTCCTTGTCGGGATTGAGCACGCCGTAGGTGATCGCCGCCGCGATGGGCTCGGAGACGATGTCGATGACGTTGAGCCCGGCGATCTGCCCGGCCTTCCTGGTCGCGTCGCGCTCGGCCGCGCCGAAGTAGGCGGGCACGGTGATGACCACGTCGTCCACGGTCTCGCCGGTCGCGGTCCTGGCGTCGTCGGCCAGTTTGCGAAGGATGAAGGCGGAGATCTCCTCCGGCGTGTACGGCCTGCCGTGCCGGATCCGGGGCACGTCTTGCCCCATGTCCCGCTTGATCCGGCTGACGACGAGGTCGGGCTCGATGACGGCGCTGTCCTTGGCGGTGGCGCCGACGACCACGTTGTCGGGGGATTCGAAGAACACCACCGACGGGGTGGTGTCGGTGCCTTCGAGGTTGCGCAGCACCGTCGGCCGTCCGACGTCGTCGACATAGGCGATGCAGGAATACGTCGTGCCCAGGTCGATCCCGTAAACAGCCATCGCCTACTCGCTCTCCTTCTCCGTACCGCCATCCGTCTGCTCCGGGGTCTTGTCCTTCGTCCCGTCGCGCGGAGGTTGGTCCTTTATGTCTTTTCGGTCCTTGTGCTGCCTCGGGGCTTCCGAGCCACTCTGTTTCTTCTGGTCTTTGGGCGTTTTCCGCTTTTCGGGGTGCGCCGTCTCGCTCTGCGGGGCGGCCCGCCCGACGACCACGGACGCCTTGCGCAGCACCCGCTCGCCCATCGTGAACCCTTCGTCGAGCACCTCCACGACCGTGCCGTCCGCGTCGGGGCCGACCACGCTCGTCTTGGCCGGGCGGTGCAGGGCGGCGTCGTACGCGTCGCCGGGCTTGACGGCGACGCGCTCCGCTCCCGTGCGGCCCAGCACCTCGGCCACCTCGTCGGCCAGCGCCGAGAGCAGCTTGCCCGCGAGCTCCGGAGCCGGCGGGTCGGTCCCACGCCAGCGGGCGGCGCCGCGCGTCACGGTGTCGTGCAGCCGGTAGAGGCCCGCCCGCACCGGGGTCAGCGCCTCCTGCAGCAGCCCGTGCCGCAACTGCTGGTTCTCGGCGTGCAGCCGGTCGATGACCTGTTCCCGGTGGGCCGCACGTTCGTGCTCGCGCCTGACCGCCTCTGTGAGCGCCGCGAGTTGCCGGGTCAGCTCCTCGACCTGGAGCGCGAGCTCCTTGGCGGTGTCGGGGAGGCCGGAGCCGCCGGAGAGGGAGGATGGTGTCGCCTCGCCGGAGAGGGGCTCGAGCGGCTCTTCAGGGGGAGGCGCCATCTATCTCCTCGTGCCGGAAATTCGCGAATTCCTGACGTCAGTAACTCTAGCTACCCGAGACCCCGCCCGGTAGAGATTAATCTGTCCGTTAATGAGCCTTATGTCGTGTTGGCGGGGCTCCTGGGATGGCCGGAGAACAGCTGTCACAGGAACACCGTACATAACTGCTTAATCTGGGAATATGCGTTAAAGGTGCGCAGGAGTTTATCCGGTGGAGAGCAAGATTCTCCGGGTTTCGCGGTTCATGACGTCCTGTTTCAGGTACGGAAGCGTGTTCACGTCTCCGCCGAGAGCCGCCGTGCGGCCCGCTCGATGGCCGACTCCACCGCGCCGACCCGGTCGGCCAGGAGGCCGACGGCGCCGACGGCCCTGCTCATCGGATCGTCCTGCTCGCCCCCGAGCGCCCGCGCCCGCAGGTAACCCGCCTTCACCTCGGCCCACCGCCGTGCCTGCTCGTCGCTCATCGTGCCGCGCAGCTCGGCCAGTTTCAGCAGGTTGGCCTCGGCGCCGCCGGTGAGGGTCTGGGCCTCGCCCAGGTAGTGGTCGTCGATCAGCGCTTCCAGCTCCGCGTCGTTCATCACCGGCAGGATCCGCTCTGCCAGCTTGTTCATGTTGCGGTACGAGCCCTGCAACTGGAAGGGAGGCTCGGTGCGCGAGGAGTCCGCCTGCGCGGCCGAGGCGATGTACGCCTGGTTCACCGCCAGCACCACCCGCTGGACGCGCAGCAGCTTGCGCAGCACGGCCAGTATCTGGTCGAGCTCCACGGGAGAGTACGGGTGGGCGAGCTGGTCGGCGCGTACGGCCTGCTCCCCCCTCGCCAGGCGTACCAGCAGCCCCACGTCGCTCCCCTCCCTGGCCGACAGCGGCGCGAGCACGGGGTTGGAGGTCAGGGCGTTCTCGATGTAGCTCAGCGCGAACAGCTCGTCCTTGCCCGACAGGACGTCGCCCAGGTTCCAGACGTCGGCCCGGTTGGCGAGCATGTCGGGGACGCGGAACCGCCTCCCCGACTCGGTGTAGGGGTTGCCCGCCATGCACACCGCGAACCGCTTGCCTCGCAGGTCGTACGTGCGCGTGCCGCCGTCCCAGACGCCCTCCATGCGCCGCTGGGCGTCGCACAGGGAGATGAACTTCTGCAGCAGCTCGGGCGAGGTGTGCTGGATGTCGTCCAGGTAGAGCAGCACGTTGCTGCCCATCTCCAGCGCGAAGGAGATCTTCTCGACCTCCTGCCGCGCCGTCGCGTTCGGCGCCTCCGCCGGATCGAGCGAGGTGACGGCGTGCCCGAGCGAGGGCCCGTTGACCTTCACGAAGACCAGCCCGAGCCTGTTCGCGACGTACTCCATGAGCGTCGTCTTGCCGTACCCGGGCGGCGAGATCAGCAGCAGCAGCCCCATCTGGTCGGTGCGCCTGGTGTCGCCGACGGTGCCGAGCTGCTTGGCCAGGTTCGCGCCGATCAGCGGCAGGTAAACCTCGTCCAGCAGCCGGTTGCGCACGAACGCGCTCATCACCTTGGGCTTGTACTCGTCGAGCCGCAGGCGCGACCGCTCCCGGGACACCAGCTCGTCGCGCTGACGCTGGTAGGCGCGGAAGGCCGGCACCCGCTCGTCGCGGAAGCGCCGGGTCCGCGCGGCCAGCTCGTCGATGCGGAACTCAAGGCTCCGCTCCACGACGCGCCGGTGGGTGCCGAGCAGGCCTTCGACGGTGGCGGACACGGTGGCCGAGGAGTCGTGGCGGGGGAGCGCGGTGCCGCAGAGCTCGATGGCCACCGCCTCCGGCAGGTCCGCCGCCGTCCCGCCGGCCCCCGTGGCGGGCAGCGAGCACAGCCACGCCTCGACGAGCTGGTGCCGGGCCGCGAGGTCGTCGCCGAGCGCGCGCAGGTCCTCCTCGAACTCCTTGTACGACGTGGACGCCGGGCCGCCCAGAGCCTGGCGGAACCGGTCGAGCAGGGCACGGGCCCCGGCGCTCGTGACGAAGCCGAACGGCGCCGCCGACAGCTCCTCGAAGAGGTACTCGGCGGCCAGGTCGATATCGGTCCTCCCGGCGACCGGCCCCGCGCCGTCCAGGAAGCCCGCCATCGCGGCCGACAGCTCCCCGCACAACCGGGCGATGGCGCCGGAACCATCCGCGCCCTCGGACCCTCCGGCGGCGGAACGCCCGCCGCCCTCATGCCCTCCGGCGCCTGGGCTCGGTGCGGCCACGCGGCCGAACGTCGCACGCGCCCGGGCCAGCGACCCCGCCCGTGTGGACCACTTCGCCCGGGCGGGCTCGTCGGTGCCGAACGCCCAGAACAGCTGCGCCGCCGCACGCGCCGCCGGCGGGTAGCGCAGCAGCGCGCCGCCCGCGTGCAGGCGCAGCAGGGCGTCCAGGATCGCGGCGGCGTCGTGGTCGTGGACCCCGCGCTGGTAGCCCTCGTCGTACCTGGACTCGGCCACCCGGCGCACCACGCCGAGCAGGCCGCCGTCGGTGACCGCCGCCGCGTGCAGAGCTTCCAGCGACAGCCCTTCCCGGGACTCCTCGGCGGCGGCCAGGATCGACGCGGCCAGGTGCTCGGCCCGGTAGACCTCGGGCGACTCCGACACCAGCGCCTGGTCCCAGAACGGGCTGGTGGCCGCGAACGCCTCGTCGCGTACGGGGGAGCGGTAGTCGGTCCCCGTCACGGTGAAGGCCATCTTGCCCTCGTGCGGGACGAGCGTGAGGTCGAACGGCTGGGTGCTGACGGCGAAGCGGTGAGCGCCGAGCCGGATGGTGTCGCCGCCCTCGCCGTACAGGTCCTGGCGGTCGCGCAGCGTGCGGCCCGCCTCCTGGCGTGCGGCCTTGATCTGCCCGGCCAGCTCCTCGGCGCGCACCGGGTCTCCGAGGGCGCGCAGTTCGTCGGCGACGCCGCGCAGCTTCGCCACCATCGGATCGGAGGCGAAGTAGGTGTTGACGTCGTCGAGCGACGTCAACGTCGTGACCCGGCGGCGCACCCCGGCCAGGATCCGTTCCGCCGACCCGGCAAGACGGTCGGCCCGCCGGGTGCGCTCGTCGAGCAGGGCCTGCTTGCGCGAGGAGAACGCCTCGTAGACGTCCTCCCGCTTGGAGGTGAGGCGGGCCAGGAAGTCGTCGAACTCACCGAAGCGGGCTTCGAGGTTCTCCAGCTGCAGCAGGAGCCTTCCGAGCTGCTCGTCGCACCGCTCGGGGGTGTCGGCCATGGCGATGGCGCCGGTGACGGCCTGCCCGAGCAGGGAGAACTCGGCCGCGAACTGGGCGCGGCCCTCGACGGCCAGCAACTCCTTGCGGCGGGCGTCGAGGATCGCCCTCGCGCGGTTGACTCCGCCGATCACCTCGCCGATCCGCTCCAGGATGACCGTGCGGACCGTGGCGTCCGCGATGTCCAGGCCTCCGACCACCTCGGTGACGATCTCCAGGCCCTCGGTCTGCTCGGAGAGCCGCGCGCCGACCGGCTCGGCGTCGGCGACGGTGGTCACGGCCTCGGCGTCGGCGGCGAGCCGGTCCACCTGCTCGTGGTAGCCGGTGAAGGCGTCGTCGCCGCGCAGGAACCCCACCGCCCGCTGCGCGGCCCCGTCGAGCTCCGCCTCCAGATCGGTCGCCAGCGCGTCCACCCGAGACACGTCGACGAAGCGCAGCTCCCGTACGGTCATCAGGTTGCCCTGGGCCCTGCGCAGCTCGGCGAGGCGGGTGACCCACTCGCCCGCGCTCCTGGGCGCCTCGCCGTGCAGCCGCCGTACCATCGATTCGATACGCGAGGCGGTCTCGTCCAGCGTGGCGGTGGCCTGGCCGGTGAGGGCCTGCACGTTCTCGAACTCGTCCAGCACCTGCTCGGCCGCGGCCCGTACCGCCAGCAGCGGCGTGCGCAGATCGCCAAGCTCCTGCTCGCCGAGCCAGTGGTAGTGGTCGGACATCCGCTCGCAGGTGGCGATGAGCGCCTCGAACACGGCCGTGGACGGGCTCATCTCGTCGACCATCCGCATGATCGAGAGCGAGTCGGAGATGCCGCGTACGAGGTCGCCGTTGCCCACCCGCTCCAGGGGCCCGGTGCCGGTCGGCCGCTTGGCGGCGTAGGCGTCGGACAGGTACGGGGTCTGCCAGACCTGCATCGGATGGACCCGGGTCGGCTCCCTGGACTGCTCGCGGAACACGACCAGCGTGCCGTCCTCGAACAGCGAGTAGCCGTGGCAGGTGATCGGGTTGGCCACCTGCTTGCGGATCACGTTGTACGGCAGCAGCAGCGTCCGGCCCTCGGCGCGGGCGTGGAAGACGTACAGCACGTCCTCGCCGTTGGTGGAGCGCACGACCCGCTCGTACTCCAGGTCCGCCACGTCGGTGTCGAAGGTCTTGGTGACGCCCGTGGACAGGTGGTACCCGCCGGGGAAGATGATCCCCTGGTCCTCGGGCAGGCGCCGGCACGCCTGCCCGATGCCGTCGAGGCGTACGACGGTCCTGGTCCTGGTGTTGAAGACCAGGTGCCGCCACTCGGTCTCCTTGTACGGCTTGACGCGCAGCAGGATCAGCGGCCCGATCGTGGCGTGGTGGACGTCGGCGTCGGCCAGGCTCTGCAGCGGCTCCTCGACCGGCTCGCGGTAGATGCCCTCGCCGGACTCGGTGTTGTTCTCGATCTTGATGGTGAGGTCGCCGCCGACCGTCTCGACGAACACCTGGCCGCCGATGGAGATGTGCGGGTGGCGGCCGGGCACGTGGTCGTCGCGGGTCGTCTCGATCCACTCGAAGTCGTGCGACGGCGGGAAGACGTGGTCGCGCTCGCCGCGGTTGTCGACGTAGGCCACCGTGCCGTCCACGGCGACGGCCCACCGCAGCACCCGCACGTCCTCGGTGCGCGGGCCCGTCTGGAACACCGCCAGCAGCCTGCCGTCGGCGTGACGGAGCTGGAGCAGGCGGGTCTCGCGGTAGTACCGGTACAGCTCGGCGAAGTCACGTTGGAAGGCCGGGTCGCGCAGCAGCTCGGGAAGCTCGCCGCCGCCCACGTCGTCGAAGCGGAACGTCTCCCCGTCGCGGACGAACCGGTGGAGGGAGAACACGTCGTCGACGGCCGTCTCCGGCTTCAACCCGATGAACACGTTGTAGCCGAACAGCATGAGGCCGCCGACCGGCACGATGTCCCGGGGAACGCAGTTGTTCTCCGTACGGATCCGCTCGGTGCCGATCAGGCGCAGCTCGGTGCCGCCGAAGACGGCGAGGCGTTCGGTGTTGAGGGCCTCGGCCCGCCGGGCGAGCTCGGCCGCCTGCTCGGACAGCCGGGCCCGCAGCACGTCGTAGGTGCCCGCGTCGAGGGCCGGTGCCTCCGCCGCCGGGGCGGGGGCACCGGTGGGAGCCTCGGTCACTGCTTGGCGCCCGCGTTGCCGGCCGTCCCCACGGGGATGGCGGCGGCGCCGTTACCCGTGTTGAGGGTGGCGAGGGCGGAGACCGGTGCGTCGGCGACGCCGAGCCGCCGTGCGGTGTCCAGCAGCTTCGTCAGCGGCCCGGAGTCGGGACCGCCCGCCTTGATCAGCTGCAGGAGCAGCGCCGAGATGGTCAGGTTCTTCACGTCGGAGGTGCTGATCGAGCCGAGCAGCCGGGTGACGTCCTCGGGGAAGCTCGACGACCCGTCGAGCCACGGCCCCGCCAGCTTCCTCGCCACGTCGGAGTTCTCGACGAAGCCGTCCAGGCTCTTGCCCATGGCGATGGAGCCCATCAGCCGGTCGAAGAACACCCCGTCGCCGCCGACGATGCTGATGTCGGCCTTGTCCAGCCCGGCCGCCAGCATTGTGGCCTGCGACTCGGCGATGGAACGCTGGGCGTCCAGTCCGGCGATCCGCAGTTCCTTCTCGGCCTCCAGCCGCAGGCGGTACTCCTCGTGGGCGCGGGTGGCGTCGTCCAGCGAGGCCATGGCCGCGGCCTTCTCCGTGAGACCTTCGGCCTCCGCCTTGAGCTTCTCGCCCACCGCCGTGGCGGCCACCAGGGTCTTCTCGCGTTCGACCGCCGCTTCCGCGAGGCCCACCTTCTGGATGGCGTCGGCGTCCCGCTCGCGCACCTGCACCTGAGCCAGGCCGGCCGCGGCCGCCTCGGCCTGGACGCCCTCGGCCAGGCGGATCTTCGCCCGGGCGTCGAAGTCGGCGGCCTGCTGGCGGGCCTCCGCCAGCACCAGCTCCTCGCGGGCCCTGTGCTTGGCCGAGGCCTCGGCCGCCTCCGCGGCCTTGATGTCCTTGACCAGGCCCTCCTGCGCCTCGGCCTCGGCCTGGATCACCACCGTCTGGCGCATCCGCTCGGCCTCCTCGACGGCACGCAGGCGCTTGATGTTCTCCTCCTGCTCGGCCACGGTCGCCTCCACCGCGATCCGCTCGCGGATGATCTCGGCCATCGCGCGCTTCTCGGTCTCCACCTCCTTGTCCTTGGAGATGGTGGAGAGCTGCGTCTCGCGCTCGCGGGAGATGACCTCCAGCTGCCGGTCCTTCTCGATCCGCTCGGTCTCGATGGCGATGACCCGTTCCCGGTTCTTCTCCGCGACCGCGATCTCCCTGGCCTGGTTCTCCTGCTGGACGCCGAGCTGCTCGTCGGTGCGGATGAAGGCGGTCTGGGCCTTCAGCCGCTCCTCGGACTGCACCCGGGAGATCTCGGCCTCCTCACGGGCGCGCATGGTCTCGACCTCGCGCTTCTGCTTGATCTCCGCGTCCGCCTGCCGCCGCTCCAGCTCCAGGATCGCCTCCCGCGCGTCGACGTTCTGGCGGGTGATCTCCTTCTCCTCGTGGCGCTGGAACTCGTTCGTACGGACGTGCTCGATCGCGGTCAGCTCGGTGATCTTACGGATGCCCTGGGCGTCGAGGATGTTGGCCGGGTCGAGCTGCGCCATCGGCGTCTGCTCGAGGAAGTCGATCGCGGCGTCCTCAAGGCTGTAGCCGTTCAGGTCGGTGCCGATGACCTGGATGATCTGGTCGCGGAACTCGTCGCGCTTGGTGTAGAGGTCCACGAAGTCGAGTTGCTTGCCCACGGTCTTCAGCGCCTCGGAGAACTTGGCGCTGAACAGCACCTGCAGGGTCCCCTCGTCGCTGGCCCGTACGGTGCCGATGGCCTGGGCCACCTTCACCACGTCCTCCACGGTCTTGTTGACCCGGACGAAGAACGTGATGCGGATGTCGGCGCGGATGTTGTCCCGGCAGATCAGGCCCTCCTGGCCGGTGCGCCCGATCTCGATGGTCTTCACCGAGATGTCCATGATCTCGGCCTTGTGGAGCACGGGGAGCACCACGGCTCCGGTGAAGGTGACGTCGACCGCCTTCACCTTCGAGATGATCAGGGCCTTGCCCTGCTCGACCTTGTGGAACAAGCGGGTGATCACCACGAGCATGGTGATGACGATGATCAGGATGACGGCGAGGAGCACGCCGAAGCCGGTGGAGATGACGTCCAACTGGGATCCCTTACTTGGTCGGGGCGTCAGGGTCGAGTTCGGCGTCGTAGGGAGTGACCCAGAAGAACTCGCCGTCCGCGTCGTAGTCGAAGATCAGAGCGGTGCTGCCCGCACGCAGCACTTCTTCCGGTTTCCCGGGACCCACGCCCGGGTGGTGAGGTCGGTTCGGCGCCTGATCACGTGCGGTCAGGGGGCCGGGCCCGGTTCCGCCACGGGAGGCGGGCTCGTCGCCGAGCCCGTCCCGCAGCGCGTGGCTCGGCCACTGCATCTGCCTGACCTGTATGACGGCGGACGAGCCGTCGGACGCCCTGACCTCGGCCTGGCCGAAATCGGATCCCACCCGGCCCGTACGGATGACGCACACCCGGCCCACGAAGTCGCCGCGGGAGGGTGGCCTGTGAACGGTGAAGACGCGGCGCAGGGGCAGCACCAGCAGGCGGGTGACCAGCCAGGCGAGGGCGAGCGCCGCGATCAGCAGCGCGATCCGCATGCCGATCGAGGGGCCGTCGAGCAGGACCGTGCCGGCCAGGCTCGCGAACCACGAGAGGGCGATCAGCAGCGAGATCGTGACCGTCGCGGGCACCCCGCCCAGGCCGAGGCCCCCGAGGGGCCCCGCGTCGAGGCCCGCGTCGGTGGCGTCGTCCCCATCGAGGACGTCGAGGCCGGCCCCACCCAGCAACACGAGCGCCCAGTATCCGATGACGACGACCAGCAAGAAGCTGAACAGTACGGCGGGAAAATCCAGCGCCGTGGTGAAGAACTCCCCCATCGCCTTGCGGTGTCCCCCTAGTAACGGTTCCCCCGAACCTGTTAATGACTATATCGCCGCAAAGCCGGATTTATCGATCTTCCAGGGAAGTTGGGAGGGCTTCCAGGTATGCCCGGAAGGGGCACGTGTCCGGGGCGGCCATAATCGACGCATGGGTAACCGGGTTGTGATCATCGAGCACGAGGCCGAAGCCGGCCCCGGGTTCCTCGCCGGATGGCTGGCCGAAGCCGGGATGACCTGCGAAATCGTCCGGCCGTATCTCGGCGGACGGGTACCGGCCCTGGACGTCGCCGCGGACCGGCGGCAGGAGGGCGCCGGATTCTGGCTGGGCGGTCGCCCCGCCGACGGCCTGATCGTGCTCGGCGGCGCCGCCTCGGCATGGGACGACGAGGGATACCCGTGGCTGCCCGCCACGCGGGAGCTCATCAGGCGCTCGGTGGAGGCGTCGATGCCCACTCTCGGCATCTGCCTCGGCGCCCAGCTCATGACCCTGGCCTGCGGGGGAGAGGTCAGGCCCGGAGCGGCAGGGCTGGAGGTGGGCCTGCGGCCGGTGTCCCCGCTGCCGGACGCCGGGGACGATCCCCTCTTCTCGCGTCTCCCGCCGTCCCCGCGAGCCCTGCAGTACCACGGGGACGCCATGACGGTCCTGCCGCCCGGCGCGGTGCCGCTGGCGACGGGGGAGCCGTACCCCAACCAGGCCTACCGGCTCGGCGCCCGCGCGTGGGCCGTGCAGTTCCACCCGGAGGCGACCCCGGAGATCTTCCTCTCCTGGACCGGGCCCAACGCCGGGGAGCTGTCCGGCGCGGGGTTCGACGTGGCGGAGCTCGACGCGGAGGCGGTGGCCGCCCGCGAGGAACTGACGGAGACCTGGCGCCCCCTGGCCGAGGGGTTCGCCGCCGTCGTCGCAGGGCACCGCGAGTCCGTCGCGAGCTGACAGCCTCCTGGACCGGGCCGGCACCCCTGTCTAATCTCTGTGACCGGGCGATTACGTTGCGGAACCACTAACGACGGCATCGTGAGCGAACGGCTACTTTGGCCATGTGAACGCCGAGTCCCGTATGCAGACGACGGCCGGGCGGCTCGCCCGGCTGGGCTTCGTCGACGGAGCCCAGGCCGAGCGGCTTCTCGACGATCTCGGGCCCGAGGCCGTGGGCGATCTCGACCTGCTCGCCGCCCTGGTGAGCGCCGCCGACCCCGACCTCGCGCTCACCTCGCTCAACCGTCTCGCCGAGCGCGATCCCAGCGTCCTCGGCGCCCTCCGCGCCGACCCCGGGCTCAGATCCCGGCTGCTCGGCGTCTTCGGCCTCTCGGCCGCCCTCGGAGAGCACGTCGTACGGCACCCCGAGCACTGGAAGCTGCTCGAAGGCGAGTACGCCGTCCAGCGCATGCCCGAGAGGGACATGCGCGCCGAGCTGCTCGAAGCCGTCGGCGCCGACCCGTCCGAGGCCGAGCCCCAGGCCACACAGGCGGACACCGAAACGATGTCGGCCCTGCGCGTGGCCTACCGCGCCAGGCTGCTGCACCTGGCCGCGCGCGACGTCACCGGCGAGGTCTCCCTGTCACAGATCACCGCCGAGCTGTCCGACCTGGCCGGCGCCGCGCTGGAGGCGGGCCTCGCCATCGCCAGGGCCGACCATCCGGAGAGCTCCGACGTGCGGCTCGCGGTGATCGGCATGGGCAAGTGCGGCGCCCGCGAGCTGAACTACATCAGCGACGTGGACGTGATCTTCGTCGCGGAGCCCCGGGAGGGCGTCGACGAGACCAAGGCCCTCCAGGCCGCCACCAAGGTGGCGCAGGGCATGATGCGGGCCTGCTCGATGAGCACTCCCGAGGGGGCCCTGTGGGAGGTGGACGCGGCCCTGCGGCCCGAAGGCAAGGCCGGCCCGCTCGTGCGCACGCTCGCCAGCCACCTGACCTACTACCGCCGGTGGGCCAAGACCTGGGAGTTCCAGGCCCTGCTCAAGGCCCGGCCCATCGCCGGCGACCTGGAGCTCGGCCAGGAGTACGTCGCCGTGGTCAACGAGCTCGTCTGGCAGGCCGCCGCCCGTGACCACTTCGTGGAGGACGTCCAGGGCATGCGGCGCAAGGTCGAGGCCAACGTCCGCGCGAGCGAGGCCCACCGGCAGATCAAGCTCGGTCCCGGCGGCCTGCGCGACATCGAGTTCGCCGTCCAGCTCCTGCAACTGGTGCACGGCCGTTCCGACGGCCTGCTGCGCCGCCGGGCCACGCTGCCGGCGCTCGCCGCGCTGTCGCGAGGCGGCTACATCGGCAGGGACGACGCCAAGGCCCTCGCCGAGGCCTACACCTTCCTGCGGCAGGTCGAGCACCTGCTCCAGCTCCACCGCCTGCGCCGCACCCACGTCGTGCCGGAGAGCGCGACCGACCTGCGCCGCATCGGCCGCGGCCTCGGCATGGTCGTCGACCCGGTGGGAGAGTTCACCACCCGGTGGAAACGTCACGCCATGGAGGCGCGGCGGCTGCACGAGAAGCTGTTCTACCGGCCGCTGCTCCAGGCCGTCGCCAGGCTGCCCGGGGAGGAGGCCCGGCTGTCCACCGCCGCGGCCTCGGCCCGTCTCTCCGCGCTCGGCTACGCCGACCCCGACGGCGCCCTGCGGCACATCGCCGCGCTCACCAGCGGTGTCTCGCGACGGGCGGCCATCCAGCGCACCCTGCTGCCGGTCATGCTCGGCTGGTTCGCCGACGCGCCCGACCCCGACGCGGGCCTGCTGGGGTTCCGCCAGGTCAGCGACAAGCTCGGCACCACCCCGTGGTACCTGCGCCTGCTCCGCGACGAGACCGCCGTCGCCGAGCGCATGGCCCGGCTGCTCGGCACCAGCCGCTACGCCACCGGGCTGCTGCTGCACGCGCCGGACGCCGTGGCCATGCTCGGCTCCGACGCGGAGCTGAGGGTCCGTCCCAAGGCATCCCTCGCCACCGAGGCCGGCGCGTCGGTGCAGCGTCACTCCGCGGACGCCGAGACCGCCGTCGCCTCCGTGCGCGCTCTGCGCCGTCGCGAGCTGTTCCGCACGGCCGTGGCGGAACTGGTCGGCCGCATCGACATCGAGGAGGTCGGCCAGGCGCTCTCCGAACTCAACGACGTGACCATCCAGGCGGCCCTGGACGCGGCGATCCACAAGGTCTCCCTGGAGCGTCGCGGCGACTTCCCCACACGCTTCGCCGTCATCGCCATGGGGCGCCTCGGCGGGTACGAGTGCTCGTACGGCAGCGACGCCGACGTCATGTTCGTCCACTCGCCCCTGGAAGGCGTGGAGGAGAAGACCGCGACCGACGCGGCGCACGCCGTCGCCAACGAGCTGCGCCGCCTGCTCGCCCGCCCCGCCCCGGACCCGCCGCTGGAGATCGACCCGGATCTGCGCCCGGAGGGGCGCCAGGGTCCTCTGGTCCGCTCGCTCTCCTCGTACGCGGCGTACTACCGCCGCTGGTCGTCTCCGTGGGAGTCCCAGGCCCTGCTCCGCGCCCGCTTCTCCGCGGGGGACGCCGATCTCGGTGCCGAGTTCATGGACCTCATCGAACCGCTTCGTTACCCGCCGGACGGCATCGGCGACTCCGCGGTACGCGAGATCCGCAGGCTCAAGGCGCGCATGGAGGCCGAGCGGCTGCCCCGGGGCGCCGACCCGCGCCTGCACACCAAGCTCGGCAGGGGCGGGCTGTCGGACGTCGAGTGGCTGGCACAGCTCATCCAGCTCCGGCACGCCTACGAGGTCCCGGAGCTGCGCACCACCCGCACGCTGGACACTCTGCGCGCGGCCGTCGGGGCCGGGCTGCTGGCCTCCACCGACGAGGAGGTGCTCGCCGAGGCCTGGCGGTTCGCCAGCCAGATCCGTGACGCGATCATGCTGGTGCGCGGCCGGGCCGGTGACAGCATCCCCGTCGACGTGCGCGAGCGCATGCTCATCTCACGTGCCCTGGGCTACCCTCCCGACGGCTCGGAGGACTTCGTCGACGACTACCACAGGGCGACCCGGCGCGCCCGGGTGGTCACCGAACGCGTCTTCTACGGAGCGGAGTGACCGCCGGCGGCGCTTGACGAGGCCGGATATCCCCGAATGCTCCGCCTGGTGGAGCCGGAGCGCCGCCGGAAAACCCGGGCGTGACAACCGATCCGAGTGGATCGACGTCAGTTGATTGCGGCGACCGTCGCGGAAGGCGTGTCTACGGTCACAGGTGGTCTCCCTTGAACTCTGTATACATCGACCTGGCCATCGGCCTGGTCCTGGCGTTCCTGCTCTTCTCGATGCTGGTGAGCGGGTTGAACGAGGGACTCGTACGGCTGCTCGGCATCCGCGGCAAGTTCCTGTGGGCCTACCTGCGGGACACGCTCGACGGGCCCGACGGCAAGAAGTCCTGGATCCCGTCCACGATCGGGGAGGTCTTCGGGCGCCTGCCGTTCAGCAAGGACGCCCGGCCGGCGTTCAGCGACCTTCCCGCGCCGGTGCAGAGCACGGCCACCACCTGGTCGGAGCGCCTGTACGAACGGCTCCGCGAGATCGACCATCGCAAGGACGGCAAGACGAGCATCGCCTCGATCCCGCCCGGAAGCTTCGCGATGGCGGTGATGGAGATCGTCACCGGTGAGGGTGGCGTGCCGACCCTGCTGGCGAAGCTCAAGGAGGGCCACAGCCCTCTGTACGGGCCGCTGAACGGCGTGTGGGACACCGCCGAGGGCGACCTGGACGCGTTCCGCAAGGGTGTCGAGAAGTGGTTCGACGGCGAGATGCAGCGTCTGACCATGCTCTACCGCCGCTATGTCCGCTGGGTCATCGCCGCGCTGGGCCTGGTGCTGACACTGGTGTTCAGCATGGACTCATTGGAGTACGGCAGGGCGATCCTCACCGACAACGCCATCCGCGCCCAGGTGGCGGCCACCGCCGACGGCGGAGTGCGCTCGGTGTCGGGCCTTCGGGACAAGTGCCCTGACCACCCCAACGATCCGTATGCCTGCGTGACCGAGGTGCTGTCGGCCCCCGCCTTCGTCCAGATCGTGGGGAACGCCCCGGTGTCGGTGAAGATCCCCGACACCGGCAGCCCCAAGTGGTCCTGGAACGGCGGGGAGTGGCTCCAGCGCATGGTCACCCCGGGCCACTGGCCGGGCTTCCTGCTCACGTTCTTCGCCCTGCTGTTCGGCGCCCCCTTCTGGTGGGACATCTTCCGCCGCCTGACCGGCATCCGAGTCCGTGCCGGCGAGGCCACGAAGTGACGTCGTTGACCGCCCTAAAGGGGTCTAATTAGCTACATAACGTGACATAGCGGGAATGCCGTTATATGCCGAATCAGGTGCCAGGCTTGGCGTCCGTGCCGATCGCCTCGTGTGGAACCCCCAGGTCGGGGGGGTAGGAGAGACGTATCTCATTCCTCGGGGTTGGTTGGGGGGGCCATGGGGGGCTTGGCGACACGTGGTATCGGAGTGCTGTCACTGAGTGTGATCGCGCTCGCCGGGTGCACGCAGGGGGATACCAAGGTCGTGGCGCAGCCGGCGGCGAACAAGTCGGCGAAGCCCGCGAACGCGCAGGAGGCGCACAAGGCGGCGGTCGCCAAGGCGGCCAAGGCCAAGGCGAACGAGCTCGGGCAGATCCCGGTGCTCATGTACCACCGCATCATGCCCAAGGCGCCCGCCGGCTCAGACGACCGGACGCCGGAGCAGTTCCGCACCGAGATCGAACGGCTGGCCAAGGAGGGCTACGTCCCCATCACGGCCAGGGAGTACACCACCGGCAGGATCGGCATCCCCGCCGGGAAGCATCCGGTGGTCCTGACGTTCGACGACTCCTCGCCCTCACAGCTCACCCTGGACGGGTCGGGCAAGCCGAAGCCCGACACCGCCGTCGGCATCCTGCAGGACGTCTCCCGCAAGTATCCGGGATTCCGGCCGGTCGCCACCTTCTACGTGATCAAGGACATGTTCGGCACGTTCGGTCCTGAGGCGCAGGGGCAGGTCCTCGGGTGGCTGCGGGACAACGGCTTCGACATCGGCAACCACACGCGCGACCACCTGAACCTGCGCGGCCGGTCCAAGGAACAGGTCACCGAGCAGATCACGGCGGGCCACAAGCTGATCACTTCGTTGATCAAGGATCCGCCGGCCACGCTCGCCCTGCCGTACGGCAACCAGCCGAGCACCAAGGACTGGGCGATCAGGGGCGGAGCCGGGGACGTTCGCTACAACTACAACGGGGTCTTCCTGGCGGGGTACACCCCCGGGCCCTCGCCGTTCAGCAAGGACTTCGACCCGCTCGGCATCCCGCGCATCAGGGCCATGGACAAGGTCGGCGACTGTGCCCGCTTCTGTTCCACCGCCTGGCTCGACTGGCTGAACGCCCACCCGGAGGACCGCTACACCTCCGACGGCGACATCAAGACGGTGGCCTACCCGAAGTTCAAGGGCCCCTACGTGGCACAACACTTCCGCGCCTACACGCTGCCGTACTGAGTGACGACCGCGCGGTCAGTTCAGGTCGATCACCATGAGGACGACCAGGCCGATGAGGTGAGCCACCACGAGGAACACGATCAGGAAGACGAACACGAACTTGGCCGGCCCATGCTCGAAGTGCTGCCCCTCCTTGAGAGGAGGAAGCTTGGCGCGGCGTTCCGCGAGTCGCTCCTCGATGGGCTTGCGACCGAACATGGGGATTGCCTTCCGGTGAAAGTGGGCAGGCGCGATATCGCCCGCCGACCAAAAACCATAACGTCACAGACCCGCGGGGTATTTCTAGGGTGGGCGCCCACCGGGTGCCCCGATCAAGCGGGTGCCGGGAGGGCCTGCGCCCGTTCGTCCACGGGCGTCACCTCCTCGGCCGGTACCCCCGGTCACAACGGGCGGCGCGGCGCGAGCCGGCATCGGCCCGCGCGGCATTCTTCCAGGGTCTCCGCCGCGGCCTGCCGCGCCCGCATCAAGTCGGCGATCTTGGCGTCGAGGCGGTCCACCACCGCCTCCAGCCGCCACCGTTCGCTGTCGCAGGTGGTCCCGCCCTCATCATGCGCGGCCAGCACCGGTACCCCGGCCGAACTGCTCAACCGCCTGACCGGCAAGGGATTGACCTTCATCGGCGACCCCCTCCGCACCGAGCCCCAGACGACCACCTGACCCCGGCCCCCATGACCGTTGAGCGGCATTGGAGGTGAGGATGTGGCGACAGCGGGGTGATCACGGTGATGCCGGTTCTGCGGGGTGATCTCGGTTCCGTGTGGCCGTAACCGCTGGTCAGTTGCTCCACCAGCGGTTACGGCATGCCTCTCAGTCCAGATCGACCTGTAGTCCGCCGTGAGCGACGTCGATCTCTCCGGAGAAGATCTGCCGGGCGGCCTCCTCGATCATCTCGGGGGCCGTTCCCGGCCACAGGTGGGTGAGCAGCAGCTTTCCAACGTCGGCTTTGGCGGCGTTCTCGCCCGCCTGCCGGGCGCTCGACAGGTAACGGGCGGAGTCCTCGGGAACATGCTCGGCGTAGGTGGCCTCGGCCAGGAAGACATCGGCGTCGCGGGCCAAGGCGGTCAGGTCGGGACTCGGTCCGGTGTCTCCGGTGTAAGCCAGCACCTGGCCATCGGCGGACAGCCGCAGACCGGCATTGGGCACCCAGTGCGGCAGCAGCCAGGTATCCACCTGGAAGGGGCCGATCTCGAACCGGCCGCCGGCGGTGAACTCGTGCACCCGGTAGGCACCGCGAAGCGACCCCGGCCCGTCCAGGGCGAGGACCGCGTTGAGGGCGTCGGGCGGTGAGTACACCGGCAGCGCGGGGGCCGCGTCGCCGGCGAGTGCCCGGGCTCGCAGCAACGGATGCAGGTCGGCGCAATGATCGGGGTGACCGTGGCTGACCAGCACCGCATCGATCTCCTCTGCGGCCCTCAGTGCCAGGAGGCGAGGATGGGTGGCATATCCGGGGTCCACCAGGAGGCGAAACCCGTCCTGCTCGACCAGATAGCCACTACAGGCCTGTCCGGCTGCCGGCCATGCGCCGCAGCCGCCCAACACGGTGATCCGCATGTCGCTCACTCTACGGTCGAACTCCTCAGACCGTGATCACCAGGCGGTTCTCCAACGGATCAACTCGCACGATCTCGACGAGCCTCATGGGCAACCCGGGGGGCGCGATGGTGCGTCACTACGGCGACAGGTTCGCGACAGGAGGCGGTACGTGGCGGAACGGGCAGAATTCATGGACTTCGTGGCAACACGGTCCGATCGATTGTTACGCACCGCGTACCTGCTGACCCACGACTGGGCGGCGGCCGAGGATCTCCTGCAGGAGGCCCTGGCCAAGGTGTGGTTCGCCTGGTCGCAGGTGGACACGCCGGAGCCGTACGTCCGCAAGGTCCTGGTGACCACCTACACCTCTTGGCGGCGCCGCAGGTGGCGGTGGGAGCTGCCGACCGATGACCTGCCCGGAGAGCACGTGGCCGGCGCCGCCGGCGACCTCGGCGAGCGCGAGCTGCTCTGGCGCGCCGTGGGCAGACTCCCTGCCCGCCAGCGCGCGGTCGTGGTGCTGCGCTTCTATGAAGACCTCCCGGTCGCGGAGGTGGCCGAGCTGATGGGCTGCTCGCCGGGCACGGTCAAGAGCCAGACGGCCAAGGCGCTGGCCAAGTTGCGGGGAGATGAGTCGATCATGACGGAGGTGTCGTTGTGAGTGTCCAAGATCTGCGCGAGCTGCTGCGGGAACGCGGTGACGGTGTCCCGCCTCATAACCCGGTACGCCAAGCACAGGTGGAGGCGCGCATCCGGCGTCTCAGGCATCGAAGGACGATGGTGGCAGGAGCGACAACGCTGATGGTGGCCGCAGCGGCCTTGTCCGGCGCTCTGGCGATATCCCAGAATCAGGAGCAGAGCGCGGCGGTGCAGCCGGTGGTGACCGCCTCGGCTTCCACGGGCCTGCCTGAGCGGTTCACGGCCACGGACGGCGTGCCGTACCGGCTCTTGGGACAGACCACGCTCAAGGTGCCCCTGCACAAGAAGGGCACCTTGACGGTCCCGAGCACCGGCAAGCCCTTTGACCTGGCCGCGACCTGCACAGGCGGCAGGCACGCCATCACCCCGCAGATCCGGGTCGGTGGGCGGCCGCTGGGCGCAGGCGGACTCGGCCCCTGCGTGAAGGGCGTTCAGCTCCTCGCCCTTCCCGTGCCCAAGGGCGCCAAAGAGGTCACCGCGACCTTCGACGCCACCACGGCGCGCAGTGGGTGCGTGCGCTCCAAGCCCAGCGGCTCCTGCACCCCGGTCGCCGAGGAGGAAGGCGCCTGGACTTTCGGCATCTACGAGTGGATTCCTCCGGGCACCGCTGTCGAACCGGGGCCGGTCAAGGCGTTCCCCCATGTCAAGGGCTACCGGGCGCTGCGGACCACGACCGGCTTGTGGCCGCGAGACCCCTCCACGACCCTGCACGTACGCGGCGGCCAGACGGTCGGCGCCGACCAGCTCTGCTCCGGCGCACTGGCCGCCAGGCTGTCGTACACGCTCCTGCTGAACGGCAAGCCCACCGGTGTAGGCGGCCAGTGCGGCGTATGGGAGAAGGGGTCCTATCCGATGGCCATGTCCCTTACCGAGATCCCGCCGGGCAAGGACGCCGAACTGACCATTCGCTGGTCGATGCGAGGCCCTGACGGCAACCGTCCCGTCCGCTGGTCAGCGGGATTCTGGGAACAGATCAAGTAACGGCCACCACCGAGGCCCCCGCTCTTTCTGGTGGTGGGCATCCGCCGCTGAGTTGGCGGGTGGACCCCCTTGCCCTCCGCGGAGCGGGATCATGAGCTGGGCGGGCAGCCACGGTGGCCCCGTCAAGTGGGTGCCGGGTGGGCCTTGAAGCGATAGATCTGGCGGTGCCTGTCCTTGTGATGAGTTCCGCTCGGTGCATGGGTCGCGACCCGCCTGCGCATGTCGGATGGATCGTGACCCGTCCTCACCTGGCAGATGGAACCGCGCCGCGCTCTATGGAATGGCCTCAGGCGGGGCGGGTAGCAAACTCGGTGCCCGTCAAACGGGCACCGGGTCGGCCTTCATAGACCGAATCCACCCCATGCCCGTGATCCGCGCCAAGTGGACGGGATGATGTACACGACATATCGTGAGTTATCGAGGATCTGAACCCGACGGACATCCGTCCGCAAGGAGAATTCACATGTCCAGCACCCCCAAGAGCCCGAAGTCGCTCGTGCACGAGCTCTTCCAGGCGGTGACCAAGCTGTCCTCGGCCGTCATCGGCAAGCCCATCAACCCCGGCCCTGTCGTGGACCCCCGTCACGGCTGGAAGAACGCCACGGACCCGGGCCGCCGGCGCCGCTAGAGCGGTACCACGTCCTGCGCTTGGCATGGCAGGACAGGCCTCGCATGCGAAAGGCCGCCGGCCCCGTCCTCGCTCAGGCGGGCGGCCGGTGGCCTCACGCGCGGAACGAGCGACCATCGGAGCCTGGCAGGAGCCTGATACCTCTGGGACCCTGCTGCCTACAGCCATGCTGCGATCCGCCAGGCAGGCCGCGATTCGCTCGACACCCGGCCCGGAACCCACGACTTACGGCACTACCTCACGCGCACGACTCAATGTCTCCTGAAGATTCCCAGCATGGGACGTCGGGCGGAAGGAGAATGGAACTGAGGGTGCGCGGGCTTCGAGGTCAGGTCCTCGTCGTCTGCCGCGCTTACCGTCACCTCGGAGTTGAGCTCCGTCAGGCCGAGGCCGAGTTGGCTGTACAGCTCTAGCTGGTCGTAGTATTCACGGTGCGTGGTGATCTTGCCGCCCTCGACGTGGCAGGCGCAGGTGGCGCGGATAGTGACGTGGCAGCCCGTTGGTCCGATTTCCCGCCCATCCGGCCGAAGGAAAGGTCCGGTATGGGTGCCGGTGTACGTCCATTCCGTGACGGAGGGGTTATCGCAGTCGCCGAGCTCGAACCATGCCGTTTCGTGAAAGTCGTCGAACGCCTTGAAGAACTGCTCATAGAACCAGGCGATCTGATCATGTCCCTCTGCGACCCCTGCCGGTGTCACGTAGACGGCGTCCGGGCTGTAGCAGTCGAGCACTCTCCGCAGGTCGTGAGCGTTCACCGCGTCGGTCAGTCGGTGCTTGAGATCCCAGTAGGTCGACATGGGTTCGCCTTCGGCTATCGAACCTGACGATTACTTGATCTTACCCAGGGACGAGTCGGCTACCGGTCCCGGTGACGTCTCGCACAGACCAAAAGGCGCTAAATGGTCTCCCCGCTGACCCAAGAGACAGCGCACAATGCGAAAAGCCCGCGGCAAGGTCCAAGACCCTGCCACGGGCTTTCGATTCCACGACTTACGGCGCCCCATGGCACGCACAGCGAACACGCAGGTCACCGTACGTGCGAGCCGTCACACGTCGTAGTAGAGCTCGAACTCGTGCGGGTGTGGGCGGAGGCGGATCGGGTCGATCTCGTTTTCGCGCTTGTAGGCGATCCACGTCTCGATCAGGTCGGGGGTGAACACGCCGCCTTCGAGCAGGAACTCGTGGTCGGCCTCGAGGGCGAGAAGGACCTCCGGCAGCGACCCGGGAACCTGCGGAACCTGACCGGCCTCCTCGGGAGGAAGCTCGTACAGGTCCTTGTCGACCGGCTGGGCCGGCTCGATCTTGTTGCGGATGCCGTCGAGACCCGCCATGAGCTGTGCGGCGAACGCGAAGTACGGGTTGCAGGACGGGTCCGGCACGCGGAACTCGATGCGCTTCGCCTTGGGGTTGGACCCCGTGATCGGGATGCGGATGCAGGCGGAGCGGTTGCGCTGGGAGTAGACCAGGTTGACCGGCGCCTCGTATCCCGGCACCAGACGGTGGTAGGAGTTCACCGTCGGGTTGGTGAAGGCAAGAAGTGCGGGCGCGTGCTTGAGCAGGCCGCCGATGTAGTAGCGCGCCATGTCGGACAGACCGGCGTAGCCGACCTCGTCGTAGAAGAGCGGTTCCCCGTCCTTCCAGAGCGACTGGTGGCAGTGCATGCCGGAGCCGTTGTCCCCGAAGATCGGCTTGGGCATGAAGGTCACCGTGTGGCCGTACTCGACCGCGGTGTTCTTGATGATGTACTTGTACAGCATCAGGTTGTCGGCGGTCTTGAGCAGCGTGCCGAACTTGAAGTCGATCTCGGCCTGGCCGGCGGTGCCCACCTCGTGGTGCTGCATCTCGGTCTCGATGCCCGAGTCGATGAGACGGCGGACCATCTCCGAGCGCAGGTCGGTGAAGTGGTCCATCGGCGGAACCGGGAAGTAGCCGCCCTTGTAACGGGGCTTGTACCCGAGGTTGCCGCCTTCCTGGGCCTTGCCGGTGTTCCAGGCGCCTTCGATCGAGTCGATGTGGTAGAAGCTCTCGCTCGCGCTGCTGGCGAAGCGTACATCGTCGAAGATGTAGAACTCGGCCTCGGGGCCGAAGAACACGGTGTCCGCGATGCCGGTGCCCTTGAGGTACTCCTCAGCCTTGCGAGCGACGTTGCGCGGGTCGCGGCTGTAGGCCTCGCCGGTCAGCGGGTCGTGGACGAAGAAGTTGATGATGAGCGTCTTGTGCTGGCGGAACGGGTCGACCACGGCCGTCGACGGGTCGGGCAGCAGCAACATGTCCGATTCGTGAATGGCCTGGAACCCGCGGATCGACGAACCGTCGAACATGAGTCCGTCGGTGAAGACGCTCGCGCCGAAGTTCTCCACGGGGAAGGTGAAGTGGTGCGTCGTGCCCGGCAGGTCGGTAAACCTGACGTCGACGAACTGCACCCCTTCGTCCCTGATGAACTTCAGGACGTCGTCGGCGGAGCTGAACATCCAACCTCCCAGGGGCACGGGCTTGCAGACTCGAAGGTAGGCCTGTGCCGTTTCCACCCCATGTCTCGTTTGTTTCACGGATGTTAAGCGGAGGGGGGTGTGCCGCTGAAAGGACCACTACGGCTCGTGGTTATCTTACCTGCATGGCCAAGGAACCGAGATGGACCCAGACGTGGATCAGCGGGACCCGCGCCGCGGGTGTCGAACTGGGCTATCCGGGCGAGAGGCTGGGCCTGCCCAAGGAAGGGAGCGGGTCGGTCGCGGGGTTCGGCAGGCGCATCGGCGCCCTCACCATCGACTGGCTCATCTGCACCTGGGCGATCGGCCGGGGAATACTGGGCGCCGACCCGCGGAGCGCCGGCTGGGTCGGCCTCGCGATCTTCGCCCTGGAGTACATCCTGCTCGTGGGCACGCTGGGATCGACGTTCGGCATGAAGCTGCTGGGCATCCGGGTCGCCGCGCTCGGCGGCGGCCGTCCGGCGTTCGGCCTGGTCCTGCTGCGCACCCTGTTGCTCTGCCTGGCCGTGCCCGCCTTGATCTGGGACCGCGACCAGCGCGGCCTCCACGACCGCGCCGCCCGCACGATCGTCGTCCGCGACTAGAGGGATACACGGCCGCGCCGCGCAGTGATCGTCCACGGCCGCGCCGCGCAGTGATCGTCCACGGCCGGTAGCGCCTTCACCCACGCCGCCCACCCGATCGCCGTACTAGGTACGCGCGCCGCCGTTCACGCAGGTGAAGATCGCCGTGCCCGGAAGGTGGCGGCCGCGAAGCGGGCTCCAGCCGCCCCATGTGCGGTCGTGGCCGGAGGGCCACTCAGGCTCCGCCAGCGACGTGAGCGTCAGGCCCGACGCCACGATGAGCCCCACCCAGTCGCCGAGCGTGCGGTGGTGCTCGACGTAGGAGGGCTCGCCCTGCTCGTCCACCTCGGCGTAGGGCGCGCGGTCGAAGTACGAGCGGTCGGCGGTCAGCCCGCGCGGACCCGGATCGTCGGGGAACGCCCAGCGGATCGGATGGCTGACGGAGAAGACGAACCGTCCCCCCGGCCGCAGCACCCTGCGGATCTCCGCGAGCACGGTCTGGGCGTCCGCGACGAACGGCAGCGCCCCGTAGGCGGAACAGGCCAGGTCGAACGAGCCGTCGGCGAAGGGCACCCGCCCGGCGTCCGCCTGGACGACGGGCAGCCGCGTGCCGAGCTCGTCGTCGATGCGCCGTGAGTGCTGGAGCTGGCGGTAGGACAGATCGAACGCGGCCACGTCGGCGCCCTGCCCGGCGAGCCACCGGCCGCACTGCCCGGCCCCGCACCCGACCTCCAGCACCCGCCTGCCGCGCACGTCGCCGAGCAGGCGGGCGTCGGCCTCGTCGAGCCCTTCGGGGCACCAGATGAAGCCCGCGTCCCGCAGGAACCCGCCGTGCTCGGCCTGGTAGTCGTCGGCCGCCGAGTCCCACCACCGGCGATTGGCCCGTACGGTCGGGGCGTCGGCCACCGCACGCCGGGCGAACCCCGCGGAACCTGACATCACCGCATCTTGCCGCGGGGCATGCGCGCGCCCTTCGGCATCGGGCCCTTCGGCACGGCGATCGACTGCGGCAGGGCGCGGAGCCGGTAGTTGACCTCCGAGACCGCCTGCTTCTTGAGGTTGCGGGGAAGCTTCATCAGGTGGCGCTGGAGCTTCTTGAGGGGCACCTGGCCCTCGCCGTCGCCGCACTGGACGTCGTACACCGGGACGTCGATGGCGACCCGCTGCACGCGCTTCTTCTCGGCCACGAGCATCTTCTGCACCCGGGCGCCCGGGCCCTCGGACACAAGGACGATGCCGGGATAGCCCACGGCCCTGTGCACGACGTCCTGGTCACGGGTGGCCGCCACGACGGGGGTCACCTGCCAGTTGCCGCGCATGCTCTGCAGGATCGCCGCCGCGGCGCCGGGCTGCCCGCCGAGCATGGAGTACTGCGCGCGCTGGGCGAGCTGCCCGAAGACCACCATGCCCAGCGTCAGCGCGACCATGAACCCAAGGATGATGAGCTGCCACACCAGGCCGGTCACGAGCCCGAGGACGACGAAAACGGCCAGCGTGGCGATGGCCGTCGCGAAGACGATCGGCATCCCCTTCGGGTTGGCCTTGTTGATGATCTGCGCGATCATCCGGATCTGCTTGATGCGCCCCGGGCGCGCTGGGTCTGCGGGCTTGTTCGCCATGGTTGAAGGATACAAATGCGAGGGTGAAGAAAGGAAAACGTGACCTGAAGCCGGTCAGATCGCGACCATGATGGTGGCGGCCAGTCGCCGGTCGGCCACGCTGCGTCCGACCTCTGCGACGTACTCGCCCGGGACCGTGCGCCAGCCCGCTTCCGTCCACTCCTGGAAGGCCCGTTCGGGGATGGTCACCGTGGTGACGACCGTCGTGCCCGGCTCGGCCGGGACCACCTCGAACCCGGCCAGCCACCGCGAGGGCGCCTCCCCGTCCGGGCCGTCGTGCCCGGAGGCCGCGCGCGACAGGTAGACCTGTACGACCTCCCGGCCCGCCCGGTCGCCGGTGTTGGTCACCGCCACCGTCACCGAGGCGCCGCGGGTCTCCCTGGTGGCCGCGATGCTGTCGTAGGTCCAGGTGGTGTACCCCAGCCCGTGCCCGAACCAGAAGGCCGGGGCGCGGCCCGCGCTCTCCCACGCCCGGTAGCCGACCAGTACGCCCTCGTCGTAGCGGATCTCGCCGTCCACGGGGGTGAGGTCGAGGACCGGGACGTCCTCCATGCGCGAGGGCCAGGTGGTGGGCAGCCGCCCGCCCGGCTCGGCGTCGCCGAACAGCACGTCGGCGAGCGCGTCCCCGGCCTCCTGACCCGGAAACCAGGTGAGCAGGACGGCCGCGACCTGGTCGAGCCAGGGCATCTCCACCGGTGAGCCGGCGTTGACGACCACGATCGTGCGCGGGTTCGCGGCGGCGACGCGGGCGATCAGCTCGTCCTGCCGGCCGGGAAGGGCGAGGCTCGTGCGGTCGAACCCCTCGCTCTCCACCTCCGTGGTCGTGGCCGCGACCACCACCGCCACATCGGCCCCCGCGGCGATGCCCGCCGCCTCGGCGATGAGCGTCTCGTGGTCGGGGCAGGGGTCGGCGTGGCCGAGGGCGAAGGCGATGAAGCCCATGCCTTTCAGCGCCGAGGTCGCGTGGCGTACCGACAGTTCGACCGGCACCCCTTCGGCGAGGGCGACGACGATCCTGCGTTCGGGGGGCGACAGGAAGGCCGACGCGTGGTCGCCGTCCGGAGGGCTGATCGTCTCGTCCAGCACGGGGTGGCCGTCCACGGCCAGCGTGAACGCGCCCGCCCCCGAGATGGAGAGCTGGTGCGGACCGGAGATCTCGGGGGTGAAGGTGGTGAGCATTTCCACGGCGGCCAGGCGGGGGCCGTCGACGTCGCGGGGCAACTCGCCGATCCACCGGGCCTCGGTGGTCCGGAGCGGGTGCTCGGCCAGCGTCTCGCCGCCGGCGTCCATGAAGCGCGCCCGGCTCGGCGTGCGCAGCGGCGCCAGCCGCAGCCGCGGGTCGGTCCCGACCGCGAAGCGCACGTCGAGCCCCTCGCGGCGGCGCAGGCCGTGAAGAGGGGAGACGATCTCGTCGGGGAAGACCTGCGCGCTGCCGCCTCCCATGACCCTGGCCGCGGCCGCGGCCGATCCGATCAGCGCGACGCTGCGGACACCGCGGAACGGCAGCAGCCCGCCCTCGTTGCGGAGCAGCGTGAACGAACGCGCGGCCACTTCACGGGCCAGGGCGCGGCCGTCGATGGGGCCGGGCGGTGGCTGGGGAGGCGTGTCGCCGAGGGCGCCGACCCGCTCGGCCAGCCGGAGCACGCGGCGGACCTTGTCGTCCACGACCCGCTCGGGCACTCGCCCCTGCTGGACGGCCTCGACCAGCTTGTCGCCCCATGGGCCGTACGGGCCGGGCATGACCACGTCGAGCCCGCCCAGCGCGGCCGCGTCGGTGGAGCGCGTGGCGGTCCAGTCGGAGACGACGAACCCGTCGAACCCCCACTCGTCCTTCAGCACGCCGCCCAGCAGGTCACCGTGCTCGGTCATGGTGGTGCCGTTGGTGGCGTTGTAGGCGGCCATGACGCCCCACGCCCCGGCCTCGACCACCCGCTCGAACGGCGCCAGGTAGACCTCGCGCAGTGCCCTGTCGCCGACGACGACGTTCACGGTGAACCGCTCGGTCTCGAAGTCGTTGGCGACGAAGTGCTTGGGGGTGGTGCCGACGCCGCCCTCCTGCACCCCCTGGACGTACGCCGCGCCGATCTCGCCCGTGAGGCGGGGGTCCTCGGAGAAGCACTCGAAGTGGCGGCCGGCGAGCGGGCTGCGGTGGATGTTGATCGTCGGGGCGAGCAGTACGTGGACGCCCTTGCGCCGGGCCTCCTGGGCCAGCAGGCGCCCGGCCCGCCGGACCAGCTCGATGTCCCAGGTGGCCGCCAGCGCGGTCGGGCTCGGCAGCGCGATCGACGGGTCGGCCGGCGACCACTGCTCGCCGCGCACCCCGATCGGGCCGTCGCTCATCACCAGGCGCCGCAGGCCGATCTCGGGCAGCGCGGGCAGCGACCACATGTCGGCGCCGCTGAGCAGCCGGACCTTCGAGGGAAGGTCGAGCATGCCGATGAGTTCCTCGATGTCCACGACGCTCCTGGATAGGGGAGGGAGCGGGGCCGCCGAGGCCGGCCTCGGCGGACGCGCCAGGGCCGGCGGTGAGGCGGCGGGTCAGGTGGTCTGCCGCGCCTCGACGGCCTGCCGGTAGAGCCGGCCGGCGCGGTAGGAGGACCGGACGAGCGGGCCGGACATGACCCCGGCGAAGCCGATCTCCTCGGCCTCCTCCTGGAGCTCGAAGAACTCCTCGGGCTTGACCCAGCGGTCGACGGGGTGGTGCCGCAGCGTCGGGCGCAGGTATTGCGTGATGGTCAGCAGGTCGCACCCGGCGTCGAACAGGTCGATCATCGCCTGGCTGATCTCCTCGCGCCGCTCGCCCATGCCGAGGATGAGGTTGGACTTGGTGACCAGCCCCGCCTCGCGCCCCATGGTGATGACCTCGAGCGAGCGCTCGTAACGGAAGGCGGGGCGGATGCTCTTGAAGATGCGCGGCACGGTCTCGATGTTGTGCGCGAACACCTCGGGACGGCTGGAGAACACCTCTTCGAGCTGGTCGCGGTGGCCGTTGAAGTCGGGGACCAGCAGCTCGACGCCGCATCCGGGCACCTGCGCGTGGATCTGCCGCGCGGTCTCGGCGTACAGCCAGGCGCCGCCGTCGGGCAGGTCGTCGCGGGCGACACCGGTGACGGTGGCGTAGCGCAGGCCCATCTGGACGACGGACTCGGCGACCCGGCGTGGCTCGTCCCTGTCGTAGGCGGCGGGCTTGCCCGTGTCGATCTGGCAGAAGTCGCATCGCCGCGTGCACTGGTCGCCGCCGATGAGGAAGGTGGCCTCGCGGTCCTCCCAGCACTCGGAGATGTTGGGACAGCCGGCCTCCTGGCACACCGTGTGCAGGCCCTGGTCCTTCACGAGCGATTTGATCTCGTTGAAGTTCGGCCCGTTCTTGAGCCGGGTCTTGATCCACGGGGGCTTGCGCTCGATGGGGGTCTGGCTGTTGCGCACCTCCAGGCGGAGGAGCTTTCGGCCTTCAGGAGCAACGGTCACGCGTCAAAGCTTACGTCTCCGCGCCCGCTGACCCCGACGCAGGGATCCTCCTCGCATCGGCCGCTCAGATGCGGCCCGACAGCAGGTCCTCTTCCTGGACGTCGAGGCCTTCCACGCCGAGCGCCTCGGCCAGCCGCTTCTCGGCGAAGGGAAGGACCTCGTCGACCGTGATGCGCCGCCCGGTCTCGGCGGACAATGAGCTCACTCCCGCGTCGCGGACGCCGCAGGGGATGATGCGGTTGAACCAGCTCGGGTCGTTGGCGCAGTTGAGCGCGTAGCCGTGCATCGTCACCCCCCGGGCCACCCGGATGCCGATCGCACCCAGCTTGCGGTCGGGAAGGCCGCTCGCCGGGTCGCCCGCGACCCAGACGCCGCTGCGGCCGGCGACGCGGCCCGCCACCACGCCGAAGTCGGCGCACACGTGGATGAGCGACTCCTCCAGCAGGCGGACATAGGCGATCACGTCGAGCGTCTCTGTCAGCTTGACGATGGGATAGCCGACGAGCTGACCGGGACCGTGCCAAGTGATCTTGCCACCCCGGTCGACGTCGATGACGGGGGTGCCGTCGACGGGCCGCTCCTCGGGGCGTGTGCGCTTGCCGGCGGTGTAGACCGGGGCGTGCTCCAGCATGAGGCACGTGTCGGGGATCGCGTCGGCGACCCGGCGGGCGTGGACCTCGCGCTGAAGCTCCCACGCCTGCTCGTAGGGAACGTCGACCCCGAGCCGGACGAGCGCGAGCCTGTCAGCCCCGCTCTCCGTGGTGCTTTGGTGCTTGGCGCGCTCACTCACGGAGGTCAGCCTAACGCGAGGTCACGTGGTCAGCAGGCGAGGCTCGATCCTGAACTCCTTCACGCCCCCGTCGTCGTCCCGTTCGATCTTGTAGGCGTACCCGGCGGGGTCCACCGTGACGGCCTGGATGAACTCCTGCCCGACGTAGTGCAGGGCCACGCCCTCGTCGGCGGCGTAGCCCTCCGGAAGCTCGCCGGAGGCGATCGACTCGTGCAGCAGGGCCCGGCGCTGGGGGTCGGAGTTGTAGTGGACGCCGCAGGAGTAGGGCAGCATGCCGAGGCCCTCCGCCCATGGCCGCAAGGTCGGGCCGAACGAGTCGGTGTTGCCGCCGACGTGCCAGCACAACGCTCCGGCGCTCTGACCCGACAGCACCACACCGGCACGCCACGCCTCCTTGAACGCCTCGTCGAGCCCGTGCAGCCGCCACAGGGCCGCCAGGTTGGCCACGCTGCCACCGCTGACGTAGATGACGTCCTGCTCGAGCATCCACTCCTGCGGGTCGTCGACATTGGGCATCGGGAAGACGGTGAGGTGGGTCACCTCGACGTCCCACGTGCGGAAGGCTCCGTACATCTTCAGCAGCCAGTCGGCGTCGTCACCGGTCGCGGTGGCGAGCAGGCCGAGTTTGGGGCGATCTTGACCGGTCAGGTCGAGTGCGTAGCGGAGCAGGCCTGAGGGCTCCAGGAACCCATAACGGGGAGTGGGGCGGAAAGAACCGCCACCGATGGCGAGAATGTGGGACTGGCCGAGCCTGCTCATGATCTCTCCTGCCTCTTCTGGGGGTGAACACGGCTCGCCCCCGGGCCGCAGGGCCGAGTCGTGGCATCTCTACCATGTCACCGGAACGGCCACCTAGAGTAGGGCGGCCAGTGCCTGATCGAGGCGCGGATGCTTGAACCGGTATCCCATCTCCAGCAGGCGGCTGGGCAGCACACGCTGGCCGATGAGCACCCCCTCGTCCGCCAGGCCGCCGACCCCGGCGCGCAGGGCGAAGCCGGGCACCGCGATGGGCATGGTCGGGCGCCGCAGCGCACGGCCCAGAGCCTTGGTGAACTCCGCGTTGGTGACCGGCGTGGGAGCCGTCAGGTTCACCGGGCCCGACACATCCGGCTCGGCCAGGATGTGGGCCACCGCCCCGAGCCAGTCGGGCATGGAGATCCACGAGGTGTACTGCCTGCCGGACCCCAGGGGGGCTCCGATGCCCAGCCTGAACACCGGCAGCATCTTCCCCAGGAAACCGCCCTTGTCGGTCAGGACGTGGCCGGTGCGCATCCGCACGACGCGGACGCCGGCCGCCTCGGCGGGGGCGACCTCGGCCTCCCAGGCCCGGCACAGGTCGGCGAGCCACTGCCCGGGCTCGGCCGCGGCGCCCTGGCCGCGCGGCCGTACGGGAGGCTCGGAGGACTCGTCGACCGGATGCTCGCCGGTGTCCCCGTAGACGCCGATGGCGGACCCGGACAGCAGGACGCCTGGTTTGCGCTCCAGCCCGGCGATCGTGGTCGCCAGGATGCGGGTGCCCCGCACCCGGCTGTCGACGAGCTCCCGCCTGCGGTCGTCGGTCCAGCGCTTGTCGGCGATGCCCGCCCCGGCGAGGTGGACGACGGCCTCGGCCCCCTCCAGGACCGAGGGGTCGAGGACGCCCTCCTGTGGATCCCAGAAGGCCTCGTCCGGCTCGGCCGGAGTGCGGCGCACGAGTCTGACGACAGGACGGCCCTCGTCGCGCAGGGCGCGCACGAGGGCCGAACCGATGAGTCCGGAAGAGCCGGTGACGACGACTGCCATGTGATCACCCTACGTCGGCGACCCCTCGGCTACCCGTCAGCCCTGCCTCGCTCCCGCGGGGCAGGGCTGACGGCCGGCGGTGTCAGCCCAGGCCGAGCTGGTTCTCGAACCGGCCCTCCTCCAGGCGGCGCTTGACCGTCGTCAGGAAGCGGGCGGCGTCGGCGCCGTCGACCAGGCGGTGGTCGTAGGTCAGCGCGAGGTACACCATCGAGCGCACCGCGATGACCTCGCCGTCGGGCGTGTCGAGCACCACGGGGCGCTTGACGACCGCTCCGGTGCCGAGGATCGCGACCTGCGGCTGGTTGATGATCGGCGTGTCGAACAGCGCGCCGCGGCTACCGGTGTTGGTCAGCGTGAACGTGCCGCCGGACAGCTCGTCGGGGCTGACCTTGTTCGTGCGGGTGCGCTCGGCCAGATCGGCGATCTTGCGGGCGAGACCGGCGATGTTGAGGTCACCGGCGTCCTTGATCACCGCGGAGGCGAGGCCGCGCTCGGCGTCGACGGCGAAGGCCAGGTGCTCGTGGTCGAAGTACGTGACCTCGTTGGTCTCGCTGTTGATCACCGCGTTCAGCTTCGGGTGCTGCTTGAGCGCCTCCACCGTCGCGACCGCGAAGAACGGCATGAAGCTGAGCTTCACGCCCTCGCGGCGCTGGAAGTCGGCCTTGGCACGGTCGCGGAGCCGGGCGATCTTGGTGACGTCGACCTCGACGACCGAGGTGAGCTGCGCCGACGACTGCAGCGACTCCATCGTGCGCTTGGCGATGGTCTGCCGCATGCGCGACATCTTCTCGGTGCGGCCGCGCAGCGTGGTGTCGGCCTGGACCGGCTCGGGAGCCGGCGCGGCGGCCTGGGCGGGAGCGGCCTGAGCGGCCGGGGCGGACGGCGCCGCCTGGGACTCCGCGGCCTGGGCCTGCGCCGCCTGCTCGCGCTGGATGCGCGCGGCCTCGAGCACGTCCTGCTTGCGGATGCGCCCGCCGACGCCGGTGCCGCTCAGCGCGTCGAGGTCGACGCCGTGCTCACCCGCGAGCTTGCGGACCAGCGGCGTGACATACGGGCTGTCACCGCTGGGGGCCGCCGGCGCGATCGGCGACGGCGCCGCGGTGGCGGCCGGAGCCTGCTGCTGGGCCTGCTGCTGGGGCTGCGGGCGCGCCTGCTGCGGGGCCGGAGCGGGCGGCTGCGGGATAGAGGAGGCCGGGGCGGGAGCCTTGGCCTGCTCGGGCTCGGCCTTGGCCTGCTCGGGCTCGGGCTGCGGCTCGGGCTCAGGCTCGGGCTCGGGCTCAGGCTCGGCCTGGGCTTCGGGCTCGGCCTGCGCCGGAGCGGCGGACCCGCCCGAGGAGCCGTCCTGGTCGATGACGGCCAGTTCGGCGCCGACCTCCACCGTTTCGTCCTCGGCAACGACGATCTTGGTGAGAACGCCGGCGGACGGGGAGGGGATCTCGGTGTCGACCTTGTCGGTCGATACTTCGAGCAAAGGCTCGTCGGTCTCGACCTGGTCCCCTTCCTTCTTCAACCAGCGGGTGACGGTGCCCTCGGTCACGCTCTCGCCGAGCTGGGGCATGGTTACGGAAACCGGCATGGTGTCTTCTCTCGCGTTTCCTGTGAGGGCTTAGTTGTGTACGTGCAGGGGCTTGCCGGCCAGGGCGAGCATCGCCTCGCCGACAGCCTCGGACTGGGTCGGGTGCGCGTGGACGAGCTGGGCCACCTCGGAGGGCAGGGCCTCCCAGTTGTAGATCAGCTGACCCTCGGTGACGAGCTCTCCCATGCGCTTGCCGACCATGTGGACCCCGAGCACCGGGCCGTCCTTCGCTGCGATGATCTTGACGGCGCCCTGTGTGCCCAGGATCTGGCTCTTGGGGTTGCCGCCGAGGTCGTAGACCAGCTCGGTGATCTCGTAACCCCGCTCCTTGGCGGTGGCGGAGGTGATGCCCACCGAGGCGACCTCGGGGTCGGAGTAGGTGATGCGGGGCACCCCGGCGTAGTCGATCGGCACCGGGTTGAGGCCCGCGATGTGCTCGGCGACGAGGATGCCCTCGGCGAAGCCGGCGTGCGCCAGCTGGAGGGTCGGGATCAGGTCGCCGACCGCGTAGACACCGGGCACATTGGTCTGGCAGAACTCGTCGACGACGACGGCCCCGCGCTCGATCGCGATGCCGGCCTCCTCGAAGCCCATGCCGGAGGCGACGGCGCCGCGGCCCACGGCCACCAGGAGCAGCTCGGCGTCGAAGGTCTTGCCGCCCTCCAGCGTCACGACCACACCGGTGTCGGTGGTCTTGACGCTCTCAAAGCGGGTGCCCAGCTCGTACTTGATGCCCCGGCGGCGGAAGGCGCGCTCCAGGAGCTTGGAGCTGGACTCCTCCTCGAGCGGGAGCAGGTGGGGCAGGGCCTCGATGATCGTGACCTCGGAGCCGAACGACTTCCAGACGGACGCGAACTCGACGCCGATGACGCCGCCCCCGAGAACGATCACCGAGGCCGGGACGCGGTCGAGCTTCAGGGCGTGGTCGCTGGTGATGACCCGCTCGCCGTCGATGTCGAGACCGGGGAGCGACTTGGGCACCGATCCGGTGGCCAGCACGATGTTGTGGCCCTCGACGGCCTGGTCGCCGACGGTGACGCGGTTCGGCCCGGCCAGCCGGCCCTCACCCTCGATGATCGTGACGCCTCTGCTCTTGAGGAGGCCCTGGACGCCCTTCCAGGCGCGGGTCACGATCTTGTCCTTGAAGGCGTGGACACCGGTCATCTCGATGCCCTCGAAGCGGGCCTTGACGCCGACGCCACCGGCCTCGCGCGTCTCGTCGGCGACCTCCGCGGCGTGCAGGAGAGCCTTGGTGGGGATGCATCCCCGGTGCAGGCACGTGCCGCCGATCTTGTCCTTCTCGATCAGCGCGACGGACTTGCCTAGCTCGGCCGCCCGCAGGGCGCAGGCGTAGCCACCGCTACCGCCGCCCAGGACAACGATGTCAAAGGGGCCGCTGCCATCAGCCACTGGAAAGCTCCTTGTCGGATCGGTGGGCCCTCATGGCCGCGGCATGGCCGCTTTCACGGCGTGCCCGGCCTGCCCAACAGCATCTTTTCACTTGTCTCGCGTGTATGTGACGCGCTTGGCGGCGGGTTCGCGCCGTCGTTCGCGTCCTTGGCTCATCATGCCTCGCGGCCCGCCTGATAGCGCTCGGCCAGCGCGATCAGGGTGCGGGTGAGCATGCCGGTGCCGCCCTTGGGGGTGTACCCGTGCGGCGCCTCCTTGTTGAAGGCCGGCCCCGCGATGTCGACGTGCGCCCAGCGCACGCCCTCGGGGACGAACTCGCGCAGGAAGAGGCCGGCGGCGAGCATGCTGCCTGAGCGCTCGGGGTTGAGGTTCGCGATGTCGGCGATCGGGGAGTCGAGACCCTTGCGGAGCTCCTCGGGCAGCGGCATGCCCCAGGCGGCCTCGCCCTGTGCCACGGCCACCTCGACGACCTCGTCGCGCAGGTCGTCGTCGGAGGACATGACACCGCAGGTGCGCCACCCGAGCGCGACGATCTGCCCGCCGGTGAGGGTGGCGACGTCGACGATGAGGTCGGGGTCGTCCTCGCCCGCGCGGGCGATGCCGTCGGCGAGCACCAACCGGCCCTCGGCGTCGGTGTCGAGCACCTCCACGGTCTTGCCGGCGTAGGTGGTGAGCACGTCGGATGGGCGCTGGGCGGTGCCGCTCGGCATGTTCTCGGCCAGGCACAGGTAACCGACGGCGTTGACCCGGAGACCCAGCTTGGCGATGGCCAGCAGAGCGCCGAAGACGGCGCCGGCGCCGCCCATGTCGGACTTCATCCAGGCCATGGACGCGGACGGCTTGAGCGAAAGGCCGCCGGAGTCGAAGGTGATGCCCTTGCCGACGAACGCCAAGGTCGTGCCGGCCTCGGGGTGGGTGTAGCCGAGGCGCACGAGCCGGGGCGGGTTGACGGAGCCCTGGCCGACTCCGACGATGCCGCCGTAGCCGCCCTCCTTGAGCGCCACCTCGTCGAGGACCTCGACCGACAGGCCGGCCTTGGTGCCGTTCTCCTCGGCGATCTCCGCGAAGCGGGCGGGCGCGAGGTCGGACGGCGGGGTGTTCACCAGGTCGCGCACCAGCGCCACGGACTCGGCCAGCGTCGCGGCCCGGCTCACGGTTGCCTCGGCGCCGGACGCGCCGCTCAGCACGACGATCTCGGCCACCGGCGCCTTCACCTCGCCGACGGTGCGGTACTTGGTGAAGTCGTAGGCGCCCAGCAGGGCGCCCAGCGCCACGGCCTCGGCCTGCTCCGCCGTCGTGGCGGGCAGCGAGAGCGCGGCGCGGGCGGTGCCGGCCAGCGAGCGGGTGGCGACCCCGGCCGCGCGGCGCAGGACCTCGAGGTCGTAGGCGCCGGCCTCCTCGGGGGCGTCTCCAAGGCCCACGGCGACGACCAACGGCGCGGGTACGGCACCGAAGGTCGGGATCTTCGCGATCTCTCCTGCGTGCCCGGAGAAGCCGAGCGCGCCGAGCGTCGCGGCGAGCCCGCCGGTGAGTGCGGAGTTCACGGCCTCCGCGCCCGATGCGGGGCGAAGGCCGTCGGGCGAGGTATTGATGCCGACTACGAGGGCGTCGGTCTCCACCGATCCCGAGTCAGAGGCGTTAAGTCGCACTGTCGTCACGTAGGCCGATGCTAGCCGTGCTTGCCGCGTACGCATAAACGAGGGTTCGTCCTACGAATCCCTTACCTGGGTGAACGCCG
This sequence comes from Sphaerisporangium flaviroseum, assembly GCF_039537005.1. Classification (NCBI taxonomy): domain Bacteria; kingdom Bacillati; phylum Actinomycetota; class Actinomycetes; order Streptosporangiales; family Streptosporangiaceae; genus Sphaerisporangium; species Sphaerisporangium flaviroseum. Next base: position 29,196 of record NZ_BAAAZR010000061.1, on the reverse strand, counting down.
CACGGGGGCGGGTCCGTCTTTCGGGAATGGTGTCAATGGTGCCTCGCACATCCCCTGATCTCCCGCCGGCGGTGGGACGTCACGGTGACGCGGCGCACACGAGCAGGGCGGTGGCGGCGGCGACCTCGGTCAGCGCGCCCAGCACGTCCCCGGTGATCCCGCCGAGCCGCCGCACGGCGTGCGCTCGAAGGGCCCAGGCGGCGCCGAGGCCCGCGGCGAGCGCCAGGGGATAGGTGACGGGCCCGCCCCACAGGAATCCAAGGACCAGGGCCACGACGGCGGCGGCCGCCGTGACGATGGCGGCGGTCCTCTGGTGTACGGTTCCGGCGACCATGGCGCCGAGGCCGCCCGGGCGGGCCGCGGGCACGCCCTCCACGCAGGCCCACGTCACGGCCAGCCGTCCGGTGACGCATGCCAGGACCAGGGCCGCCGGCCCCGCCTCGGCGGCCGCGGCGGCCTGCGCCAGCAACGTGAGGACGAGCGTGATCACACCGAAGGGCCCGATGTCGGAGCGCTTCATGATGTCCAGCGCCTGTTCGGCCGGCCGGCCGCTGCCGAGGCCGTCCGCCAGGTCGGCGAGTCCGTCCAGGTGCAGCCCCCGGGTCAGCACCGCCAGCGACCCGAGCCCCAGGGCCGCCGCGAGCAGGGGGGAGACCAGCAGCCCGGTGGCCGCCATGACCGCGGCCGCGGCCACGCCGAGGAGCAGGCCGACGAGCGGCGCCAGCGTCATGGCCCATCCGGCGGTCACGCGGTCGGCGCGGGGCACGCCGGCGGGCCAGATGCTCAGCGTGCCGACGGCCAGGCGCAACCCCGCGGCGACCGGCTCTTCCGGGGCGTCTGATGCGGGCATGTCACATCGTTCCTCAGGGGGTAGGGAAGGTCCGGACTCGTTCGAAAGGCCGGTGGGCGCGGGCCGCCATGAGTACGTCATACCTCCTGCGGCGGGCGTAAGGGCGTCAGACCGGCAGCGGGGCGACGCGTCCGGGGACCCTCGCGACGGGCCCGGGGGTGTCAGACCGGCAGCGGGGCGACGCGTCCGGGGACCCTCGCGACGGGCCCGGGGGGTGTCAGACCGGCAGCGGGACGACGCGTCCGGCGACGACGAGGACGGCCTCTTCGGACTCCGCGGCGAGACGCTGGTTGAGCCGGCCGAGGGCGTCGCGGAACACGCGCCCGCTCGCGGTCGCCGGCACCACGCTCAGCCCGACCTCGTCGCTGACCGCCACCACCTGGGCCCGCGTCTGCCGCCAGGCCGCGACCAAGTCGTCGCAGCGCGCCGCGACCGCGTCCAGTGCGGTGCCGAACCGGCCGGGCTTGCGTCCTCGCGGGCGGTCGTGGGCCGGATCTCCCCACGCCCCGCACCCGTCGAACACCCCCGCCAGCCACGTGCCGATGCCGTCGACGAGCAGCGGCCCGGTCTCGGACCGGAGCAGCGCCTCCAGCTCGGTGGTCTCGATGGTGGTCCAGTACGGCGGGCGCCGCCGCTGGTGGGCGCGGACCCGGGCCAGCCAGTCCGCGTCCCTCCTGCCGGTGGGGCCGGTCGCGACGTAGGTGACGTCCGGCTCGGCGATCAGCCGCATCTCCGCCTCGGTCGACTTGCCCGAGCGGGCGCCGCCGAGGACGAGGAGCCGTTTGGGAGCGAGGGCGCGCGCCGGCGCCGGCCGGCGCGTGTCGAGGATCGTGCCGTCGTCGACGGCCTGGGCTCCCCAGTACTCCAGACGCCTGTTGAGCTCCGCCTCGGAGGGGAGGCGGTGGTCGAGGTGGATCGCCACCACGTGCGTCCGCGCGGTGACCAGGCCACGACGGCGCAGGTCCCCCAGGCGCTGGGGATGGTCGAGCAGGTCGATGAGCACCAGGTCGTAGGCCTCCTCCGCCCAGCTCGGCGAGGGTGAGCCGCCCGTCTGCGCCGGTGAGACGGCGTGCAGGACCCGGCCGCGATCAGGGCCGCTGACCGCGTAGCCGTCGGGCGTGACGGTCATCCGGTATCCCTTGGGCAGCGAGGCCGGGGGCTCCAGCGGCAGCCCGGCGGGCGGCGAGAGCCGTACCACGTCGTCCAGCACCACCGAGGTGGGCAACCGGTGGCCGGGGGACAGGCGGGCGCACGAAGCGCAGCCGCACGCGGGCTCGGGCCACCCGTACGGGCCGGCCGTGCCCGAAAGAAGGACTTTCACCACGCCCTGACCGGAAGGAGGGCTTCGGCCGCCGTCGCGAGTCCGGGTCCGGCGGCGAGCGCCGGCAGACGGAACGTGGGCGGCATGAGATGGCCTCCATCCTGGGTCGGTCTCGCGGTCGGGCGGGCCGGGGTGGGTTCTCCTGGCCCGGCTGGCCTGTCCCGACGCACTCGCGGCAAGATCTGCGGCAGACTCCAGGAGATAGGGTCTGCTCAGCCTGTCGAGGGCACTGGGCAAACCCCACGAAAAGGAGCGTATGGCATGACTTGGCGCTGGCGTTATGAAAATGCTAATGGTGGTGAGGTTACGGACGGCCCGCTTCCGCGCGAGATCTTCCCAAGTCAGGCCGATGCGGAGTCATGGCTCGGAGAAAACTGGCGATCGCTGCTGAGTTCCGGGATCGAGCAGGTCGCGCTGCTGGAAGACGACAGGGTCGAGTACGCCGGGATGTCGCTACGGGGCGAGTGACTCCGGGGTCCCTGGTCTTTTCTGGTGCCCCTGTGACTGATGGTGTCAAATGACAGAAAAGGCAAGGGACCCTGGACGTCATTTCGGCCGTGCCTTTAATGGCCCAGATGATTGATTGCTAGGGCCGCGTCGCCGGGCTCTGGGTCTTGGCGGGGTCACGCTCGACGATCGTGCCCAGCACCTCGTCGATCTTGGTCATGACGCCGGCCTCGAGCTTGACGCCGGATGCCTTGACGTTGTCGCGCACCTGCTCGGGCCGGGTGGCGCCGACGATGGCCGACGAGACGTTCGGGTTCTGCAGCACCCACGCCACCGCGAGCTGGGCCATGGTCAGCCCGAGGTCGGCCGCGATGGGCTTGAGCTCCTGCACCCGCGTGAGCACGTCGTCGTCGAGCATGCGGGAGATGAAGCCCGACCCGGTGGGGTCGGTGGCCCGGGATCCGGCGGGCGGAGCCTGGCCGGGCAGGTACTTGCCGGTGAGGACGCCCTGCGCGATCGGGGACCACACGATCTGCCCGATCCCCTCCTTCTCACACAGGGGCACGACCTCGGACTCGATGACGCGCCACAACATGGAGTACTGGGGCTGGTTGGACACCAGCCGCTCCAGCCCCATCTCCCCGGCGATCTTGAGGGCGTCGGCGATCTGCGAGGCGCTCCACTCGCTGACGCCGATGTAGAGCACCTTGCCCTGGCGCACGAGGTCGTCGAAGGTCTTCAGCGTCTCTTCGAGCGGCGTCTCGTAGTCGTACCGGTGGGCCTGGTAGAGGTCGACGTAGTCGGTCTGCAGGCGGCGCAGCGAGCCGTTGATGCTCTCGGTGATGTGCTTGCGCGACAGGCCGCGGTCGTTCTCCCCGGTGCCGGTCGGCCAATAGACCTTCGTGAATATCTCCAGGGATTCGCGGCGCACCCCCTTCAGAGCGCGGCCGAGAACCTCCTCGGCTCTCGTTCCGGCGTAGACGTCGGCGGTGTCGAAGGTGGTGATCCCCTCGTCGAGCGCCGCCCGTACGCACTCCTTGGCGGCGTCCTCCTCGACCTGGGAACCATGGGTGATCCAGTTGCCGTAGCTGATCTCACTGACCTTCAGACCGCTGCGGCCAAGATGGCGAAAATGCATGCGAACGACATTAGTCGCCGCCTGTCGGTGATCTGATTCGGGATAGTCTGCCCGGCGTGCTGCGGCTGATCCGTTCGAGAGTTGTACGGCTGGCGCTCGCGGTGACCGCCGTGGGCGCGGTCATCGGGGCCGCCGTGTGGACCTGGCGGGCACTGTCGCGCCGTGGCGGCCCGCCGATCCGCGAGGGGTCGCCACCGGCGGCGGAACCGGGGCCGCCCGAGCCCGTCGCCGGCCACGCCCCGGCCGAGGCCCCCTCACCCCCGGCGGCGCCGGAGGGCGAGACCGCCGTTGGGCGAATCGGGGTGCGGACGATCCGCCGGTGGGCCTACCCGGCCGCCGGCCTGTGTGTCCTGGCGGCCGGTGGCGCGGCTCTCGGGAACGCGCTGCTCACCGGCCCGCGGAACTCATCGGCGGAGCCGGCCTCCCGGCCCTCCGTCGTGGCGGTCGTCGTCGCCCCGTCGCGTGACGCATCACGGGAGCGGGCGCCCGGCACGCGGCGGAATTCCACCTGCCGTCCCGCGCGGGGCGCCGTCGCCGCACCGGCGGAGGACCCGCGGGTGACCAAGGCGGTCGATCGCCAGTGGCGGCGGATCGAGAGATGGCTCAGGACCCACGCGCCGGTGACGTATGGCGAGCTGCGCCCTCCCGCGACGGTGCGGACGATCGCGATCGCCGAGTCCCAGATGGGGGTCCGCTTCCCCGGCAGCCTGCGCGCGTCGCTGCTCCGCCACGACGGGTCGCGTTCGGCCGGCTCGGGACTGCTGGGCCGCAGGGCTCTGAGTGTGCGCGAGATACGGGACACCTGGCGGGCGTTGTGCGCGGTGGAGGCCCCTCCCGGGTGGGTGTCCCCGGTGGCGAGGTGGAGCGGGCGCATGATCCCCTTCGCCGGCGCCTTCACCGAGGGCGCGGGAGACGAGGGCGTGGTGGCCTCCCAGCACGGGAGGATCTGGCGCTTCGGCGAGCGCGGCTTTGCGCCCGGCCCCGGCTGGACGACGTACTACGCGATGCTCAGGGCCACGGCCGGCGCGCTGGAATCAGGCCATGCGGCGGGCGGCCGGCGGCCGGAGGTGTCCGGGGGCCGGCTGCGCTGGACACCGAACTGACCGGAGCGGCTCATGCGGGCCGCGCCGGTTGTGATCACCTCTTCGGCAGGACCGGCTTGCCGCCCGGAAGCAGCGTCGGCGGGGGGAAGCGCAGGCGGCGGATCTGCATCGCCCGCATGGCGGCGTAGAAGCCGACGCCCTTGAGGCTCTCGTCGGGCAGCCGCTCGGCCACTTCCTTCTTCACGCGCTGGGCCACCCACAGGGAGCTGCCGACCACCGCGACGATCATGAGCGGCCACAGGATCGTGATCGCATAGGAATACAGCAGCATTCCGGTCTGACCGCCGAACATGGGGATCGTCCACAGGACGACCAGCAAAATCAGCGAGACGGGTAGGAAATACTGACTGATCGTGCGGCGGGAGTCGACCCACTCGCGCGCGAGCTTGCGCGCCGGGCCCCTGTCGCGTGGGGGCAGATGGCGCTCCTCGCCCCTCAGCATGCCCTCGCGGGCGCGCGCCCGCTCGGCGGCCTGGCGCTCACGGGCCTGCTTGTAGGCCTCTTTGCGGTTGGTGGGGGCGGTCACCGGCGAACGGCGGCGGCCTTGCGCCTCTCGGCGCTTGGGGGTAGGGCGGCCCTTTCCCATGCTTTTCGCCTGCGTCTGTGAAGACGAGGAGGGGGAATCATCCACGGGGGCCTCAGTACGACGTCGGAACACGACGTCAGCCTACCGGGGCGGCAACTTAATGACGCCCTCGTGCGTTATGCGTAGGGTGGACCTAGGCGACTTTGCCGCGATAATCGGGGGCTGACGATCAGTGGGCAGCCTAGGGAGTTGCGAGTGAGCGCGAAGGAGCACCGATGCCAGCGCAGCGAGCAGACGGCCGGCGAGCGTCGCAGCGAGCGGGAGCATAGGCACAGCACTACCTAAGAAGGGGACGGCCAACGCGCATGAGCGTGATGAAGAGACTTTCCTTGATCTTCAAGTCCAAGGCCAACAAGGCTTTGGACAAGATGGAAGATCCGCGCGAGACCCTCGATTATTCCTATCAGAGGCAGCTGGAGCTTCTGCAGAAGGTCCGTCGAGGCGTGGCCGATGTCGCCACCTCGCGCAAGCGGGTGGAGCTGCAGATCAACCAGATCGAGCAGCAGTCGACCCGCCTTGAGGACCAGGGCCGCAAGGCTCTCAGTGTGGGACGTGAGGACCTCGCCCGCGAGGCGCTCAGCCGGCGGTCCTCGTTGCAGAACCAGATCGCCGACCTGCGCACCCAGCACAACAACTTGCAGGGCGAGGAAGAGAAGCTCACCCTCGCCAGCCAGCGCCTGCAGGCCAAGGTCGACTCCTTCCGCCACAAGAAGGAGACCATCAAGGCCACCTACACCGCGGCCGAGGCGCAGACGCGCATCAACGAGGCCTTCTCCGGCATCTCCGAGGAGATGGGCGACGTGGGTCTGGCGATCCAGCGCGCCGAGGACAAGACCGCGCAGATGCAGGCGCGCGCGGGCGCGATCGACGAGCTGCTGGCGAGCGGTGCTCTCGACGACTACAGCGGCTCGCGTCCCGACGACATCCAGGCCGAGCTCGACCGCATGGGCGGCGGCAGCGATGTCGAGCTGGAGCTCGCCCGCATGAAGGCCGAGCTGGGCCAGGGCCCGGCGCCGCGCGACGCGATCGAGGCCGGCCAGCCGGGGCAGCAGCAGGCTCCGCAGCAGCAGCCGCAGTCGCAGCCGACGCAGCAGTACCGTCAGCCGGGGGAGGGCCTGTGATCATTCGCATCATGGGTGAGGGCCAGGTCGAGATCGCCGAGGGCGACATCGACGTGCTCAACACCCTCGACAGCGAGCTTGAGGCCGCGATCGAGACCGACGACGAGGCCCAGTTCCGCTCGAAGCTCCACGCGTTGCTCGACAAGGTGCGCCAGATCGGCAAACCCCTTCCCGACGACGCTCTGGAGCCTTCCGAGCTGATTTTGCCGCCGGCCGACGCTTCTATCGACGAAGTCAGAGGCATGCTTGGCGATTCGGGCCTTATACCAGGCTAGTTTGGGTATATGACTCAAACCCGGTACGCCCCCGACCGGGGACTTGCTGTGCGCATGGTCGTGACCATGTTCCTGCTCGGCCTGCTCTATGTCGCCTTCGTGGGCGTCCTGATCGCCATGGGCGTCCAGGCGGTCGTGGTGCTCGTGCTCGCCGGGGGCCTCCTGCTGGTGCAGTACTTCTTCTCGGACAAGATCGCGCTGTTCGCGATGCACGGTCGGGAGGTGTCCCCGCAGGAGGCACCGGAGCTGCACGGCCTGGTCGACCGGCTGAGCGCGCTCGCCGGCTCTCCGAAGCCCCGGGTGGCGATCGCCGACAGCGACGTGCCCAACGCGTTCGCCACCGGCCGCAACCAGAAGAAGTCCGTGGTCTGCGTGACCACCGGCCTGATGCGGCGGCTTGACCCCCTGGAGCTGGAAGGCGTCGTCGCCCACGAGATGTCCCACGTGGCCCACCGTGACGTCGCCGTGATGACCATCGCCTCCTTCCTCGGCATCGTCGCCGGGCTGATGACCCGCTTCGCGCTCTACTCCGGGCTCGGGCGTGACCGGGGCAACAACAACGGCCCGCCGATCGGGCTCATCATCATGCTGGTCTCGATGGTGGTCTACGCGATCAGCTTCCTGCTCACCCGGGCGCTGTCGCGCTACCGCGAGCTGTCGGCCGACCGGGCCGGCGCCCTGCTCACCCAGCGGCCCTCCGCGCTGGCGAGCGCCCTGGTCAAGGTGACCGGCGAGATGTCCCGCATCCCCACCCGCGACCTGCGCGAGGCGCAGCCGTTCAACGCGTTCTTCTTCGCCCCCGCGCTCTCCGGCGGCCGCGCCGGTGCGAGCGTCGCCACCCTGTTCGCCACCCACCCGCCGCTGGAGCGCCGGCTGGAGCAGCTCAACCTGATCGCCGCCCAGCTCGGCCGGGGAGTCTGAGCCGGTGGGCTGGCTAGACGCACTCCTTGGCCGCAGCAAGCCCGCCAGGCCGAACCTCGACGCGCTGTTCGCGCTGCCGTCGGCGGCGGTGACGCTCCAGGCGGCGACCGGAGCCACCCCGACGGGGCTCGGCTCGGTCTGCTTCCGGGCCGCCGAGGGAGGCGCCTTCGCCACGCTGCAGCAGGACATCCAGGCGCTGCTCGGCGACGCCGAGATCGAGCTGTCGCAGGATTCGTACGGGTACACGTGGCTGGTCGTCCGCAGGCCGCCCGACGACCTCAGCACCCTGGTCACCGACCTGCACGGCGTCAACTCCTCGCTGGAGGGAGCGGGCTTCGGGCCCTCCCTGCTGTGCTCACTGGTGACCTTCAAGGACCCGTCGGACCGTCCTTTGGCGATCGTCTACCTCTACAAGCAGGGCACGTTCTATCCCTTCGCCCCGGTCGCCGGGCAGCGCCGGGACAACCCGCTGGAGCTTCAGGCCCGCGGGGCCCTCACCGGCGAGCTGCGGATCGAGCCGGACCTGTCGCGCTGGTTCCCCCTGTGGGGCGCTCCGGGCCTCTGAGCCGCGAGTCACCCCGAAGGCAGTACGAAGACGATCACTCAGGACGTTCTCGCCCTTAGGCATGCGAATGGAGGGGTATACCACCCCGCAAGATCAGCCATCGCCGGGGGGAAACAGGGTGGCAGTGACCGAGCACGGCCGCGTCAGAACGACCGCAGAGGGCGAGGACGGCGGCCGGTTCCGTGCCGTGGTGCCGCGGGTGATGTCGGTGTGGATGGCGGTGGCCGCCGTGTACTCGGCGGTGATCGCCCTCGTGCCGCCCATACGGCACCTGCTGCGGCCGGTCACCGGCCTGATCGAGATGGCCGTCTTCCCGGTCGAGCCGAACCTCGGTTACGCGGTGTTCCTCGGGATCCTCGCCGGAGCCCTCGCGCGCCACAAGCGGTCGGCGTACTGGGTCCTGATGGTGATCTACGTGCTGCTCGTGCTGGGCAACCTGGCCGTCGTCCTGTCCTCATCCCTGATGCCGGACCTGGTCGAGGAGTTCGCCCTGACCCGCCAGGTGGTCGCCTCGGAGGTGAACCTGGTGGTGTCGGCCGTCGTCCTCGGCATCCTCGCGGCGGCGCACGACGAGTTCTTCGCCCCGACGCGGCGCGCGTCCTTCAGGAAGGCGCTCGTGACGCTCGGGTCGCTACTCGCCGTTTCGTTCGGGGTCGGTTACGCCCTGGTGACGGTCTTCCCCGGGACCCTGAAGGCACGGGACCACCTGCCCTGGGCTCTGGAACGAGCGCTCGGCGGTGCCGCGACCCTCGACCTCTACCGCTCCGGGCGCCCGCCCTCCTGGGTGAACTTCGTCATCGGCCTGCTCAGCGCCATCGCGGTGCTCGTCGCCTTCGCCGTGCTGTTCCGCTCCCAGCGGGCGAGGGCGGAGCTGCCCCCCGAGAGCGAGGAGCGGGTGAGGGCTCTGCTGGCGGCGTACGGCTCGCGCGACTCGCTCGGCTACTTCGCCACCCGCCGCGACCGGGCCGTGATCTTCTCCCCGAGTGGCAAGGCGGCGGTCTCGTACCGTGTGGTGGCGGGGGTGTGCCTCGCCGGGGGAGACCCGATCGGCGACGTCGAGGCGTGGGCGCCGGCCATCCGGGCGTGGATGGACGAGGCCCGCCGCTACGGCTGGGCTCCGGCGGTCATCGGCGCGAGCGAGGCGGCGGCCCACGCCTACGCGCGGGCCGGGCTGCGCGTGCTGGAACTGGGCGACGAGGCGGTGATCGAGACCGGTGCCTTCGGCCTGGAAGGCCGCGAGATGCGCGGCGTGCGGCAGGCCGTCAACCGGGTGAAGCGCGCCGGGTTCACCCTGCGGATCCGGCGTCACGCCGAGCTCTCGCCGGAGGAGATGCGCCACATCATCGAGTGCGCCACCGCCTGGCGCGGCACGGAGACCGAGCGGGGGTTCTCGATGGCCCTCGGCCGGCTCGGCGACCCGGCCGACGGCTCTTGTGTACTGGTGGAGGCCAGGGACGCCGACGGGAAACCGGCGGCCCTGCTGTCGTTGGTGCCGTGGGGCGCGGACGGCCTGTCGCTGGACCTCATGCGGCGCGACCGCGACTCCGACAACGGGTTGATGGAGTTCATGGTGGCCGGGCTGGTCGCCGAGGCGGGCGAGTTCGGGGTCAAGGAGATCTCGCTCAACTTCGCCATGTTCCGGTCGGTGTTCGAGGAGGGCGCGAGGCTGGGGGCGGGGCCGGTGCTGCGCCTGTGGCGGTGCACGCTGGTGTTCTTCTCCCGCTGGTGGCAGCTGGAGTCGCTGTACCGGGCGAACGCCAAGTACCGCCCCCGCTGGGTGCCGCGCTTCCTGGCTTTCGACGACACGCGCGACCTGCCCAAGGTAGGGCTCGCCTCGGTGATCGCCGAAGGCTTCCTCGCGGTGCCCAGCCTGTCCACCCTGCTGCGCCGGGGGGAGCACGGCGGCGTGCGCCCGCCCGTCCCCGCGCGTCCCGGACAGGATGCCTGACCCCGCCACGAGGGCGCAGGTCACGCTCCGGGTACGGCTTTCGCCCAAAGGCAAAGAGTTCCCTACAAGCACGTCACTATGGTTGAAATAAGGCCATAAATGGGGGGATGAAGGGGGAGCCATGTCGAACCCGGTGCCGTTGCGGCCGGGCGATCCGACACAGGTGGGGGACTACGAGCTCACGGCTCGGCTGGGGGAGGGCGGCCAAGGGGTCGTCTACCTGGGCCGTTCGGCGGAGGGCGTCACCGTCGCGGTGAAGGTGCTCCGCTCGGACCTCGCCCATAACGAAGAGGCGCTCGCCAGGTTCGTCAGGGAGGTCTCCACCGCCGAGCGGGTCGCGACCTTCTGCACCGCCCAGGTGATCGAGACGGGGGTCGCCGACCAGCGGCCCTTCATCGTCAGCGAGTACATCGACGGGCCCACGCTCGACGGGGTGGTCGAACGCGAGGGGCCACGCCGGGGCGCGGCGCTGCTCCGGCTGGCGATCGGCACCGTGACGGCACTGGTCGCGATCCACCAGGCCGGCATCGTCCACCGCGACTTCAAGCCCTCCAACGTGCTGCTGGGCACCGACGGGCCTCGGGTCATCGACTTCGGCATCGCCAAGGCGCTCGACAAGATCTCCACGCTGACCTCCAGGGTCGTGGGAACGCCCGCCTACCTGACCCCCGAGCAGCTCGCGGGGGAGCAGGCGGGCCCGGCCGCCGACATGTTCGCCTGGGCCGGGACCATGGTGTTCGCCGCGACCGGCGACGCGCCCTTCGGCAGCGACAGCCTCCCGGCCGTGTTCAACCGCATCATGAACCTCGAACCGGACGTCAGCTCGCTTGAGGAGCCGCTGCGGGGCGTCGTGGCGGCGTGCCTGGCCAAGGACCCCGCCGCGCGGCCCGCGGCGAGCGAGGTGCTCATGCGCCTGCTGGGGCACGGCGCCGGGGCCGCTCCCGCCGCCGTGATCACGGCCGAGGGGTCGGCCGTGGCCCAGGCGGACCGCCGCTCCGGTCCTCGCCCCGCACCGGCGCCGGCGAGCCGGCAGCACCCGGGACCGCCGCCTCCGGCGCGGCCGTCCGGCGCGATCCAGGGGCAGCCGCCGTCCCCCGTGTGGCCGTCCGGTGCCGACCAGGGGCAGCCGCCGTCCCCCGCGTGGCCGTCCGGTGCGAACCAGGGGCAGCCGCCGCCCCAGGCATGGGCGTCCCCGGGGAACCGGACGCCGCCGCCCCCGGCGTGGTCGTCCAGCGGGAACCCGCCGCCCACCGCGTGGTCGTCCGGCGGGAACCCGCCGCCTCCGGCGTGGAACCGGACGACGGGGCCGCTCGGTACCGCGGCGACCTCGCCGGACGGGTCCGGCGGACGCAGGGGACGGGCGCCGATCATCGCGGCGGCGGCCGCGGCGGTACTGCTGATCGGCGGAGGCGGGTACCTGGCCGTCCAGGCGGCGGACCGAAGCCGGGGCAACGGCACTTCGGGCGGAGTGACGGACTCGCGGACCGGAGGCACCGGCGAGCCGGTGGCCCGGGGATCCACGGCCGGAGCCACGCCGTCCGGCCCGGAGTCCCCGGGGAGGACCCCCTCCGCGGGCGTCTCGGCGCCGCCCGCGGCGACCCGGCGGCTCGACCTGCCAGGAAGCTCCATCACCATCCACGAGAACGACACCGACCCGATCAAGCTGACGTCCTACAGCCTCGACTACGGCAAGCAGGTCTACATCCGGGACAAGGAGAAGAACTCCTTCGCCCGGACGAAGAAGTACTTCGAGTACACGGTCAGCAACGACGGCAGGAGAGCCCTCGGCACCGACACCCTCTACACCGACGACAGCTACTCCACGGTCTCGCTCGTCGACCGGGCGACCGGCAGGTCGACGGTGATCAGGATGGCTCCGGCGCCCGTGTTCCCCACCTTTCCCCAATGGTCACCGGACGGCACGAAGGTGCTGGTCACCGTCAACGAGGCCGTTGGCGACACCACCAAGGGCCACGGTTACGCGGTCATCGACGTCGCGCGGCGGAAGGCCAAGGTCGTCCACGTGACCGACAAGGACGTGGGCCGCTGGAGCTACTTCTGGCGAGGCGACGGGAAAGCCGTCGGCACGTGGGCGCTCAAGGGCGGCACTCAGCGCATCAGGTTCTACGACCTGAACGGCACGGTGCTGCAGACGCTGCTCGACGTCGGCAGCCCGCTTACCGTGGAGGGCGACGACGTGTCGCCGTCCGGGACGCAGTTCATCACCGTCTGCCCGGAGTCGAGCGTCCAGATCTGCGTCTGGAGCACCGAGGGCGAGGAGAAGGCCCGCGTCTCCTTCCCGACCGACCGGCTGATCGGCTGGTACGACGATCAGCACATCGCGGGGTGGCGCAGGAAGGGCCGGGACTACGAGGCCGTGGTCGTCGACCTCCAGGGCGGCGTGACACGCCTGCTGGCGACGGCCACGGCGGGGGAGTACAAGAAACAGTACCTCCGCTACACCCGGGGGGCCTGAGATTGGTCAAGTTCCGGCCGTCCCCGGAGAGTGCTGGTCAGCGCGGGGCGTGCCCGGTGGTGGCATGTCCCCATGACCAAGATCAGTGTGGTGCTGGCGGCCACCGCCTTCGTCCTCGTGGGAGTGCCCGCGGGCCCCGCGCTCGCGGTCGCCGGCTCCTCCACGCCGGCGTCCCCTGCCGCGACGGCGACGCCCGCGCCCCCGTCGGGTACGGCCATGAGTGAGTTGGCGGAGGCCGCCGTCTCCGGGCGCGGGAGCGTGCGGGCCACCCCGGACGTGATGCATCTCAACGTGGGCGTGGAGGTGCGCAGGGAGAAGGCGGGAGAGGCGTTCGCGGCCGTGAAGGCGGCGGCGCACAAGCTGACCGAAGTGCTCTTGGCGGCCGGAGTGGCCGGGTCCGACCTGCGGACCAACGATCTGTCCCTCGGGGCGGAGTACGAGAAGTATCCGAAGGTCGTGGGGTACCGGGCGTCCCAGGGGGCCGAGGTACTGGTCCGCGACCTGTCCAAGGCCGACGCGATCGTCGACGCGGTGGCGGCGGTGGGCGAGGAGGTCCGGCTGAACGGCATATCGTTCCAGGTCTCCAAGGTGGCGGCCCTCGTGAGGGCCGCCCGCGAGGCGGCCTACAAGGACGCTCTGGCCAAGGCGCGGCAGTACGCCAAGCTGACGGGCCGCCGACTGGGCCGCATCGTCAAGCTGGAGGAGGATGGCGACTCCTCTCCCTCACGCTTCGCGGCGGCCGAGAAGACGTCCATCAACCCAGGGCAGGGATCGATCTCCGTCGCCATCCGCGCGGTGTACGAGCTGGTCTGAGGTTCCGGCCCGCTCGTAGGTCGATCTCGAGGGCAGGTGGCCGGGCCGGAGGTGTCCCGGCCCGGCCACCTCGGAAGGGCCCGGCCCGCCCTTCGGGGCGCGGCTCTTCGCCCGTGCCCCGTTACGGCAGGGCGAGCATGCGGTCGAGAGCGACCTTGGCCCAGTGCGTGGTCTGCGGGTCGACGGTGATCTGGTTGACGACGTCGCCCTCGACGAGCGACTCCAGGGCCCATACCAGGTGCGGCAGGTCGATGCGGTTCATCGTGGAGCAGTAGCAGACCGTACGGTCGAGGAAGGTCACGGTCTTGTCCGGATGCCGGGCGGCGAGCCGCTTGACCAGGTTCAGCTCGGTGCCGACGGCCCAGGAGGACCCGGCCGGGGCCTCGTCCAGCATCTTGATGATGTACTCGGTGGAGCCGACGTGGTCGGCCTTGGTGACCACCTCGTACCTGCACTCGGGGTGGACCAGCACGTTGACCCCGGGGACCCGCTCGCGGACCTCGTCGACGCACTCGGGGGTGAACCGGCCGTGCACCGAGCAGTGCCCGCGCCACAGGATCACCTTGGCGTCCCTGATCTGCTGGTCGGTGAGGCCGCCGTTCGGGCGGTGCGGGTTGTAGACCACGCAGTCGTCGAGGGAGAAGCCCATCTCCAGCACCGCCGTGTTGCGACCCAGGTGCTGGTCGGGCAGGAAGAACACCTTGCGGTCCCCGGCCCGCTTGGCGGGACCTTCCGGGGTCTGGTCGAACGCCCACGTGAGGGCGCGGCGGGCGTTGGAGGACGTGCACACCGCGCCGCCGTTGCGCCCGCAGAACGCCTTGATGTCGGCCGAGGAGTTCATGTAGGTGATCGGGACGGTGACCTCGGCGACACCGAGATCGGACAGCACCTCCCACGCCTCCTCCACCTGGTCGAAGGTCGCCATGTCGGCCATCGAGCAGCCGGCGGCGAGGTCGGGCAGCACCACGCGCTGGGCGTCGCCGGTCAGGATGTCCGCCGACTCGGCCATGAAGTGGACGCCGCAGAAGACGATGAACTCCGCTTGCGGGCGGGCCGCCGCCTCACGGGCGAGCTTGAAGGAGTCACCGGTCACGTCGGCGAACTGGATGACCTCGTCGCGCTGGTAGTGGTGCCCGAGCACGAACAGCCTCTCGCCAAGAGCGGCCTTGGCTTTCACCGCGCGGGCGACCAGATCCGGGTCGGACGCCGGGGGCAGCTCGCCGGGGCAGTCGACACCGCGCTCGCTGTGCGTGTCGACGCCCTGGCCGAGGATGAAGAGCGGGAGGCCGGTCTCGGTAGTGGTCACGGCTGAACACCTCTTAGGGGGCTTATCGTCTAGTTGACGACTAATCATCGCACACCCGCCGGGGCGACTTGCTCCGGGGGGCGAGGTGACCACACCATGGGACAGGAATGTGTAGCGCTGCCCAGCTGTTGGTAGCGTCTGAGTGAGACCTCAAACAAGGCCTCCGTCCCCAAGGGGCGTTGGGGCAGACGGGGAGTCAACAGATGACGGTTGAGAGCAGCGAGACCACGCAGCAGGGCCTGGTCCTGACCGACGCGGCCGCTTCCAAGGTCCGCAGCCTGCTGGAGCAGCAGGGCGAAGAGGGCCTTCAGCTGCGCGTCGCGGTGCAGCCCGGTGGCTGCTCGGGCCTGCGCTACCAGCTCTTCTTCGATGACCGGTCGATGGATGGGGACGTCGTCTCCGACTTCGGCGGCGTCAGCGTGGTCACCGACCGGATGAGCGCTCCGTACCTCATGGGCGCCACCGTGGACTTCGTCGACACCATCGAGAAGCAGGGCTTCACGATCGATAACCCGAACGCCACGGGCTCCTGTGCCTGCGGCGACTCGTTCAACTAGATAGCCGGTCGACACCCCGCTCGTGGAATCCTCCGCCGGGCGGGGTATCGGCCTGTCCAGCGGCAGTGCGTCCGGCCGGGCCGTGTCCAAGCTCACACCCCGATCGCCTGCCGCTTCACTTACGCGTGCGGCCAAGGGGTGTCATGGGAAAGTCCCGGGCCGGTTAGGGGGCCGGGCGCGGCCTCGCAGGTGACGAAACTCCCGCCCAGGCCGGCGGGGCGTCGCGGTGATCGTACGGAGATCGACCCAGCCCGCGTAAGCGATCGAGGCCTTTTTCCGTGGCGTATTCTTGGCGAGCTGATCGAGGCTGACAACGAGGAGATCGACCCCGTGCGCATCGCCGTCACCGGCTCCATCGCGACCGACCATCTGATGACCTTCCCCGGCAGTTTCGGGGATCAGCTCATCGCCGAGCAGCTCGACCGCGTCTCGCTGTCCTTTCTCGTCGACGATCTGCAGATCCGGCGTGGCGGGGTCGCGGCCAACATCTCCTTCGGAATGGGCTGTCTGGGTCTGACGCCGATCCTGGTGGGCGCGGTCGGCAGCGATTTCGCCGACTACCGCTCATGGCTGGAGCGCCACGGCGTCGACTGCGCCTCCGTGCACGTCTCGGAGGTGCATCACACCGCCCGGTTCCTGTGCACCACCGACGAGCAGCACAACCAGATCGCCTCCTTCTACACGGGGGCGATGGCCGAGGCCCGCTTGATCGAGCTGCAGCCGGTCGCCGACCGCGTGGACGGGCTCGACCTGGTGCTGATCAGCCCGAACGACCCCGACGCGATGCTCCGCCACACCGAGGAGTGCCGCCTGCGCGGCATCCCGTTCGCGGCCGACTGCTCCCAGCAGCTCGCCCGCATGGGTGGCGAGGACATCCGGGCGCTGATCGACGGAGCGGCCTACCTGTTCACCAACGACTACGAGAAGGCCCTCGTCGAGCAGAAGACCGGCTGGTCCGACGAGGAGGTGCTCTCCCGGGTCTCGGTGCGGGTGACCACGCTCGGCCCCAAGGGCGCGCGCATCGACCGCAAGGGCGAGCCCTCGGTGAACATCCCCCCGACGCCCGAGCTGGGCAAGGTCGACCCGACCGGTGTCGGCGACGCGTTCCGGGCGGGCTTCCTGTCGGGGCTCTCCTGGGGCCTTTCCCTGGAGCGCTGCGGCCAGCTCGGCAACCTCACCGCCACCCACGTGCTGGAGCATGTCGGCGGCCAGGAGTACCGGCTGGGCAAGCAGGGCTTCCTCGACCGGTTCGCCGCTTCCTACGGCGCCGACGCCGCCGCGGAGATCGAGCCGCGCCTGCGCTGCCTGTATCCCTGAGCCGTACGCCGCAATCCCTGAGCCGTACGCCGCGCCCGCCGTGGTCCACCGGCGGGCGCCGGTGCGTGATCGGCCCGTGCCCGGCGGCGGCGCAGGATCAGTAGTTGCGTCGCACGTGGATGGCCCAGCCGCCCTGGGGAAGCTCGTAGCTCGCCACATGGTGGTGCGACTTCAGCCTGCACCACGCCGGAATGTCGGTGAAGGCGGCCGGGTCGTCGGCCAGGACCGAGACGGTCGCGTTGAGCGGCACGTTGTTGATCTGCTCGGCCAGCATGATGATCGGAATGGGGCACTTGCGCCCGAGGGCGTCGATCGTCAGCGCCGCCGAAGGCTGGGGCGCCTCCTCGGCCGCGGGCCTCTGCCGGCCTGCCATCACGATCCCACCCTTGCCGCGGCGGCTCCTGGGCGCGGCATCGGGACCACGACCCACGGCACGGCGCGCCTCATGACGACCTCACTCCCACGCTCTCGCGGATACGCCGGACGATGTCCGGGAGGACGGCGAGGAACCGGTCGACCTCCGCGCCGGTCGCGCCCCGGGGCAGCGACACCCTGACGTTCCCATGCGTGAGCACTCCCATCGCCTCCAACACGTGCGATGGTCGTAGCGTACTCGCCGTGCATGAACTGCCGGACGATACGGCGAACCCGGCTCTATCCAATTCTGTCAATATCGCCTCGCCCGCCACGTAAAGGCACGAAAAGGTGACGATGTGGGGAGCCCGGTTCGTGGCGTCGCCGACGACCTCCACATCGGGGACCAGCCGGGGCACCGCCTCGCGGATGCGGTCCACGAGCCCCGACAGCCGCGCGTTCTCCCTCTCGGCCCCGTCGAGCCCGGCGCGCAGCGCCGCCACGGCCGCGACGACGGCCGGGACGTTCTCGAAGCCGGGCACCCTGCGCCGCTCCCGCTCGTCCTCGGGCAGAGGGGAACGCCATCGGGTGCCCTTGCGGACCGCGAGCAGCCCCACCCCGGCGGGGCCGCCCCACTTGTGGGCGCTCGCCGCCAGCACCGACCACCCGGAAGGGACGGGCAGCCGCCCCAGCGTCTGGGCGGCGTCGACCAGCAGCGGCACGCCGGCGGCCTGGCAGGCCCGCGCCGCCTCCTCGACGGGCTGCAGGGTGCCGACCTCGTGGTTGGCGGTCTGCAGGCACGCGAGGGCCGTGCCCTCCCGCGCGACGGCCGCGGCGAAGTCGGCCGGATCGACCTTTCCCGTGAGGTCCACGCCGACGATCTCGACGGTGCCGCCGTCGCTCTCGTGCACGGCTCCGGCCTGCAGGACGCTGGAGTGCTCGACGGCGCCGGCCACCAGGCGGCGCCCGGCGCGGCGCCGGCCCAGCAGCGTCCCGAGCACTCCCAGGTGTACGGCCTGCGTGCCCGAAGAGGTGAAGGAGACCTCGTCGGGCCGGGCTCCCAGTATCTCGGCCGCCTCGGCGCGTGCCTGGTCGAGCAGGAGGCGGGCCCGCCGCGCCGCGCCGTACAGCCGGGAGGGGTCGGCGCCGCCCGTGTCGAGCGTCGCGATCAGCGCCTCACGTGCGGCGGGATGCAGGGGTTCGGTCGAGGCCGCGTCGAAGTACGCCACGCGTTCATGGTCGCACCCGCGCCATGGCGAGATCCCACGGGGCCGGAGGCGGCGAGGTGGCACTCGCCCGGGGCGTTAACGGGGGCTGAGAAGGAGGGCGGCCCCAGTGCGCGCTAATGTGTCCTCCAGCGTGACGTGAGACGACTAAGAGCGCGAACAAACGTGAATCTGATACGACCGCCCAAGGGGGGACTCTTGGGCTTTAACTGTGGGGTAGGCGATCCGTGAGTCCGACCCGCCGTTCTACACGGCGTCCGTTGGCCCGCCGCAGGGTGTCACGTGCCGCCGCTTTGGCGGTGCTGACGGTTTCTGTGACGGCGTGTGGAGGCCCTGGTACGTGGTCTCGTGCTGGTATGCCAGAGGGCGTCACCAAGGAGGCCGGCATCATCCAGAGTCTCTGGAACGGTGCCTGGATCGCCTCCCTGGCCGTCGGTGTGGTCGTTTGGGGCCTCATCTTGTGGGCCTGCGCGTTCCATCGCAGACGCAAGAGCACGACCGACGCGCTGCCGCCCCAGGTGCGGTACAACCTGCCGATCGAGATCCTCTACACCACGGTTCCGATCATCATGGTGGCGGTGTTCTTCTACTTCACCGCGCGTGACGAGAGGACCGTCACCCAGGTCTCGGCCAATCCCGACGTGAAGGTGAAGGTCGAGGGCTTCCAGTGGAGCTGGCGCTTCACCAGCCAGGTCGGCGGCAAGACCGTCAGCGTGGTCGGCACGCCGGCCAACCGGCCCGAGCTGGTGCTGCCGGTCAACAAGAGGGTGCAGTTCGACCTCGTCTCGCAGGACGTGATCCACTCCTTCTGGGTCCCCGCGTTCCTGTACAAGCGCGACCTCATCCCCGGCGTGAAGAACGTCTTCGACATCACGACGCTCAACAAGCCCGGCACCACCCTCGCGGGGCGCTGTGCCGAGCTCTGCGGCGTCGACCACAGCCGCATGCTCTTCACCGTGAAGCTCGTGTCCCAGGCCGAGTACGACCAGTACGTCAATAGCCAGGCGGGGAGTGCCAAGTGACCGCCGTCAACGAACCCTCGATCCAGACGGGCGTCGCCGTCCGGCGCGCCCGCAAGGGCACCGTCATCGCCCGGTGGCTCTCCTCGACCGACCACAAGGTGATCGGGCACCTCTACCTGATCACCTCGTTCATGTTCTTCCTGATCGGCGGCGTCATGGCGCTGGTCATGCGCGCCGAGCTCGCCCAGCCCGGCCTGGAGTTCGTCAGCAACGAGCAGTTCAACCAGCTGTTCACCATGCACGGCACGATCATGCTGCTGATGTTCGCGACCCCGCTGTTCGCGGGTTTCGCCAACGAGCTCATGCCGCTGCAGATCGGCGCCCCCGACGTGGCGTTCCCCCGGCTCAACATGGTGAGCTACTGGCTCTACCTGTTCGGCAGCCTGATCGCCGTCTCCGGGTTCTTCACCCCCGGCGGCGCCGCGGCCTTCGGCTGGACCGCCTACACGCCGCTGTCCGACGCGGTCTCGTCCCCGGGCATCGGCGGCGACCTGTGGATCATGGGCCTGTCGATGTCCGGCATCGGCACCATCCTCGGCGCGGTCAACTTCATCACCACGATCATCTGCATGCGCGCGCCGGGCATGACGATGTTCCGCATGCCGATCTTCACCTGGAACATCCTGCTCACCAGCATCCTGGTGCTGCTGGCCTTCCCCGTGCTCGCCGCCGCGCTGCTGGCGCTGGAGGCCGATCGGCAGCTCGGAGCGCACATCTTCGACTCCACGACCGGTGGCGCCATGCTGTGGCAACACCTCTTCTGGTTCTTCGGCCATCCAGAGGTGTACATCATCGCCTTGCCGTTCTTCGGCATCATCACCGAGGTGCTCCCGGTCTTCAGCCGCAAGCCGGTCTTCGGCTACATCAGCCTCGTCGGCGCGACGATCGCCATCGCGGGCCTGTCGGCGGCGGTGTGGGCGCACCACATGTTCGTCACCGGCCAGGTGCTGCTGCCGTTCTTCTCGTTCATGACCTTCCTGATCGCCGTGCCGACCGGAGTGAAGTTCTTCAACTGGATCGGCACGATGTGGCGAGGCCATCTGACCTTCGCCTCGCCGATGCTGTTCGCGGTCGGGTTCCTGGTCACGTTCCTGTTCGGCGGCCTGACCGGCATCATCCTGGCCTCGCCGCCGCTCGACTTCCAGGTGAGCGACTCCTACTTCGTGGTCGCCCACTTCCACTACGTCGTGTTCGGCACCGTCGTGTTCGCGATGTTCGCCGGGTTCTACTTCTGGTGGCCGAAGTTCACCGGCAAGATGCTCAACGACACGCTCGGCAAGTGGCACTTCTGGACGCTGTTCATCGGCTTCCACACCACCTTCCTGGTGCAGCACTGGCTCGGCGCCGAGGGCTTCCCGCGGCGCTACGCCGACTACTCCGCGGTCGACAACTTCACCGACCTGAACATGATCTCGTCGGTCGGCGCCTTCATCCTGGGCGCCTCCACGCTGCCGTTCCTGTACAACGTGTGGCGCACCGCGAAGACCGCTCCGAAGGTCACCGTGGACGACCCGTGGGGCTTCGGCAACTCGCTGGAGTGGGCGACCTCGTGCCCGCCGCCGCGGCACAACTTCACCAAGCTGCCGCGGATCCGGTCGGAGCGTCCGGCCTTTGACCTGCACAACCCGCACCGGCTCGCGCCGGTCGAGGAGCTGGAGGAGGCCCGATGAAGGTTCAGGGCTGGATGTTTCTCCTCTGCGGCGTCTTCTTCGCCGCCGTGGACCTCGTCTACTGGTTCTGGTCGAAGGAGCCCACCGGCACCACCGCGCTGGCCATCTCCGTGGGCCTCGCGCTGATGATCGGCTATTACCTGCTCTTCACCGCCCGCCGCATCGGCGAGCAGCCCGAAGACCGCAAGGACGCCGAGATCAGCGACGGCGCCGGCGAGCTGGGCTTCTTCAGCCCTTCGAGCTGGTGGCCGCTGTTCGTCTGCCTCGCGGTCGCGTTCATGGTCGTCGGCTTCGTCGTCGGCTGGTGGATGTTCCTCATCGGGGCGTTCGCGGTCGTCATGGCCTCGATCGGTTTCGTCTTCCAGTACTACCGGGGCCACTTCTCGCACTGACGACGTGGTACGGCCCGCCTCGCGGGCGACCGATGTGTTCCTTCAAGGGAACGTCGGTCGCCCGCGAGGCTTTTTTGCTGCTCATTGTGCCTTTCGCCCTCACTGCAGGTACACGACACGCAGTAACCGGGTAATAACTCACAAGGAGTGATCCATCGGAGCGGGGGAGACGTCAAGTGGGACACGTCGAAATCCGGGTGGTCGCCCTTGGAACGGGGGCGCTGGCTCTGCTGCTGGCAGGTGGTTGCGTGAGTTCCGGCAACGACAGGGAAGGACGAGGTGCCTCTGGTTCACGGTCGGACGTGGCTGTGAGCGTCTCTCCGGGCAATGGGGCCGGTCAGGTGGCCCCTGAGCTTCCCGTCATGGTCGGGGCCGTCAACGGCGCTCTCAGAAGCGTCACCGTGCGCGCGAAGTCGAAGGGCACACAGATCGCCGGCGTGCTGAGCGCCGATCGCACTCAATGGCGCAGCAAGCGCACGATGGCTCCGGGGGAGACCTACCAGGTCACCGTCGTCGCCACGGGGCCCGGAGGCAAGACCAAGCAGGTGAGCAGCGAGTTCTCCACCGTCAAGGCGACACAGCTGTTCGCCATCGACAAGATCCTGCCCAACAAGGAGATCACCGGCATGACCGTCGGCATCGGCATGCCGATCATGCTGACCTTCGACCGCCCCATCACCGACCGGGTGGCGGTCGAGCGCAACCTGCTGGTGCAGTCGTCCAAGCCGGTCGAGGGGGCCTGGCACTGGTTCGACGACAAGTCGATCACCTACCGGCCGAAGACGTGGTGGCCGGCCCACACCAAGGTGAAGCTGGTCGCCCAGCTCGCCGGGGTGCACGGCGGTCCGGGCATGTACGGCAGCCAGGACTACGTCCGCGAGTTCACGGTCGGACGCTCGCAGGTCAGCCACGCCGACACCGCGACGCACCAGATGACGGTCGAGCGCGACGGCAAGCTGGTCAGGACCGTGCCGCTCAGCGCCGGCCGGGGCGGAAGCATGAAGTACTACACGACCAACGGCGTCCACCTGGCCATGTCGCGCGAGGACGTCACGACCATGACCTCTCCCGACGCCGGGCCCGGCAGCGCCGGTTACTACAGCCTCACGGTGTACGACACCGTACGGATCTCCGACAGCGGCGAGTACATCCACGGCGCTCCCTGGTCGGTCGGCTCCCAGGGCAACTCCAACGTCAGCCACGGCTGTGTGAACATCAGCCCGGAGAACGCCCGCTGGTTCAAGGAGACGACCCTCATCGGTGATCCGATCATCGTGAGCGGCTCGCCGCGCCCGCTCGATCCCACGAACGGGTGGGGTCACTGGCAGCAGACCTGGCCCCAGTGGCTGCGGTGGAGCGGCCTGCGGTCGGGGTTCACCACGGAGGCCCTGTCCGCGGTCCCCGTCTCCCACAGCACCACCACGAAGGCGGAGGAGTCGAAGAAGAAGGTCACCTCCTGAGGTGACCGGCCCATGTGCCGCTCGGGACGGATCCGGGCAAGTGAAAGGGCCCGGGCGCGTGTCGCGCCCGGGCCCTGCCACATCGGTGGATCGGTTCGGCTCAGTGGCCGAGGGACTTCTTCTCCTCGTCACCGCCGCCGGCTCCGACCGCGGCGTGCCCGTGGCCGTTGGGATGACCGTCGCCCCCGTCGAGAGGGATGGCCTCGGTGTCGGCAGAGTAGGTCTCGCTGAGCTTGGCCCGGAGCCTGCCGAGCGGGTTCCGCATCCCCTTGGGGGGGACGCCGTCGCCGTCCGGGGCGGCCTCGATCGCGGGGATGGACTTCTTTCCCTGGACGTGGGCCAGCAGGTCGTCGGCCGGGCGCACGTGGACCTCGATGTACTCACCGCTCGGCAGGCGCTTGATGACGCCCGACTCGACGCCGTGGAGCACCATCTCCTGATCCCTGCGCTGCAGCCC
Organism: Sphaerisporangium flaviroseum; assembly: GCF_039537005.1. Classification (NCBI taxonomy): domain Bacteria; kingdom Bacillati; phylum Actinomycetota; class Actinomycetes; order Streptosporangiales; family Streptosporangiaceae; genus Sphaerisporangium; species Sphaerisporangium flaviroseum. The sequence goes on along the minus strand of NZ_BAAAZR010000061.1, from coordinate 5,871 downwards.
GATGCACATGCGGTAGGTGACCCAGTAGGCGATCGCGGGCCCAGCGAAGATCAGCACCCGGCCGACCTCGGTCGTGGTGTACAGCGAGATGTGGAACTTCGCCGAGATCCAGTCGTTGGCCCCCAGCAGCCAAAGGATGCCGTAGAACGCGATGGCGGCCATGCCGATCGAGGTGCGGTGCGGGTTGTTGCGGGGCCGGTCGGCCAGGTGGTGCTCGCTCCGGTCGCCGGTGATCCACTGTTCGGCGAAGGGATAGAGCGCCAGGCCGGTCATGATGATGCCCATGGGCAGCAACGCCGGGATGAGCACGCTCATCGGCAGCGTGTAGCCCAGGAAGTTGATCTCCCAGGCGGGCATGATCCGCAGCGAGCCTTCGAGGAAGCCCATGTAGAAGTCGGGCTGCGAACCCGCCGAGATGTCGGCCGGTGTGTATGGACCGAACAACCAGATCGGGTTGATCTGGGCGAAGGCGCCGAGCAGCGCCAGGACGCCGAAGGTGAACAGGAAGTAGGCGCCCGACTTGGCCATGAAGGAGGGGTAGAACGGCGCCCCCACCACGTTGGTGTCCGTGCGGCCCTTGCCCGGCATCTGGGTGTGCTTCTGCACCCACATGAGGATCAGGTGCGCGGAGATCAGAGCCAGCAGGATGCCCGGGATGAGCAGGATGTGAATGCTGTAGAACCGCGAGATCACATCATGACCGGGATACTCCCCGCCGAACAGGAAGTAGGTGATGTACGTGCCTACCAGCGGGAGCGAGATGGCCACACCCTCGGTGATGCGCAGCCCGGCGCCCGAGAGCAGGTCGTCGGGGAGCGAGTAACCGGTCAGGCCCTCCAGAAGGGCCAGGGTGAGCAGCGCCACGCCGATGAGCCAGTTGAGCTCGCGCGGCTTGCGGTAGGCCCCGGTGAAGAACACGCGGAGCATGTGCACCATCATGCCCGCCACGAACAGCAGCGCCGCCCAGTGGTGGATCTGGCGCATCAGCAGCCCGCCGCGGACGTCGAAGCTGATGTTCAGCGTGGAGGCGTAGGCCTCGGACATGTGCACGCCCACCAGGGGCGCGTACGAGCCGCTGTACTGGACGTGGCCCATGCTGGGCTTGAAGAAGAACGTCAGGAACGTTCCGGTGAGCAGCAGGATGACGAACGAGTAGAGCGCGATCTCACCCAGCAGGAACGACCAGTGGTCGGGGAAGACCTTGCGTAGGTTGCGCTTGAGGAAGTTCCCGGCGCCGATGCGGTCGTCGAGGAAAGTCGCGGGTCCCGCGATGGCCTTGGGCGGACCGTCGAGGCTCATGCGTGCCCCCTAGCTCTTGCTTCGGCTTCGGCGTCCCCGCGCTCCCAGAAGCTGGGCCCCACCGGGACATTGAAGTCGCTCTGTGCGATCAGGTACCCCTCGCCGTCGACGGTGATCGGCAGCTGGGGCAGGGGACGGGCCGCGGGGCCGAAGATGACCTTTGCTCCGTCGGCCGCGTCGAACGTGGACTGGTGACAGGGGCAGAGGATGTGGTGCGTCGTCTGCTCGTACAACGCCGCCGGACAGCCCACGTGTGTACAGATTTTAGAGTACGCAACGATGCTGTCGTGGGTCCAATTGAGCTTGGTGCCCGGTTTGATGTCTTCCGGCCGGAACTTGATCAGGATCAGCGTGGCCTTGGCCAGCGCGTTCAGATCGTTCTCGAAGCCTTGGGGGACCACCGAGAGGATGCCGCCGGGGGAGTTGAAGTCCGCCGCGCGGACCGGCTGGCCGGTGCCCTCGATCATCAGGCGAAGGCCCTTCTTCCACACCGTGTGCCGCAGCGTGGTGCCCGGGAGCGGGCCGAGGTCCTTCAGCAGCACGAGCGGCAGCAGGCCGAGCGGGGCCGCCGCCAGCAGCAGCGTGCGGCGGAGCAGCTTGTGCCGGACGATGCCGCTCTCCTCGGCGCCCTGCAGGAAGGTCTTCGCGACCTCCTCGCGGACCTCCGCCTGCGAGGCCATCGGATGCCGCTGCTGCACCAGGCTGTACTTCGGCATGATCTGCCGGACCCACACCACGATGCCGGCCGCCAGCGCCAGCAGGGCCAGCGCCAGCGTGCCACCGAGCGCGAAGTTGGAGACCTGGGTCTTCTCGATCGTGCCGACCTGGAAGATCACGTACGACGCGATGAACCCGATCGAGGCCAGGAAGGCGACCAGGAACAGCAGGGCGGCCACGCGCTCGCCCTTGCGGGCGCTCGCCTCGTCGGGGAACTTCACCCCTTCGTACACGATCGGCTCGTGGCCCTTGGGCGGCGCACCCAGCGCCGAGCCGTTACCCCGCGGGGGCGGAGTGCCGATGACACGCCTTGGGACGCGCTCCTCGGGCTGGTCGATGTCGTTCGGGTTCTCAGTCATGGTTGACCTGACGCTTCTTGGCGGTGATCCAGATAGCGGCGAGAATCAAGAGGCTGATGCCCGCCACCCAGGCCACGAGGCCTTCGGTGACGGGGCCGATCCGGCCGAGACCGCTGCCGCCCGGGTCGGGCTGGTTGCGGACGCTCACGATGTAAGCGATCATGTCGCGCTTCTGGTCGGGGGTGATCGTGCTGTCGTTGAAGACGGGCATCGCCTGCGGGCCCGTGGCCATCGCCTCGTAGATCTGCGTGGGCGTGGCGGGGTTCAGCGGAGGCGCGTACTTGCCGTAGGTGAGCCCGCCGCCCGAGCCGACGAAGTTGTGGCACTGGATGCAGTTGGCCCGGAAGAGCTCACCGCCCTTCGCGGGGTCACCCTTGCTGGGGTCGACCGCTTCCAGGGAGGGCTTGGTCGGGCCACCGCCGAGCGACTGCACGTAGGCGGCGACCTGCCGGATGGTGTCCGGGTTCACCCACTCCTGCGGGCGCTTGCGGGGGGCCTGGGGACCGGGGTTCGCCAACGGCATGCGGCCGCTGGACACCTGGAAGTCCACAGCCGCCGCGCCGACGCCGATGAGGCTCGGGCCCGACGCACCGCCGGGCGCGAAGGCGCCCTCGGCGTTGGGGCCGTGGCAGCTGGCGCAGTGCGCCGCGAAGAGCTCCTTGCCCGCGGCCACGTCGTCCGCCTTGCCGGAGGCGATCGCCGCGTCAGCCCGGTCGCCTCCGGGCGCAAGCAGGGCGTACACCCCCCCGAGGAGGCTCAGGGCCAGGAGGAGGACGGCGTATCGCGCGAGTGGATGCCGCCTCCGTGCGGTGATCGAGTTCACCGATATCCTCGTTCCGATCATTTGATGATGTAGATGGTCGCGAAGAGGCCGATCCAGACGACGTCGACGAAGTGCCAGTAGTAGGACACGACGATCGCGCTGGTGGCCTGCTCATGGGTGAAGCGCTTCGCGGCGTACGTGCGTCCCAGCATGAACAGGAACGCGATCAGGCCACCGGTCACGTGCAGTCCGTGGAAGCCCGTGGTCAGGTAGAACACCGACCCGTAGGCGTTGGCGGACAAGGTCAGGCCCTCGTTCACCAGGTTGTTGTACTCGTACAGCTGGCCTCCGACGAACCAGGCGCCCATGAGGAAGCTGATGATGTACCAGAACCGGAGCTTCTTGACCTGGCCCTTCTCAGCGGCCCACACACCGAGCTGGCACGTCACACTCGACAGGACCAGGACGATGGTGTTGACCAGCGCGTAAGGGACGTCCAGATGAGTCTCGGGCCAGGGCTTGCCCTGGCCGAGGCTGACCGACCGGATGGTGAAGTACATCGCGAACAGCGCCGCGAAGAACATGAGCTCAGAGGACAGCCAAACGATCGTCCCCACACTGACCAGATTGGGCCGGCGGGACGAGGGGGCTGCCGTCGTCGTAATTGCGGATGCTGTCGCCACGCCCAGCATTATTGCGGCTCTCCTGGTCGGGTCGCCGCACGACCCCCCGGTTGGGGGTACATCAGTCCCACAAATGAGACATAAGGCTGCAAGTACGCCAAGTCTGAGTGGTCTGGGATTCCGTCCTCGGGGACAGGTAGCATCCGTGGTGACCATACCTCGTCAATCGATAGTGAGCGCGACCGTGAGCATGAGGGTTCTCGTCTACAGCGACGACGCAAGCACCCGCGAGAAGGTGCGGCTGGCGATCGGGCGGCGTCCGGCCGCCGACGTGCCCCTCGTCGAGATCGTCGAGTGCGCCACGCAGCCTGCCGTCATCAAGCGGCTCGACTCGGGAGAGATCGACGTCGCCGTGCTCGACGGCGAGGCCGTTCCCGCCGGAGGCATGGGCATCAGCCGCCAGGCCAAGGACGAGGTCTACGACTGCCCGCCGATCTGCCTGATCATCGGGCGCCGCGACGACCGATGGCTCGCCGACTGGTCCCGGGCCGACGCCGTCGTCGCCCAGCCGCTCGACCCGATGGCGCTGGCGGAGGCCGTGGCCGACCTCATGCGGCGCCGCTCGGCCTCCCGCATCTCCTCTCACTGACCGGAGACCTCCATGGACGCGCGCACCACGTGGCCCGCGCTGCTCACCGCCCTGCTCGCCCGCGAGCACCTCACCGCGGACGAGACCGCCTGGGCCATGAGCGAGATCTTTTCCGGGGCCGCGACCTCGGCCCAGATAGCCGCCTTCGCCACGGCCCTGCGGGCCAAGGGCGAGACCGTGGCCGAGGTGGTCGGGCTCGCGCGCACCATGCTCGACCGCGCCACCCCGCTGTCGGTCGAGGGTCCGACGGTCGACGTCGTGGGCACCGGCGGCGACCGCGCCCACACCGTCAACGTGTCGACGATGGCCGCGATCGTCGCGGCGGGGGCGGGGGCGCGGGTCGTCAAGCACGGCAACCGCGCGGCGTCCTCGTCCTGCGGCGCCGCCGACGTCCTTGAGCACCTCGGCGTCGTGCTCGACCTGCCGCCCGAGCTGACGGCGCGCACGGCCGTCGAGGCGGGCATCGCGTTCTGCTTCGCGCCGGTCTACCACCCCGCCCTGCGGTTCGCCGGCCCGGTGCGCAAGGAGATCGGCATTCCGACCTTCTTCAACTTCCTCGGCCCGCTGACCAACCCGGCCCGCCCGTCGGCGCAGGCCATCGGCGTCTACGACGCCCGCATGCTGCCCGTCGTCGCCGGGGTCTTCGCCGAGCGGGGCGTGTCCGCGCTGGTGTTCCGTGGCGACGACGGTCTCGACGAGCTTTCCACGGCCACTACCTCGACGGTGTGGATCGTCAGGGACGGCTCCGCCGTCCAGACCTCCTTCGACCCGTTGGACATCGGCGTCCCCCGTTCGGAGCCCGACGCGCTGCGCGGTGGGGACAAGGAGTTCAACACGCGCGCCGTGCACGACGTGGTGGGCGGCAAGACCGGCCCGGTGCGCGACGCGGTGCTGATCAACGCGGCGGCGGCCCTCGCCAGCCTCGATCCCGACGGCCCCGGGCCCGATTCGGACGCGCCTCGCGAGGCCCTGGTCGCCGCGATGGGCTCCGCCTACGCGCGAGCCGCCGAAGCCGTCGACTCGGGCCGGGCCGCCGAGGCCCTCAGCCGCTGGGTGGACATCAGCCGCTCCCACAAGCACTCCTCCTGACCTCACCCGCTTGACGAGGGAAGCCATCCACACAGGTGGATGGCTTCCCTGCGTTCCAGACCCATCGACTGACAGGGTCCGGCGCGGAACTCATGGCGTGGTTCGGTGAGGAACTCGTGGGGTGGTTCGGTGAGAATGGGCCCCGGCTCGCCCCGGGTTGCCCGCCGTACCGTTCCTAAAGACTGAGCATGAGTTGTTCATGTTCAGCCGCGTGCCCCGAACGGTGTTGGGCACACTGGTCCCCCGCTTTCGCGCCGCGTCCCGGCGTCGACGCATCGTGTGCGTGATCCGGGGATGCGGGGGCGGGCTTCCTCACGCCCGAGGGCTTCCGGTCGGCCTGGACGGTCCGATGCCCCTGCTCATCGCTCTGGT
>NZ_BAAAZR010000060.1:0-11700 GCF_039537005.1 Sphaerisporangium flaviroseum | reverse complement strand
ATCGCAATGATCAGACGGGATCCCGTCAACTTCAGTCCAGCCGTCTCAAGAACGGCCCTCCCCACTCGCCAGGAGATTCTGCTGATGGCCACTTCTGCACTCGATCCCCAGACCATGCGGCGCCTGGCCTTCATCCGCCTGCTGCATCAGCAGGGCATCGAACAGTCGCGTTCACCTCAGCCGCTCAGCTTCACCAGCGTGCTGACCTTCCACGACGCGATCGAACTGTTCTGCATGCTCACCAGCGAGCGCGTAGGCGTCGACTCCCCGAAGGGAAACACGTTCGTTCAGCGGTATTTCGACGGCCTGCAGCCGGACAAAAACGACGGTCGGGGCGTCATCCTTGCTGGAAGGGCGGGGGTCAAGAGGATCACCGACATGCGCAACGCCTTCAAGCATGCCAACGCCTGGCCCGGAGCTGAGGGCCTTGAGCAGTCCCGCGCTGATGCCGCCGCCTTCTTCGACGAGAACACACCGAAGGTGTTCGGCATTGAGTATGCCGCCATCGACATGGCCGACCTGATCCCTCAGGAAGAGGTGCGCGACCTGGTCAGAGAAGCAGCAGCAGTCGAGTCTTCCGGCAGTCGCATCGAGGCCATGGCGTTGCTGGTGGACGCGGGCAACGCAGTGTCCCGTGAGCATCTTGGCCAGGGCCGTGACCGAACGTCCTTCAGCTTCGGACCGAACCTTCGCGTTGGGCTTCCACTCGCGGAAAGCGACATCGCTCGGATGCTTCGCAGCCTGGATGGCTATGGCAGCGTGGTCCACGAGTTCGCCGAGCAAATCGCGACACTGACCAAGATCACGCTGGAAACGCAGCACGCGCTGCGGGTCATGACGCTCGGAGTCGACTACCACGCCTATCTCAAGTTCCTGCGCCTCACGCCGATCGTGAACTACTCGATCAACGGGGAGCGATCAGTCCACCATCCGGCCGCTCTGAAGCCGACGGCTGAGGATTACGCCTTTTGCCAGCAGTTGGTGATCAGCATGGCGCTCCGGTCGGCCGATATCCAGAGTCACCTCACCACCACCCCCTCCTGAGCCTTCAAAGCGAGCCGTTGGACGGCCATGAGGATGGCTCCTCGCCGGTGGCCTCGCGGTTTTGGGAGAGGCCGCGCGGTTCGATGTGCAGGCTCGCATAAAGTTGCCCCTTTTCTCCTTTTCTGAACGCGGTTGCTTGCGTATGGGTTCTGAGCTGGGGGTTCACGTCATGGGCATGTGTGTGACGTGGCCGTTCAGAACGACAGGTCGGCGGCGAGGGCGGAGCGTGCGGGTGGGTGTAGGTCTCCGAGATCGGGGACGTCCGCGCGGATGGTGTGCTCCCACGGGCCGATCTCGCGGCGGGTCACCTCCGTGTGGTGGCTGGCGTCGGGCAGAAGCCAGTCAAGTTGATCCTCGCTGATAACGAAGGTGGTGCCGTTGTTGTCCTGCTTGATGACCATGAAGAGGCTGGTCTCGTTGGGGGTGGGCAAAGCGCCGATCGAGGGCAGGTGGCGCATGTCGCCGTCCCAGTCGACGCGGGGCACCGCGTCGGCGAGGGCGAGACGGCTTAGAGTGCCCAGCTGGTGCGTTCGGGTCCGCCGGTGGAGATCCACTGGGGCAGCGGGATGAGACCGTCAAAGAGGTCGATCGGCTGCGCGAGGGCATAGACGAACATCGACATGGCTCCTGGTCAGTGGGCGGTGTGGAGGGCGTCGAGCAGCTGGGTTTCGAGTTCGGCGATGCGCCGATCGGCGAATCTGGCGTTGGAACGAGCGGCCTGGAGCCGCTCATTGAGGGTGCGGTTCTCGGCGGTGAGGTGGAGAACCCGCTGCTTGAGGGTGGTGTTCTCCGCGAGTACCCGGCCGCCGGCGTCGTCGGGAAGGTCGTCTTCGAGGTCGCGGAGCCGAGCCAGGAGTTGGCCGATCTGGCTGCGTTGCGAAGTGATCTCCGCGTGGGCGGTCTTGAGGCCCTCTTCGGCGTTGAGCGCCCTGTCCCTCCAAGCGGCCTCGACCTTGGCAGCCTGCTGAATCTGATCACCTGCGCTGGCCTCAAGGGCCGTTTCCGCTGCTTGAGCGATCATCTCGCGGGCCCGGGCGTTCTGATAGATGAAGCTGCGTGAGACGCCGGCGCGGCGTGCGGCGGCCGCAGTGGTGATCTGCGCGCGTTCTCGCTTCATCTGCCGCAGGGCGTCGCGGAGACGGCCGAGCATCGCCTCGGTGGAACGGTGGCGGGCCAGGTTCGCCGCCTCTGTCCTGGTGCTGAGCGTGCTCACGGCGCTCCCGTCTCGTGAGGCTCGTCGTCTTGGGCCACTGCGGCAAGGTCATCGGCTCGGAAGGTGAGGGACCAAATCCGCTGGTAGTAGTCCTGCGGGCGGCGCAGGTCGAGCGTGAGTGCTTGATCGAGGAGTCCAAGCCCGGCCAGGGCCTTCTCCAAGCCCTCGATGGCGCGGGCGGTCGGTTCGAAGACCTGGTGCAGCCAGTCGGCCATCTCGTCGGTCGGTGCCCGTTCGGCCAGGGACCGCCATTGTTCCTGCTTGCGTCGCCAGTAGAGGAGATCGCCGCCGGACAGGACGAACTTCTCGCAGTTGGTGCAGTCTCTGTTCCAGGGGCAGGCGTCGCCGTTGACGACAGGCTGGTAGATGCAGAAACCGCCTTCGGTGGGGGTGCTGCGGCGGCTGAGGTCCAGGGCGAGGGCCATCGCCTCGTGCCGGGTGAGTGGCGTGGTGCCGCTGCCGGCCAACTGCTCGCCCGGGTTGGCTGCGCCGGGCCCGGCAACCCAGACCGTGTTGAGGATGTCGTCGAGATCGGAATGGGAGACTTTGACGTAGTGCTCCGCCATGCGCTCGCTGACTTGTCCCAGGTAGCGCTTGATGTGAGCAAGGCTCGCGCCTGCGGCCAAGAGCTTGGTCGCCAGAGTGTGGCGGGCTTGGTGGATGACGTGCCCGCCGAGGTCCAGGCGGTCCACCCACTCCTTGAAGCACCTGCTGAAGTGGCCATAGGAGATCGACTTGGTGCCGTCCGGGTTGCGAACGGCGTTGGGGAACAGCACGAGGGACTTCCGCTCCTCCGCGCTGGGAGGACGGCCAAAACGGTCCTCGAAGACCACGAGGGTCTTGGCTCGGCGGTCTTCGAGCCGGTCATAGAGGAATTCTGGGATCCGGATGCCCGCGTTGTAATTGCCGACCTTGGTCTGATCGTGCCAGAGCATCGGCAGGCCCCGGTAGCGGCCGATGCAGTCGAGGGAGAGCTTGACGACCTCACTGCAGCGGCGGCCGGTCGCCACGATCGTCTCCCAGATGTCGCGTAGCCCTCGGTCGTTGGGGTCCCAGTCGCCAGCGAGCAACTGAAGATTGTCCTCGTCGGCCAAGGCGCGGGCGACGTCGTCGGTGAAGGGGTTCCGGGCGACCTTGCGGTCCTTGCCGCCTGAAGGCAGGGCGACGATGAAGGAGCGAGACAACCCGACCTTGTCGGACTCGCCACAGCTCAGCGCCTCGAACATGACCTTGCGAGCGTGGTTGAACGTCACCCGGCGGGTGCCGAAGGTGACGATCGAAGGCTCCCCGTTGCCGCGGACGAGCCCCAACGACGGCAGCCCGTGCCGTTCCCGGTTCAGCAGGTCGGCGGCGAACCTCTCGGCGTGCTCCGAGCGCAGGAGCGCCGGTTCGTGGCCGCCCTGAGGAGCATCGATCTCCAGGAAGGCACCGAGCTCGATGATCGCGCGTCGCGCCGAGTCGAACGGGCCCCGGGACCTGGGGCACTGCGCCGAGCGCAGCACCCTGGCCAGATGTTCCCAGAGCAGGTCGCGAAGCCAGCGCTGCGGAACGCCGGCCAGGTCGAAGTGGCTTTGGGTGTTGGGAAACCGGCGGCCGAAGTGCTCAGTCTCGATGAAACCGGTGTCCTTGGTGTCCTGCGGGCTGTAGTAGATGCGGCGCAGCCCGTCGGCGATCTCAAGAATCAGCGCCCGGGTGAAGGAATCGAAGTCCTTGCGGGAGCGCCCGCCCTCCCGCGTGGAGGCGAAGTCCGCAAGCGAGGTCAGCTTCAGCCTCCGGCAGCGGTTGGCCAGCCTCTGAACCGTCCCCACTTCCCAGTTCGCGCGATGCTTCACCTGGGCGTGGCCGTTCAACCCCCACTTGATCTCGGCCTTGAGCAGCGGATAGAGACCGGCCAGGTTGATGACGCCCGGTTTGCTGATCGGGTCCTCGTCCGAACACCACCGCAGGAACGCGGCCTCGTCCTCGTAGCTGATCGCAACCGGCTCGCCTCTCTGCTCGAAGCCGCGCCGCCACGCGGTCGGTGCTGCCGCTCCGCCAGGCCGTCCTGCTCGGTAGTAGCGATCCTGGTGGGGTTCACACAATCCGATCGGGAAGGCGGCGTTGTAGGGGCAGGCGTTGATGCGGCAAGGGCCGAACCCGGCGAAGGTCGTGGCGTCGGCCTTCCACTCCTCGAAGCCGGCCTCGGGATGCGCTCGCTGATACCGCCGCCACCGCTCGCCGTGATACTTGCAGAGCCGCGTCGTGACAGTATGCGCGGGCAGATCAGCGCAGATGCGGCACGAGCCGAGATCGACTCCCGTGCGGGGCTGCAGCGGCCGCGCCGTCTGGATGAACTTCGCCCGGCCCAGCCCACTGCTCTTCCACTCGTAGTAGTGCGTCGAGCAGATCAGCTGTCCCCAACGGCGGATCCGATCGCACTGGTCAACGCTGCACTGCCAGGCGTAGACGGCGTGGTCGGGTGCGATCACGATGTGATCAGGTCGATAGGCCGGGTCGAAGCCGGGGCCGTCGATCAAGGCTGTCAGCAATTCCAGCCGGTCCCGTCCGATCCGGCTTGGAGCACCGGGGTCGACGAGTTGAAGTTCGACGGTCATGGCCGCTCCCAGACTCGGTCGAGCGCGGCGGTGAACTTGGGGTCGTGGAGATCGGTGTGACCGTAGATCTGTTCGACGGTCGTCGCTGATGACCAGCCGCCGGCGTCTCGGGCGATCAGGGTGTCGCCGTCGGAGGCATCCAGGACGTTGGTGGCGAAGAGATGCCGCCACGCGTGGGGATTGACCTTGCCGAGGTCGAGCCGGATCCCGGCTCGATTCAGCATCGCCCGGGCGCCCGCCATCGACCATGGCTGGCCCTTGCCGGGTCCGTGAAGCTGAATCAGGAGCATCCCGTGATCCGCGTTGTGCGGATACTCCGTGGTCATGTACTCAAAGTAGGTGTGGATCATCGCCGGGCTCGCCCGGCGAACCAGTCCTCCGTGCACCACGCCGTTCCGGGTCGTCCAAGGTGGTTTGGTTTTCGCCCGGCTTCGGTTCGGATTGGTCTCCCGATGGCAGATGTGAACGTGCGGTGGCCTGCACTCACCGCACTCAGCGCCCTCGCGCAGGTGGAGGTCGACCAGGTGCAAGCCGCAGAACTCGCCGATCCGAAAGCCGCCGTCCGCCAGCCAGGTCACCGTCATCCGATCCCGGGCGGACCCCAGGTCGTCCAGCAACGTAGTCCGCGCGCCATCGGGCGGCATCTTCGGATGCCGTCCGCGTACCGCCCTGGCCGGCCGCAGCGGGTTAGCTGCCATCTCCTGGACCACGTGCCCGAGGAACAGCCGCCGCCGGTCGGCCTTCGTCGGCAGCCGGGCTCCTTTTCGCGTGAATTCCTCGGCCAGGGCCTGGTTCTCGCCGTGGGAGCCGAGATAGCAGTAGAACCGCTTCAAGCAGGCCGCGGCCGCGTCGAGTGAGCTCTGCGCGTACGGCCGTTTGCCCACCCGCCACGGGTTTCCATAGGGCCCGCGATACTCGGCGCCCACCGCTCCCATGTAGCGCTCGAGATCCCGCATCGACACAGACTCGGGCGTCAATCCCTCCGACACCAGCCACCGCAGGTGGTCCACCAGCAGGTAGGCGTACGTCCGGTCGGTCCCGCCCGCGCACGTCCGCAAAAATCCATCGGGCAACCGGCATACCGAGCCGTCCGCCGCGAGGATCGTGTACGAGATCCGGCCAGAGCGATGCTCCAGCTCCTGCACCCTCAAATTGCCAATGACAAGCTTCCGCCCCACGCGTCCCCCGACCGCCCGGCACGTGCCACACGTCCAATGACCAGGAGGTTAACGGTGATGGCACAAGAACACAGGACGCCACGTCACACGTCATGCACAGCGAAGATAGCGATCTGTTAAGTCCACGTCGACGATGCCGAAGAAGTTGAGGTTGTCGCTGTGGCCAGGCGAGATGTGCGACAGCGGGCTTTGGCCAGGTAGTCGGCGTACCTGGTCGGCACGAAGGCGGTCGGTGCCCCCGCGGGCACCTTACGGCCGCCGAGTCGGTTCAGCCCCTTCAAAATGGCCACCGCCTCCATGAGCTCGCCCGTGCCGGGCCCGCCTTGGAAGGCGATCGCGGCCAGCACCTTCGGGTGAACTGACGAAGGTAGGTGTAGGAGGGCTCCAGCTCCGAGAGCCGGCCGTGATCCCTGGGCAGAGACTTCCACGCATCGAGATGATCTCCCGCAGCCGCTGCATGCCGATCCGCTCACGCAGCAGGCCACCCACCTCATCGTCGGCAACCAACGGGTCGGCCAGCACGGGAAGAATCTCCTCCATCAACAGCTGCCGGACCTTCCTCCCTCTTAGCCCGCTCGATGAGCGCCTCGTCGGTCTTGGACTTCGCCCGAGATCCCGCCTCAAGGTGGCGACGCCGCGCACAAAAGCAGAGCCTGGCGTCCAGGCCGAAGCAGACGGCACAGACCTGGCGACAACGAATTCTGAGATCTATACCAGACAGAAAGCTTATTCTGTCTGGTATGGCTTTGTTCTGTCGATCTCCGTGCATCTGTCCACTGATCTCCCCGAATCCATCGACGGAAGATAGCGAAGTCGTTGCCGAAAGTACAGACAAACTGGCCTGCCTCTCCCGTTGCAACGGCGTGACTAACGTCAGGGAGAGCCACGACGTTCCAGACGCCATGCTCTACCAGATCCCAGATGCGCACCGTGGTGTCGTGGGAGCGGGTGACCGCGACCGGGCGCCCGTCCAGCACCGTGCACGCTACCGCGCTCACCCACGCGGTGTGTCCAGTGATCGGCTGGCCGACCGGTTGACCGCTGCTGCCCAATTCCCAGATGCGCACCGAACGCCGTCGTGGAGTTCCTCGCGCACGCAGCCGCCGACATCCGCCAACTTCTCGACGAGCACGACGCCCGTGGACAACCCCATCTCCGGCACGCCGCCCGAGGTCAAGCCCGTGCTGCTCCTGGCCGAAGCTGTCGAGGTGCTGCGCTCCCCGCGGGAGGAGGGTCGCCATGGACCTGGTGACCTTCGCGGGTGTGGCGCTCGGCGCGGAACGAGGGCTCGTCGAGCGCGGCCAGGAACACGCACGATTCCGCGAGCGTGTCAACGTTCTGGAGGAGAAGACCCTCCTGCGGAAATGCGCCGGCTGGATTCCCTACTTTGCCTGGGCGCTTGATCGCAGTCCAGAACCGTATTCGTCGGTGAGCTTGATAATCCGTTCGGCATCCGGAGGACTGGGCCAAATTGAGATCAGGTAATCCTCTACAGGTTCATGCGCTGTCAAGTCCACAGCTGTGTCTCGACCGAGGGCATGGATCCGGACGCGGTAACCACCGGCTCCTCCTGGGGTCAGAGAAGGGAAGCCGGGCGGTGGATCACTCATGATGCCTCTTACCTCGGTTACTTCCTCGTGAGCCTCGAAATTCATCTCGACAACCGCCTCCCATCGTTCGGTGACGATGGGAGGCGGGCTGCTATGAACTTCGATTGAAACAGCGACGTTCCCTGTATGGATACCCGTGAAGATTGTGATAAGACCGGGCTCCGCAGAAGCAAGGCCGTTGGATTTATTCAATGCTTGTGGCATCATGTCTGGGTGTCCCATGAGTAAGAGATGATGGGTCACAAAAACCTGCCCATAAGCACTTTCCGCGGAGTCAATAGTCACGCGGGTAGTATACCATGAGTTGCCCTATGGCGTGATGTTCATGTAGAAGGGGTCGTCGTCGATGACACGGTAATTGTTGTAGAAGGCGCCGAGGGCGGAGCCGCCCAGGCTATTCTGAGTGGCGTCGATCATCCGCCTGCTGAAATGGTCAACTTTGTACCATTCAAGATAGGTCCAGGCCCCTTCATGTGTTGACGCCATGGGGTACTCATCGCATGACTTACCGGTAGGGCGAGGCAAGGTGTCCGGACAAGCCCTGCGGCGATTATTTTCTTGATATGTCTCGTTAACTAGGCGATGGAGGGGCTCGTAGTCAAGGGCTCCGGGAAGGCCGTCGTTCTGGGCATCCTTGATATGTTGCGCCAATTCTGGCCAGGGCCCTGTGAGGCTGTACTCCATCCTCGGATCGTACCCCTCATTCACACAGCCAGGGGTTGAGGACCCTGGCAGCGAGTTGTCGCATCGCACCGGGAGTGCTTCTGCTGTCAGTGTGTTTGAGGGGCCTACCCATCTAGGGTTTGTGAACCAATAGTTGATAGTTGGGAATCCCCTTCCTTCGCCTTGTGGCATTGTGGTGGCGGCTGAGCCCCCAAGGAATATTTCGCCATGCGCACCGTCTCCTCCGATCGGTCCCAACGGCGTGGGTGGGTAGAGGTTGCTGACTACCTCTATTTCCTCCTCAGGAAGCCCGACGCCCTGCACCAGGGTTCCCGCTGTCAATCCCCACGTTTCCTCAACAAATATGGATTGCTGGAAGATGACGTGGGACGAATTTTTGTTCGTGTAAACGTAGTTGACTTCGGTGAAGAAGATATAACCGACTGCACTGTGGGTATTGACGTCGATGATATATACTGACATGCCGGTCGTGGTGCTACATTGTTCGAATCGGTTTTGCCAGTAGCCGTCATCAACGTGCTCCGCGCACCATACAGGTAGTGGCAGAATGGTGGCTGGTCTGGCTGCGTTTTTCTCCTGGATCCACCCTCTGATCTTGGAGCGATCTTCCTCGGTTGCTTTGCCCGTGGGTCCTTGATAGCAGGCCCATAACTGCCCGCCTTTATTGGTTACCTTGATCTCCTTTTTCTGTTCATCGCAGTTCTTCTGGGGCTTGATCTTTCTGGTTTGGCCCTTTTCTGGGCTGTCAGACGCCGTTCCTGCTGTTACCGTTGTAATCGCAGTTTTGGCACCTGCTTCCGTCGGTGTGACGATCGCTACCATCAAAAGGGTTAGAAGGCTTGCCGCTGCCGAGATTGCATGCTTCCGCCTGCTCCGCATCTACTCCCCTATCTGGTTAACGTACAACAAGACCCGGATTTGACTTGTCGCGTTAACTTAAGCACGGCAAGATCCGCTATGCAATCAGCCCTGTGTATCGCTAGCTCCACACACAGCTACATCTATACGGGGATTCGGCGTATGTAAGGCTTGCAGCGCATATCGCTAGACGCGTAGGGGATGGAGTGCCTCAGTGCAATGAGCAGATTTGGTTGGCCATTGATGGGCAATATGGCGAGGCTCTTATTGTTCAGACCTGAAGATCTTCGGCAACTGCTATCACTAAGACCCTGCTGACAAAGGCGTAATACTCCAGCCGCACTTCCAGTTGGGGTAGGACGACCCGGACCATCCCGGACTGCCTGCCGACGACACCACCAAGCCCGCGCCCGACAAAGCCGCTACCAGCGACAACAACTCAAAGATCAATAAGTGCGGCTGGAGCAGTAGGCGCGGATATCGTCGCGCAGACCTTCGAGTATCAGGCCTCGACAGGTCTCCAGGACTCCACCGTCGCTTCGGCAATGGCTTCGATGTGGTGTCCGTATGCCAGATGCTCATCAGACACGAAGCTGCCGTCCCTGAACGGTAACCCGCAGAAGGTAGCGCGGAAGTGCCCGGGAGATCCGCCCGGCGGGAGCGGCGCGTACGCTGCCAATGGCGCCATGTCGTAGCTCGACCGTGCCCCGTGCTTGTTCCGCGCCACCTGATGAGCCGCCACGCGAAGCAGCGCGTCAAGGCCCTTGTCCACGTAGAGCTGCAGCTGGCGGAACTGACCGTCAAGGTACTTCTCATGAGCTCTGGAAGGATGCTGCAGGAGATACGCGCAGACCACAGGCGCGTGCCACCTGTACATCCGAGGATCGGCCTGCTCTTCAGCCAGGATTCCGTGGTAGTAGTCCACGCACACGCCCAGCGGGCCGGCAATTGCACCGCAGTCGCATTGACCCATGCTGGGGCTATCTGCCATGGGTGTAGCTCGTTTTCAGTGACCGGAGCGATCACGCAGTGAGGGCATATCCGTCGGGTGCGGCTCCTTCTGAGGGACCGAGCTGATCAGGCGATGAGCTCGTAGTCGTGCTGGCCGTGGACGCGCTGATGTTCTTGGCCGAGGTGATGGCGCCAGTATTCGGGCAGATCGTTGTTGATGATGAGGGCGCGGAGCTTCAGGATGGCTTCGGCTCCGGCAAGGCCCCAGCGGGCGCCGGTGATATCGAGGCGGTCGGCGATGAGGTGGCGGCAGGCGCCTTCGATGACGCCGGTCGCGATGGGCCATCCAGCGGCCAGGGCCTCGTCGTAGCGGAGGAACTCTGCGTGGTCGGTCAGGTAGCGGATGCAGGTGTCGATGCCGTCTCGCCGGTCGGTGGGCAGTTGCGCGGCCTGGGCGTCGAGATCGGTGATGACCTGGCGTGTGTGTCCGGCCAGGAGGGCCAAGGCGTGGGTGGCGACCCAGTCCTCGGCCGCGGGATCGGCTGGTCGGTGTAGGCACCACGCGCTGGCCCAGAGCTTTTCGATGACGTGAATGAAATCGATGACGATGTTGATGGCCGCACTGCGGCCGATGGCCTCGGCGCGGATGAGGTTGAGCTGGTGGCGGGCGCCGTCGACGAGCACGACCCAGGTGCGAGCATGGCGGGGATCGCGGGCTTCGGCCTGGTCGAACAGGGCGGCAATCACCTCATCCGGGTCGTTGATCACCGAGCCGCACAGCCATTTCCCGCTCGCGTGCGGCCCTGGCCGTGGCCTGCGTTCGCCGGTGCGTCCGCCGGGCAGGGCGATCACATCGTGCGGACGACGCGGCGCGGGCTCGGCGTCGTAGAGGGCACCGAGAGTGGCCATCCGCTTGCGGCACGACTTCTGACCGGCCGCAAGGCGGGTCCGGAACGTGCGGGTGGCTCGGGCAGCCGCTTTCGCGGTGGCCGGGCGAAGTGCCTCGGGCCGCATCACCACGCCCTTGGCGTCACAGCTGAGCACCAGCAGCTCATCACGGGTCCGCGGCACGGGGGTGCGCTGCTGATAGAAGGTGTCGATATCGACGGCGGCGGCCTGGACCAGGCGTTGCAGCTGCCGTTTGCCGAGCACGTTCCCGCACCGAGCGGTGATCGCGGCCTGAGCGGCATCGAACGAACCGCGGACCGCTTCGGCCACCGCCAGGCGGGCCAGTCCGTGGCTGTGCCGACCCGCGGGCAGCGACAACGCCGTGTCCGCGGGATAGACGTTCAGCAGGCCGGGAGCACGCCAGGCGCACCGCCTCACGCTCACCGTCCCGAAGACGGTGGCCAGCAGCCGGTGATGCCGCATCTCCACCCGCCGCCGCGGCAGGCCATCGGCTCCCACCACCGCGGCCCCACCGATCCCGGCCTCGGCGACGGCGTCCTGCTCGCCTAGCGCCCGCAGGTCCAGATGGGCCTGCAACAACAGCCGCAGCAGCTCACGGCCCTGCTGCTCGATCACCTCCTCAAGCCGATCATGCGTCCAGGACGCGGTCTGGGGGTCGG
>NZ_BAAAZR010000059.1:0-67579 GCF_039537005.1 Sphaerisporangium flaviroseum | reverse complement strand
GGGAAGCGATCTTCGCCAGGGCGTCATCGTCGCTGCTCAACCACACTCGTGAACGCCCCGGGGAAGGCCACCTTAGCCGCGCCCACAGCGGCCACGCACCCCCGCTCCAACGCCCGGTTCGCCGATCGGCGCATTGCCGAACTGGAGGCTCAGCTGCTCGAACGCCTCGGCTCCAAAGCGGGCTGCCGCAGAAACCTGGTGCATGCCTCACCGCATGAAAAGTACGGTGAGGAACCTCCAGCCGGGGATGGGCTGGGATGGGAGGGCAGGGCAGGTGAAGAGCCTCGAACTGGTGATCGTGCAATTCGAAGAGGTCAAGCGCCTCATCGTGATTGACCGGGTCCCGCAGCTCCGACTGGCCCACATCCTGCTCGACAGCGCCGTCGAATTAATCATGCACCGCATGGCCGAGTCTGAGCTGAGCTACGAACGCTATCGCTTTCGGGAGCTCGAGAACCTTCGCCGGATCGCTACAGGACCTGACCCCTACCTCCGCAGGGAACGCGAGAGGCTCGGCGCTGACCGGCTGCGGGAGCAGATCCAGAAGCTCGAAGGAACCGTAGTCTCCAAAGCAAGGCGCAAGAAAATCGATCGTGAGTTCAACAGCAAGATCGACTTCCTGGTCGAACGGAACAGGCTCCCTGGAGACCTCGGCCCGGTGTTGAAGAAGCTGCACGAATACCGGAACGAGACCTATCACCGTGATGAGCACCGGATCGAAGTGATCCGTCCCGCCGTGGTGATCTACTTTGATGCCGCTTGCACAGTGCTTGAACACTACGAGCCGGGCACGATGGTTCTGAGTGATTCCCTGGGCCCAGAGCTCAAGCAGCTCCAGCAGGAGCTCCCCAGTTCTTCGGACGTATTCGAGTTGCCTCGTCAGGCCGCAAAGCAACTTCGGATGGAAGTTGGCCTCGATCTCGAGTCGGTGCGATCGGCACTGAGTGAACACCTCCTGGGCCGCCTTACCGATCTCCAAGGTTCCCTCGCTTACATGGAGGAGAACTTCACCAGCGACGACGTGATCCCAGGTGATGCAATCCGACTCTTGCAACTCGACGACGGAGACGTGGAAGCGATCTTCAACCCCGAGGTCATGCGCAGCCGATCCGTCCCCTACTCCATGGGCGATGTCACGTCATGGATAGCAAGAGCCGCCGCGTTGGAGGGCATAGCCGACAGACACGCGCTCTTCACCGAGTTCGCGGCCATCGAGGACTCCTTCGAGAACATTGAGAAGGGAGCCCGGCAAGCAGTCTGGAGCATCGACGAGCAGGCGAACTTGCGCTGAGCGGCCGGCTCACTTGCAGTCAGGCCGAAGACAACGACTACAGCGCCTTCGGGGGTCAATCCTGCCCACCGCCATCGCGAACGTGAACTACATGTGTGTCACGTGAACGCCCAGGTCACGGAGGCCAATCTGACGATGGCATTCAGAAAAGTGGACGTCGAGGCCGGGCTGGCCAAGCTCGACGCCAGCGGCTGGCGGCCACTACGGCCCGCGCAGTTGCGCGAGCTGGGGCTGACGACCTGAGTGGCCCTGCTCTGTGCTCAAGTGAAGATGGCGGTGCAGGAAGCGTAGGCGGTGGTGGCTCGCGCACGGCGCGGGCCACCACCATGCTTACGGCCCGGTCTGTGTAAACGCGGCGGACGGCTCTTGTTGATCCACAGGAGCGTGAACGTCACGCACGGATTGGCAAAGTATAGAAGCACGTACTATTGTTGTACTTCATAATGAAGGACGTAAACATCTACGAGAGCGACTCTGACGGCCTCCTCTACGATCCTCGGGTCAGGGCCGCGATGACCCAGTTCACCGACAGCGACGAAGACCTGCTCACCTTTGAGGCGGGCGCCGCCGTCCGCACCGCCAACCATGCCGTCGAGCGCATGCGCGCCCACGGCTCTCAGGGACGAGGGGTCAGCGCGGGCGCGCTCGACCTGCTGATCCGCCTCAACAGCAGCGAGCACGGCATCAGCATCGGCGAGCTTGCCCGGACCGCTGGGGTCAGCTCCCGCAACGCCACCGGCTTGGTCGACACGCTGGAGCACGACGGGCTGGTCCGCCGGGTCCCCGACCCAAAGGATCGGCGTTCGGTTCTGGCCGAGATCACACCTGCTGGGCGGGCGTGGATGGAGTCGTTCCGCAGGCCGTCGCAGCTTGCCATGCGGGCGATGTTCCACGGGTTCACTCCTGAAGAACTGGTCATTCTGCGCGACCTGTGCCTGCGGCTGGCCGCCAACCAGCATCGCCTCGCCGACCATCTGCGTCAGATCGGACAGCAGCCATGACCACGACAGCTCAAGAACGGACCCGCCGCACCGTGCGCGGCTATCACGAGGCCCGCTTCCGCGGCGAGGTGTCTGCGGCGGCGGCGCACCTGGGAGAGCCGTTCCGCTTCCAGAGCCCGTTCATCACCTCCGACGATCGGACGGGCCATCTGGCGACCTTGCCGGGGTTCGTGTCGATCGTGACCGGCGTCGAGCTGATCAGTGAGCTGTACGGCGAAGCGGAGGCCACGCTCGTGTACGACGTGCACACCGCGACGCCGGTCGGCACTCAGCGCACGGCCGAGCACTTCCGGCTGGACGGCGGCAAGATCGTGTCGATCATGCTGTTGTTCGACGCCTCGCCTTGGCAGCCGATGAAGGCCCAAATCGAGCTATGAAACTCTCACGTCACCACAACGGGAGAACCAGCAGGGCCCAGCGTAACGCACCAACCTGCCCATCCCCGCGGCGTGCTGGTGGGCAGGCCGCGGTGGAGTCCACGCTGACCAGGCAGAGGTCGCCCACGACCGGAACCGGTCGTAGACGGTGGACCACGAGCCGTACTCCTCGGGCAGATCGCGCCACGGGCTGCCGGTGCGAAACCGCCACATCACCCCGTTGAACTGCCGCCGCAGATCCGGGATCGGGCCCCGCTCGCCCAGCGGCAGATGAGGATCGACCAGGGCCCACTCGTCATCGGTGAGGTCTCCACGCACCATACCCTGCGATTACCGGGGCCGGCGGGTGTCCCGCAGGAGAATCCACAACCTCCTGATCCGAACCCCGAACAGACCCTAGGGGTAGCACCATTCGTATTGCCAGCTGTTCGCGGGAGCGTATTCCAGATGGGCTAGGTTTGCCCACCCTTGTTTGGTGGTTCCCTCGATTCGGACCCAGGCCCATCCGTAGCCGTATTCGTTCATCACCTGACAATGGATATAGACCGTCGTATATTGGGCCACGCCCGTTACAGTGCCGCAATGCCCATAAGGTCCGCTCTTCAGGTACGTGCCTTGCATGGTGAAATCATAGTCGTCGGAGACGTTGTAGTGGAGCCAGCCCGCACATGATGGCGCTGCCTGTACCTGCGCTTGGGCTGGGCCGACCAACCCGGCTGTCAGAGCGAGCGCAGCAGCAGCCGCACCTAATTGCTTCAGTAATAGTCCACTTTTCATGTCATCCTCTATTTGCTAGGGACTTTCGTCAATTTTGAAGTCGTGCTCAGCTACTGTCAAGAGGAGAGTCATTCCCTTCCTGCCTGCAGGAGAAGCGAGTGAGATCCGGTGCTGCCCTGTCGGGTCGAACCTCAATGCCGTGGACTTAGGGACTTTTCCTAGTTGACCTGCGGGGACCTTGCCGAGATGGTGCGCGTGGGATTGAGCGAGACGGCTTTGTGGCGGCCTTTTCGCTCACGCCGACCGGCCTTGCTGGTGTGCGTGTGATCCGTTGTCCGGAAACGATGCTGCGCGCGTCCGTGGGGCACGGTGGGCGCTCCTGCACCAGGTGGTGCCCCAGGACAGCCGAAGAAGATGCCGGCCACGGGTCGCGTTCCCTGCCTGCCGGCGAGGAACTATCCCATCCCGAAAGGAGGTCTCTACCTCATGGCCTCCATCCGCCACGAGATCGTCATCGACGCGTCCCCTGAGCACATCTGGGATGTGCTGCGCGACGTCGGAGCCGTGCACGAGCGTCTGCTGCCGGGCCGTGTCATGGACACCCGGCTGGAAGGCGACCAGCGGTTCCTGACCTTTCCCGACGGGCACGTCATCCGCGAGCTGATTGTCGCGATCGATGACGATTCCCGCTGCTTGGCCTATTCCGTTGTTGAAGGCGCGAGACCTCCGCTCGAGCACCACCACGCCTCATTTGAAGTTCGCCCGGAGGGCGACGAAGCGGGTCGACTGATCTGGACCACCAACGTGCTGCCACACACGCAGGCCACCGAGATCCGCATTCGCATCGAACACGGCGCATGGGAGATGAAGCAGGCGATCGAGGCCACGGCACGCAGCTGAGCCACCTACCCATGTGAACCCCTGGAAAGGGGAAGGGTCGTCATGCTCGACGACGTCAAAACCACATCGCCGTGTGCACTGAGTTCATTCCAACCAGATGTCGCAGGTCACAGGCTCGTTGCGGATCGCTGGTCTTGGTTCTGAAATAGAGAAGCCCCTGGTAGAAGGGTTGTCGACCAAGATCAACCTGTAACCAGAGGCTTCAAGTTGCTGTTCTATCGTGCTGCGCTGCCGTTGTCACACCGGACCGAAGGCAGCAAACTCTTCCCACGCCAAGCTCCGCGGCCCTGGCGAGCGCGCCAACGCCGTGTTGAAGACCTGGCGCATCCTGCGGAAACTACGCTGCTGCCCACTTCGCGCAGGTCAGCTCGTCAAAGCCATCTTCGTCCTTCAGACCCGCGAAGCAGGGTGAAATACGTTCACTGGCCACCGATGTGTTCGTGCCATCGCCGCAACCCCGCGCTGCCGTGACCCTCAGGATGCTGTCAACGACTCATGGCTGGTTTTCTCGGTATCTCGGCTGGACCCGGCTGTAGACCGCAGGGCCGCGCTCAGTAGATTCCCGGCCGCCATCAGGATCTCGGCGATGGCACTGAGCATGACCGTCTCGATACGGCGGCGAAACGGCAGCCGCTGGTGTTCAGGGCGATCAGGCTGGCCGGCGGCGTCCTCGTACGACGGCGCCAACAGTTCGTCGGCCGCCTCGTAGCGAACCTCCACCTTGTCCCCGTGCCCGGCCAGCCGGTAGCCGGAGCAATCCCGGCTGCTGTCCGGTTCGCCCTCCTCGTCCAGGCCGTCCAGTCCGGCCGCGTCCAGCACACCACAGGTTCGTGGCGAGGTCCTTGCCCCTCGGGGTGGAAATCCCATGCCGGATACAGTAGACGCACATCCGCACTGTGACACAGAACTACGGCGACCTCGACCTCAAGTACTTCTGCCGCTGTGAGGGCTCATCGGCTCAAGGAGTGTGTCCGCAGCTCGATTGACTGGATGGGGAACATTTTGACCGGGTAACCTGGACGCTATGGGAGCCGTGGTCGAGAACATTCACATGACTGCCGAGCAACGCGCTGAAGGGCTGGCCAGGCTACGCGCCGTTTTCGGCGACCCAGATCCGGCCATTTTGCGTGTGGTCGAGCAGCGGGCCGGGATCGAGCACTCCGCTGTTGATGACTCACAGTGATCGCCGGCAGGGTTTTCGACACCTCGGCAATCGTGGATTTCGGTACTCGCCGGACGCGGTACGCCGAAACGGTGGTGTGGTCCTCGACTGACGTGGGCGCCGTTGTTGTGGTGCCCATGCCGGCCTATGTCGCGGCACTCGCGCAGATACCTCCTAAAGATCATGATGTCGCTGCGGTGCTGCTCACTCTCCCTGTTACGGTGCGCATCGACCTCACGCCTGATACCGCCTCCGGCGTGGCCGAGACGCTTCAGCCGGTGGGTGCCTACAGCCCTCAAGGCCTGACTGCCGCGTCGGTCGTGCACGCCGCCAGGTCACGGGGGTGGCGCATCCTTACCGGAGATCCTCTGCCGATACTGGCGCTGTGGAACGACGCGGAGATCGAGTCGCTTCCTTAGCCCTTCCCCAGCACATTGATCATTGATGCATAACCTTACTTATGCATGATTAAAGTATCCACTCCTCGACCGCCCCCATCACGGTGCAAATATGGCCTGCCCCGCTGGGGTACAGCCCTCCCACCCCGACAAGTGCACGGCCTAGGCTGGCACGGTGGTGTCCCCCCTCACCGGCCACACCGGAGTCACCGCGGCGGCTTCCAGGCGTTGCGACCAAACGGCGTACTTCTTGACCTGCGACGGATTCCGCAGGCATAGCCGAGCCAGATCGGGTCAGAACGTCATCAATCAACTCACAGTGATCAACACGTTAGAAGCGAACGTTCCAATATTTTGTGCCCCAAGATCCTTCTCGCGATAACGGCTGTCCGCAGGTTCCTCAACCCTGGAGAAGGCCCCCGAGTTCCCGCGAACACAAGGGTCGACGCCGGACCATTGGGATGGTCTGGGCGTTATGCACTCATGGTCCACCCGAACCTAGGGACGCCTACGACCAGCGGAATGTAGAAAAATCCGCGACCCCACCTCGGTCGTGGGGCGGAATTGGGCACGGCAACGCCAAGGCCGTGCCTGGGCTGTCGTCTCTAAGCTGTGGCAACACTTCCGAAACCGGCCCGGAGGCGGACTAGGTGTTGATCTGGAGGACCCAGACCGATAGGTGTTCCGCCCCGTGGGTGTAGATGAGGCGGAACGTGTCGGTGCGGAGCTCGAACGCGTCGGGGATGCCGCCGTAGGGCCGGGCCGCCAACGGTTCAGGCTCCTCGGTGAGGTCGAGCAGGGTGTCGGCGATCGTGGCGCGCAGGCCGGGCGCGGCCTGGCGCAGGAGGTCGCGGACTGCGGGGGCAAGGAGGAGCCGCCGCTTCAAGAGCGCTCGCCGCCGGCGGGCAGGCCAAGGTCGGCGAACAGGACGTCGCGGCTGTCGTAACCGACCATCTCCAGCTCGCCCCGCTGCTGGGCGGCGATCGCCGCGGCGACCTCGCCGGCTTCCCGCTCGTGGCGGAGCTGTAGCAGCTCCTCGTACTCCTCCTCGGAGATGAGCACGGCGCGCTCGTCCTCCGAGCGGCTGATCCTGGTGTGCTGGTGGCTATGCGCAGCTCGGGCCACGAGCGTGCCGAGCTTCTTGCGTGCCTCAACGATGCCAAGCGAGTCAGTGGTCATGTCTCCCACGATACGCTTAGATGTACACCCTGCGCATGATGTACAGGCATAGGTTTCCGGGAAGTTCGGGAGGTCTCATGCCGGTCGCTGCGCTTTGGCACCGAAGGGGGGTCAGCCGGTCGTCCCCAAATGGAGCGTCCGAGAATTGAACGGTTCTCAACATGACCTTCTGGGTTCACCCAGCCTGCCCGCGAGCACTGGACCGGCATCTAAATCCGCAGCGGTAACCCGTCGAGCGCCTCGACCTGTGGCTGGTCACCACCGGCCACCGCTTGGCCCGGCTGGCGGTAGGAGGTGGGGCATGCGTGAGCGGCCTTCTCGTCCCGGCGCTGCGCTGGGCAGGCGCCGCCGTGCATGACGTTCGTCTGCGGGCTGGTGACCCTCGTCGAGCAGAGCGGCGAACTGTAAGTCAACCTTGCCGGACCCCAGCAGAACGGTCACGGCAGGGCCGCCGGCCCAAGGCCGGTAGATCCCGACCGGGCTCGGTCCGACCTTGGTAGATGCGGGGGTGATCAACAGGACCGGTCTTTACGTGCTGGGCGACTTCACGTGGGGTGGCGATCCGCACGCATCGCTCGTGCCCTTGCCCCACGGATGGTCGGCCTTCTCCCCCACCGGTTGGTTGTGCATCGAGATGGTGATGGGTCATGGCATCTGTCGTGGCGGTGCGCTATTGATGTGCCGATCGTGGACCCGCCCACCGCCAGACACGCATCGGCACCAGGGTCGTGGTGAGATCAGATCGCACAGATGGCTGTGCCCCGGCTGCGTGCGATGCAGAGGCAGATCCGGGGCTTATGTGAATTGACGCTAGCACACGCACCGGCCCGAAGGGAGCGACACCGGGGTGGAGGAAACCGAGGCCATACGGCTCCGGCGGGTGCTGTCGCAGGCGCGCCTTGGCGAGTACGCCGCGGTGTGCGGCGGAGACCCCGTGATGGCGCTTCGGCTGTTCTGCTGGAATACCGAAGTCGCCGGCGCACTGTACGGCCCGCTGCAGCACCTGGAACTGGCCTTGCGTAGCGTCGTGGACCAGCAGATGCGCCAGCTGCTCGGGCGAGCCGATTGGTGGGACGCGCCCGAGGCCAACCTGCACTTCGCGGCTCAACAGAAGATCAACGATGCTCGAGGTCAGCTTCGCCGGCAAGCCATACCCAACACGCCGGAAGAAGTCGTCAACGAGCTTCCGTTCGGCTTCTGGGTGGGCCTGCTGGGCAGCGGCAACCGCTACGACCAGCGGTTCTGGCGGACCACACTGCACCGCGCCTTTCCCCACTACCGAGGACGCCGCCGGGACCTGCACCAACAACTCGACTACCTGCGGGTGCTCCGCAACAAGATCGCCCATCACGGCCCGATCCACCATCGGCACCTGCAAGCCGACCACGAAACCGTCGTGGAGGTCTTGGGCTACATCGACCTGGGACTCGCCGATCTGGTCCGCCGCTACAGCCCGGTCGGCGCGGTTCTGAACCGGCGCCCGCCGACACCCTGACCAGCGTAAGCTGTGGCGTGCCCGCCAGAAGTCTTGCGACCACAGCAACGCCGGGGACCACCAGGTGCGGCCTGTCACCTGTCCGGGGCACAGGGCGTCGCCGAGGGGTTGCACTTGCAGCCGGACCGGCTGTCCGGGGATGGTGAAGGCGAGCGCGGCCGCCGTCCGCAGGTCCACCATCTTCTCCTCAGCGTGGCTGATGTAGTGCAGCAGCCGTCCCCACGTCGTGGAGTGCGCGCTGGCGATGTGGTCGTTGAGGACGTCGGCCATGGTCTTGGGCAGGCGGCCGGGGTCGATCGACCCGGCGACCGCGCCGAGACTCGGCTCGCCAGCTCGCCGAAGAGCAACTCTGCCTGACCCATGCCGCACGCCGCGACTGCGCTACCACGGTGGTGGCCTTGCGGTACTTCACCGTCTATGGTCCGCGTCAACGCGGGGACATGTTCATCCAGCGTCTGCTGACAGCCGCCAGCGCCGCGACTCACCTACTTCGACGACACCATCGCGGTGACGATCGCAGCAGGTAGCACCTACCTGCCTAACTGCGTTATCAACATCGGTGCCGGTGGCAAAGCCACCCTGCGCGAGGTCGTCGAGTACGCCCGCCAGCTCACCCACCACGAGATTCCCATCCATACCGAGGGGGCTCGCAACGGAGATGTCCCCGCGACCTGTGCCGCCCGATCTACTGCCCGGCGCCTGCTCGGCTGGACTCCCACAACCGATCTGGTCACCGGCATGGCATCGCAGTTGAACTGGCTCACCGACCGCTCCATGTCGACCACACCGATATGACCTCGCGCAGGGCGGTCCTGTTACCCGACCCTTGGCCTCATCCCGCGAGGCTGGCCATGGGCGGTGCGAGCATCGATCTTCACGCGCAACGGTGCCGTGACAAGACCCTCGCCTCCAGCTCCGAAGCCATAATCCACCTGGCGTTGATCGCAGCATGAGCCGCCGCCTCACCGGCGAGTCCACCCGGCCTGGCGAAGCACCTGAACCCGGATCAGGCAAAACCCACGATTCAAACGCCTACTTAAGTGGGTGTCTTTGAATTTGGGCCATCGCGAGGCGCTGGTCATTCGCTCGCTCGTCTGGTCAAGGGGTAGGGGTAGTGGCGAGGTAGTCGTGCAGGGCGGCGTGACGGAACTGGTAGACCGGCCCAACTGTGCGGAGCAATCCCAGCCGGTGCGCATCGTCCAGAAAATCCATGACCTTCCACGGTAGTCGGCGGGCGAGAGCTAGCCGTGCGACCGCGATGATGCACACCAGCCACGCATGATGCTTCCCCGCGACGAGCCCGTACACGAGCCCGACGGCGACTCCGCCCACGAGCCCGTACGGAAGCCCGTACACGAACTCCAACGCGAGCGCGTACAGTGCCTTCACCCCGAGCTGGAACACGAGCGTATGCGCGAACTGGGCCACGGGCCTGAGCACGACCTCGAACACGAGCCCGAACGCCAGCCCCGCCCCAATCCCGCTCGGAAGCACTCGCAGCAGGAGGAGACCTTTGTCGGTTCGCCATGTGGACAAAGGAGTGCTGTTCGATGTGAGCGTGGGTTGCTCTGCCCATGTGATCAGCCCGGCCACAAGCCCGAACACGAGCCCGAACGCCAGCCCGAACGCCAGCGCGACGACGAGCCCCTCCGTGAGCCCGCTCGCGAGCGCTATCACGGGCCCGCCCGCGAGCCCGAGCGGGAACCCGAACGCCAGCCCGAACACGAGCCCGAACGCCAGCCCAAAGCCGAGCCCACCCAGGAATCCGCCCACAAATTGTCCGACGATGGAACGGAGAAGGAGACGTCTTCGTCCGCGCAGGCGAAGGTTGGCGAAGCCGGGTGTCTCGTCCACCCAGGAGTCGGCCGCGACTCCGACCAGGAGTCCGAACACGACCCCCAGCACCAGCCCGAACGGGAGCTTGAACTCGACCCCGAACACCCACCCGCCCACGAGACGGCGCACGAGGATGAACAGCAGCGCGTACACGAGCCCGGCAACGAGTCCGAACACGAGCCCGCCCCTGAACCCAGCCACCACCCTGAGCGCGAACCCGGTCACGAGTCCGAACGCGAGCCCGAACAGCAGCCCGCCCGCGAGCCCGATCACGAGCCCGGCCACGAGTCCGACCGGCAGGCCGACCGTCAGCACGACCAGCGGCCGTATGTGAGGAGTGGTGCGGGGAATGTGCCACCAGGTGATGTCACGGGTGGTGGCGGGAGGGAAGGCGTGGGCCAGGTAGGTCAGGTAGCGGCGGGTGGCATTCGGGTTGAGGCGGTGGCGGGGCCGGAAGTGGTTGCCGGGGTCGGTGCTGGGAGGGCGAGTGGCGATGACAGCGGGGACAAGCCGGTCGAGCAGGTGGATGCGCAAGGCGTCGGCGTCGGCGCCCACGGGGCCGATCAGGGGGGCGGGGTCGGCGTCGGGGGCCATGTAGACGGTGCGGATCAGCCATAGGCCCAGCGGGGTGGCCGCCAGTTGGGTCAGCCCGGGGGCGGTGCGGGCGGCCAGTCCGGCCAGGACCTGCTGCCAGGCGGGCGGCGGGGAGGCGGGCAGACAGGCGGTCAGGTAGCCGGCGGCTGCATCGGGGGCGAGGAGTTTGGGGGTAATGATCGCAGCGGCGGTGAGCGGTCGGCCGGTGGCGGTGATGGCGGTGGTGAACTCGGTGGTGCGGCTGGTGAGAATGAGTTGGTCGCGGGCGGTCAGTGAAGCGTTGAGCTGCTCGATAACCCGGGTGCGCGAGTGCTCCCCGATTTCGTCAAGGCCGTCCAGGATGGGCAGGATATGGCCGCCGTGTGCCAGTGCGGCCGCAGCGCCGGGGCCGAGCTGGGGGGTGGCCAGCGCCGGGTAGTCCTGGGTCAGCCGATGGGTGAGCCAGTCGTGCAGGTGGGGGTGGGCATCGAGGTCCCAGCCGCTGACCGGCAGCAGCACCGGCACTGGCACAACCTCGCCGGGGTTTGCGGTGGCCTGGTCGGTGGCGCGGGTGGACAGCAGCTGCAGCAGCAGTTGCACCGCCAGGGTGGTCTTGCCCATGCCGGCACCGCCGGTGATGACCAGTCGGCGGCGGGTGAGCGCGCGAAATCGGCGGGCCAGGTGGGGCAGGTCGTCGCTGCCGCCGGTGAAGGTCAGCTCGCCGTCGGTGGTGATCAGGCGGGGGTGACTCATCAGCGCCTCATTGGCGGTCAGCTGCCAGTGCACCGGAATTGGTTCGGGATCATCCAGCAGGCGCCGCCGGGCTTCGGTGCGCCATTGCCGCTCGATCAGGTCGGCCAGCACCTGAGCGGCAGTGCCCACCTCGGCGTGACTCAGGGTGGTCATCGCCGTTGGGGGGCGCCGGGCCCACACCACCACACCGGTCACCGCAGTGGCCGCCGCCAGCGCCACAGCGGCCACATCGGCGAGGTTCACCTCAGCGTCCGGTTTCCACGCCCGCCATACGGCGATCATCAGCGCGCCCACGGCCAGGATGGCCGCTACGGCGGCCGGGATCCGCCACCGGGGTCTACGTCGGCTCACGCGGGTATCGTCGCCGATTGCTCGCTGTTCGGCATCACTTGCGCACAAATCGTGATCGTCGATCCGCCGTTGCCGGCTAGTGGCACCGGTTCGGCCCAGGCGCCCCCGCGGAATCGGGTTCCTGTGGGCCCCCAACGGGGCGCCGGCCCGGCGCACGGCTGATCGTTAGCTGGTGAGGCCGTGATAATGGCTGAGGTAGTCATGAACGGCCTGCTCGGGAACGCGGAAACTGCGTCCGACGCGGATGGCCGGCAGCTGTCCGGAGTGCACAAGCCGGTAGATGGTCATCTTCGACACCCGCATGACCGTCGCGACCTCGGCCACCGTCAGAAAGCCGACCTCGTTGAGGGGGTGCTCTGCTGGCATGCCGCCGATGGCCAAGCGGTCGATGTCCACCTCACGGATCGGGTGGGTGCCGCCGGCGAGCCGGACGATCGCCTCTCCTACGAAAGGTGGCTGGTCCTGATCCGGTGGGCGGGCGCGGCTGAGCAGGTCTGTCACTACTTGAAACTGGCTCTGCTTGGTCACCATGACATCGACCTTCCAGGCGGTGTCTCGGGCAGATGATCGGTCAGGGACACCACGGGCACCGCCCCCATCGTCTCGCCGCGTACCACAGCGCCGCTATCGCCAGTCTCTCGGCTTTCCTGGTAGCCCGGACCGCTGACAGCTTTTCCATCTCCTGAGTGTCGAGGAAGTCCATCACGGTGCGTTCCCAGTGGTCCTCGGCCGGGTCCCACTGGCCTTGATGAACTTTCCCAACGAAGATCTCAACGAAGCGGGGCTCGTCACCATCACCATCGTGAAGTGCTGTCAGGGACCTCACCGCTTTCCTCCCCGCGAGTTGCGAGGAGGCCGGGCCTGTCTGCGCAGGGCCTGGGTGACCTCGGCCTCGGACCGTGTG
The DNA here is from genome assembly GCF_039537005.1 of Sphaerisporangium flaviroseum. NCBI lineage: Bacteria > Bacillati > Actinomycetota > Actinomycetes > Streptosporangiales > Streptosporangiaceae > Sphaerisporangium > Sphaerisporangium flaviroseum. The sequence goes on along the minus strand of NZ_BAAAZR010000059.1, from coordinate 54,642 downwards.
CGCCGGGCCTCGATCTGGCGAGTCACCAAATATCCGGCCGTGCCGCCCACGAACGCGGGGATCATCAGCCAGCCGACGAGCGAGACCGCCCAGCTCAGCACGGGTGCCGCGACCTCAGCAGGCGACTTGATGCCGATCATCACCTCGTACGCGGCCGACCAGCCGATCAGCACAGCGTCGACCACGAAGACGGCGAGCAACACCAAGGCCAGCCACACGGCGCGCGTCAGCAGCCAGTAACGGGTCTTGCTGAGCGCGGTCAATGACCGCAACCACCGTCGGCAGCGGGCCCGCAAAGACATCCGCGGCGGCGGCCCCGGCGTCGCTGACGTCATGCTTTGAAGGTAATCGTCAGCTCAGGTCTTTCAAGAGGGACCAAGGTACTGAAGGCCTGCAGGCCCACCGTTGAAACCATGGTGCAGGTCGTGGATTACATCGACCTTGGACCCGCCGACCTGGTCCGCTAGCGCCCGGTCGACACGATCTGGAAACGGCGCCCGCCGACGCCGTAACCCACCCGCAGAACAGGCGATATACCGGCGGCATCCCGTACACACCTCGGGTTGCATGCGACTCCTATGACCACTCCCCCGCCGCGCGGCTACGGCGTGGAGCGATCTCACCTCACAGCCGCATTCACTCACGCTCCGACGCGCCGATCAGGGGACCAATGCCTGCGTGACCGGCTCCTCCGAGGCGACTATTGGCTCCTCGCCGCCACCGCCTCATCCTGGCGCCGCTGGTCTTCACATCATCTGGGCAGTTGGCTAGGGTAGGAGAAACCGAACGTGATCACCACCACCGTCACCGACGGCCTGGTGCTCCTCCCACGGATCCCGTTACGCGCCCTGCCTTGCCACCTTCGCTGGCAGGCCACCCGCGCAGGCGAACGGCCCGCCACCGGGGAGGGTTTTCGGGCCGTGGTCTTCGCAGGTCAGGGCATCGGTTCGATAACCACATCTCCCCCACAGTGCTCGCAGTGGGGCGGGGTCGGCGGTCAGGACGGGCCAGCCGCGGTTGCGTGCCTCGTGGACCACCGCCGCGGCGGTAAGGGCGAGCGGGGCCTGGGCGCCGGCTGGGCGGAGGGTGGCGGCGATGCCCGGGCGGAGCCACGGGTGAGCTCAGAGGTGGAGATGGTGACGGGCAAGCCGAGTAAGACCTCGATCATGTCCCACCGGTTCTCACGGATGCTCGCGAGCGCGGCGATCAGCGCGGGGGCGGGGATCGCGATCACGATGTGATCGGCGACGCTGGACCACACGGCGGCTTGGACGTACGGCGAGCGCTGGTACCAGCCGTAGAGCGCGGTGTGGTCGAAGATACGACCGCCGATCACTCCGGCAGCTCGGCGGCCTGGTTGCCGTGGGAAGCAGCGAACGCGCGGGCACGGGCCAGCATGTCAGGGACCGGCTCACCCATGAGGTCACGGAGGCGGGCGAGGGCGTCGGCCTGCTCTTGCTCGGTGTACTCGACGATCTCGGTCGCGGCGTTCATGGCATGAGGGTACCCCCGAGCGAGAGGACAACTCCAGCGGTTCCAGGCGTCACGGTCCGGGCGCGGCGTGGTGGACATTTTCCTGGGCACAGTCCCGGCGAGACCTGGCCCGGGATGGGCGGCGATCCGCCCAGGGCCCGGCGAGCTGTGCATCAGCATGATCGAGACAACGGCCGGCGGCACCGTATGGGTGCGTTTCCACGACTGCCGCCCAAGGCGTCCACCAGCGTGGTGGCTCTGGCCCTGTCATTTCCCGCAACGCTGAGATCCGCTCCGTGGGGTAGTCCACGAATGAGCGTGGGCAGCAGCAGCGTGATGCCGGTCGCGTCCTACACGACGCGGTGCTCCGACCCTTCGCTGGCCGCGTCAGAGGCTAGGAGGCTGACCACGCTGCCGACGAGTCCAGCGACCGGCCCAGCACCTTGGTCAGATGCCCGCTGAAGACCTTTGCGGCGTCGGCGTTGCGAGATCGCAAGGCCACCATGCCGGTGAGGATGACGTCGCACAGTTCGCGGTCGACGTCTTCCCAGGTGTGGGTGAACCCCTTACGCGGGTTGTGGCCGTAGACCCCATCGACGGCGTCGGCAACTTCGCCTGCCTCGCCTGACACCTTCAGCAGCCGCAGCAGCAGCTCGACTTCGGGGGCCAGCGTGGTCTTGGCGTCCAGCCATGCCACCAGCTTGTCGATGCTCGCCCAGGTCTCGGCGTCCATGGCCGATCAGGCTGCAGCGCGTTCCTGCAGTGGCAGGGGTGAACTGTTTAAACAGCGTGTCCGGCGGGGATGGCGGCCTGGACGTGGGGTCGGACACCGGCAGCGGTGCTTCTGCGCTTGGTTTCCGACCCCAGTTGTAGGTCTTGATCGTCTGATCGAGCGTGTGATTTGGCCCCAGGGCTTCGGCTGCTAAAGCGTTGTGAGGCGTTACTGTTCCGAGATTATGAGTAGCGTAGGAGTTCGGTTAGGCGAAGAGGCTGCCCGCCTGCTGGCGCGGTCCGGCTGCTGTCAGATCGAGGCGGGACTGACCGATGCCGAATTCGCCCGCATCGAGCGCGAGTACGGATTTGAGTTCGCGGACGACCATCGGGCGTTCCTGGCAGCCGGGCTGCCAGTGAGCTCACCCGCCGAGGAAGGGCAGACCTGGGCCCAACCCTGGCCGAACTGGCGAAACGGCGACCCCGACCAGTTGCGACAGCACCTGGATTGGCCGACGGAAGGCGTCCTGTTCGACGTCCAACACGGCTACTGGCACGACGCCTGGGGCGTGCGGCCACTCCTCCTGCAGGATGCGCTGACAGCAGCGAAGCGGCATCTCGCTCAGGTGCCACGCATGATCCCGATCTTCGCCCACCGCTGCCTGCCCGCCGGACGCGGGACCTGCAGGCACCCGGTGCTCTCGATCTACCAGACCGACATCATCTATTACGGCAGCGACCTGCCTGATTACGTCAACCGAGAGTTCGGCGCCCCCGAAACAGGCACCAGCGACAGACGGAAGCCGCAGGCCACGGTGCCGTTCTGGCGAGACTTTCTCTGATCCGAGCTCCTGCCTCGGTTTTCGATGTCGGCTTGGAATCTTTCGGGCGGATCAAGAACGGATCACGGGCCGGCGCTGCCCTGTTGTGCTTGGCTGCGCGCCAGCCCGGCGCGGACCGGCCGCGTTCGGCGCGCGTAGTCGAGGAGCTGGTGCGCATGGCAGTGGGTCTTCTTGAAGGCGGGCAGGGACATGGATCTCTCGAAGGCGCTCCGGCTGGGTAGCCGGGGCGCTCCACCGGGGGCCAAACACCGCCCGTCACTAAACCGAAACGAAGATCAACTCTAGCGCCGATTACTGCAGTCATCCTCCTCGGAGGCCGCTACGCGACTGATCTGTCACTGGATCTGCTGCAGCTGCACCACTAGAACAGCAGGAACTGCTCCGCGCCGTATGACCGCGACTCATCCAGTAGTACTTCGGCCGCCTGCCGCAGGCCGACGACGGTGAGATCGGTTGTACGGGGCAAGTCGCCGATGAGCGCGGCCAGGAGCAGCGCGGCGCCGGTCGCGTCCCACAGAGCGCGGTGCGGCTGCCCTCCGCTGGTGAGGCGGGTTACCTCTTCGGTGAGCCTGTAGTGATCGAGAAGGACTGTCAGGCTTCGCCCAGAGGTTCCCCTGCCCACGAGCCGGGCGAGCTTCAGCGTGTCGATCAGCGCGGCGGGGCGGATCCCCGGGCAGCGCGCCGACAGCAGCCGCCAGTCGACTCCTATGTTGTGCCCGACGATGTAGCCCCTATCCAGGCGGGCGGCGAGCTGCGGCGCGACGACATCAACGGGAGGGGCGGCGGCGAGCGTGTCGTCGGTCAAGCCGGGAGAGATCCAGGGGCGGCGTGGGATGCGCCGCCCCGGGTTGACCAGCGAGTGGTAACCGCCCGCCATGTCGGGGCGGCCGACCTCCAGCGGGACGACCCCGACTTCCAGGATCGCCTCGTTCTCGCGGTCCTGGCCGCCGGTGCCCTCCAGATCGAACGCGACCAGCGGCGCGGCCGTCCACGGCTGGTCGTGCATCGTGGGGCCCCTCCTGGTTGGTCACTCGTCGTCGTAGCGGGCACCGGCGGCGAGCCGTTCCCGCGCCTGGTCAAGTTGCCGTTGATCGTCGCTCAGCACCACCTTGCAGGGCTCGCTCGTATGCGGTGTGAGACGGACATCAAGGTCGTACTGTCCTGTGCTGCAGGGCTTCCGGGGACAGGCACCCCCGTCCGTTGTTCAGTGGGTCTCAGCGGTACGTGAGGTCCATACGCGGGTTTCGTTGACGCGTTCCTTGGCTCGCAGGGCGTCCGCGAGGTCGATGCCGGCGCGGTTGGCGATCGCGGCGAGGTAGATGAGTACGTCAGCGAGTTCCTCGCTAAGAGTCCCGGTGGCGCTGGTCGGGTCGATCGACAGTGCGGTGTGCTTGCGCACCGCCTTGCATACCTCGCCGGTTTCCTCGGCGAGCTTCAACGTCTGCTCAAGCATGGTGCTGTCGGAGAACCCGCGCGCTTTTTCCATGTCGGCGACGTACCGCTGGATCTCGTCCAACGTTAGTGGCGTGCTGGGAAGCGGGTGCATGACGATCCCCCTGGGACGGCTGCGAGGGACGTTACCGTAGCACCGGCTGTGACGGTGCCTCAGGACAACAGGGCATCCGATGCCGGTAGGAGCACCATCTGGTCAGGGGAAACGCGCGTGCCCACGGCCTGGCCGATCCTTAGAACTTTGGTGAGCTCAGCGGCGGCCACGCGGGCCTGATCGCGCTGCTCTGCGGGCGCCGCCCGGGGGACAAGCCGCAGACGGACCCGGCGTGCCTGCTGGTCCCACATCCACGTACCGACCACGCGGCCGTCCAACAGGACCGTGGACAGAACCTCGCCGATCTGGTTGAACGCCACCGAGGGGGCGAGGTCACCGAGGTAGCGGGCGCGGGTCTCGAAGTACGCCTTGAGCGCGACGTCTTCGTGCGCCAGCAGGCAGATCCCCGTCATGCAATCGGCGTTGGAGGTGGCGGTGAACTGGGTGAACCGCTCGGCGGACATGTACAGCGGGCTCGTACTCCACGGGGCGCGGACCTCGACGAGCTTGACGGCTGCTCGGTCCAGGCCGGCCAGCACCGCGGCCCGTGAAAGCCCCGACCACCAGGTGGCGTCGCGGATGCTCACCGGGCCGTATCGGTCGAGGTAGGCGCTCATCAGCTGCTCGACGGCCACGCTGGCCGGCAGGCGGGTGTCGAGGCCGGGGCAGACGTCGGGGGTGAGGGCGAAGGTGCGTACCTCGCGGTTCCAACCGCCGGCGGTGTTGAGGTAGGTCAGGGTGCCGCGTTCCCATGCCAGTTTGAGGGCCAGCCGTGTCATCGGCGCGGGGATCGCCGTGGCGGCGAGCCGGGTCTCGATGTCGCGGTGGAACATCGGCCCGGTCTCGCCCAGCAGGTCGACCAGCGCCCGGCTGGCGGCCGCGAGGCGTGTTTCGTCGAGACCGGCGTTGACCAGCGCGCGGAGTGCGTCCCGTTCACGGAAATGCAGCGTGGCCGCGTGGGCGGCGGCCGCCAGGTCCAGCGGGAGCATGTGCAGGGTCTTGCGCATGCACCGCAGGGTGACCAGGCGGCCACGGGTCGCCGGGTCGAACAGGCTCAGCGCCACTGCGGGGTCGGTGGCGCGGGCGGCCGCGGTGGCGAACGGTGAGGGCAGCCGCGCGGCGTGCAGGCCGAGCGCTGCTTGTGCGATCGCTTCGACGCTTGCTTGACGGGTGTGGGGTGCCAGGCCTTGGCGGGCCAGGACCCAGTTCCACAGCCGGTGGGCTTCCCCCGGGGTGAGGGTGTGGCTCTCCACCGTGGCGGGTGTGGAACGCTCGGCCATGCGCGGCACCGTAGCAGCGCAGCGACCAGTGAGAGCAGTGATACCAGGATTCAGCCTTGTGGTCCCCAGGCCTCCTCGACGAAGGCACGCAGCACGCCGTAGGAGGCTTCGGTTTCGGCCCAGTCGTCGTCGCTGCCCCACCAGCGGTGTTCGTTGTGGTGGATGTGGAACTTGCCCCAGTCGCCGTCCCAGCCGGGCTGCAGGTGCGTTCCACCGATGCCGTGCAGGAGCGCGTCGCGGTACACCTGGGTGCCCGGTAGAGGAACGAACCGGAACAGCGACACCCGGCCGAGCATGGGCCGCAGTTCGCGCAGCAGGGCGATGGTCTCGCGGGTGGTCTCGGTGTTCTCGCCGGGGTAGCCGTGGATGATGAACGCTTTCGGTGAGATGCCGGCCTTGGCGGTGGCCTCGACGGCGGCGCGAATCTTGGCTTGGGTGGTGTTCTTACGCATGGCCTTCAGCAGGCGTTCGCTGCCGGACTCGACGCCGTACTTGATCTCGATGCATCCAGAAGCCGCCATGGTCTGCAGCAGCGGTTGGTCGACGGTGTCTACCCGGGACAAGGCCGACCAGCGTAGGCCGAGGTCGGCGATGTGGTGGCAGATGTCGGTGACCTTGGCCTTGTTGACGATGAAGTTGTCGTCGACGATGGCGAACCCCTCGATGCCGTAGGTGCCGATGAGGTGGGTGAGCTCGGTGCGGGCGCTGGCGCCGCCGCGGTATTGCATGCGGCGCTGGGCGACCGCGCAGAACGTGCAGGGGAAGGGGCAGCCGCGGCTGAACATGACGTGCGCCATCTTGGTGTCGGTGCCGGCCAGCCGGTCGGGCAGCACGATGTCCTCGGTCGGGAGCAGGTGGCGGGCCGGGAGCGGCAGGGTGTCGATCTCGCGCATCAGCGGCCGGGCCGGTGTGCGGACGATCTGGCCGTTGCGCTCGAACAGCACGCCGGGCACTTGGCTGAAGTCCCGGTCGTCGACGTGGTCCAGGAGTTCCAGGAGGAGTTCTTCGGACTCGCCCTCGGCGACGATGTGCGCGTCCAAGTCGCGCAGGGCGTCAGCGGGGTAGAAGTTGGCGTGGACGCCGCCGGCCATGACCAGGGCGCGGGCGTCGATCGCCGAGTCGCGGCGGGCCTGAAGCATTAGGCCGTAGGTCGCCGAGGAGGCCAGGCTGAACCCGACCGCGTCGAACCCGGTCAGGTCCAGGGCGGTGTGTCCAGGCGCGACCCGGCGAATCTGGACGTGGTGGCCGGCCTGCTCGGCTACGGCGGCCAGGTACAGCACGCCGAACGGCGGGAACTCTTTTCGCTGCTGCTTGAAGCGCGCCATGTCGTAGACCTCGGGGTACAGCAGTGCGACGTTCACGCGGTCACCTCGGAGGGTGGGAGAAGTGGACGGGGCGTGCGGCGATCGCCGCGGTGACGTGCTCGGCCAGGGCAGCGGCCACGGCGGGAGCGTCGTCCTGGCCGACACGGTGAATCAGGACCGTTGCACCGCCTGCGCGAAGGTGCTCGGCGGATTGGAGGAACAGCTCGTGCTCGCGTTGGGCGGCCGCCAGGTCCTCGTGGTGAAAGCGGCTGTACAGACCGCGTTGCTGAGCGCGGGCCATGCACTGCTCGGGGTCGTCCATCAGGACGATCGCCAGGTCTGCGGGTCGGGCATGCTGGTACAGGCCGGTGATGTACTCCTCGCTGGCGCCGTCGATCCGGTCCAGGACGTAGGCGGTGAGGACGTAGCGGTCACACACCACGACATGGCCGGCCTGCAGGTGCGGTTCGATGACGGTGGCGATGTGGTGGTAGCGGTCGGCGGCGACCAGGCATGTCAACGCCAGGCCGTGGAACTGGTGTGTTCCCGAGCGGGCCAGGGCACCGATCGGGGAGTCTGAGGGCTGCGTGGTGCGTGCTGCGGGGAGACCACGGTCGGTCAGCAGGTCACGCAGTAGGTGGCTGCAGGTGGTCTTTCCTGCGCCGCTGGGCCCGTCGAGGGTGACAAGGAACCCTGGGAGGTGGCTCTTGATGTGCATCTCTCCTCCTCCTGCGAGGAAGGTGGATACGCATTGCTGAGTACGGATTGACAGTGCGCTGCCGGAGGGTCAACGTCGAGAGGGTTGTGATGTGAATCGATGTGAATGGCTCCACCAGTGGCCCCCGGACGTGTTCACCCGATCGCCAATCAGGCCCTTGCCGCCGCGATAGCGGCGGCCGGTTGGACCCATGCTGAAGTTGCGTGCGCTATCCGCCGAGTCGCGGCCGAGAACCGCATCTCGCTTTCCTACGACGCCTCTACGGTTGGGCACTGGTTGACCGGGACTACGCCTCGCCCCGAGGGCGTATGCGCCGCTGTGGAGGCGTTTCGCCGGCGCCTGTCCAGCTCTGAGCTGACGGCGGCCGATCTCGGATGGCCGGTCCCTGTAACGGCTGCCGCAGGGGACGATCCATGGAAGGGCGACCCCGTTGCCCGGCTGACCGCTCTGGGGGAGGACGACATGAACCGTCGCACCGCGCTCAGCGCAGGCCTGTACTCGTTGGCCGCGCTCGCCGTACCCGCCGCCGCCCAGACTGTGCCCCGGCCAGGACCGGCCGCCGCTCGTGCCGGTTCGGGCGATGTCGAACGGATACGCGAGATGACACGTCGCCTGGCTGACGCCGATGACTTATACGGCGGCGGTCACGCCAGGGCTGCGGTTGCCGCGTACTTCGTCGGGGACGTCGCACCGCTGCTACGTGGAAGCACCGGCGCGGCTCGGCCCGACCTGTTCCGCGCGGCCGCGGAGCTCGCCTACCTCGCTGCGTGGATGGCCGCTGACGGCGGCGCCGCCGGGCTGGCGCAGCGGTACTACGTGCAGGCGATCCGCCTGGGTGACGAGGCAAGCGACCCGCTGGTGCGGTCAACGGCGTTGCGGTCCATGGCCGTGCAGGCGGTCGAGCTCGGCCACGCTGCGCAGGGCCTGGCGCTCGCTGATGCCGCCGCGGCCGGGCTCCGCCGAGGGTGCCCGGCACGGACCCGGGCGTGGATCACCGGCATGCAGGCCGAAGCCAACGCCGCCACGGGCAACCACCGGCAGGCACTCGACCAGCTCCGCGTGGCCGAGCAGAACCTCGAGCGGGCGGACTCGCTGCCGCAGTCTCACTGGACCGGGAACTACCGGCGCGAGTCCCATCAGCATCAGGCGGGACTCACCTTGTCGGCTCTTGGTGATCTCCCCGGCGCTGAAGAGCACTTCGCCGCGTCGTTGGGGTCGCGTCGCACGACCGAGCGGCGGTCTCGCGCGCTGATCGGCACCCGGTTGGCGCACGTCCAGGCGCGGCGTGGCGAGCCGGAGGCCTCGGCGGTCACCGTGCTCGGGCTACGCGGCGACCTGACCGTCGTGTCGTCGGCTCGGGTGACCTGCTTGCTGCGGGCGTTACGCACCGCTTGGCAGCCACACCGCGCCGAGCCCCAGGTGTGCGAGGCCGATCGGCTGGCGGCCACCCTACTGCGCTGACCTGCAGGGTCACTCAGACATCAGAGCCATGAAAGCATCTGTGTCTTCAAGGCTGAGCAAGACGCGAAGGGCACCAGCTTTGCGCAGGTCTTCTGCGGAGCTGCGGCCCGACGCCACGGCAATAGCCGGCACATCCATCTCCAGAGCGGCCTCGACATCGGCAGGGCTGTCGCCGATCAGCACAGCATCTGTCGCAAAGACCGGTTCACCGAACGCCGATGTCGCCCTCGTCAACGCAATCCGAACCAGCTGGGCGCGCTCGTCATTGTCCTCACCAAACGCGCCGATATCCCACCGAATATGACGGTCCAGCTCGAATGTCTTGAGCTTGATCTCAGCGACGCGACGGACATTGCCAGTCAGAACCGTTTGGACGACACCGGGTACTGCGGCGAGAGCATTGAGGGCAGCGTCAGCTCCTGGCAGTGCATGCCCACGTTCCCGCAGCTCAGCTTCCCGTTCGATGTGCGCTTCAGCAAGCGCCTCAGCGAACTGCTCGAAGTCGTCTCGGTTGGTCGCCAGGCCGTGTAATTTCGCTGTCTCCCGGAAGATAACCGCCTCGGTGATGCCGTCGATTTTCGCCTGTTGCTGCATCGGCAGGCCGGTGACTTTCTCAAACGCCTGAGCAGACAATTCGCGACCTACTCCTCGCGTATCGACAAGAGTGTGATCGATGTCCCAAAGCACAATCCGGCGAGTCGACATGTTCCCTCCACTCGTAAGCTGACGTGCTACAGACTGTCACACAGTAGCCACGACTAGGCCATGCTGTGGTCGGCCTGGGTGGAGCTCAACGTATCGACCTGAGAGGTGCCGCGATGGGGTTGCCCGAACTCCCCGTGGGTGAACGGGCTCGCTACTGGCGCGAGAAGAAGCAGCGTAAGCAAGCTGCGGTCGCCGGGCTTTGCGGCATCAGCGAAGAGTACCTATCTCAGATCGAGCGTGGCTTGAAGGTGCCGTCGCTGCCGGTGCTGCACTCTATCGCCACCGAACTGGGCATTCCTGTCACGGTCCTGTTAGAGGAGACGGCACGGGTCGACCCTCCCTGCCACGATGCCGTGGCCCAGGCGGGCGTTAACACGTAACCAGCGTGCGGCCTCCCCCGCTGGGACGGATATCATGGCGTGTTGAAGGGTGAGCACATCAGCGGCCAAGTCGCCGAGCACTACCTGTTGGGGGCGCGACACGATCGCGTGGGAGTACTCCCACACCAATTCCTCGTAGTCGTCGATGTCGGGGTTCCCGACGTTCTTGTCGACGACGAAACGCAGCCGCTCCAGCCCATCCTGGAACGGTGCGGATGCGGAGGTTCCCGCCGCGGCGAGACCGCCGAGAAGAAGTTGGCGGCGCAGTGAATCCATGGCGTCAGCATCCCACCGCTCCGTGGCCGGAGGTATGGCTGCGGCGTCTCGTTGGCCAACGCGAAACCGTGCATCGTCACCAGAATGCCACCGGCATATCGAGTCGCTCCACAGCATCCTCGGGCGGTCGGCGATTTCCTCGCTCCCACTTCGCCAGCACAGATAGGTCGATCGGAACCATCGGCGCCAACTCATGAAGCGTCAGGCCACGCAATTCCCGCCACTGCCGCAGGGCAGCGCCGAGTAAGTGCCAAGGCGAGCGGGTCCCATCTACCGCGTCAGGGCCACGTGACATGCCGGCTCCTCATTTTTGGACACCGTTGGCCAAACCAAATTGGCCAAATCGCTGCCCTTGGAATCGCGCCTGATCGACTCCAGCATGGCACAGAGGCGTTGCAGGCCGCGCTGTGTCGATAGCGCAACGTCACCCGTCATGTGGAGCCCCCGACTGTATGGAGGTGCGAGGTATGGGCGGTTCTACAGCGTCACAGCTCCACGCGGTAGAACACTTTGCCGTCGTGGATCTTGGCGCCGAGCGCCTCGTAGAACCTGCGGGCGCTGGTGTTGTCGTGCTCGGTCTGCCATTCGACGCGGCCGCATCCCTGCTGCCGGGCGATGTCGAACAGGCGTTGCATCAGCAGGTCGGCCACACCGCAGCGTCGGTCGGCCTCACGCACGAACAGCTCCTTGAGGAACATCGAGTGCTCAGCCAGTGGTAGGAGTAGGAGGCCATGCCGACGACGCGGTCTGCGTCGCGGGCCAGCAGTGTCCAGGCGATCAGCACGTCACCGAATAGCAGATGGTTGATCATCTGCTGTCGTTCGGCGTCGGAGGGGATGTCCGTCGCCCCGTAGTGAGTCTCGATCTCCTCGATCAACATCGACAGCACGGCCACGTCATCTGGGGTGGCCTGGTCCACGGCGAACGCCATTGAGAGGTTTCTCCTTCACGGCGGTAAACGACCTCACACTGACTGGCCGCTTCGTTCAGCCGCCGAGCGGAACGGAGTTGACTGTTTCCCATTTGTAGACACGGGTGTCTCTGTCCAGGCGGATGAGCTGCACGTCCCGCAAGGTCACCGCTGCCGGCTTCGGGGGTATGGAGGCCAGCGCGTTCACGTAAGGCGCCGCCGGCCCGTCAGTGTTGCTGTAGGCGATGCTGACGTGTGGCGTCCAGTCGGGGCTGTCAGGAACATGTTCGGAGCCCCAAATCTCGGCTATTGCTGCACGTACGCCGTCGCGGACACCACGGAGTTCATCTGCTGCTGTCACAGCGAACAAGATCGCTTCGGGGTCTACGATGGGCACGCCTGCTTCGAAAGTCACCGGCCGGTGCGTCGCGAGATGTCTCCGAGCTGCTTCTGTGATCTTCGCTAGATCGTCGGCGTCGACCTCGTCGGTGAACCCCACTCCCTGCATGGTCAGGTGCAGCCATTTCCGCGGGATGAGGTCAACTCCTGAGAGTGGGACGAGAACGGCCTGGTAGCGGTCAGCGGCAGCGTGCAGAGTGTCCTGACCATCGAATGTCGCGTGCCAGGTGTACATGCTCCGTCCGACTCGCCATCCTGGCCGCCACCACCAGTGGTCCCGCATCTGACCTGACGCATCGAGCACTGTCACCATTCGCTATCCCTATTCCGCTGTCAGTTGAGGCGTCGTCTCGCTGGCTGAGCAGTATTCCTGGATGCGATTGGCGAGCGCTAGTGCCGAGTGCACACCACGGAGGGGACGGCTTTCCAGCAGGGGCAATACCTCGCGCGACATGCGATTGGCGAGCGTGGCGAGCCTGCGGTCAGTGGGAAGGTCAAGCACAAGTCCAAGCGAGTCGGCTGCCCCGGTGACTTCCCCGGCTATTAGATGCGCGATGGCCGATCCGATGCGAACCTGCGCCCATGTCCCGTAAGCCTGCGGCTCGCCGTCTCTCCATGCCTGTTCGGCACGTTCGGCTGCGAGAAGTGCTTGCTTGGGGCGATTGTCGCTCAGGTGGACGGCGATGGTGTAGTTGGCCTCCCGGGCGGGTCCGCAGCAGAAAGGCCCGCCCAGATGATCCGCTTGAGTGATCTGATCGCGGGCTTGGTGGGCTCGGGCCAGGGCCGCGGTGGCGCGCGTGACGTCCCCTTGCGCCTGCCAGGCGTCAGCCTCCTGGCAGGCTAGAAGCGCGCGGCCGCTGTCGGGGCTTGCCAGGTCATATCCGTGCCGTGCGAGCTGAGCAGCTTCCCGGTACTGGCCCTCCAAGAACGCGCTTTTCGACTGGGCAGACAGCAGCAAGGCGGTCAACGGGGGATGGCTGACCTGGTCAGCGAGGAACCTCCATGTCCTGGGGAAATGCGGTGACCGGGGACGCCATGTACCCGCGAAGCCGCCTGTCCCGTGTACAAGATGTCTCCGGCACGTACGGTGGAGGTCTGAGTTCGTCGGAAGGCGGCCCCGTGGCAGAAGAACAGACAATCGGCCAGAGAGTGCGGCAGTTCCGCTTAGCGAGGGGCATTGAACGCGCGGAGCTTGCAGATCGTCTTGGTTACACAGTTGCGTGGCTGAAGAGTGTCGAGATCGGGAAAAGACAACTCGATCGCTTTTCAGTCATCGCCGCGATCGCTGATGCGCTGCAGGTCGAGGTGGCCACCCTGTTGGGTCTGCCCAACGCCACTGCAGGAGATCGAGAGCATCAACGCGCCCACATAGCCATCCCTCAGCTACGCAAGGTGCTGCTACGTGGCTACCTCCCCAGCCGCGCCGCTGGGGTGCCATTCGAACTCGAGGATCTGCGCGAGCGGGTCAACACAGGGCACCACCAGGCCCGTCACGGCCGGTTCGGCGATCTGCTGACCGACCTGCCGAGACTCCTCATCGACATCGCCTTCACCGCAGCGGGTGTGGAGGGCGTCGAACACGAACGGGCATGCGGGATGCTCGCTGAGGGCCTGCATGACGCTGCGCTGTCGACCAAAAAGCTCGGTTACATCGACCTGGCCACCATCGCTGCCTCGCAAGCGACCCGAGCAGCGGAGTCATCAGGCGATCCACTGCTGATGACCGCGACGCGGTGGACGCAGACCGAGGTGTACCTCGCGGCTGGCGCGGTTGACGAGGCTCATGAACTGCTGGGGTTTTCAATCGACGATTTAGATCCGATGCTGGGCCAAGGCGGCGCCGACGTGTGGTCGCTCTGGGGGACCATGCACCTGGTCGAGGCGACGATACAAGCGCAATGGCAGCGCCGGGGGGAAGCAGCGGCACACCTGGTGGAGGCCGCTGCGGCAGCAGACAGGGTCGGCAGCGGGCGCAACTCCTATATGACCGAGTTCGGTCCGGAGAACCGGGCGCTGATAGCGGTCCAGGTCGACGTCGAGATGGGCGCCGGCCCCGATGCGTTACAGAAGGTGGAAGGCACCCCCATCGACAATCTGCCGAAGGAACGGCGTGCACGGCACCGCATTTCCCGCGCTCTGGCGTTCAGCAGGGTCGGTGACGATGACCAGGCCATGCAGGAGCTACTGGAGGGTCATCAGATCGCACCAGAATGCGTGACCAACCACCCGCTGGCACGTGATGTGGTTAAAACAGCCGCGCGTCGAGCGCTCACGTTGAGCGGTCCGATTGCCACGGTTGTCAACCGATTGGGCGTTCCGATCTGACGGATGGCTGAAGAAAATTGGGCGGCGGGGACACGGTGTCCCCGCCGCCCTTTACTTTGCTTCGTATCGTCTCCTATGACCCGCTGGGAAGCGTCCTAGCACGCGTAGTAAGACCTTCTCGCGTGCTGCGCTCCTGCGAGTCACGCTGTATCCGAATTGCGGCATATGGGCTGGCGAGGCCGAATGACGACGAACCAACACCTTGAATGGGATGCCAAGTCTCTTACCCCCGAAGAGTCGACAGCGCTGGGGAAAATGCCACGCGTCTCGGCGATATACCAGTGTCTTCTCAGGGACGGCAAGGACGCGCTGCCGGTCGATCGTGAGGCGGCGGCGGAAATCCTTGCCATCAACCCGAATGGTCGTCGGGTTGTGCGCGCGACCCGCAGCTTCCGGCCGCGCAGCGCGGTACGTCGTCAGCGAGGCGCGTATCCGGCAGGTTGTGGACACCGCAGCCTGCGACTTAACACCTCAGGCTTTCCTCCGCTTCGCTTGCTCACGAGGGGACAGATACACGGTGACCTGTACTTCCCCGACCATGGGCGCCCGTTCTGCATCGTCTCAGGCGCCTTCCGGGTGCTTCCTCGCTACATCGGCTGGGGAGGTCAGATGCTGATCGCGTCGTGGAATCTGAGAGACGGCGGAATCGATGCTGGTGACACCAGCCGCTTGGAACGCCAACTACGTCTCCTGGCCGACGTGCGTGCTGATGTCGTACTGATCCAGGAGGCCAAGCACTGGTTGACCGATGGCGCCCGATGGCTTCACCTGGCCAACTGCATCTTGGGGATGTCCGGCTATATCGCGCGTGCTGAGCGTCATGACTGCAATCTGGTGGTGTTCATCCGACCCCGTTGCGGGTTGGTGCCGGTGAGGGAACGGCACGAGGTTCACGCACCGTTTTGGCATGCTCAAGCTCGCGTTGAATGCCGCGTGGCCGGCGGTGACGTTCCGGTTGTACTTGCCTCAGCGCACTTCGCGCCCTTCGATCCGGTGATTCGCGAGCAGGAGGCACGCGCGTCCAGCGACCTGGCGAAGGGCCTGACCGTGTTGGGCGGTGATTTCAACGACTCTGGCTTGGGGGATCCGCCCGTTGATTGGGAATCCCTACCCGGATACAAGGCCGTCCGGCATGGCCCAGACGACCAGGCCGCGGCCCGTGTCTTGCACCAGGCCGGGTACATCGATGTCGCCGCCTACCTTGCCGATCACCAGAATGACCCCCGGTTACGCGCTCCCACCGCGGGGTTCGGGCACGGTTTGGCCCCCATCCGATGCGACCGCATCCATGTCACGGCGCCCATGGTGGGCGCCATCCGTGGATACCGGTTAGTCGAACAAGACCAGTCCGATCACCACCTGATCACTGTCGATCTGGATCTCAGCCAGTTGCCCGACCTGGCGACCCGCCAAGCCCTGTCGTGAGCGCGCGCCACGCGCACGAAAGGGCATGAGCCGGAGCTCACCGTCGACGGCTGAGCTCCCGCCAGGCCGGTGGCCCCGGGGGCACCTCCTCCCCGGGGCCTACCGAGCGGCCCCAGCGGATCTCGGCTTGGGTCGGCCCACCTCTCCCCCCACTGAAAGGAACCCTGTGTCCATCCGCATAAAACGATCAAGTGAGGAGCAGGCGAGCAAGGCTCAGCCGCAGAAGTTCCGCGACGCTATGAACCAATGGCTAACCAGTCAGGCGCTGGCTGGGAAGTACCCCGGGCGGGTCGTGCTCGCGCGTACCGCGATAGCGGGGGTTCTCCTAGGAGCCGGGGTGCTTTTGCGGGTTGTCACCAACGTGTCGTTGCCGGTTTCACTCGCGCTAGGCGGCGGCGCCCTGTTGGGGGCGGGGTTGTGGCTACGGCGGCACGTGCGCGGGACCCTGGGGCCGGTGGACTGGGACACTGCTCCCTTGCACTGGGAGACCTCGCGTATGCGAATGCCGGAGACGAACGCTGATCTCATCGACAGGCTCATTAGTGACACCATGTCGCGGTATCCCAGCATCGAAGGCATCCACCCCTGCAACCCCTGGTGCTATAAGACCGACGGCGGCCCGTGTGAGCACCCGTATTGCCTCACCGTGGGAGTGCTGTGGGTGGGCTCACGCCGGGTGATGGTGGTCCACCACCGCACAGCGGATCTGCCTGCGCCCACGTTGGAGGCGCTGCTTCACCACGAGATGAGGCACGCCACCGGCGTCATGAGCATCTACGCAACCGCGCAGGTCACCTTGGGCCTGGTCGGGTACGCGGTCGCTGGATTTGTCGCCCTGCCCGTGCTTGTCACGGTGCCTCTGATGTGGGGCATCACCGGAGCGATCGCGTGGGTCAATGAGCTGATCTGCGATATCGCCTCAGTCCGTCGCACGGGGTTGAGCGCCGCCCTGGCTGCGTTGAATGCCACCAAGATTGACTGGGCAGCGACTCCATGGCGGTACAAGATCCTCACGTGTTTAAGGATGGCTCTGTTCCCCCAACACCCGCCGAAGTGGCTACGGGACGCCGCCGTGCGTGCTGCCGCTCTGATCGCCTAGACCGGTGCGCGAGAAGGTCGCCTTGGTCCTGTGCCATCGCCCTCGACCCTTCCGCTTTGCTCGTGGGACAAGCGGGAGCTTGACGCCTAGCCGATATGGAACTCGCCCCGCCGAGGGGTGAGCCGGCTAGGTGGCTGGCCCGGGGTCCACCTCCCCGGAAGCCACGTGAACTGTCCGAGTCACCTCTTCTCTTCGGGATACCCACATGAGATTACGAAGCGCACTTGCCGCCTCACTTACCGTGGGGTTAGTGGGTCTCGCCACCGCTTGCAGCGAGACACCAGCCGACCCAACCGGTCTACGGCCAGAGAAATCGACGATCACGGTCGCCCGGATGCCGATCCCCGACTGCGCCACCCTCAAGATCGCCCAGGATAAGGGCTACTTTTCCCGGGAAGGCCTGAAGGTGGATGCCTCCGAGATCCAGAGCGGCGGGCTGGCCTTCGCACCGCTGCAGGGCGGCAGCCTGGACATCTCGATCGGCAACTACGTCTCGACGATCGCCGCTCAAGCCCAAGGCGCCGGCCCGTTCCAGTTCCTCAACGACGCCTACCAGGCCGCCCCGGGAACCTTTGTCGTCATGGTGCCCAAAACCTCCAAAGCCCAAGAGCTGAAGGACCTGCGCGGCAAGAGGATCGCGGTCGCCGCCCTGCACAGCATCATCACCCTCGGCGTGGAGAACGGGCTGGCCACGGCCGGCCTCAAGGCGTCCGACGTGCAGATGGTCCCCATGGCGTTGCCGCAGATGATCGCCGCCGCGGTCACCGGGCAGGTCGACGCCGTCGTGCTCGTCGAGCCATTCATCAGCGCGTTCGCCACCCAGCACGGGGCGCGCGAGATCTATGACCTGATGAGCGGATCCATGGCGAACTTCCCCATCGCCGGGTGGATGACCACGGTGGAGTTCGCCAAGAAGAACCCCAAGACCGTCGCCGCGTTTCAGCGGGCGATGGAAGCTGCCCAGGCTGACGCGGCCCGCGATCCTGACTTGGTCGAAAATGCCATCCCGAAGTACACCCGGATCGAAGCGAACATCGCGAGCAACATCAGGCTGGGCACTTTCCCGGTGAGCCTGGAACCGATCCGAATCCAGCGGGTCGCCGACCGGATGAAGGAACTCGGCTACCTCGACACCCCGATGGATGTGACCCTGCTGCTCGCGGGTTCCGGCGCGACCCCGGCGGTGAAGGCATCGTGAGCGACCCGCTGCCCCGCAGAACCCGCCGTCCCGGCTCACCTGCCCATCTGGTGCCCTCGGTGGTCGAGGTGTCCCCGGCCGACACGATTCAACGGATCATCGCCGGGGGGCTACTCGCTCGAGCTCTGGACGTCTTCGTTGAGCTCGGCTGCCCGCAGCAGCTCGCCATCTACGGGGAGCAGAGCGCGCAGGAGCTGGCCAAACGCGTCAGGGCGCAACCCCGGCAGCTGGCCACCATCCTGAACGCGCTGCTGTCCGACAGCATCGTGAACCGCACGGAGATCGGCCATTACGTGCTCGGCATGACCGGGCAGACGCTGCTGGCCGACCATGAGAACACGATGCTGCCCTCGGTGCGAATCAACGCCCATCGGTTGTGGCGGGCCGCCATGGACGAGTTGACCGACACGGTACGCACGGGGCGGGCAGCCGTTACCGATGCCCACGGTGGCCTGTACGCGTACTTGGAGGCGCACCCGGAGACGGCGGCGTTGTTCGACTGGTACATGGAGTCGCGGACCCGGCGGATCGCCCCAGCAGTGGCCCGGCGCGAATTCGGCGCGACCGTCGTTGACCTGGGCGGCGGGACCGGTCATCTGCTGGCCGCGGTCCTGCGCGCGCACCGTGATGCCACCGGGGTGCTGGTGGAGCGGGAATCGGTGGCCCGCCGCGCCCGCGCCTACCTGGAAGAGCAGAACATCGGCGGCCGGTGGGAAGTCCTCGCCGGCGACATCTTCCACACCATCCCCCCGGGCACCGACTACGTGCTGGCCAGCGTGCTGCACAACCTCGACGACGCACGCGCCGGGAGCCTGCTCGCCGCCGTGCGCGACACCATGACCGCCGACTCCCGGTTGTGGCTGATCGACATGCTCACCCCCGGCGGCTCGGAACCGCACCCGGCGCACGCCATCGCGCTGCGCATGCTGGGGTTGTTCGCCACCACAGAGCGGACGGTCCAGCAGTACACCGACCTGCTCACCGGGGCCGGCCTGTGGCCTGACCGGCGAATGCAGTCCCTGCCGTGGGGTCTGTCTCTGATCACCTGCACTATCGCTCCACCCCCTGCCGGCAGCTGAAACGGCGGAACCCGCCGAGGTGAGGCATCACCTGGCGGGCTCCTTGACCGCACATCGGAGGTGCGACCCATGGATGACTGTAGAGGCCTGCCGCTGCCCCTGCGCAAGGACTTCGGGCAAGGAGTGGATCAATGAACAGGGCGACGTCCCGTGGCCGGCATAGCAAGGGACAACCTCGAACCACCAAGGCGGTGCCGCGGCGGCCGTGGGACCTGGCGCAGCGGGCGGAGGCTGACCGGGTCAACGCGCTGGAGCCGGGGTGGCTGGTTTTGTACCGGCTGCATGACAGGCACTTCGAGGCCATCCCCTGCGTGGAGGGAATCGCGTCCCCCGTGACCGCCCCCACTATGCAAGCCCTGCGGGAGGCGATGCGGGACGCGGAGCTTTTTCGCAGGCCGGGGGCACGAGCGTGACGGGCGAGGCACCCTGGCCGGCGTGGGACCCGCCCTCGATCCTTGATGTCCCGCGCCGGACACGCAAGATCGCCGAGGAGTTGACGGCGGAGTTGGCGCGCTGCAACGTGCCGGCCAACCGGTACGGGCTGCCGGACGGCACCGCAGCCGTGTCGCTGTGGCGCCACGTGGTCGCCTTCACCGATGGGCGGCGTATCTGGTGGGACTCCCTGCGTCTCAGCGCCAAGGGCAGACCGCTGTTCAGCCACGCGCGCACCCCTGAAGGCGCGGCCCGGCTACTGCTGCCCCTCTACCTGCATGCCCGGCGCCGGTGGCCGGCCGAATCGCTGGATGCGCCGAAGAACCCGAAATCGCCCAACCCACCGCAAGCCTCACAGGGCGGCAAGGCGGCGCCGGTGAACCCCGAGGAACTCCCGGGATAGCGGATGCCGCTGACACCTTCGCAGACGAGGGGCTGGGGGCCTGCGCATCGAGTCGTCAGGTCCCCCGCCCTTTCCCCCCAAGCAGCCCAGACCGAAACCGACACGCTGGGCAACTCACATATCGTCCACGCCGGGAGGTCGGTCCGATGTCTGGCCGCAAATACGCCAAGCAGACGACTGAAGAGCGGCTCGCCGACCAAAAGGAGCGGCTCATCGCCGCCGCCCACCAACTGTTCGGCACTGTCGGGTTCACCGACACCACAGTCGCGGACCTCTACGGTCAGGCGTCGGTGTCGGCCCGCACGTTCTACGAATGCTTCCCCGGTTCCCCTCGCGCTCGTGGGCGCGTGGAGCTGCTGAAACTGGTGTACGACCGGTGCGCACAGCAAGCCATCCACACGGTCCGGGACGCGGTATCGCACCTGCACAAGGACTCACCGCAGCGGACACGCTTGGCAGTCGAGGCGTACGTGCTGTTCGTGACCGGCGACCCGCGCAGAGCCCGGATCTTGTACCGGGAAGCCAACCACGGCGGCGACTATCTACGACCCTCGCGGGAGCAGACGACCACGCACCTGGCCACGCTGCTCGGCTCCACAAACCACCCGCAAGAGGCCCTGATCGCCAGAGGGGTCGTGGCCGCCCTGGAAGGGCTGCTGGCCAATGAGGAACACACCTCCACCACCGACATCAGCGCGGCCGCCATGCACATCGCCCGACGAGCATTCGAGGAATCGGAGCACCCATTGACCGATGAATCATCGCCCCTGCGCGACAAGCCGGCCCCCGCGCAGCCGTTCCCCACCATCAACACCACCGTGGCCTCGACCGCGCGCATGTATGACGTGTTGCTCGGCGGCAAGGACAACTTCTCCGTCGACCGGGACGCGGTACGACGACTCATCGAGGCCATGCCCGAGGCCCCGGAACTGGCGATGGCGAACCGGGCATTCATGGCTCGCGCAGTCCGGTACTGCGCCACCGCTGTCTCCCAGATCATCGACCTGGGCACCGGGATCCCCACCTCACCCAACGTGGACGAGGTGGCCCGGCAGGTGAACCCGAACGCGGTCGTCGCAGGAGTCGACAACGACCCTATTGTGCTGTCCCACGTCCGGGCTTTGCACGCCGGCATGCACATCATCGATGGCGACGTCCGCGAACCCGAGCAGGTCATCCGCAAGCTCACCGAGATCATCGACTTCGACCGGCCGGTGGCGTTGGTCGCGACATCGCTGCTGAACTTCATCCCTGACGACCCAGGCGGCATCGTGGGCGTGTTCCGCACCATGATGTGCCCAGGGAGCATGCTGGTGGTATCGCACGGCACCGACGAGGGAGCACCCCCTGAGACGGTGGCCCGGTTCCGCGAGGTGTACGCCCACGCGGAATCACCAGCGGTGTTCCGCAGCATCAACCAGATCGAGGCCATCTTCGACGGGTTCACCCTGGTAGACCCCGGCCTGGTCGACGTGCAGTACTGGCGGCCTGACGGCTTCACCGACGAGCCGCTGACGATCCGCATGCTCGGCGGAGTCGGCCGGATGGGAACCGCCGTCGACGGTGAGCCGGTGTCCTCGTAGCTCCCGCAACACCCACCATGAGCTGTCACGGCCCGCACCGCCTGCCCATGGCGGAGCCGTGACACCGGTCGGGCAACCTCGCCACCCCCTGCCCTGGCAGAGACCCGGCCGGACAGCGGTGGCCCCGAGCCGGCGCCCCCTCGGGGTCACCGCATCATCTCTGCACCTCTATGAACGAGAGAAGGACCCTTTGACACCTCTACGCGTAGGCATCTTCTACGACGGCGGCTGGTTCATCCACTTATGGGAGTTTCTGGCAGACAACTCCAAGTGGATGGCCAAGCCCTCGTTCGGCGGCCTCCATGACGTGATGCGCTGGTACCTCCACCGCGAACTGGCGCTACCTCTTGCGCAGATCACCGTGACAGAAGCCCATTATGTGCTTGGCCGTCCCGTCACCTCGGATTATCAAGCCACCAACGGGGATGGACGGTCCAACGCTACGACGTCGAGACAATGGGACCACGCCCTCCGAACCGAGGGTGTCATCCGGCACGACGTCGCATGCACCGACCCCAACGGCAACAACGAAGCGGGCGCTGACGTGGCGCTCGCCTTGATCGCACACGAGCTGGCCATGACCGGCCAGATCGACGCCGCGGTTCTGATCACCGGGGACGCCGACTTCCTCCCACTCATCCACCACCTGCGCAAGCTACAGGTCCGGGTCATCGTTCCCAGCAGCTTCACCCAGGCGGATGGCGCTCCGCACCGGGTGTGGCGGGCACCTCTGCTTACAGACGCCGCCGATCACGCACCCTCGTGGGAATCCTTGCTGGACGCTGGCCTGGCTCCTGATTACCGGCTCAGGTACCCATTCACTGACCCTGTGGCAGGCGCCACAAGCCAACGGGCTTCAGATGGGTACCGATACGGCACCATCCACACATGGAAGCCCCGTTCACCCTACGGATTCATCCGCGATACGAGCGGGCTCGCGTGGTTCGCACACCGCGATGACCTTCCACGTGGCATCCATTCTCTGCCTGCTGGACACGAAGTCCGCTTCAACGGCCGACCCCGATGCCTACCCGGCCAGAAGTACCCTCAGGCCCGTTCCATAGAGCCGTACACGCCAGACACGGACGAATAGCTCACCGCGATGGGGCGCCAGCCGTAGGGTTGGCGCCCCATCGCTAGTCCTCTCCCCCACCACGTGCCACGTCTCCGCCTGGAGGACAAGCTCCATCACCGCGTTCCGCCGCACGCCCCCAGAGCGCGCAGCAGGTAGTGCCGCATCCGCAGGTCCTCCAAGGGCCGGCCGAGGTTCTCCTCCGTCCACCACGGCTCTACCTCATCCCGCGGCGGGCCGAGCAGTTCGGCGACGACGAAGGTGTGACGACCAGCCCAGAACTTCACAGGCTGAGCTTCCTCGTCGAGGACCACGCGGCTGGTTCGTGGTAGCGG
The DNA here is from genome assembly GCF_039537005.1 of Sphaerisporangium flaviroseum. Lineage (NCBI taxonomy): Bacteria > Bacillati > Actinomycetota > Actinomycetes > Streptosporangiales > Streptosporangiaceae > Sphaerisporangium > Sphaerisporangium flaviroseum. The sequence continues at coordinate 31,686 of NZ_BAAAZR010000059.1, read as the reverse complement.
CGCATCACCATCGTCTTATGGTGCTACAGCACTCCTGTCAGGGGTCAAAGAGGCTGGCCCCATCCGACGAACGACGGTGGGGCGGCGAATACGATCCCGTAGTCCGCAGCGCTCGCGGGGACGGGCTGCACCATCCCGGCCGGTAGGGACGCGGGGAGCGCGCCGAGGTCGGCCAGGACGTTCACGGTGGCGAACTCGGCGAAAAGGTGAACACGATGTACATCTACGTACACACCGACCCGGCCAACGAACTCCCGAACGCACGATCAACAAGCTGATGAACGCCCACGCCCTGCGCCGCGTGGTCCGTGAAATCAACACCCGGGCCTTTGGCCTTCCTTGGTACGTCCACCCCGCGATCCTCGACCCGGCTCACCGCCATCACCCCTCTGGCCACGACCGACTCCCCCATCTACCGCATCGCCACCGGACAGGACCTCATCCGATGAACACCAGCATGACGAGCGGCCCCGGTCCGAGGGCCGCAGCCCTCAACCGGGCGGAGACTGACCTATGACCAACGACTGCCCGCACTGCCGAGGTTCGTCCGACTACGGGCCCGGCCCCTGCACCTCGTGTGCCTGCCGCACCTGCCGAGGTGCCGCGTTCTTCACCGAAGTCTGTGACGACTGCAACGGCCTGGGCATCCAAACAGCGCAAGCCGTCTACAGGTTCCCGGCTGACCCCGTCACCCCCATGACCGCACCGGAGTACGACGCGATCAAGGAACGGGCCCTCGAACTCGTGCAGACACTGGCCGGCGACGCGGTCACGGCCGAGGCCATGCTCGCTACACGCGGAATCCAACCGGTGTCGATCATGCACGGCGACGCGGAGAGCGAGGCGGACGCTGACCTCATATATAGGATGCTGCCACGCCTGGCGCGGGAAGCCGGCACTGTGCACGCGACGTCAGGCGGCAACGACTACACGACGTTCCTGTTCGATGGGGATGACGCCGAGCAGGCGGCCGTGAGGTTCACCGCAGCGGCGCTGGAAGTCGCCGAGTCGTGGTGGCGGATCACACCGACCGCGCAGCCGGTATGGCGGTGAATGCAGCGGGCGCCCGGCCGCGCCGCCCGGGACCCTCTACTGCTGCACATCGCGCAACGGTGGGCCGTACGGCGCACCAAGAAGAAAGGACCGATCCTCCCCTGATCACCCCTGACAACCAGGAGCAGGTGTAGGCCATGCTCACCGCCGACCGGCACCAACAGCAGGCACGGCGGGTGCTCTGGTCCGGTTGCGCAGGCCTCCGCGATGCGTTGGACCGCCGCAGGTGAACTGCACCGCGACGACCGCGGCTACTACCGCACCGGGGTGCGCGGCGGCCGCGGACGCGCGGTGTCCCCGGACCCGTTTCGGCGCGCTCATCCGAGCCAGCCTGCTGGTCGACGGCGCCACCCTCGACGTCACTCGGACGGTGCGCTCGCGCTCACCGCGTGGAAAGCCGCCAGCGTCGAGCCCGTGGCCGTCGAGCTCGACAAACTCCCCCGCTGCATCAGGGTGAGGAGATCGCCCGCCGGTACCGGGCGTGGCACGAGCAGGCAGACCAGTGGGCCGCCACCTCCCACTCCCGGTTCGAGGCCGCGCTCGCCCTCGTCGAGGCCGCCGAGAAACTCCACCAGGAGCGCCACGCCGAGCGTCAGCAGGCGCCCACGCGCCGGTACGCGACCGTGTGAGACGCGATCAACGCCGAAGACGAGTGGATCAGGTACGACCAGAACATCGGCGACGTCGAGACCTTCACCGGTGAGGCACCAAAGGCCGCTGAGGTGACATCCCCGGTGCGCACCGCTTCCCGGCCAGTCGGCCGCGGGGCCTTCGCGCAGCCTCAGACCGTGCGCCGTGCGCAGCACCGCGCACCCAAGCGGCAGCGGCAGCGGCAGCGGCCAAACCGAACAGGGGTCCGGAAGTCCTGGTCGGGCTCTATGCGTCCCTGAGACCAACCGGCGGCAGCAACCCGCAAAGGCGATCGACGATCACGATTTGTGCGCAAGTGATGCCCAACTGTCAACAAACGGCGACGATACCGGTGTGAACCGACGCCGGACCCTCTGGATCGTCACGGTCGCCGCAGCGGCCATCCTCGCGCTGACCGGACTGTCGGCCATGGTCGTGCGGGCGATGAAACCGGCCACCGAGGTCAACCTCGCCGACGCAGCCGCAGTGACACTGGCCACCGCCACAGCTGTGGCCGCCGTGCTGGCCTGGGCCAAACGCGCCAAGGTAGCCGCCCCACTGCGAACCCCGCCGAGGTGGACACCGCCGCCCAGGTGCTCAGCGGCCATCGACCGCCGCGGCAATGAGCTCGTCGGCGGCCTCGTTGTAGGTGCCGATGAGCTCGTCCCACGCGCGGACCCACGCGGCGGTGAGGTCGCGGGTGACCCCGTCAACGATCTTGTCGAGGTTCTGCCTCACCTCCCGGACCAGGCGGAGCGTCCGTTCGGTGATCGCCACGCCGACCCCCGTCCCGCCCGTCGACGGCATCGTGGACGGCGGCAAAGCGGAGCTTCGCCTCGTGGGGGACTACTTCTCGGCGGGGACCGCAGATGCACGCGTAGGCGGCGATGTGCTCGATGGCGTCGGCGACGGGGACGAGGTGGAGGGTCATACGGTTACCGGCTCCCTCGCGGGGTCCTGGCCGGGCTGGCTCGGGTCGCCGCCGCCGAACGCGGACGCGGGGTCTTCGCCGCGGCGGAATCGGTCAACGGCCTCCTGCCCTGCGGTGTCTCTGGGGGAGATGAACTCGCCGTTGTCTCCGGTCACGTGGGCGATGATCTCGTCCACGTCGCGCACCTTGAGTACCTGAAGCAGCAGCCGGACCACTACCAGCGGGGGCAGGTACTGGGTGCTGTCGGCCTCGACCACAGACTTCACCAGCTGGGACTGGTCGACGTCGTCCAGGTCGGGCCGATATCGATGGTCCGCTCGGTCGCGCCGCGCAGGGTGATGATCTCCTGGCCGTCCTCGTCGAGCGTGACGGTGCCCTTGAGCGGCCCCATCGGCGCCTTGACGGCCTGGTCGATCACGTAGCTGGTCAGGGTCCGATGGACGTCCGACCACAGCTCGCGCCGCATCTGGAAGGCCAGCTCGGTGGGCTGGTCCAGCGTTTCGGCGGTCGCACGGGCGCCGGTGGTGCCGGGGTCGCCGAGCAGCATCGTCACCGGGACGTCGAGCGCGGCCTGATGTCGGTGGCGTGCTTTGATCATTCGACGCTGCCAGAGTGAGGTGCGCGCGGGCGAGTGCCCTGCCGTGCTCGGCGAGCCACCGTCCGAGGTCTTCGCAGTCATCGGCCGTGACCGGCACGGCGAGCGCCAGCAGGTGGAGCTCGCCCGGGCGGCAGCCGCGGTGCAGCTGCACGGGCAAGCGGGGGTGGGCGGTGACCAGGGAGAGGGAGGAGTTCATCGCACTTCTATCGTCCCAGGAAACCCGGGCGCCCGTCAGCCGGTGTGACACTCCACCCAGGCGCGCTCTGGGTGAAGGGGGGACGCCTTTTCCATACGGGATCAGGGCCGCGGTATGAGGCCGCCTTAAAGAGGGCGGCGAACGGTCTCGGGCCGTGCCGTTGCTCCAACCAGGCGTGTAGGTCTACCAGGCAGCCGCTGATCATCGCTTCGACGATGGTGTTGTGCAGGCCCTCGGTTTCGGATCGGCCGACCTCCGCGAGGGACCCTTGGTATGCGGTGTGCCGGGCTGCTATCCGTTCGCACCTTCCGGTTGTGGCGTGTCTCCATCACGGTCGGGCAGCGCGGGTGAGCGCATCATGCGGCGGTTGGCGGGAACGGGTCTTGGGACCATCCGGCTGAAATCGAACGCTAAACCTCCCCGCCGTAGGTCAAGGCTAGGGAGAGCTCCGCTGGGGTGTTCGGGAGCCACTCATGGCGAGAGACCGGCGTACTGATCCATCACCGGGCAGCGTGGACGCTGTGACTGAACGTACTTGGTTGCTACTTTCGGTGACTGCGCGCGCGCGTAGATCCTCTTGGCTGGCCGTCTTCTCGTTCTCCCAGATAAGGAGCATCTTTGTTATGTCCATCATCAGTCGCATGGCCGTACTCGCCGCAGCGGCGGCCACCTCGACCCTCACCTCGCTGACGCTCACGCCCGCCGCGCATGCCGAGCCGCAGACCAACCGGGAGTTCATCAACCGGATGGACGGCAGCCGCCTGGCCACATTGAGCGACAGCGTCGCAGAGGGAGCCGAGGCGATCTCCCTGCGCCACCCGAACTGGAAGTACCGCACCGCCAAGTGGACCTACGAGGTCAAGGCGGACGGCCACTACGTGATCAAGAACGAGGCGGCCAACAAGTGCTTGCAACCCGCCATCGCCAGCCCCGTCGGAGGTACCAAGGTCGTGATCCGCACCTGTAACGGCTCGCAGTTGCAGGACTGGTCGCGTCGCCCGGAAGAATCCGACATCGGTCATCCCACCGGGTGGGGCGCCTACCGCCCCCGCGTCAACACCGCCATCGCGCTGACCCTGGACACCTACCACGGACCAGGAAGCTGGAACACCCTCTACCTCAACCGGGACCAGAACTCCTCCGACCGACTGTGGCGCTTCCTTCGGGAAGGCCACACCTGGTAAGCCAGCACGAGCTGGAACGAGCGGGGAGCCCAGGAAACCTCACCAGGGGCTCCTAGGCTCGCTGTACCGCAGCACCTTCTGCGCGGGCTGCGCCGACCCGGTGGCATGACTTGTATCCGCCGGGGCAGACCCCCACCCTCTGTGGTCTGGCCGGTCGTCACCGCCCAGGTCGTGCTGCGCGCCGACCTACTCCGGGGCCTGACCCCGTATCTGGTCGAGTTCGACCTGCTGGGCGACGAGGATCCGGGCTATGGACAGCAGGCAGGCAGTGTCAGCACCGTCAGGGTCGACCGCGTGGGCGCTTTCGTAGATGGCGACAGCTTTGTGACAGTCGTCAACCAGGCGCAGTTGCTCTTTGGCCCGCTTGACTTGTTCGCGTTCTCTGATTGGGATGACCCCTTGGGCACGTTGGGCGTTGAGTTGGGCGAGGGTGTCACGGGCGGCTTGTTCGGTGGTGTCGAGTTGAGACCTCAGGTGCTCTACGCAGTCCACGGTGTGCCTTTGCGTGTCGTCCCGGTACGTCCGGTATTGCCATCAGCGCGGGCTTAGGGCCCGTTTAGTTATGACGCAGGGCGGAACGCGGAGGTTGTCCAATGCCGGGCAGGGTTGAGTGGGCAAGCGGGGATGCGGTGGGGTACCGCCCCGGGCTGGGTGCCCGGGGCGGTGTCTGGCTCAGCCCCGGGGCGCGGTGTCGGCGGAGGGCGCCCGCGCAAGCACCCGCATCCAACGTGGCAGGCAGAGGATGTGGAGGTACCCGTTGGGCAAGCGCTGGTGCTGCTCACGGTCGGCGACAGCGCCCAGCTCGTCACCGCGCTGCACCCTGCCAGCGCCCCGTTGGGGGTGCCGGCGGCGCGGATCGCCGAGCAGGCCGGGCTCCCGGAGAACGAGCTGCCAGGCCGGCGGTTCACGTCGCCCATCTGACCGAGGAGGACGCCGACGGGTTCCGGCTGCTGGACGACCCACGGCTGTGACCGAGTTCGGCGCTCCCCTCGTGAGCGTCACTTCTCGGACAACGCCCTCGCGCGCCAGCTCCAGGTCTCTATCGTGATCGCCGTGAGCAAGCGCAAGCCTACGAAGAGAGAACGCAAAGCGGCCCTCGCCAAGCAGCGTGCCCGCAACGACGCCGAGTACCGCCGCCAGCTCGGTGTTGGCCAGGGCGGCGAGTTGCCGTCTGAGATTGGGAGCACCGGGTCCGCCGGCGCGTCGCGCGGTGGCCGCGGCGCTGGCACCCGCAAGGCAGCTCCGTACCACCAACCCGGGATGCACGTGAAGCGCCTGCAGGCTCAGGTGCAGGTGACGGTTGCGGAGGTGCACGGCGTCAAGTGCCCTCGGTGTCTGACCTCGCCGGGTAAGCCGTGCAGGGATGGCAGCGGTGCCGAGATCATCGAGGGGCACGGGGCACGGTGGGGTGCCGCGCGCCGCGCCGCCGCCCGGTACGCGGCCCAGCAGAAGGCCAGCGGCGAGGGTGGCGGCCGGCGCGGCGGCCGCGGGGGCGACCCGCCGGCCGCGGCGCGTGAGCCCGCGTCTCAGGTGGCCGTGGGCAGGCGGGATCCGGTGAACGCCGCGTTCTCTGCTCTGCGGGAGGGGCAGCGGCAGGGCGCCTCGCTTATGTCGCGCAACGGGCGGTAGGACTGTGTCGTAGCGGTGTCAGGTCGCCGCCGGGGCGGGGGGGCCGACAGAACACGCTCGGCTCGCCAGAGGTGCAACTGCAGGCGCCGGGGTTTTCTGTGTGCCACCGCTGCCAGGACACCATGCCCGGGCGCCAGTAGCGGCGCATGGCCTCGTCCCTAGGCACGGCGGGAGGCGCGTCGAGCGCTTCAGCGATGATCGCCCGCCGCTCGTCGTCGGTGTACGGCGGCAGGCCAGCCTGTTCACGCTCGCCGCGGGCGCGCGGACCCAGTGTGGAAACCAGCAGGCGGGGGACGTTGTACATGTTGCAGGCCAGGTGTTCAAGGCGCAGGTTGTCGGGGTCGTCGATGCCTCCTGCGTCGAAGCCGACCCACAGGATGTGCCCGATGCTGGGTGAGAGTGGATGTGGCCATCGGAGATCGCGGTCGACGTGGGTGTGGCAGTAACCGCAGGTCCATCCGTCGCGGTCGCCAATCTTGTTCCGGGTGTGGCGCCGGATCCGTTTCCGCGTCGAGACGTGGTACATCGGAGGTTCGGTGGGCTCCGGCGGGTAGCAGTCCGCGATGATCTCTCGGGCGAGTAGTTCTGCTGGCCACGCCTTCACAACGCGTCTCGCATCGCCGGTGGGGCTGTGGTCCGCCCGGGCGGCACGCTCGTGCTGCGGGCGTGGGAGGCCTACGCAGATGAGGCTCGTGTGTGGGCGGCGCAGTTCAACATGCCGGTCGAGGACTAGCTAGTCCCCGCGGTAGCGGCATCAGGGGGACGTCACATCGAAGCGGGACACAAGCCCACCTGCCCCGCAATCCTGTCCTCCGTGCCGCCCGGCCGAGCTTCCGGCCGGGGCGGCCCCCCGACTGCGTAGGAAGGCATATCTCATGCCGATTCAGGTAGCGCCCAAGCTGCGTCGACAGCCCGACACTGTTTCTGCCAGAAACCTCTTCTCCAGAATGTGCGCCACTCCCCCATCGTCCAGTTTCGGGGACGGATGCACTACCGACCAGCGTCCGACGAGGGTGGCCAAGCCCAACTAGCTCACCCCGACCCCCTCGCGTCACGTCGACGAGCTCGTCACCGTTTTTGCCAGAAACGTCTGCCAGGTAGTTATGCCGTTGAGACCGCCGCCCACGACCTGCTCTCAGGCCTCAGATTCGAACCATCAGGGCTAGCTGTGATGAGACCTTGGCTCGGCCATTTGCTCGCAACGCCTTCTGTGACGCCGCCACCGAGGTTCACGAGCGCAAGTACGACGACGGTCAAAGCTGGCGGCCAGGTCGACGTTGCCCTGGCACAGTCACCTCTCCCCTACAGAGTCAGCCAGGACACGGGTCACTCCCCGGCTGGGAGTTCGGGCATGCCAACCCGCCGGGTGTGGCGCGGCCAGCGTCCGATGTTCCCGCGTTCGAGCTCAACCCTTCTTCAGGTCCACATCGACGACCTTGATCGGCGTTTCTGGCAGAAACGTCTGCCAGAACGCGCGTCACTCCCCCACCGTTTCTGCCAGAAACGCTAATCTCGCTCGCGAGAACATCTCCATGAGTGTTAAAGCTGGAGGACATACATGCCCCGAGGTAGCAAGGCTGGCGCATCGGCCAATGCCCCCAAGACTTTGGATCCTCGGATCATCTTGGCGGAGCGTCCGCTCATCCAGTCCCCCACGGCCAAGGGGAACGGTCGACCGCTCCCCGTCTCCGCGATCGCTCCCAATCCGGAGAACTTGCGGGACGACGCTCTTGATTCGGCCGAGAAGCGGGAAGAGATGGTCAACTCGCTGACGACCATTGGACTCATTCATGCCGTGGTGGTCTGCGACCGCGTGGAATATGTGAAGGTCAGGCCCGAGCACACCGAACGATTCGGGCCAGAGATCGAGTACGTCCTGCTCGCTGGTGAACGACGGTGGCTGGCTGCCAAGGACGCCGGGTGGGAGTCTATCCGCGGAGAGATCCAAAATGATCTTCTGAAGACGATGGATGAGGTATTCATCCACGAGAACCTCGGCCGAGTGGACCTCAACCCATTTCAAGAAGCCGAAGGGTACCGGCGGCTACAGCTCGCAGGGCATAGCCTGGCCGAGATCGGAGTGCGGAACAACAAGAGCAAAGCTCACATCTCCAAACGTCTCCGTCTGCTCGAACTCGGTGCGGACGCCCGTTCGCTGGTGTTGGCCGGTGAACTCAGCATCGATACCGCCTACAACATCCTGGCCGCGCTCGGCGATACCCCCGAGCTGGCAGCCCCGGCGTGGTTGATGATGAGGGACCATGGCATCTCGGCCAAGGAGGCCGCTCAGCGTGTCCTGACAGCACCCGAAGCACCCGAAGCGCCCGGTCCGGTATCTCCTGCAAGTCCCAACGAGGTGCCCTCATCACCACCGGCGTTTCTGGCAGAAACGCCTACCAGACAGGAAACGTCGTCGGGCCTGAGCCATGAGTCACCGAGCCCGTCGCGAGAGCGACCGCCACAGAGCGCTCGACGCCACGCACCTTCAGCCGCGGTCGACGGCGATCGTGACCGCGCCATCGCCGCGGAGGCCCGAGCCAAGCACTGTCAGACCTTGCTCGACGCGTTCGAGGCCGACCACGCGCCTCACAGCATGCCCATCGCGATGGCTACCGTGGTACACGCCCCCGGCCCGGCCCTAGAGCTCGCGCACCAATGGCTGGTAGCACTTGGCGATCTGGAGGCTGAGGCCCTAGGCGCTAAGGCCTACGCCCAAACCATGATCAAGTCTGGGGACCGGCAACGGATAGGCCGGTTGGCATACGCGACGGCTCTCGCCGACGCTGAGATCAGGGCAGCGGATCGGCGACGCAAGTGGGACATGGGCATCATCACCCATGTCCGGCACCTGATGGACGTGGCCGGCTACACCCCCCACTCCGCATGGGAAAGCGATCAACTCGGGCTCACCCCAGCTACCTCCTGACAACCCCCTCACTGAGGAGAAGAGCCATGGCTCCACTGTCACCACTCCAGCGACCGCGATACGCGCCACACCTTCCGCCTGTACTGCTGGGCATGAACCGGGCAGGTTCGGTCGGGAAGACCACGGTAGGCCACAGCATCGGTGTGCAAGCCGCCCTGCGGGGTTACAACGTCCTGAAAGCTGACGCCGACCTGCAATCGGATATGTCCTACTGGCATGGCTACGACGGCGACTTCGTGCCCAAGGGCGCACCCACGATCCACGATGTGATGCTGGGACGAGCCAAACTGGACGACGCCATCGTCCCCGGCCGTACCCGCATCAGCTCAGGTGATGGCGACGATGCCTTCCGCGTCATTCCCGGCCTGCACCTGGTACGTGGCGACAACAAGATGAGCCAGGCTGACAGCGAGCTCACCATGGATCCGCGAGGAGTGTTCTGGCTACAGCTCGCTCTGAAGAGCCAGATCCAAGCTGATCAGTACGACCTGATCTACATTGACTGCCCGGCATCGCTGGGCCGGTTGTCGATATCGCTTCTCCTGGCCGCTACAGACGTCATCGTCTGTATGAAGCCCACCCGCAAGGAGATGCGTGGCGCCTCCGCGCTCGCCGTGGCGATCGAGGAGATCCGCTCGGAGTACCAGGAGTTCGGTGCGTCAGCCACTGCGTCGTACTACCTGATCAACGAAGCCAAGAGCCACCAAGGGCAGGGAGCCTTCTACCTGGAGCTACAGCAGGAGGCCGAGGAGATATTCGGCGACAAACTGCTCCCCTACATCGGGTCCAGCGTTCGTGTCCCTGAGGCATACAGCGCCCAAGAACCAGTCGCGATCTGGGACCCCAAGGCGCCACTCGTACCGACGATCAACGGCATCCTGGACACCTTCGGGTTCCCCGACAAAAGCGGTGCGGTATGAGAGCCCGGCGTTTCTGACAGAAACGACACACCAGGGGTGAGCCGCCGGTCCCCCGGCGCCTCACCCCTCAGTTGCACCTAGCGGCAGCATGCTTGCGGTTGCAGCCCTCTCCCCCACGAACGTCACGTTGGCCGTTTGGACCCTGCGCGGGTCGACCGGACGCATGCGGCTGGGCGAAGAAGCTGATCGCCCATTCGAGGCCACGCCGACAGGGTCATACGCTTCGCCGGGGGAGCAGGCCGGTGCGGATGAAGGTGAGGGCGGCCCCACCTCTCCGGCAGGTGTTCGGCTCGTGGCCGTTTTGACGTAGCCGGGCATCGCCGGGCTGATGAGGCCGGATCTTCACGACGCTGGTCGGCCTGTTGAGGTCTACAGGTGCTTTCGGTGTTCGACTGAGCCACAGGCGACCCTACTTCTCCAAGGAAACGTTGGCTGCCTGGCGATTCGGAGCTCTGGCCGATGATGCTCCTGCTGGGGGGAGCGGTCATCCACTTCGGGACCCGTCGCTCAGTAAGGGCGGCGAAAGCAACCGCAAAGCAGCAGCCGGGTCAGCCGCCGAGTCGACCGGGCCAACAGCGGAACGCTTGATCAAGCCACTGCCACGACAACCCCCGGTTGCCGGGACGGCGCAGGCCACTTCAGCCGGGAACAACGCCCTGAGCAACAGCTAACACCAACGTGACCGCCGGTGTCCTGTGCCAGTGGATTGTCCTGACCGAGGGTGCTCTGACCAAGGGGGAGGAATTTTGAGTGGCGAGGCGATCGGACCGATGCCGCCATGGCAGTCAGAGGTTTCGCCGTTCAATTTTGCTCGCTCTGTGTTGTCGCAGGTTCCCGTGAATCATCCGGTGACGGCCGGTTGTGGGATTGAGGAGGTCGCCGGTAGGCAGGTCACCGCCCGGCGTCGACGAATGCGACGACTTCGTCGAGCGTGGGGCGGTAGTTGTCGCTGGTGTCGACGTCGATCTCGGGGACGTCGAGTTCGACACGGTGGAAGCTGTTGTGTCCGTCCGCGTGTGTTTGCTGGTTGATGAGGTGCGTGTCGGCGTGCGCGCGTCTGGTGGGGTTTGCGCTCTGGCGGCGGCGGATTCGGGCTCGGGCGGTTTCGGCGGTGACCTCGCAGTGCACGAGTCGGATGTCGGCGAGTCGGCGTAGGGGTTGCAGGTGCGGGCGCCAGAGCCGGTCTTGGAATGCTGCTTCGGCGACCGTGGTGACGCCTGCGCTCAAAAGTAGTTCCAGCACCTGGAAAAACGTCGGCAGCGTACGCAGATTGAAATCGTCACCGGGTTCGGCGGTGAAGTTTTCGGTCGCGTGGACCATGCCTTCCTTGATCTCGTCTCGGCAGATCGCTGGGCAGCCGATCTTGCGGGCGAGTAGATGGGCGAGGGTGGTCTTGCCGGCACCGGGCGGGCCGCTGACGACGACAAGGATCGGTTTCCTGCTCACCAGCTTGTTTATAGCGGTGCTCGTGAAGTGGGGGTTCATCGCGTCGCGGGACTGCCGGACGTTCGTCGTTCACGGTCCGAGGTGAGCATTTCAGCGGCGAGGGTGACGGCGTCAGGGTAGAGCGCCGCATGGGTGAGGGCGTCATGGTCGGTAGGAACGCCGCCGCAGTGGTTGGTGGTTTGCAGCGTGAGCAGGCGATGCCGCCAGTGGTGCGGTATGGCGTCTAAAGTCGGCGCAGGAACGAAGCGCTGACCTGCAGCACGCCACCTTTCGTGAGACAACATGAACGTGAGACAAAGCGGCGCTTACGCCAGGTCTCCTGAGACACCGCCCTCGCCAGGAGAGGGCCTCCCGCCAGGTTAGTTGAGACAGAAGAACTCGACACGCCAGGTTTCCTGAGACGCGCGCCACCTTCAGTGAGACAGGACACGTGCGGTGCGTCCCACGACACTCGACACGCACAACACATCGGTCATCGGTCACCCCAACCCCAGGGCGTCAATATCATATTGACGCATGGCAACGCGGACTCAGCGAGTGATCACCCGATCGGAATCCGACGCGGCGGTGCAGAGAATCATCGACCGCCGTACCCGCACGGCAGACCCTGACCTGGAACAGGCCAGCGACGCTCCCCTCGAAGCCGTGGCGTATGTGCTGGCGTGCCAGCGGGTCAGCATCGAGGTGCTGCGCGCCGACATTGTGGACGCGCTGCTGGTCCTGGAGTACGCCCGGACCAACGTGCCGGCCACGCCTCGCGAGCTGGACCGTCTGGAGCTCGGGCTTCTCACCGCCGGGCGGACTACCGGTCTGAGCTTCGGCGAGCTCGCCAGTGCGTTGGGCCTGCGGTCCCGTCAGGCGGCCGAACACCGGCTGTTGCGACTGGCCAGTGCCGCACGGGGGGAGCGTCGACACGAGACCGCCGAACGCGCCGCCCGCCGGACCACCGACCGCGAGTTCGACTGGTTCACCCGATACGGTCGCGACCTGCGTCAGGGGGCCGCTGCTCTGGTCGCCAGGCGCGAGGTCGCCGATGAGGAGCTCGCCGAGATGCTCGCGGATCTGGCCCAGACACTGGCGTCGATACCGGCGGCGGGGGCCGCCGGGTACTTGGGCCGGATGCAGATCCTGGCGGCGCGATTGCGGCTGCTACTGGCGGACCTGGCCACCTACCAGAGCAATCCGCTGGGCGGGGATCTGGATCCGGTTGTGGCCAGGCTTACTCGTCTCACTGCCGAGCACGGTGATCTGATCAGCAACTGACGCCGGGCACCTGCCATCGCAGCGCACCGGATCGGCTCCTCCGGAGAGTCACCCCAGGGGTTGTTACTGGCCGGGTGGGGGTGGCGGCTCGGTGGGGCCGGTTTGCGGGGCGGAGGAACTGACCGGGGGAGGTGGTGGTTCGGTGGGCCCGGTCTGCGGCGGTCGGGTGTGTGTGCGGTTGGCCGTGGGCCGTGGTGCGGAGGTGCTCACGGGGCGGCGCACGGTGCCGGGTGGCTTGTCCGGACGGCGGGTGGCCTTGGGTGTCGGGCGCTTGGACGAACCCGCTGACGGCGGCTTGGAGGAGATCCGCTGCGCCGGCTCTGGTGGGGGTGGCAGGACCTCCAGCGGAGGAGAGGCCACGCCGCTGGCCGATGTGGCTGCCTGACCCGGAGGTGGAGGGGCGGGCGCCGACGTACCGGTGTCCAGGGTCGCCCACACCACCACCGCCGCGATCAGCGTGCAGGTGGCCGCCACCGCCCACATCCGGTAGCGGCCCATGACCCGGACGGGTGGGTAGTCCTGCCAGAACTCCTCCTCGAGGTCGGGCTCGAACTCTGACCCCTCCCAGTACGCGTCGCCGCCGCTGCGGGCCGCGAGCAGCGTGGGGGAGGGCTTGGCGGGGTTGGGCTGCAGGATCGCGGCCGTCGCCGGCATCGGGGCCGGGGCGGGGGCTGGGATAGGGGAGTGGCGGGGCGGGGTCGGCTGAGCCGTTCTCATGGTGGCAGCCAGGTGCTTCAGTGCCGCTTGGCCGACCAAGGGCGTGGCGCGCCCCGGGCCGCTGTCACTGGACATGACCGCCGCTCAACGAGGTGACGCCGGGCCGGTGTCGCTGTTGCGCCATCGCTTTCGTCCTTTCTTTCGGTGGTGATCACAGCACGGAGATGTGCACATGATCGAAATGATCTTCAGTGATGCCGCCCCGATCGGTCATCGGGCGCCACCCCTCGCCGGCTCGGGCGGGGTTCCAGATGCGTTGGCGCCAGATGATGTACATCACGCCGTACTGGCGGGCGTGAACTTGGACCCAGGCGGCGATCGCGTCGCCGCGGGCCTGTTCGCCGGGGGTGGGCAGCCGGGCGCCGGTGGACAGCATGACGTCACACGCCCGGCCGAGTGGGTGTTCACCTCCGCCTGTGATGCCGCCGTTGGGGCGGTAGCAGCCGATGCCGTGCGGGGCGCCGAACAGCCGGCGGATCACCTCGCGTAGCCGACGCATCCGGGGGGTGAGGTGGTCGGCGCCATCGGGCTGCTCTGAGGGCAGTGCGGTGTCCCCGGGTGGGGCGGTGGCGGCTCGGGCGGCGTAGCCGTCGGCGAGTTTGAGCACGGTGATGACGTAGGCCCAGGAGTGGTTGTAGGCGAACAGCGCGGTGCGGACGTCGCGGGAGGCGCCGCTGACGCACAGGTAGTGGGCGGCGGTGGCGATGGCGTCGGCGGGGTCGTTGATGTCGGTGTCGCCGTCGCTGTCGCCGTCGACGGCGTAGGCGGCGAAGGTGGCCGGTAGGAACTGCATCGGTCCCAGGGCGCCGGCGGAGGAGAGGCCATTGTTGCGGCCGTGGTCGGATTCGACCTTGCCGATGGCGGCCAGCACGTTCCAGCTCAGGCCAGGGCAGCTGCGGGCTGCTGTGGCGTACAAGCGCAGGTAGGCGCCGGGGATGCCGGTGATGCGGGCCGGCAGATCAGAGCCGGGGGAGGTTCGCGCGGGTGCTGAGCCTGCCGCCAGCGGGATTGCCACGGTCATGATCAGGGCAGCGGAGAGCGTCGCCCCTGCTGTTGTGGCATACACCCAAATGCGCATTACCTGCCTGCCCAATTTCATTACCTTTTGGGATGACAAGTGGTAAAACATTTAGTCAAGACATGTCAAGCGCGTTCTAAATACCAAATGGGCGGGATGCGGATGGGTGCTGGCAGCAGGTGGTCACTTCTCGCAGCTCACGGCGGAGCGGGCGTCTCCACGCTGGTCGCTTTGGCCAACCACCGCCGACCCCAGCCGCTGGCTCAGGAGTTCACCGGCCACTTGGGGTATGGCCAGCGGCCGGTGGTGGTGCTGCGCGGCTGCGCCTCGGGGGCCGATAGCGCCGCGCAGATGACGGCCCGATGGCCGTTGCCCGACAAGCCCGTGCTGCTGGTGGTGGCCGACGCGCCGTTCCCGATGCCGGCACTGGCCCGGCACCGGCTTGAGGTGATCAGCGCCTCGGTGACGGCCACGATCTTCGTGCGCTATCTGGCGGTGCTGCGCGAGCTCGGCGACCCGGTGGTGGCGCTGCGGCAACGCAGCGTCGCCCGGGCGGCCCGGCGTCTGCAAAGCAGCCTTGATCGGCTGGTCAGGACGGGATGATGATGCTCTGGCTGACACGTGCCGCGGCAGCCGTTGTGGTCCGGGCGCCGGGCGTGCCCAGCCCAGCGGGCCCGGGGGAGGGGGGAGGGGGGTTCGATCTTCCCGATCCTGCTCCAGCGGCGCCGCAGGACGTGATCGGCTTCGCCAGTCAGATGATCGGGCTGGGCAAGTACATCGCGCTGGTCGTCGCGGTGCTCTCGCTGATCTACGCCGCGGTCAAGATGACGTTCGGACGCGGTCAGCGGCATCACATGGCCGCCGAGGGGGCCAGCTCGATCCCGTGGGCGGCCGCCGGCATCGCGCTGGCGATGAGCGCGGTCACCGTGGTCACCTTTTTCGCCGACCGGTAGGAGAGAAATATGCCCTCAGCATCTGACCTGGATGACTTAGCCCGCCGGCGGATCCGGCGCGCGTCGATCGGCGCGCTGATCGCCGTTGGGGCGCTGATCGCGATCGTCATGGTCGCGGTCGCGCTCCTGGACGGCGACGGCCGGCCCAGTTCGGCTCCACCGCCCAGCTCTACCAGCACACCTCCCCACCCCCCGACCTCGGACTCGGTCCCGGAGGTGCCCGGCTCCTCGCAGGCTCCCCGCGCCTCAGCGCAGCTGCCCAAACCCGGCGACTACCTGCGAGGGCTGTATCCAGTACGGTTCCCCCACACCGCCGCGGGCGCCACCGCCGCCGCGGCGGCCATGTACCAATACACCTGGACCGTCGACCCGACCCACGCCACCCGGGTGGTCGGCGTCTACGTCGCCAGCGAGGCCCAGCAGAGCGCGCGCCGCACCGCGGTCGACAGCGTGCGGTACTTCCGCAAGCAGATGGACTTGCCGGCGACCGGGGAGGTCCCGGCCGCAGCCACGATCGCCGTTCGGCCGATCGGCGTGCAGTGGAAGATCGTGGACGCCGACAACGTCTACGCCAGTGTGTCGATGAGCATCGACATGCTGCCCGGCACGGGGGAACCCTCTCTCACCGCGCCGGCGGCCTCCACCGTGCACATGCAGTGGCGGGCCGCGGTGCGCGGCGGCGACTGGGTGGCGCTGCGCACTCCCGCGCAGCAGATGCCAAGCCCCCACTACGCCGAGCCCGGTACCCCGCAGTTCACCCAGCAGGGGTGGCTGGCGATCCGGCCCGGCGGATGAGCCGCGGTGATCCCCGCTTCCGCCGCGGCGGCGACCCTCCAGATGCCGGCCTTAGTACCGGCCTCGCCGTGGCGGTCAACCGGCGGGGGAACGCTTGGCCGCGCTCCCGATCCGTGCGAGCTCGATCCGTTGCTCAATGCCGCGTGCGCGGCCGGCAAGGCCATCGACGTCACAGTGGGCGACCTACCGACCAGAACCGTCGACGCCACCGTGATCATTCCGCTGAGCAAGCTGGCGATGGCGGCGGTGCAGACGCTGCTGAAGCTGTTCCTGCAGATATGGCTGGACTTCAGCTCGTTCGACATTCACCGCCAGGGCGCGTTGAAGCTCTATGGCATCACGCTCAGCGTCGGGTGGCTGATCGCGGTCATGCTGCTGATCTGGCAGTCGATCCGCACCATGATCACCGGTAAGCCCACGCCGATCCTGGAGGCCATGCGAGGACTGTTCATCATGTCGCTCACCTCCATGCTGGGGCTGACCCTGGTAGGGGTGCTCTTGCAGGGCTCCGATGCGCTGTCACGGTGGATCATGGGGGACCTGGCCGCAAACGGGGTACTGAACGAGCAGATCCTGAAGATGCTGGACCCCACCGGCACGGTGGGGTCCTACCTGAGTCTTATGATCTCGTTCCTGCTGGTCGTGGTGCTGCTGATCCAGCTGCTGGTGTTGTTCCTGCGCAACGCCACCTTGCCGATCTTGGCCATCTTGCTGCCGGTGGCGGCGGCCGGGCAGATCGGCGGCGGCGCCACCCGCCAGTGGCTACCCAAAACGATCACCGCGGTGATGGCCGTCATCTGCTACAAGCCGATGGTCTCGCTGATCATCGTCGCGGCGATAGCGCAGCTGCGCGACAGCACCGCAGCCTCCGGAGCGGTGTTCGGGCTGCTCATGTTCCTGCTGTCGGTGATCGCCATGCCGGCCTTGATGAAGGTGTTCGCCCCGCTGGGCACGGCCACCGCCGGGGGAGCGGGTGGCGGCGCGGCGTATCTTGCCAGCGCGGCGATGCATCTGGCCGGGCGTTTCGGCGGCTCGCCCGGCCCGGGCGTGCCCAGCACCGCGGCGCCGACGCCGGTGGCCGAGCACGCCCGGCGGATGGAGCAACTGGCCGCAACCGGTGCTTCCGGCGCCCTGGCCAGCTCCGCCCCGCCGGGCGCTGGGCCCGCCGTGGCCGCTGCCACCGAGGTGAACCCGTCCTCCCCGGGGTCGCTGCCTGTGACCGCCGCCGGTGGGGAACCGGGCGCAGCAGCCCCGGCGGCAACCGCCTCCTCGCCCGCGGCGCCGGTGCCCTCCACCGCCGCCTCTGCTCCTGCGGCTGGGGGTGCGGGCACCGCGGCCGCCGGCGTGGCCACCGGCGGTGCCGCGCTGGGCGTCGCGGCGGCCACCTCGGCCGCCTCGACCACCGCAGCGGCGAGCGGCACCCAGACACCCCCGGCCACCACCTCCCCGCCGGCCGGCCCCGGCAAGCCGATGGAACAGGGGCCCGGTGGCCTTTCGGTATATGACCGCAACTAGCCACAGGTGATCACTTTGACCACTGGTATTTCCGAGCCGCGCAGCTACGGAGGCTGGCGCCGGTCACGCAGCATGGGCATCGGCTCATTGGACAGCCGCCAGAGCATCGTGGTGCTGTCGGCCACCATGCTCCCGCTGCTGGCCGGGACGCTGTTCGGGATCCAGTACGCGGCCTACCTGCTGGCGCCGGCGGCGGTCACGGCCTCGTTGGCGGTGGCCCGCCGCGACGGGGTCTTGCTGGTGCACCTCGCCTACGCCTGGGCGCTGTGGCGGTGGGCCCACTGGCGCACCCACACCACCTACCTGGGGCAGGTCTTCACCCCCTGGCCGCACACCTTCGACATGCCGGGGCTGCTGGCCCCCACCCGGTTGCTGGACGTGGCCGAACCCGGCCGCGACCGGGTCGGGGTGGTGCACAACCGGCGCACCGGCCAGCTGTCGGCCACCGTGCTGCTGTCCCCGGCCGGTGCGCTGCTCGCCGACGCCGACACCATCGACCGCCAAGTCGCCGGGTGGGGGCACCTGCTGGCCGGGCTCGCCAACGACACCACCATCCGGCACGCCGCCGTCACCATCGAGCTGACCCCCGAACCCGGCACCCAGCTGGCCGACCACCTCACCCACCGCACCGACCCCGCCGCCCCCCAGCTGGCCCGCCAGGTCATGGGCGAACTGCTCGCCATGGCCCCACGCGCCTCGACCAATCTGCGCGCCCGGCTCACCTTGACCTGCGACCCCTCGACCGGGGCGAGCAGGGCGCGCACCATCCCCCACGCCATCGCCGAGCTGCTGCGCAGCCTCAACGGGCTGCCGCTGGCAGCGGCCGGCGCCCAGATCCTGCGCCGGGCCAGCGCCACCGACCTGATCCGCATCGTCCGCACCGCCTACGACCCCGACAGCGCGGCCATCACCGACGGATGGGAAACCCTGCGCTGGAGCGACGCCGGCCCCATCCATACCCGCGAGGGCTTTGAGACCTACCGCCACGACCGTGCGCTGTCGGCCTCCTGGTCCCTGCTGGAGGCCCCGCGCCAACGCGTCAGCCATGACGTGCTGCTGCCGCTGCTGAGCCCCGGCCGCCACCGCCGCCGGCTGACCCTGACCTACCGCACCCTGCCGCGCGAGGTCGCCGCGCAGATGCTGGAACGCGAGCTCACCGCGGCCGCCGCCCGCGAGGAGTACCGGCGCCGCACCCACCGCGACCCCCGGGCCCGCGACCGCGCCGACGCCGACCGCGCCGCCCGCGTCGCCGCCGAGGAAGCCCACGGCGCCGCCCTGGTGCTGTGGACGCTGTATGTCACCGTCACCGTCACCCACGTTGACCAGCTCGCCGAAGCACGCCGCGAGATCGAACAGGCCGCAGGCCACGCCCGGCTGAAACTCCGCCCGGCCTACGGCGGGCAGGCCGCCGCGTTCGCCGCCGGACTGCCATGCGGGGTGTATCCCGGTGACCGCTGACCCCACCACCCCCCGGCCCCCCACCGCCGGTCTGCCGAGGCCGGTCGCTCCCCGGCGCGGCTGGAAACGCGGCCGGGTCGCCCACATCGACCCCGGGGCGATGTACCTGGGCACCAGCGTCCAGGTCGCCGGGCTGTTCCCCTGGGTACAGGCCGGATCCCTGCCGGTCCAAGGCGTTCCGATCGGGCCCGATCTGCTCAACCACGAACTGGTGTGCATCGACCCGCCGGGCTGGGTCGGCCACCTGACCACCAACCCCAGCCTATGGATTCAAGGCCAGCCAGGCTCCGGTAAGGCCCTTGACCTCGACACCCCGATCCCCACCTCGTCGGGCTGGTCGACCATGGGCACTCTTGGCGTGGGCGATGAGGTGTTCGACGAGCAGGGCCGGCCAACCCCGGTGATCGCGGTGTCGCAGGTGATGACCGGGCGCACCTGCCTGGAGGTCGTCTTCTCCGACGACTCGACGATCGTGGCCGACGCCGAGCACCTGTGGGTGACCCAGACGGTGGCCGACCGGCTGCGCGAGTGCACCGACCGATCTCGCCCGCCGCGCCGCCGACCCGTGGGCAACGCGGCCGAGGTCGCCGCCGTCCGACAGGCGCTGGCCGCCACCACACCCCGTGCGCTCACCACGATTGCCGAGCTGAGCCGCGAGCTGGGCTGGCACGGTACCGGCCGCGGGTGGGACCTGGAACGGATGTACCGGTGGACCGCCGATCTGCAAGGCGCCGGCCGAGGGCCGGGTGGGCGACGGCTGCTCGATCGAGGCCACGTGCTCGCCATCTTGTATCAGCGCCTGACCCGGGCGCCGCACGATCAGCGTCACCTGCGCCCCTCCACCGCGCCGATAAGCACCGCCGGCATCGCCGCCACCCTCACCGCCGCCAACGGCAAGGCCAACCATGCCATCGCCGTCTGCCCGCCGTTGCAATTGCCCGAGGCCGACCTGCTCATCGACCCTTACGTGCTGGGAGCGTGGCTGGGCGACGGGCACAGTGACGCGGCGCGGATCACCACCGCAGACCCGCAGATCCTGGAGCACATCCACCAGGCCGGATACCGAACGCGCCCGATCGCCGGAAAGTACGCCTACGCCATCCTCGGCCGCACCGAGCGTCGTCCGCGTCCGGTGATCTGCTGCGTTATGTGCGGGACGTCGGTGCGCGCACGCCATCACCGGCAACGCTACTGCGGTGTCGGCTGTGCCGGGCAAGCGCGCCGTCGGGCCGACTTCGTCGCCGCGATACCGCGCACCTGCCCTGGATGCGGCGTCGAGCTGGCACGCACCTCGACAGGGGAGCAGTGCTGGAGGTGTTGGCAGACCGGGACCTTCCGTGGTCAGCTGCGCGCCGTCGGCGTGCTGGGGGACAAGCACATTCCGCCTGCCTACCTTCGCGCTTCGCCCGGCCAACGGGCCGCGCTGCTGGCCGGGCTGCTGGACACCGACGGCACCATCAGCCCCGCCGGTCAAGTGCAGTACACCACCACCAACCCTCAGCTCGCCACCGACGTGCATGGGCTGGTCTGCTCGCTCGGCCACCGGGCCACTATCCGCCAAGGCCGGGCGCGGCTGAACGGTCGCGACTGCGGGCCGCAATGGACCATCTCGTTCACCACCGCGGTCCCGGTGTTCCGCCTGCTCCGCAAACACGCCGCCCAGCTCGAGCGCGCCGGCCCCGCCATCGGCACCGGGCCTTCGGCGCGCACCTGCCGCCGCTACATCACCCAGGTGCGCCCGGTGCGCTCCCGGCCGGTGCGCTGTATTCAGGTCGCCTCCCCCAGCGGCATGTTCCTGGCCGGCTCGTCCTTCATCGCCACCCACAACTCCGCGATCGCCAAGAAGGTGTGCCTGGGCCTGGTTAGCTTCGGCTACACCCTGGTGGTCCCCGGCGATGTCAAAGGCGAGTACGCGGCCCTGGTCGCCGCCCTGGGCGGGCAGGTGGTCCGCATCGGGCGAGGCCTTGACGCCATCAACCCGCTGGACTCCGGGCCCCTCGGTCGACGGTTGCCGTCGCTGGCTCCCGCTGAAGCCGACCGGGTGCGCGCGGAGATCAACGGCCGCCGCGGCGAGCTGCTGCACGCGCTGCTGGCCACCGCGCATGGGCTGGGGCGGCGCCCCACCGCGGTGGAAAGCTCGGCCATCACCACCGCGGTGGCACTGGCCGCCGCCGCGCAGACCGCCGATCCGACCATTCCGCAGGTCGTCGGGGTGCTGCGGCAAAGCCCGCAGCAGATCCGCGACCGGCTGCTAGTGAGCGAACCTGACCACTACATCGCCGCGATCCGCTCGGTGGTCGCGGCCTTGGAGAACCTGTGCTCGGGCCCGCTGGCGGGGTTGTTCGACCGGCCGACCACCACCAGCCTGGATCTGGACCGCCCGGCGCTGGCCATCGATCTGTCGGCGCTGCTGTCGGCCGGCGACCAGGTGGTGGCCGCCGGGCTGCTGGCCAGCTGGGCCTACTCCTACACCGCGGTGGACACCGCCCGCGCGTTCGGCCTGCTGCCCCGCCCGGTGGTGCTGCCGTTGGACGAGCTGTGGCGGGCGTTGCGCGCCGGGCCCGGCATGGTCGCCGCGATGGACGCCATCACCCGGCTCAACCGGTCCAAGGGCGAGATCTCCCTGATGATCACCCACTCGCTGCAGGACCTGGAGGCGCTGCCCACCGAGGAGGACCGCAACAAGGCCCGCGGGCTGATGGAGCGATGCGACACGCTGATCCTGGCCGCGATGCCGGTCGGCGAGCTGCGCCGCATCAGCGACCAGCGGCCGCTCACCGGCGCCGAGATCGACCTGATCGCCTCCTGGGCCGCGCCCTCGGCCACCGGGCTGGACAGCGGGCAGATCCACCCCGGCCGCGGCCGGTACCTGGTCAAAATCGGCGGCCGGATCGGAGTGCCGGTCAAAATGCATCTCACCCCGACCGAGCAGGCCCTGTACGACACCGACGCCGCGATGCGTTC
The DNA here is from genome assembly GCF_039537005.1 of Sphaerisporangium flaviroseum. Lineage (NCBI taxonomy): Bacteria > Bacillati > Actinomycetota > Actinomycetes > Streptosporangiales > Streptosporangiaceae > Sphaerisporangium > Sphaerisporangium flaviroseum. Next base: position 9,490 of record NZ_BAAAZR010000059.1, on the reverse strand, counting down.
CGCCGCGCGATGGACCGGCATCCCATGAACGCCCACACCGGCGCTGCGCGCGGCGCGTTGGCATCCTCCTCCCTCTGGTTGTCCTGGGGGTCTGGCCACCCCCACGCCCTGGTCTCGGGTCACCGCCCACCCAGCGGGCGATGGGAGTGCGGCCGCGGTGCGTGGCGGGCTGTGCCCTCTGGTGGGCGTCGATGCCCGGTGTTCGGCGTGCGGCACGGCAGGCCAGGAAGGTGAGGTCCATGACCTCGCGGCATAGCCCGCTCGCAGCTCAGCAGGAACTCACCCCGTGGGTCATCCTGGCGGTGCTCGCCACCACGTTCGTGCTGGCGGCAGCGGCCTGGCTGGGCGGCACCCTGGGCGCTGTGCTCGCCGGCGCGGGCTGGCACCCGCCGCCGTTCACCGTTGAAACCGTCCGCCTGCTGCTGCGTGACCCGCACCGGGTCTGGCCTGCCGCTCCTGCACCGGCGATCTGGGCCGGCATCGGCGTGGCCTTCGCCGCCACCGCCTGCGCAGCCCTGCCCGTGCTGCGCGTCCTGCACCGGCGGGTCACCTTGACCACCGGCCTGGCCCGTCCCGGCGATCTGGAGCAGTTCGCACCCAAGGGCGCCACCCGGCGGGCCCGGGCACTGCGCCCGTCGCTGGCGAGGGTGAAACGACCGGCCCGCGCCCAGATCGGCATGCCCCTGGGGGACCACTGCGGTAGCCACCTGCGCGCCTCCTGGGAGGACGTCTGTCTGGCCTTCATGGCACCGCGCGCGGGCAAGACCACCGCGATCGGTGTGCCGATGGCGCTCGACGCCCCGGGCCCGGTCCTGATCACCAGCCGCAAAGCCGACATCTACACCATCACCGCCACTCCGCGCCAAGCACATGGCCGGTTGTGGGTGTTCGACCCCCAGCAGATCGTGTTCGCCCCGCAAAAGCTGTGGTGGAACATGCTCGCCGACGCGGCCACCGTCGAAGGAGCCCGCCGGCTCGCATCGCACTTCGTCACCGCCAGCATCTCCGCCGGCAACCGCGGCGACTTTTGGTCACTGGCGGCCGGCAACACCCTCACCGCGTTGTTCCATGCCGCCGCGCTGGGCCACTGCGGCGTCCAACAGGTACTGCAATGGCTGGCCAACCCGGCCGAGCGCCGGCCGATCGAACTGCTCTATGACGCCGGCCGCGACGCTCTGGCCGGGCAACTGCAACGCACCATCCGCGGCGCCACCGAAACACGCGACGGCATCTACGAGACCGCCGGACAGTGCGTGGCCTGCCTGCTGGACCCGGTCATCGCCGCCTGGATCACCCCCGGCGAGCAACTGGATGAGTTCGATCCCCATGCCTTCGTCGCCGGCACCGACACCTTGTACCTGTTCTCCAAGAAGGGGCCGGGGTCCGCCGCCCCGCTGGTGGCCGCCTTCTGCGACAGCGTGCTGCAGGCCGCAGTCGCGGCAGCCGAACGGGCCGGGGGGCGCCTGGACCCGCCGCTGCTGCCGATCTTGGACGAGGCCGCCAACATCTGCCCGATCGAGGACCTGCCCGACCTGTACAGCTTCTTCGGGTCGATGGGCATCCCACTGGTCACCATCCTGCAGAGCTACCGCCAGGGCGTGCGCGTGTGGGGAGAGGTCGGCATGGACGCCATGTGGTCGGCCGCGACGATCAAAATCCTCGGCGCCGGCCTGGACGACCCCGACTTCGCCGCCAAGATCAGCCGCCTCATCGGCGACCACAAGATCATCGAAACCAGCGTGTCACGGAGCCGCAGCGGGCGCAGCGTGACCTTGTCCCCCCGCCTGGAGCGCATCTTCACCGCCGCTGACATCCGGGCACTCCCCAAGGGCACCGCGCTGCTGCTGGCCACCGGCATCCGCGCCGCAGTCATCACCCTGAGGCCCTACCACCGCGAGCGGGACGCCCCCGCGCTGAAGCAGGCCACCCTCCGGGTTCGGCAACAGATCACCGAACGAGCCCAGCAAACCAAGGCTCCACCGTGACCATTCAGAGCCCGCCTCAGCCCTACGACCAGCTTGCAGCACCCATGTGGTGAACAGATCCCACCCATCTGAAGGAGGCCCTGGTGGCGGCTGATCTGCAGACCCCCGACCTCGATCAGGCATTCGCCGGCATTATGCAGGCCTTCGCCGACCACGCTCCCGACGTTGTGGCCACCGCGCCCGACTTCAGCGACATCTACGCCCGTTTCGCACAGCTCAAGAGGTCCTTGGGTATCGACCTGCCCAGCTGGCAAGACGGCCGGGACAGCTTCGCGGCGTTACGCCAGGACCTGGGAATGCCGCCCTCAACGGCCCCACCGCTATCACCCCTGCTCACTGACGCCCACCTTGCCAACCTGGCGACGCTGGCTGCGATCAAGCCGGATTGGCAGCGCTTCTCTCAACCGTCCGCTGAGGCGGACATGAAACCCGCGGCGGTAAGGCCAAGCACGGCGACCGGCCGGACGGCTCCTACCAATCAGGGATCGCCACGTCCGGCTAAGGCCGACCGGCTGCCCTCGATTGCCGAGGCCCTGCGCTCCGCCCAGGCGCACCCGGCGATCCGCCTTACCCGGCAGTGGCAACGCATCAGCGGTGTTGCCCGCGCAGTCAGCGACGTGGCCGCGGCGATGCGTCGTTCCGCGGGACGCTACTGGCCGCAGCTGGCCAACGACATCCGGTTCCAGGGGTTCTGGCTGACCGTCGGCCTGCGTACCGCCCGGGTGATCGCCGACGAAGCGCGCTCACTAGAGCGCGCGTTGGCCAAGGCGGGGCAGGACCGGCAGGCTCAGCGTGCTGCTGCCCAGCAGCTGCGTCGCGCCGCCACCACGATGGCCACCGACCTCAGCCGCCGAACCCCTGCAGGCGCCCCGCCTCGCTCCCCGAAGTCGTCCCCCTCGCCCCGCACCGGTGAGAAGCCCGTGGTGGACGCGACCGGCCCGAACAACAGCCCAGGCACCGCACCATCCCCGGCTGTGAGCCCGGCGCCACCCGCGCCATCACCACCGTCACCCGCGCAAGCGGGTGCGGCACGCCTGCGTTCCACCGCTGCGACTGCGGCCTCGGGGGCCCGCCCGGCGGCCGCGCACACTGCCGCCAAACGCAACCCGTCCCCGCCGGTGACCCAGCCTCGCCGGGCCCGCCACCGGTAAGCGCGGCCCCCAGGTGACCCCCGAATCCCTCGAACGCGAGCTGGCTGACCTATCGGCACGGCTTGCCCACCTGGAGGCCGAGCTGCGCGCCCAGCAACGCCACCTGGACGAACTCGACCAACTCGACCCTGACCCCGGTGGCCACGCGGAGCCGCAGCAGAACGCGGCACCTCAGGAAGGTGCGGGGCCGATCTTCCTGTTGCTGCTCGAGGAGCCGCTGTACCAGCAGGAGATGGAGCTGCTGGCCATGTGGGTGCAACAGGTCCTGATCCCGGTCTACGTCGCCGAGCCGACCCCCACCATGCCGTGGTGCCCGCGTTGGTGGAAACATCCCACCGCTCTGGCACGGCTGCACGCGCTGTGGCTGGCCTGGCAGGAGCGCACCGACCCGGAGGCCGGCGGGTTCACCGGGCCGGCGGACTGGCATCGCGACTATCTGGATTCCACCCTGGCGGTGCTGCGAGCCCCCGATGGCCCTTTCTCCGGGTGCAGTACCGATCCTCGTGGTGGTGGCCATCGTGATGAGCGCCCCGCACCGACCGACCGCTATCTCGATGACGACAGCTGACCCAGGAGGTCGCGCCCGATCTCAGCAGTCGTCCTCGCGCGGCTCGGCGTCACATCATCGGTCTGCGAGGGTTGATCTCGCTTCATCAGGTTCGGAGCGGCGTAGGCCTGCCAGGCGGCCCATTCCGCCCGCCCCCAGCAGATGGCCGTCGTCGAGTTCCTCCGGCACGCGGCCGGTGACCTGGCTCAGCTGCTGGAGATGGAGAAGGACCTGGATCGGACATGCGCAGCGTGTAGCGGGTCAGAGGGGACGCTGACGGGGACTGCGGGACGCCGGGGCGATGGCCCGGTGTAGCAGGTGCGGCATGGAGAAGGCCCCGGAGCTGGGAAGCCTCCGGAGCCGTCGTCAAGAGAATCGCGGCAAGCCAGAAAGTTCCAAGGTGGGCTTCGTCGGTACGGTCGTCAGCGCGCTGAGGGCGAGGAGTCCCAACCCTGTCAAGACCAAGAGGAGGCGCCACGCAGCGGTGCGCAGCAGCGATGGGTCGGTTGGGGGAAGCGGTGGTTCGGTTGGGGGATCAGTCACGATGATGGTGGAGAGAACGGTTCGGCACACACTCGCCGCCTCACCCCAACGCCGCGATCCAATGGCTCCATGCCAGAGAAGCGCTCATCCCGACGACCGCGAACCAGGGCGGAGCTCAAAGCCGCCATGTTCAAGATGGTCACGATCATCGTGTCGACGATCATCTTCATGACCGCCGCAACCATCATTCAAGGTTTCGCCAAAGACGACAGGGCGACCGTGGATGACATCGTCATCGTCATGATGGTGGCCGCGGCCATTTTTACCGGCATGATCATCTCCCTTCGGCGGCTTCAAGACCAGGCGATGCAAGCGCAACTAGAGGCTGAAACAGACCCACGTGAGCGACTCCTCAAGCGCGTCGACGCCATCAACAACGCCTTTGCCGACGCGGCGAACCTCATGGACGAGCTTCAACGCGCCCGCGACGACTTGCTGGAAGAAGCCGAAGAACACCGAGAACTCCTCGCCACCAACCCGGAACACGCGGAATCGGTCATGCGCTTGCTTGCCAGGAATGAGAAGGCCGCGATCCGCGTCAATCGTCGCGATCAGTGGCTGTTCTTCGCCCTCGGCGTCGGCGCCTCAATCCCCATCGGCGTGCTCATCAACCTGCTCGTCCCCTGACCCCGCCACCCGGCGCAACCTCGGCAACCGAGCACCAGGCCGGCCCAACGCACGCCGCCGATCCCGAGCCACCCGCAACGTGCCATGGCCGCCGGCGCTCCCCGAGCAGTCAGATCCGTGGGCAGGGCGTGGACACGTGCCTGCGGGTAGCGCTTGAACGGCCGGGGCCGGTTGCGCGGGTCCATCGGGGCGAACCCGGGTGCACATTGGCGGGGCGAGCGCCACGGGCCGTAGCTGGTCTCGCGGTGGTACAGCCAGGCCACCTCACCGTCGCCCATGTGTAGCCCCTACCTGCCGACGACACCCCTTTCCCCGATGTACCGATTTTCGGTCCACCGGATGTGTGGGTTTCGAGTACCCCGTTTGTCTGGCCAGGGCTCGGCGCCACTTACGCTCCTCATGTCCCGCAAAGTGATCAAGGTGGTCACATCATTGCCATCCGCCCGCACAGGACCTGCACAGAAGGCGCACAGAGAACCTGTCGAGCCAGACCGCGGCAGCGCGCGGAGGATGCCATGCCGCGGCGCGGTTCTGTGCAGATCCTGTGCGGGCCGGTGGACATCATGTCGTGATGGAAGACCACGACTGAGATCGACGGTGGTCAGAACGAGGAGAGAGCCGGAGAAGACCATGATGCGAACAACGCCGTCCATCGCGATCGCTTTGGGTATAGGCGCATTGGCTCCGCTCTTTGCGCCTGTGACAGTTCATGCCGCGCCGATGAGAACGTCGGAAACATCAGAGGTCGGCAGGGTCGCCGAGCCGAGTGCGGCCGGCCCTCAATGCCGCAGGGCCGTCGCGAGCAAGTCCGGGGCGCGCGTGGTCGCCGACATTTGCTGGAACGGTAACAATGCAACGGCCACCGGCTGGACGTACGACACGAAATCGGACAAGCATAGCGCATGCCCCTCGATCAAATATCAGAAATACTTCAAACATCACGGCTGGAAGTGGCAGGTGATCGGACCGAGTTCGCTTTGCGCCAACGGGGGGGGAAAGAAAGCGCGCCTGTGGTTTGACATCAACCCTTCCAGAAGGATCTCGATCGCCGCTTGCACGCGTAACTTCTGGGGCAACCGGTGCTCGGCCTACCGCTGACACCCATTACGCACGCCCTCACTGGAAAGGACAGTCTGTGATCCCCCGGCGATCGATCGCAATGCTGACGACAGGCGCGGCTCTGGCCGCAGGACTCCTCCTCGACGCGGGGGCAGCCGCCGCGGCAAACCTTACCCCGACGCCCTTTAGCGCGAGAGCTACCTCGGCCGGTCCCAAAATCATCAAACCGCGCGGGTGCCAGACGTGGATCGACGCGGCCGGATCCGGCGGCGCGCAGCGTCTGCATGCCCGCTGCGGCAAGCGACAGGTTCATGTGCAGGTGTCCTGTCCAGCCGGCCAGGCGAGCAGGGTCAACTACAGCAAGCCCTGGTGGCGTCGCGGCTACAACCGGGCGGATTGTCAGAAGTACGGATGGATCGTGGTCGGGGTGGTCAAGACGAAGAAGTAGCGCACGTCGGGTGGCCGGACCGCTCGATCACCACCCCGAGCGCCACGATCTCGGCCGCCACTGACTCGACTACCACAGGGCGCGCTGTAGGCGTCCATCGCCGCCGCTTGCTGTCCGAGATGCCAATGTGCGAGGCCGATACTGTCCAGGGTGGCGGCCTGACCGCGGCGATCCGTGATCTCTTGCTGGATTCGCAGCGCGTCCTGGCAGTACTTCAGGCCCTCCTGGGCACGGCCGTACAGGATGAGGTAGTAGCCGACCGCATTGAGACAGGCGGCCGTTCCGCGCAGGTCCTCGGCGGCTTGATACAGCGCGAGCGCCCGGGAGCTGTCTTCCAGGGCCTGCTGGTGCCGGCCTTCGAGGTAATGGATCCAGCTCTTCCTGAGGTCATGCTCTGCCCGCTCCTCGACATCGGTCGCGTCCTGAAGGAGTTCGCGTAGCCGGTCCATATGCATGGCGGTGTCGTCGGTCCGGTTCAGCATTCCGTACGCACCAAGGCCTGACGTATATACAGAAGACCGGTACGGTCGTTCGCTCGCTCCGCGGCCTCCTATGCCGTTTCTTGACTCGCGGCCCACTCGTGCTAGTGCCCTCCCCGGTCCAGCTGCTGTTCGACGTGCCCAAGAGCGTCAAACTCCAGGCGATCGAGCTGCACGACTCGTTCGTGTCCGGTGGAGTGCGCATCACCCTGCGGTAGACAGAGCCTCCGATCTTGTGGAGGCCTTTCGGTCCAGCCATAATCGCCTAATTACCGCAGCTTCCTGGAACGCTCCAGGGGGCTGCGCTCCCCCCCGGAAGAGGAACCATGAAGTATGTAAGGCCCGCACTTGCCGGTCTGGCGCTCGCGCTGGTGGCGGGCTGCGGTGGACAGGTCACCCCTCACTCTCTCGTCGAGCAACTCCAGGGCGCGGGATACTCCTGTGCTCATGGGGAGGGTGCCGACATGCTGAAGGAGGACGGCCCCAACGTCTACTCGTGCGGCGGCGCGTGGGCTTTTGTGTACTACAGCCAAGAAGACGTCGATGAGTACGCACAGTCATATTCCGGGTTCTTGAGGGGGCCTGGGGTGTCGGGGTCGTACGCCTCGTGGACACAAGATGGCGGCGGCTCCGATGAATGGGACTTCCCAGAGTGGAATCTCCTCTGTGTGGACGACCCCTGCGTAGAGGCTGCGACCAAGCTCGGCTGGAAGTGATCTACATGGACCCCGAGCAGTTGCCTCCCGATCCTCAGCCTGCCCCTCGACGCCCCTTGGGCTGGTGGCTCTCCCTGGACCCCTCTAATCAGATCCTCCTGATACTGGGGGTGGTCTTGGTCGTCGTCCTGATTGCTGTCGGCCATGGGTCAACCCCTCAAGGCGAGCAGACACCGCTGACGGATCAAGACGTCGCGGAACTTCGCGAGGATTTGCCGGCCTCGGCCTTCGAGCGGCAGTTGGACGGCGGCTCCTTCGCCGACCCCGAGGACATCATCAGGACGCTCAACGATCTGGGCATCCCGTGCACGGACGCGGAGTATGGGTCGAACAGGCTGAACGAGCCGTCTGCCTTGTGCTGGTCGGGTAACGGGAACATCTATGTGAACGTCACCCAGCAGTTGCGGCTGCTGCGTCTGAACACCAGGTCCCGCCCTGTCGTGTACGGCCAGAACTGGGTGATTCTGGCGAGCGAGGACCCCGATTTCGCGCCGCAGGTCAAGGACGCAATCGGCGGGGTGTACGTCCAGTGAGCCCCCCGCCTACACCCCAACACCCGGTGGACTGGTTCCTCTCCCTGAGCCCCTTCGTGAAGATGCTTCTCCCCACGCTGCTGGCGTTCGGCTTGATCGGCGTGGCCGTTGTTGCCAGCCAGGGATCAGCCCCTCAAGGCGAGGCGACGCCACTAACCGACCAAGACATCGGGCAGGTCACCCCCCAGTCCCTCGTGGACCAGCTCAAGGACAAGGGCTACTCCTGCGAGCCGAGGGACACGGTTCGGCAGCAACTGGGGATGTCCCAGGCGAACGTTGCGCAATGCGGCGGATCGGGAACCAGTGTGGTTGCTTTCGTCTACTACAGCCGCGAGGAACAGCTCCAGTCCAACTGGCCTGCCGACTTCAATAGCCTCGTGAGGTCCGATGGGCGTGCGATCTTCAAGAACCAGCAGGCCCTTGTATACGACACGACTTACCCACACTGGGAAGTGATCTGCTTCGACCAGGGCTGCGTCGATGCCGGTCGCCAACTCGGCTGGCTGGAGGTCGCCAGGTAATACCCCCTGAAACGCAAAAGGCCCCCGCCGAGAGGCGGGGGCTTTCTTACTTCTTACTTACGTGAGGAAGGGAGGCACCGGGCAGGATGCGGTGAAGTAGAGCCTCGAACCAGGAACCATCGTTCCGCTGACGGATGCCAAGATAAGAACGATCGTCCCATCGGTATTCCATGCCCGGCAGCGCCCCCGAGGTCCACAGGATCGTCCCGTCGGGTGAGGCGATGACTTCGCGCTGCGGCGTGGCAACCGCTATGCGACCTTGCTCATCGACGCGGTCACCCACCGCCGCATCGATGTGCTGCCCGACCGCAAGTCCGCCACGTTGATCACGTGGTTGCGTGCGCACCCCGGCGTCCAGGTCGTGTGCCGCGACGGCTCGGCCGCCTACGCCGAAGCCATCCGCCAGGGCGCACCGGACGCGGTACAGGTCAGCGACCGCTGGCATCTGTGGCACGGCCTGGCCGCCGCGGTGGAGAAGACCGTGGTCACCCACAGCCGATGCTGGCACACCGCCGGCCCCCATCGCACCGGTACGCTCGCCGAACGAACCCGCCGCAAGCATGCGCAGGTCCACACTCTCCTGGACCAAGGCCTGGGACTCGGCGAGTGCGCCCGGCGCCTGGCTGGGGATTCAACACGGTCAAACGCTAGGCCAGCGCCGCCTCGCCGGACGATCTCCTGCGCCCACCGAGGTATGGCGCCACGCTGGTCGACCCCTCCCCCGAGCACCTGCGACGCCGTCTGGCCGAAGAGCCCGGCGTGCCGGTCACCCATCTGCTGGCCGAAATCCGCGAGCGCGGCTACACCGGCAGCGCCAACCTGCTGCTGCTCGATCACCTCCTCAAGCCGATCATGCGTCCAGGACGCGGTCTGGGGGTCGG
>NZ_BAAAZR010000058.1:0-1733 GCF_039537005.1 Sphaerisporangium flaviroseum | reverse complement strand
CGTCGAAGGAACGCATCCACGATCGATCCAACGACCGATCCCCAAATGAGTCACGGTCTAAGGGCCGCACCTTCCCGAGGACGGCACCACCCCAAGGGCTGGCCGGGGCACCTGGCCGTCCAGAAGCTCACATGCCCGAAGGCCGAGCGGCCCTCACCTTGCCGCCCTGCCGGTTCTGAGGTTGGGGTTCGTCAGTTCGTTGTGGCGAGGGCGAGGGGGAGTACGGCGGGGGCGCCGGCTTCGCGGAGGAGCATCGCGCCCATGGTCATGGTCCAGCCGGTGTCGACGCGGTCGTCGACGAGCAACACGGGGCCGCCCGAGACGTCGGCGACCGGCGCGGCCAGGGTCGCCCGCAGAGCGCGCACCCGCTGCGCGCTGTTGTGCTGACGACCCGGCGGACCCTGCCGGTAGGTCAAGGAGCCGAGGTAGGTCAACCTGCCGATGGCGGCAAGGCGCTCCCCCAGGGAGGCGATCAGCAACGGCCGGGTCGTGGAGGGGACGGTGACCACCGACACCGGTCGCTCCGCCCATCGCCAGGAGGTCAGCACCTTGACCACGGCGTCGAAGATCTCATCGGGCACCGGGCCGTCCGGAGCGCTCTGGGCCAGCAGCCGCCTCAGGGCGTTCCCCCAGCCGATATCGGTCAGCCGCCCGAGCGCCCGGCCCGGCTCCGCCCCTGCCTCGGGACGGATGCGACCGGAGAGGCCGAGTTCCTTCAGGCCCGTGGGCCACTGGCGCCGGGGCTCCACCTCGATGCCTGGCCGGTGGAGGCGCTCGCGGGCGTTCTGCACCGCTCCTGCGGTGATGTCGAGGGAGCGATGGGCTCCTGTGCAGTTGTCGCAGCGACCGCAGGGCCGCGCGGTGTCGTCGTCGAGGTGGCGTCTGAGGAACTCCTCACGGCACTCGCCGGTGGAGATGTAGTCGAGCATGGCCCGCTGCTCGGCCGCGCGCTCGGCGGCGACCCGTGCGTACCTCTCGGTGTCGTACGCCCATGGCCGGCCCGTGGACTGCCAGCCCCCCTTGACCCGCTTGGCGGCACCGTCGACGTCGAGGACCTTGAGCATCGTCTCCAGCCGGTTGCGGCTGAGGTCGACCCGGGTCTCCAGCGCGGCCGTGGACATCATGCCTTCCTGGTCCAGGGTCTGGAGCGTGGCCCGGACGACGGGCTCCGGCGGGAAGGCGAGCGAGGCGAAGTAGGCCCAGATGTCGCGGTCTTCCGGACCGGGAAGCAGGATGACCTCCGCGCGCTCCACCCCGCGCCCGGCTCGGCCGACCTGCTGGTAGTAGGCCACGGGTGACGCGGGAGCGCCGACGTGGATGACGAAACCGAGGTCGGGCTTGTCGAAGCCCATGCCGAGCGCCGAGGTCGCCACCAGCGCCTTCAGCTTGTTGTCGAGCAGGTCTTGCTCGGCGGCGAGCCGTTCGGCGGGGTCGGTCTGCCCGGAATAGGCGGCCACCGTGTGGCCCTGCTCACGCAGGTAGGCGGCGATCTCCTGGGTGGCGGCGACTGTCAGCGTGTAGATGATGCCGGAGCCCGGCAGCTCGCGCAGCGTCTCGGCCAGCCAGGCGAGCCGCTGCTCGGCGGTGGCCAGCCGGACGACGCTGAGGTGAAGGCTGTCACGCTCGAGCGGCCCACGCAGCACCAGCGCACCACCGGCCTCCTCACCCACAGCCGCCGAGGTGGAGACCGCGGAGGTGGGGGTGGAGGTGGCCGAGGTGGAGACCGCGGAGGT
>NZ_BAAAZR010000057.1:0-45407 GCF_039537005.1 Sphaerisporangium flaviroseum | reverse complement strand
GTCCGGCAAGATCGTCACCTCCGATGGCGACCTCGTCACCAAGGCCTGACGTTCTAGTCGGCTAGAGCACAGCACCACCTAGCGGGACCCGGCATTCGTGCCGGGTCCCGCGACTTTTACACGCTTCGCTGGTTGAGTGATATAGGTCACATCGTGCAGAAAAGGTACGTCCCTAAAGCGCGTGCCAGAGGGTCCATTGGACCGTTTCCACCTGTGCCTGTGCGGATGGCAGCCCGACTCGTGGGCGCCCTCCCGGACGTCCTGATGGGCCGCGAAAGCCAACCATTGTTGAGCTTTACTGTCCATTTCTCAGGATCAGACCGATAGGTTCTTACCGTCCCTTTTGGGGCGAGTGGGGCAGGAGTCAGCTCCTGCGGCAGAACAAGGAGTCTCATTGAACACCCGAGTCAAGCGCCTCATGCTCCCTCTCGGTGGCGTCGCCGTCGCCACCGGCATGATCGCGGCATCCCTCACGACCGCCGCCGTCGCGTCCTCCGCGGCCGCGCCGGCGTCCGATGGCCTGTCCGCCTCCAAGGGCGCGGCCATGGACACCCTCAAGTTCTGGACGGCCGGTAGCGGCAAGGCACTCAAGGCCGCCACCAGGTTCACGGATGACGCCTCCGTCAAGGGCAGGATCCGGCTGGGCGGCGGCGACGCCGAGCCCGACGGCAAGACCGGCACCGTCCCGCCCACCGGGCAGGAGAAGATCACCCCCACCAGGGTGAAGAACGTCAACCTGCCGAGGACCATCGGCAAGGTGTTCTTCCGCCTCAACGGCAAGACCTACTGGTGCTCCGGGTCCTCCATCCAGGGCAAGTACCGCAACCTCGTGGCGACCGCCGCTCACTGCGTCTACGACACCGACGCCAACCGCGAGACGCTGGACCGCTGGGTCTTCATCCCCGGCTACTACCAGGCCAAGGCTCCCTGGGGCATCTACGTCGGCAAGTCGGCGTACACGCACTACGACTTCGCCGTCTACGAGGACTTCGATAGCGACTACGCTTTCGTCACCGTCCACAACGGTGTCGAGGCGGGGACGTGGAAGGACGTCGGCCGCCTGGGCGACAACGTCGGCGGCCAGGGCTTCTCCTGGAACCAGCGGATCGGCCAGCAGGTCTACGCCTTCGGCTACCCCGCCGGCCCGCACCCCGACGGTGACAAGCCGTTCACCGGTGCGACGCCGAAGTACTGCTACGGCAAGACCTCCGCGGCCGGCCCCGTCTCCGGGTTCAAGGCCGAGGCGCAGATCGCGATCAAGTGCTCGATGACCGCGGGCGCCTCCGGCGGTCCCTGGATCGCGCAGTACAGCAGCACGAAGCGTCTCGGTTACGTCAACGGCGTCACCAGCCTGGTGGGCGACACCGACGCCAACGGTCGCTTCGACTTCGCCACCTCGCCGTACTTCGACAGCGAGACCTACTCGATCTACAAGTCGGCCGAAAACCTCTGGTCCGGCAAGATCGGCAAGTGATCACCGCATGACGTCGGCTGCCTGACCGCGGCATGACTGGAGGAGGGCCCGGCTTCGGCCGGGCCCTCCTCACTTTCAACCTCACCTTCCAGTGAGGTTTCCCTTGCTGCAACTCCCACCTAATAGCGATATGTCCGATTTAGGGGCTGCGTTATACGGCGCAGGTAAATACTTCACATAGGCTCGGGCAGATCCCCTCTGGGACGTATGAGACATAAGTCGTGTCTCATATCAGAACAAGAGGAGTTACATGAATACCCGAGCAAAGCGTTTCATCCTCCCCCTCGGCGCCGCCGTCACCGCCACCGGCATGATCGGCGCCGCCCTCACCACGTCCGCAGGGGCCACGGCCAAGCCCTCGCCGACGAACGTCAACCTCGCCTCCAGCAAGTCGAAGGCGAACGAGACCGCGAAGTTCTGGAGCGCCTCCGGAGGCAAGCAGCTCAAGGCCGCCACCCGGTACTCCAACGACTCCTCGGTGAAGGGAAAGGTCAAGTTCGGCGGGAGCGACGCGGCTCCTGACGGCAAGACCGGCACCGTCCCGCCCATCGGGCAGGAGAAGATCACCCCCACCAAGGTGAAGAACGTCAACCTGCCGAGGACCATCGGCAAGGTGTTCTTCCGCGTCAACGGCAAGCCGTACTGGTGTTCCGCTTCGTCGGTGCAGGCCAAGTACCGCAACCTCGTGGCGACCGCCGCTCACTGCGTCTACGACACCGACGCCAACCGCGAGACGCTGGACCGCTGGGTCTTCATCCCCGGCTACTACCAGGCCAAGGCTCCCTGGGGCATCTACGTCGGCAAGTCGGCGTACACGCACTACGACTTCGCCGTCTACGAGGACTACGACAGCGACTACGCCTTCGTCACGGTCTACAACGGCATCAACGTGCGGACCTGGAAGGACGCCGGCCGTCTCGGTGACAACGTCGGCGGCCAGGGCTTCTCCTGGAACCAGAAGATCGGCCAGCCGGTCTACACCTTCGGCTACCCCGCCGGCCCGCACCCCGACGGCGACAGGCCGTTCACCGGTGTGACGCCGAAGTGGTGCTACGGCAAGACCAGGGCGGCCGGTGTCACCGCCGCCTACAAGGCCGAGGCGCAGATCGCGCTGAAGTGCTCCATGACCGCGGGCTCCGCCGGCGGCCCGTGGATCGCCAAGTACAGCAGCACAAAGCGTCTGGGCTACATCAACGGTGTCACCAGCCTCATCGGCGACTCCGACGGCAACGGCCGGTACGACTTCAGCACCTCGCCGTACTTCGACAGCGAGACCTACGCGGTCTACAAGAAGGCCGCCAACCTCTGGTCCGGCTCGATCCGCTAGCCGTTCGTCAACGGTCGGCATCAGCACATCGGTATCAACGCGGGGCCCGGCTTCGGCCGGGCCCCGCGCCGCGTTCCGGGCCCCGTCCCGCGTTCCGAACCCAGCGCCAGGTCCCGAACCCAGCGCCACGTCTCGAACCCAGCGCCACGTCCCGAAGCCGACACCCGCCTGCCCGCTCGTTCACGCCGCCGGAGCCAGCTCCCTGCTGCGCCGGACCAGGACGGCCACGGCCGGCTCCCTGCTGAGCGGCTCCAGCCGTTTACGCAGGTCGGCGACGTAGGACCTCGTCCGTACGGACTGGAGGCCGACCGCCAGGTCGAGCGCCGAGGTACCCACCTGACAGGCCTCCTCCACGTCGCCGCACAGAGCGTGGGCCGAGGCGAGCAGCGAGAGGTTGAACATCCTCCCCCGGACGAACCGCCCGTCCATGTCGAGGGACCGGCGCGCGTACCGCACGGCCTGCGGCCCATCTCCCAGGTCCCTGAAGCAGTGGGCGTACTTGGCCGCGAGGTAGGCCTCGTCGAAGTAGCGGATCCACTCGGGTTCCTCATCGGGCCGGCGGCGGTCGAAGGCGAGATCGGCCTCGTGCAGTGCGAGGGCGCAGGACGCGCCGTCGGAGAGCGCCGCGTGGGCGTGGGCCTCCAGCACGTACGCCTCGGCCAGCAGGGACGGGACCTGCGCGCGGCGTGCGGAGAGCTGTGCCGCCCTGGCGAGGTCGAGGGCATGTCGTGGCTGACCTATGTAGATGGCTTGGTGGGCCATGCCGGCGAGGATCTCCCCGCCGAAGCCGTGGTCGCCGGCACCGCGCGCCAGGCTCAGCGCCTGGATGAGGTGGCGTTGCGCCAAGCCGTGCTGCTCCAGGTCGTAGGCCATCCAGCCCGCCAGGCGGGTCACCTCCGCCGCGGCCGACGCCAGAGCTCTGCCGGTCGCCTCGCCGTAGCTGCCCTCCTTCAGCAGCGGAGCGACCGCCGAATCCAGGTACTTCACGACGGCCGACCGCACCCGGCCTCCGCCGAAACGGTTGTCGAGCTCACCGAAGGAACGGGTGACCTCGCGAATCGCGGCGATGTCGGGCGCACCGACCTTACGCACCCCGCTGACCTCGGGCTTGCCTTCCAAGGGGAAGGTAAGCCAGCGCAGGGCTCCCGCCGAACCCGCTCCGACGGCGAAGGCGGAGTCGAGCAGGAACCTGCGCCTCTCCATGTCCGCCCTCCAAAGTGCTGTCACGGTCTCGACACCCTCCTGCCACGAGTGAGTGAATTCCTGCCCGAGGTCGAGGGGCGTGGCTCCCCCCGCCATACCAAGGTCCTCCGAGGTGACCGGCCGGCCGAGCTTCAACGCGAAGATCTCCGCCAGCAGCGTCGGCACCGGATCGCGCGGCTGCTGGCCCGCCATCCAGCGCAGCACCGAACTGTGGTCGTACCTCAGCCCCATGAGGCCCCGCGCGGCTCCCAGGTCGTTGAGCCTGCGCGCCAGCCCCTTGTGGGAGAAGGCGGCCTCGGCGACGAGATGCCGGAGGAGAAGGTTGGGCTCGCGTTGCATCGCTACATCCCCAGGAGGACTACGCGGACGGTCATGGACGCTCCGCCCACCGCAAGCCCCCTGCGCACACACATGCCCTTCGTGCACACCCTTGCCCGATCGGTAACGGAGGGTTTTTGTTATAGCACGATGAGTGACATGGTGTGGGAATTCCCAAGACTTGACCACAGGAGCGGTACGTCATGACGAAGGCAAGGGTTTTCGACTGGGATGTCTACACCGGCCACGACCCGGAAGGGTGGTCGGCCTGCGGGGTGACGACCACCGAGAGGCTCGCCATGGAGCGGGTGCGGACCACCTTCGCGGACATCCCATACGGGACCTGCGCATGGGCGGAGATCACCCGGGTACGGCTCGATCCCGCGCACCTGGCGCCGCGCGAGCGACTGGCGGACGGGCGGAGGGTGGCGGTACGGCTGTGGGACGGCAGCGTCGTCTGGTCGCTGCCCCGGAAGAGCCTGCATGCCCTGCGCCGTCCGAACACGCGCAGGCGCCCGCCCAGGCCGGACCTTCCCGGCGACTACGGAGGGCCCGCCGGCGGGCCGTACCCGCTCGGCGGCCCGAGCCCCGAGACCCGCTGAACGCGGACCCCGGGGCCTTGGCGGAACCGGCCTGCTACGCGCGTGCCACACCGTCCAGGCGGGCCTGGCCGGCGACGGCCTCCACGACCGCCGGGGCGACCCGGGGGTCGAAGGGACTGGGGATCACGTAGCTCTCCGACACGTCGTCACCGACGACGGAGGCGAGGGCGTGGGCGGCGGCGACCTTCATGTTCTCGGTGATCGTCGATGCCCGGACGTCCAGGGCGCCCCGGAACACCCCGGGGAACGCCAGCACGTTGTTGATCTGGTTGGGGAAGTCGGAACGGCCGGTGGCCACGACCCGCGCGTGCCTGCGGGCGACCTCGGGGTGGATCTCCGGTGTCGGGTTCGACAGGGCGAACACCATCGAGTCGCCCGCCATGGAGGCCACCGCCGTCTCCGACAGCGTCGAGCCGGACAGGCCGATGAAGACGTCGGCTCCGGCCAGCGCCTCCTCCGTGGAGCCGGTGAAGCCTCCGCGGTTGGTGTCCCTGGCCAGGGCCTCCTTGTAGGGGTTCAGCCCTTCGCGGCCCTGGTAGATCATGCCCTTGGAGTCGGAGACCGCGATGTCGCCGATGCCGGCGTTCAGCAGGATTCTGGTGACCGCCACACCGGAAGCTCCGGCGCCCGCCACCACGGCCCGCAGGTCGCCGAGGGATCGCCCGGTGAGGCGAGCGGCGTTCTGCAGGGCGGCGAGCACCACGATGGCGGTGCCGTGCTGGTCGTCGTGGAAGACCGGAATGTTGAGAAGCCCGCGCAGCCGCTCTTCGACCTCGAAGCAGCGGGGAGCGCTGATGTCCTCCAGGTTGATGCCGCCGAACGACGGCGCGAGCCGCACGACGGTCTCGACGAGGGCGTCGACCTCCGTGCAGTCGAGGCAGATCGGCACCGCGTCGACGTTGCCGAACTCCTTGAACAGCAGCGCCTTGCCCTCCATGACGGGCATGGCGGCGGCAGGGCCGATGTCGCCGAGGCCGAGGACGGCCGTGCCGTCGGAGACGACGGCGACGACGCCTCCGGCCCAGGTGTAGTCGTTGACGAGATCGGGTTGGTCGGCGATCGCGGTGCAGACCCTGGCGACGCCCGGCGTGTACGCCAGGGACAGGTCATCGGCATCGCGGACCGGGACGGTGGAGCGGATCTCGATCTTGCCGCCGCGGTGCATCGCGAAAACGGGATCGAGATCGAGGGATTCGAGAGAAACGGAGAACGGCGTGACTGCCACAGCGACCCCTGTGTCGTAAGGACGGTTTCCTTCGGTAGACGCCGCATGCGAACGAGGGCCCAGGCTTCTGTAGCCGCCCGGCGGCCGTCGTCGTTGACGGTCGTCTCTTGAGGGGGTACGGGGGTCACCCGTTGCTTGATTGTGCCACATGTCGAGACGCCTGCCGATGTTCGCTGCGCCACACATCTGCGGGTCACTTTCGTGCGCCAGGCGTATCCAACCGGACATATCCATACTTCTCCCCCTGTCCAGCTCATACCCGAAGCACCTGGTCCCGATACCCCTCCCCCACCCGAGGGCCTCCGCCGCAGGCCCCTAACCCGCCCGCCGAGGCCCTCCGCCGGCCGTTCCATGTAATACTCGATATCCCGACTCGTCTCTTACCTGCGGTGGAATTCCACGTGGACCTGACCTCGTACGCCGAGCTCGCGGTGCTGCTGGTCAACAGCGAAGACGCGCTCGATTCCCTGGAAGGCGCCAAGCGGTTCCTCGTCGAGGCCGGGCGCGCCAGGCACGCCGGCCGCCTCACCCGAGCCGACCTTCAGGCGCTGCGCGAGCTGCGCAGCGAGCTGGCCGCCGTCTTCGCCGCCGCCGCGCGCCACGAGGAGCAGAGCGCCGTCGACCGGCTGAACGCGCTCCTGATCCGGCACCCGGTCCATCCGCAGATCTCGCGGCACGACGGGCAGCGCTGGCACCTGCACCTCACCGAGGGCGGGCAACTCTCCGGCGAGTACGCCGCGGGCGCGATCATGGGGCTGACCGCCCTGGTCACCGAGCTCGGCGTCGACCGGCTCGGGATCTGCCAGGCGGCGCCGTGCGGTCGCGCCTACCTGGACACCTCCTCCAACCGGTCCCGCCGCTACTGCTCGGAACGCTGCGCCAGCCGGGCCAACGTGGCGGCCTACCGCGCTCGCCGCCGGGACCTCAGCGGCCACCGCGCCTGACCGCGCCTCAGCGGCCAGTAGCGGAACACCACGCGGCCGACCAGGAGCGACGAGGGCACCGCGCCGAAGTCCCAGCTGTCCTTGCGCCCGGGCGCACGCTGGTTCTCGCTCTCCAGCCACCACCCGTCCTCGTCCCGCCACGCCGCCCGCTTGACGATCATCAGCGCCGGGTCGGCGGGCAGCCGGGCGACCACGAGATCACCGGGCCGCACCTCCGCTCCCCTGCGTACGACGAGCCAGTCCCCGGCCCGGAGAACGGGCGACATCGAGTCGCCCTCGACGCGGACCCTCATGCGCCGCATCCCCTTCCGATCCGGTGAATCAAGGCTAGTAAGTTGGGCATTGGAAAGTGCTCCCTGATATCAGCTTCAAGGAAGGAAACCGATGCTCGCACGACTGCTGCGGCCGGGCCACGTGGCCTCCGCGCACTGCGACCTCCCCTGCGGGGTGTACGACCCCGCTCAGGCTCGCATCGAGGCGGAGTCCGTGAAGGCGATCATGCAGAAGTACGCCGACAACGACGACCCCGTCTTCCGCGCCCGCGCGCTGGGCATCAAGGAGGAGCGAGCCGACCTGGTCAAGCACCACCTGTGGGTGCTGTGGACCGACTACTTCAAGCCTCCGCACCTGGAGCAGTACCCCCAGCTTCACCAGCTGTTCTGGGATGCCACCAAGCTCGCCGGAGCCGCCGGGGCCAAAGGCACCGTCGACGTGAGCAAGGCGGACGAGCTCCTCGGAAAGATCGACGATATCGCGAAGATCTTCTGGGAGACCAAGGCCGCCTGAGCCTTCATGCCGGTTCTGGCCTCGCACGGTCTTACGGTCGCGCGGGGCCAGAGGCTTATCGCGGGTCGGCCGCGTCGTGGGGAGGACGCGATGTCAACGAAAGGACAGCGGGACGTCAGGGAAACTGGCCGCATTTCTACAAGATCACGACTATCGGCGCGTCCCAGTCCTGCAACACGGGGCACGGGGCGGTAAGTTGCTAATCAGCAGCTCTGTGCGAGGAGGAACGTGACCGACGAGACAGCGACGCGTGCTGACGGTATCCCTGGTGGCCTCGCGGGGATCCGTGACGCGGTGAGCGTGCGTCTGCCCGCTGCGAGTGCCTACTTGTCCGTGCTCCGCACGGCCACCGCCGGCCTGGCGGCACGGCTCGACTTCACGCTGGACGAGATCGAAGATCTTCGTATCGCGGTCGACGAGGCGTGCGCCATGCTGCTCGGCCACGCCGTGCCCGGCACCGATCTGATCGCCGAGTTCGAACTGACCGGCCAGGAGATGATCGTCCGCGTGGAGGTGAGCACGGTCGGCCAGGCCGAGCCCAAGCGCGACGACTTCGCCTGGATGGTGCTCACGGCGCTGGCCGACGACGTCGACGCCGAGACCGATACCCCCGACCGCATGGCAATCGTGCTGCATAAGCGCCGAGGCGCTGCGAGGCTGTCGTGACGGAGAGGACCCGGGCCGTGGCCGGCAGTGACAGCACCGTCCCCGACAGGGTGCGGGCCCGCGGGCTGTTCGGTGAGCTGGCCGAGTTGCCCGCCGACGATCCGCGTCGCCAGCGCATCCGTGACGAACTGGTCGAGCTCCACCTGCCCCTGGTCGAGTACCTGGCACGGCGCTTCCGCAACCGCGGCGAGTGGCTCGACGACCTCACCCAGGTCGCCACCATCGGCCTGATCAAGTCGATCGACCGCTTCGACCTGGCGCGGGGCGTTGAGTTCTCCACGTACGCCACCCCGACCATCGTGGGCGAGATCAAACGTCATTTCCGCGACAAGGGCTGGGCCGTCCGGGTGCCGCGTCGCCTGCAAGAGCTCAAGCTCTCGCTGACCAAGGCGATCAGCGAGCTGTCGCAGCGGCAGGGCCGTGCGCCCACCGTCGCCGAGCTGGCCGCTCACCTGCAGATGACCGAGGAAGAAGTGCTGGAGGGCCTGGAGTCGGCCAACGCCTATTCCACGGTGTCCCTCGACGCTCCCGACTCCGGTGACGACGACGCTCCCGCCGTATCCGACTCGCTCGGCATCGTCGACGAGTCCCTGGAGGGCGTCGAGTACCGCGAGTCGCTGAAGCCGCTGCTCGAGCGGCTGCCGCCTCGCGAGAAGCGCATCCTGCTGCTGCGGTTCTTCGGCAACATGACCCAGTCGCAGATCGCCACCGAGCTCGGCATCTCACAGATGCACGTCTCACGCCTGCTCGCCCGCACCCTCGCCCAGCTCCGCGAGGGCCTCACCGCAGAAGACTGACCGCATCGCCGCCACAGCCTCACCGCCGGAGACCGCCGATCCGGCCGGAGGCGTCGACCCGCCCGGCCACCGGCCGGGCTAGTCCTCGATCATGGCGCGCGTCGTGGCGGGCGCCAGCAGCGTGACCAGACCGGCCAGCGCGACGACGATCAGCAGAACGCCCGGCACATACTGACCCGACTGGACGAGCGAGACGGCGACCGGCAACGCGAAGATCTGCGTGACCACGCCCGGGGCCCGGCTCCATCGGGCGGCGTGCAGGATGCCCCACGCCACCCAGAGCAGGGCGGCGCCGACGACGACGCCGAACGCCGAGACGATGATGGAGCTGCTCACGTCGACCGGCGAGCCGACAACGGTCTGCACGCCGGCATAGCCGCCGAGCACGACGGCCGTGACGCCCTCCAGCGCGAGGACGG
Source organism: Sphaerisporangium flaviroseum (assembly GCF_039537005.1). Taxonomy (NCBI): domain Bacteria; kingdom Bacillati; phylum Actinomycetota; class Actinomycetes; order Streptosporangiales; family Streptosporangiaceae; genus Sphaerisporangium; species Sphaerisporangium flaviroseum. Next base: position 35,646 of record NZ_BAAAZR010000057.1, on the reverse strand, counting down.
CGGCGGCGACGGTCAGGGTGACCGGACGGTTCGACATATCCGGTCACCCTACTTGAGCGAGGTCCCGGGTGCGGGACCGGTGGATACGCTGGTCGGCATGCGCGCACTCCTCCTGATCAACCCCACCGCGACATCGACCAACCGGCGTACGAGAGACGTCCTCATCCGCGCTCTGGGCGCGGCCGTCGATCTGTCGGTGGAGGAGACCGGGTACCGAGGGCACGCGACCATCCTGGCCGGCGCCGCGCGCGAGAAGGGGTTCGACGTCATCGCGGTCCTCGGTGGCGACGGGACCATCAACGAGGCGGTCAACGGCATGATCGCCGGCGAGCACGCGCGGCCGGCGCTGATCGTCCTTCCTGGCGGGAGCGCCAACGTCTTCGCCCGGGCTCTGGGCCTGCCGAACGATCCGGTGGAGGCGACCGGCGCGGTGCTGGAGGCGATCCGCGAGGGCCGGCGCCGCACGGTCAACCTGGGCCAGGCGATCTGGGAGCTCGGGGCGCTCGGCGAGGAGGCCCCCGGCGACGTCCCCGAACCGGCTCCCGGCACCGCAGCGCCCCCCAACAGCCGATATTTCACCTTCTGCGCGGGGCTGGGGTACGACGCGGAGGTGGTCAGGGCCGTAGAGGGCCTGCGCGGCGCCGGATACAAGGCCTCGCCGAGCCGGTACATCAACACCGCGCTGCGCCACTACCTGATGACCGACCGCCGCAACCCCGCGCTTCGGCTGGAGCGCCCCCACCAGGCGGCCGTCGACGGCATCTTCATGACGATCATCTGCAACACCGCGCCGTGGACCTATGCGGGCAGCCGTCCGATCAACCCCACACCCTGGGCGGGGTTCGACACCGGCCTCGACATGCTCGGCCTGCGGCGCATGGGTGCACTGGCCATGCTCAGGCTGCTCCGCCAGATCACCGGCGAGCGCATAGGCCTGCCCCGGGGCGGGCATCTCGTGCATGTGCACGACGAGGAGATGTTCACGCTTTCGGCCCGGCGGCCCATGGCCTTCCAGCTCGACGGCGACTATCTCGGCGAGCGCGAGCGCGTCACGTTCCGGTCCGTCCCAGGCGCATTACAAGTTCTGGTCTAAATCGTCACATCTGGTCATAGTGTGATGCATCCGACAGCTATATCCGGCAAAACGTTCTCCCAAACCTCTTGCGTGACCTGGGCACGCCTGAAAAGCTCAACACGACGTCGGAACGTAGGACGTTTGAGGATCCACCCATGCTTCCTCAAAGGTCTGCGGCGATCACGCGAGCATTCCTGGACGCCCAACCATGGCACAGGCAAAAGTTCGCCTTGGTTAGTGAAAGTGTTCACAAACATCCGTCACCGGACGGAGCCGCAGGCTCCACCTACGAAGGAGTGGAACGCATGGACTGGCGCCACCGCGCTGCCTGCCGTGACGTGGACCCCGAGCTGTTCTTCCCGATCGGCAACACCGGCCCGGCACTCATGCAGATCGAAGAGGCCAAGCAGGTCTGCCACAGTTGCCCCGTCAGCGAGCCGTGCCTGAAGTGGGCCATCGAGTCCGGCCAGGACGCAGGCGTGTGGGGCGGCCTCAGCGAGGACGAGCGTCGTGCGCTCAAGCGCCGCACGGCCCGCGCCCGCGCCCGCGCGGGTGTCTGAACCCGCCGAACGACCCCCTGCCTGTGCCAGTCGCGGAACGAATACCACATCCACACAGGCCTTCCGCACCGCCCCAGCGTCGCGGCGTACGGAACGGACACGCCCGGCATCGCACCATGCGATGGCCGGGCGTCGCAGTTCACGGGCCCATCCCTCGCAACCTACTCACGCGGGCTGCACCGGGATGGTCAGCGAGACCTCGGTCCCCCCACCCTGACGGGGCTTGACGGCCAGCCGCCCCGAGAGCTCCCCGACGACGAGCGTGCGGACGATCTGCAGCCCCAGGCTGGTCGACGCCTCCAGCTCGAAGCCTTCTGGCAGCCCCTCGCCGTCGTCGGCCACGATGAGGTCGAGCCTCTCCTCGGTGCGTGACACGATCACCTTGATGGTGCCGGACCCGTAGGCGAAGCCGTGCTGCACGGCGTTCTGGAGCAGCTCGGTCAGCACCATGGCGACCGGAGTGGCGATCATCGCGGGCAGCATGCCGAAGCTCCCCACGCGGCGCGGCATCACCTTGGACGCCGACACCTCCCCGGTCATCATGATGACGCGGTCGGCGATGTCGTCGAAGTCGACGATCTCCTCGGGCGTGTGGGACAGCGTCTCGTGCACGATGGCGATCGAGCCCACCCGGCGTACAGCCTCCTCCAGCGCCTCGCGGCCCTCGGGCACCTGCAGGCGCCGCGCCTGGAGCCGGAGCAGCGCCGCCACCGTCTGCAGATTGTTCTTCACCCGGTGGTGGATCTCGCGTATGGTCGCGTCCTTGGTCAGCAGCTCGCGCTCGCGGCGGCGCAGCTCGGTGACGTCCCTGATGAGCACGAGCGCGCCGATGCGGCCACCGCCCACGATGAGCGGGATCGCACGGAGCTGCACCACGTTGGCGCCCGCCTCCACCTCGGTCTCCCGGGGCGCGCGACCGCTCGCCACCAGCATGAGGTCCTCGTTGATGGGCTCGTCGCGGTAGCACAGCGCGGCGGTCGTCTTGCCCAGCTCCGAGCCCACCAGATCGGCGTTCAGCCCAAGGCGCCGGTAGGCGGACAGCGCGTTGGGCGAGGCGTAGGTCACCCGCCCCGCGCGGTCGAGCCTCAGCAGCCCGTCACCGACCCTCGGGGAGCGGACCAGGATCGGCGCCTCCTCCGGAAAGGGGAAGCGCCCCTCGGCGACCATCTGCGCCAGGTCGGAGGCGCTCTGCAGGTAGGTGAGCTCCAGCCGGGACGGCGTGCGCGCCGAGGACAGGTTGGTGGACCGCTGGATGACCGCCACGAAGTGGTCGTCGCGCCGCACCGGGATGGTCTCCTCGCGCACGGGAACGCCGCTGGACCAGTCGGGGTCGCCCTCGCGGCAGATGCGGTGCTCGTTCCAGGCCGTGTCGATCAGGGGGCGCTCTCCCGCCGCCACGATCGAGCCGACGACGTCGTCGTGGTAGACCGTCGGACCCGTTGTCGGGCGCATCTGCGCCACCGCCACCCATCCCGGCTCGTCGCGCAGCGGGATCCACAGGATCAGGTCGGCGAAGGACAGGTCGGCGAGAAGCTGCCAGTCGGTGACCAGCGAATGCATCCACTCCACGTCGGCGGGATCGAGAGTGGTGTGGCGCGCCACCAGGTCGCTGAGAGTCGGCACCTGTGCATCATGCGTGCTAACCACCGCCCAAAGCGAATCGACGGCGCGAGGCCTGGGAAGATTCCTCAGATGGAGCACAAAGAAGTGCCCGCTTACCCCCTGGAGCGTACGGCGAGCGTGGCCGCCGGCACGAGCGAGGCCATGAACACCGATCCTCTGGCGCGGTTGCGCACGGCGGCCGCCACTCGCGAGGCCGCCGGGCTCAGGCGCGCCCTGCGTCCCCGCACTCCCGACCACGACGGCCTGGTCGACCTGGCCTCCAACGACTATCTCGGGCTGGCGCGCGACGAGCGGCTGGTCGCCGCGGCCGTACGGGCGACCGAGCGGTGGGGCACCGGCTCAACGGGGTCTCGGCTCGTCACCGGGACCACCATGCTGCACGCCGAACTGGAGGAGCGGCTGCTGTCGTTCGCCCGCGCCCAGCGGGCGCTGGTCTTCTCGTCGGGGTACCTGGCGAACCTCGCCGCGGTGGCGACGCTGGGGGCCGGCGGGCTGGTGGTCAGCGACGAGGGCAACCACGCCTCGATCATCGACGCCTGCCGCCTGTCGCGCGCGCGGGTCGCCGTCACCCCGCACAAGGACGTCGAGGCGGTGGAGAAGGCTCTGGCGAACCGCACCGAGGAGCACGCGCTCGTGGTCACCGACGCGGTCTTCTCCGTCGATGGAGACCGCGCGCCCATCCGGGACCTCTACGCGGCGGCCGTACGGCACGGCGCGCTGCTGGTCGTGGACGAAGCCCATTCCCTGGGCGTGGTGGGCGAGCGGGGGCGCGGAGCGGTGGACGAAGCAGGGCTCGCGGAGGCGCCTACAATTGTGAGAACCATCACACTTTCGAAGTCGCTCGGATCACAGGGTGGAGCTGTGCTAGGCGCTTCTGAGGTGGTGGAGACGCTGATCGACACAGGCCGGGCGTTCATCTTCGACACCGGTCTCGCGCCCTCGGCCGTGGCGGCCGCACTCGCGGCCCTTGATATTGTGGTCGACCATCCTGACCTGCCAAGACAGGCTCGTGACAACGCATCGGCACTGGCCCGCGCGGCCGCGGAACGTGGACTCCCCACCACGGACCCGGCGGCGGCCGTCGTACCGGTCGTGCTCGGCCCTCCGGACGTCGCGCTCTCCGCCGCCGCGGTGTTCGCGAAGCACGGAGTACGCGCCGGGTGCTTCCGTCCGCCGTCGGTGCCGTCTGGCCGGTCTTGTCTGAGATTGACCGCACGGGCCAATCTGAGTTCGGATGATCTCGCGGTGATCGGACGCGCGCTCACCGCCGTGGCCGAGATGAAGGTGAACGTGTGACGGAAGACTCTCCCCGGATTCCCAAGTACTACGACGTCAAACGGAACTTGCTGGAACTCACCAAGTCTCTGCCCGCCGGCGCGGCGCTGCCGCCCGAGCGTGCCCTCGCCGTGCGCTTCGAGACCTCGCGCACGACCGTGCGGCAGGCGCTCACGGAACTGGTCATCGAAGGGCGGCTCCTGCGCATCCAGGGCAAGGGCACCTTCGTCGCCCAGCCCAAGGTGGCCCAGGTGCTGCAGCTCACGTCGTACACCGGGGATCTGCGCACGGTCGGCCTCGAGCCGGACACCAAGATCCTCGACATCAACTACATCACGGCCGACGAGACCCTGGCCCGCCGGCTGTGCATCAACCCGGGCGGCCGGGTTCTGCGCATCCACCGGCTCCGCCTGGCCAACGGCGAGCCGATGTCCATCGACACCACCCATCTGTCCGCCCGGCGCTTCTCCCGGCTGCGGCGGGAGCTGGAGGTGCACGCCTCCCTGTACGAGACCCTGCACAACGCCTACAACGTCCAGCTCACCGACGCCGAGGAGATCATAGAGACGGTGCTGGCGACGCCCTACGACGCCCAGGTCCTGGGAGTGGACGTCGGGCTGCCGATGCTGCTGCTCACGCGGCACGCCTTCGATGCCGAGGGCAACCCGGTGGAGTGGGCGCAGTCCCTCTACCGCGGCGATCGGTACAAGTTCGTCACCCGCCTCCGCAGGCCGCCGGAGACCGGCGGCCCCGAGCGCTGAGGCACGCGGACAGGCGGCCGCAGGGGCGGCGACCGCCTGGTCCCGACCCTCTAGTGTGGTGCCGGTGAGCATCCTGGTGGTCACGGGCACCGACACCGGCGTGGGCAAGACCGTGGTCACCGCCGCGGTCGCCGCCCTGGCGCGCGAGAGGGAAGTGCCCGTCGCGGTGGTCAAGCCCGCGCAGACGGGGGTCGCGGCGGAGGAGCCGGGAGACCTGGACGAGGTCATCCGGCTGTCCGGGGTGTGCACCACATTCGAGTTCGCGCGATTTCCCGACGCGCTCTCGCCCGCCGCCGCGGCCCGGGCGTCCGGCCTGCCCCCGGTCTCCCTCGCCGAGGTGGCCGAGCGGACCGGCGAGCTCGCCGCCACCCACCGGCTGGTGGTCGTCGAGGGCGCGGGGGGGCTGCTCGTGCGCTTCGACGAGGAAGGCGCCACCATCGCCGACCTGGCCCGCCTGCTGCGCGCCCCCGTCCTGGTGGTCGCCAGAGCCGGGCTGGGCACGCTCAACCACACCGCGCTGACGCTGGAGGCGCTCGCGGGGCGCGGCCTCGACCTCGCCGGGGTGGTGATCGGCTCCTGGCCGCGCGAGCCCGGGCCGGCCGACCGCAGCAACGTCACCGACCTGGAGACGCTGGCCGCCCGCCCGCTGGCCGGAGCCCTCCCGGAGGGGGCCGGCGCGCTCGACCGTACGGCTTTCGCCCGAGTGGCCCGAGATGGACTGGGACCCCTGCTCGGCGGCGGGTTCGACCCTTCCCGGTTCCGGGCAACCCTTAGTCTGTGACGCAACCGACAAGGGAGCAACAGGACCGATGAGTATGGACATCCTGGAGATCGCCCGGGTTCAGGTGCTCGAAGAAGGCCGTGGGCTCTCCTCCGCTCAGGCCCTGCGGTGCCTGGAGCTGCCCGACGACCGGCTTGCCGAGCTGCTGGCCCTCGCCCACGAGGTGCGCATGGCGTGGTGCGGCCCCGAGGTCGAGGTGGAGGGCATCGTCTCCCTCAAGACCGGCGGCTGCCCGGAAGACTGCCACTTCTGCTCGCAGTCCGGGCAGTTCACCTCTCCGGTGCGTTCGGTCTGGCTCGACATCCCCTCGCTGGTCCAGGCGGCCGTCGAGACGGCCCAGACGGGGGCGACCGAGTTCTGCATCGTGGCGGCCGTGCGCGGCCCCGACCAGCGGCTGATGGACCAGGTCCGCGAGGGCGTCAAGGCCATCCGTGAGGCCGTCGAGATCAACGTCGCGTGCTCGCTCGGCATGCTCACCCAGGAGCAGGTCGACGAGCTGGCCGAGATGGGCGTCCACCGCTACAACCACAACCTGGAGACCGCGCGCTCCCACTTCGGCCAGGTGGTGACCACCCACACCTGGGAGGAGCGCTGGCAGACCTGCGAGATGGTCCGCGAGGCCGGCATGGAGCTCTGCTGCGGTGGCATCATCGGCATGGGCGAGACCAGGGAGCAGCGCGCCGAGTTCGCCGGTCAGCTCGGCGAGCTCCGCCCCGACGAGGTCCCGCTGAACTTCCTCAACCCCCGCCCCGGCACCCCGTTCGCCACGCTCCCGCTGGTCGAGGGGCCCGAGGCGCTGAAGACCGTGGCGACGTTCCGGCTGGCGCTGCCGCGCACGATCCTGCGGTACGCCGGGGGCCGTGAGCTGACCCTGGGCGACCTCGGCACCCGCGACGGCATGCTGGGCGGGGTCAACGCCATCATCGTCGGCAACTACCTCACGACCCTCGGCCGCGCACCCGAGCGCGACCTGGAGCTCCTGGCGGACCTGAAGATGCCCATCAAGGCGCTGTCGCCGACGCTGTGACTTTAGAGTCGCCTTCTGAGCAGCTCAATGGGTGCTCAAGGATTGACCGGGGACAGAAAAGGTAATTAGACCTCATGGAGTCTGCAAAGCATGCCGGTGACGTCGCGGTCGCCGTCTCACGAGCCTATGGTGCCGAAGTCATGTTCACCCTCTCGGGCGGGCACGTCTTTCCCTTGTACGACGGCGCCGTCCACGACAACATGCGCATCGTCGATGTGCGACACGAGCAGAGCGCGGTGTTCGCCGCCGAGGCCACGGCCCGGCTGACGCGGCAGCCCGGCCTCGCGGTGCTGACCGCCGGCCCCGGCATCACCAACGGGGTCAGCGGGGTCGCCACCGCCCACTACAACGGCTCGCCGCTTGTGGTGATGGGCGGGCGCGCCCCGGCGTCCCGCTGGGGGTCGGGCGCGCTCCAGGAGATGGACCACCCCCCGATCTTCGAGACGATCACCAAGCTGGCCTTCACGGCCGGCGGCGCCGACTCGATCGGGCAGGACGTCGAGATGGCCTTCCGCACGGCGATCGCCCCCCATCGCGGCCCGGTCTTCCTCGACTTCTACATGGACCACCTGTTCTCGCCGTCCCCGGCGCATGAGGCCGAGACGCTGACGCCCTCCCCGCTGGAGCCCGACGGCGAGACGCTGGCCACCATCGCCCGGCTGATCGCCGAGGCCGAGCGTCCGGTGCTCGTGGTGGGCTCCGACGTGTGGATGGACCGCGCCGAGGAGGCGGCCCGTGACTTCGCCGAGGCCTACCGGGTTCCGGTGGTACCTAACGGGCAGGGGCGCGGCATCGTGCCCGCCGGGCACGAGCTTCTCGCCACCCGGGCACGCGGCATCGCCCTCTCCCAGGCCGACCTGGTCATCGTCGCGGGCACCCCGCTCGACTTCCGCCTCGGCTACGGCTTCTTCGGCGGCAGGAACGGCGTTCCGCTGGCCAAGGTCGTGCACCTCGCCGACGCCCCGTCACAGCTCGCCACCCATGTCGAGACGGCCGCCTCGACCGCGGGAGACCTGTCCCTGCTCTTCTGGGGCCTCCGGTCGGCCTGCGCGGAGGCGGGCGTGTCCCCCACCTCCCACGACGCCTGGGTCACGAGGCTGGCCGAGGAGTCGCGGGCGGCGATCGCCGACGACGTCGAGTTGATGGAGTCGGACGCCGACCCCATCCACCCGATGCGCATCTACGGCGAGCTCAACCGCATCCTCGACGACGACGCCGTGGTGATCGGCGACGGCGGCGACTTCGTCTCCTACGCCGGGAAGTACATCGAGCCCCGCAAGCCCGGATGCTGGCTCGACCCCGGGCCGTACGGCTGCCTCGGCACCGGACTCGGCTACTCCATCGCCGCCCGCATCGCCCGCCCGTCCTCTCAGGTGGTGCTCCTGGTCGGCGACGGCGCGGCGGGGTTCTCGCTGATGGACGTGGACACGCTGGTGCGCCACAAGCTCCCGGTCGTGATGATCTGCGGCAACAACGGCATGTGGGGGCTCGAGAAGCACCCCATGCAGATGCTCTACGGCTACGACGTCGCCGCCGAGCTCCAGCCGCAGTGCAGGTACGACCAGGTCGTGACCGCCCTCGGCGGCGGAGGCGAGCTGGTGACCTCCCCCAAGGAGATCGGGCCCGCGCTGCGACGCGCGTTCGACTCGGGCGTGCCCTACATGGTCAACATCGCCACCGACCCGCAGATCGCCTACCCCCGCACCACCACGGGCATCTGACCACGCGGCCGCCGGCACCCGGCGGCGTCCGACGACAGCCTCCGGAAGCAGGGCGGAGGTCTCAGGAGGCCGTAGGGGTCGGCGTCCCGCTCGTGGGGCCACTGGGCTCGCCACAGGGGATGCCCTGCTCCACGACGATCGCGACGCGGCGGTCCACCGCCCACGACGTGCCCGGCGCCGGGTTCTGGTCGAGCACCCGGGTGCAGCCCTCTTGGCTCGGCTCGCCGCTGATGTCCACGCTGACCTTGAAGCCGGCGGCCTGGAGCTTGGCGGTCCCCAGCTCCTGAGTCAGGTTGATCACCCTGGGCACGACCTTCTTGGCCACCTGTGACGGGGTCGGGCTGGTCGTCGCCTTAGGCGGCCTGGACGGCGTGGGGCTCTTCACCGTCGGAGTCGGCGAGCGCGGCTCATCGGTCTCCTTGGTGCTGTCGACCGTGGGACGCGCCACCGGAGCGGTCGACCGGGGCGGGCGGAGCGTTCGCTTGGGGGACGGGCTGACCTGGGTGGGGGTCTCGGTCGGGGTCACGGCCACCTGGGCCGCCGATGCTCCGGAGTTCGCGACCTGGTTGAAGGCGACCGCGCCGACACCGCCCAGCAGGGCTCCCACCGCGATGACCCCGACGACCAGCCCGGTCCTGCCGCCCCTGCGAGCGGCACGGCGACCGCGGGCGCCGCCTCGCTGCCCGGGAGGCCCGGACGGCCCCGCAGAGCCCCCTGAGGGGGAGTGGGCCGCGGTAGGTGAGGTCGCGGCGGCCAGGATGTACGGAGGAGGCGTGGAGGTGACGGCCTTGCCTGCGTCGCCCTCCTGCCACGGCGGCCGGGCCGCGTGCGCGCCGGTCTCGGGGGTGGCGAGCTGCGACGGGTGGCCCACCCCGGTCGTCGTGCGCTCCGCGGAGATCATGCCGGTCAGCCCGGCCATGCCGGACACCGCCATCGAGGCCCCGGTGTCGTCGCGCATGGTCTGGCGCGCGGCCACGCTCATCTCCGCGGCACTGTGCCACCTGCGCGCCGGGTCCTTGACGAGGGCGCGTTCCACGAGATGCCGCACGGCCGGCGGCACGTCGGGCGGCAGCGGCGGCGGGTCCTCGCGGATGTGCTTCAGCGCGATCGTGACAGGGGTGTCACCGTCGAACGGCCGGTGGCCGGCCAGGCACTCGTAGGCGACCACTCCAAGGGCGTAGAGGTCGACGGCCGGGGTCACCGGCTGGCCCTCCGCCTGCTCGGGCGCGCAGTAAGCGGCCGTGCCGAGCACCATGCCGGCGTCGGTGAGCCGGTGCCCCATGTCGGCGCGGGCGATGCCGAAGTCGGTCAGGACGAGCGTGCCATCTGGGCGGACCAGCAGGTTGCCGGGCTTGACGTCGCGGTGCACGATGCCCCTGTCGTGCACGGCCTGCAGGGCCGAGGCGGCCTGCGCGATCAACTCCATCGCGGGCTCGGGCGCGATGCGGGTGAGCCGGGTGAGCAGCCGGTCGAGCGGCTCGCCGTCGACGAACCGCATCACGAGGTAGGCGGTGGGGCCGTCCCCCGGCACATCGCTCACACCGTAGTCATAGACGTCGACGACACCCGGATGGTTGATCGTGGCCATCGCGCGTGCTTCCCCCTGGAAGCGGGCGGCGAAGCCCGGGTCATCCATCCGGCCTGGTAACAGCACTTTCACGGCGACGGTGCGGGCGAGGACCGTGTCCTCACCGCGCCACACCTCGCCCATGCCACCGGCACCGAGACGGACGTCCAACCGGTAACGTCCCGCCAGTGTGGTCCCTTGGGCCACCATGCTTCCCCCGCTTACTCCAATCCGGCCAACCCGACGTCACCCCAGAGTCCTCAAACAAAGCGGATTTGTGTCGCGGCCAGGTCACGCCGTGGTCACAAAATCCTGGTGGTCCCAGGGTTCACGCCTGCCTGTCAGCAGGCCGTCACACCGTGTTCTCCGCAGCGGGCGGACCAACCCCGCGGCGTCACCTGCACGACCAGCCGGCGTCGGCAATCCGGGCAGTAGCGAGGTGGCTCCATGAGCCGCGCGGCCTGGCACGCGGAGTGATCGTGGTCTCCTTCAAGACGCCCGCAGTGGTCGCAATAAGGGCTCACGCGAGAAAGCGTATTGCATCGTTCCCCGCCAAGGCCGCCAACCGGCGAAGGTGGTGCGAGACAGCGCGAACGGGATGGCGGTCGGCGGACCGCCTGGTCGCGTACCGTAGCGGCCGGTCCGCCTGTTCCCGTCGTACCTGGACGGCGGGCCGTCGCCCGTCGTACCTGGACGGCGGGCCGTCGCCCGTCGTACTTCGACGGCGGGCCGTCGCCTTAGGCTTGCGCCCATGACGATCGAGCCGGGGATGCGTGCCGAGGTTCTCATCATGGTCGAGAGGAGCGACACCGCGATCAAGATGGGGAGCGGCGATGTTCCCGTGCTGGGAACTCCGCGCCTCCTGGCGGTCGCGGAGGCCACCACCATGCGCGCCGTGCACGGCCACCTGGCCCCCGGCCAGACGTCGGTCGGGACCAAGGTGACACTGGAGCACCGCGCGGCGAGCCCCGTCGGCACGCATGTGGAGGTGTCCGCGGAGCTGGTCGAGGTGGACGGACGACGCCTGGTCTTCGAGGTCGTCGCCAGGGACAGGGTGCGCACCGTGGCCACCGCGACCATCGAACGCGTGATCGTCGACCGCGACCGCTTCCTCTCAGGCCTCACCCGCTGACCCAGAGCCCCGTCCGGCCGTGGCCGGTTCCCGGGCTCATTCGATGACCGCGATCAGGTCACCCTCCTGGATGACGTCGCCTTCGGCCACCTTGAGCTGGGTCAGGACGCCCGAGTCCTCGGCGAGCACCGGGATCTCCATCTTCATCGACTCGAGGATGACCAGCGTGTCGCCCTCACTGATGCTGTCGCCCTCACTTGCGACGATCTTCCAGACGTTCGCCACCATCTCGGCACGTACTTCCGCCACCGGAACTCCCCTCAATCAATGATCCAACTGTGCCAGAAGGGTCGTGCTCATCGTCGCACCCGAACGGTGCTCATCGGCGATGGCCTGCGGCCCCTCTGACCTCACGCACGCATGCGGGCGACCAGCCCGGTGTCGTAGTCACCACCGGTGAACTCGGCGTTCTCCAGCAGTTCGGCGCAGAACGGCAGGTTGTTCTTCGGCCCTTCGACGCGGAACGCCGCCACGGCCTCGCGGGCCCTCGCCAGCGCCTCCTCGCGGTCGGCTCCGTGAACGCACAGCTTGGCCATCAGCGGGTCGTAGAACGGCGTGACGGTGTTCCCCGCGACGTATCCGGAGTCGACGCGGACACCGGGCCCGGACGGCTCCTCCCAGACGTCGATCTTGCCGGGTCCGGGGAAGAACCGTTTGGGATCCTCTGCGTACACCCGAAGCTCGATGGCGTGCCCGGTGACCTCGACCGGATGCTCGGGTGAGGCCGTGGGGAAGTCGGCGGGCTCTCCCGCCGCGATCAGCAGCTGCTGCCGCACGAGGTCGACGCCGGTGACGAGCTCGGTCACCGGATGCTCCACCTGGAGCCGCGTGTTCATCTCAAGGAACACGAAGTCCTGTGCGTCGGCGTCCACGAGGCACTCGACGGTGCCCGCGCCGCGGTAGCCGACCGCCTCTCCGGCCCGCACGGCGGCGGCCAGCATGCGTTCGCGCAGCTCGGGGGTGACACCGGGAGAGGGGGACTCCTCCACGACCTTCTGGTGGCGCCGCTGGACCGAGCAGTCGCGCTCGCCCAGCGCGACGACGGTGCCGTCGGCCAGGCCCAGGATCTGCACCTCGACATGGCGTGCGCGCTCGATGTAGCGCTCCAGCAGGATCGCCGGCCCCCGGGACGCGCCTTCGGGGTCGCCGCCCGTGCCGCCGCCGAAGCGCTCCGCCGCACGGGCGGCCGTTTCGTACGCCTTGGTGAGCCCGGCCTCGTCGTGGGCGACGCCCATGCCGATGCCGCCACCGCCGCCCGCGGCCTTGACCATGACGGGGTAGCCGATCTCGGCCGCCGCGATGCGGGCCCGCGCCAGGTCGGTCACCGACTCCCGGGTGCCCGCGGCCACCGGAACCCCGGCCCGCTCCATGAGGTTCCGAGCGTTGATCTTGTCGCCCATGCGCTCGATCGCATCCGGAGAAGGCCCGATCCACACAAGGCCCGCGTCGATGACGGCTTGGGCGAAGGCGGCGTTCTCGGCGAGGAATCCGTAGCCCGGGTGAACGGCCTGCGCGCCCGTCACGCGGCATGCCTCGAGCACCTTGGCGGTGTCGAGGTAGCTGTGGGCCGGGGCCGAGGGGCCGAGCAGGAAGGCCTCGTCGGCCTCCAGGACGAATGGAAGATCGGCGTCGGCCTCGGAGTGCACCACGATGGCCCGCAGGCCCATGGCTCTCACCGTGCGGACGATCCGCCGCGCGATCTCCCCGCGATTGGCCACCAGAACGCTCTCGAACACCGGCCGCACTCCCTTCGACGGTTCACACCTTATGGCCCGAGCCACGCCGGACCCCTCGCGCGAAACCACCGATCCCCCGTGTCACGTCTGTAGGAAGTCCACAACGGCACGTAGCGGGAAGACCGTTCCCCCATCGAGCCCCGCCGATGCCTCAGCAGGGACGCGGCGTGCCGGGAAGCCGGCTCGACGAGGAGGTCAGAGGCGGTTGAAGGGCGTCTGGCGGTCGATGACCTTGGCCATCGCCTCCACCACCGCGGGATCGTACTCGTCGCCGCCGTCGAGACGCAGCCGCTCCAGCGCCGCGGCCGCGCGGTCGCGGTCGGTCGAGCCCCCGACCAGGTCGTCGTAGGCGTTGGCCGCCTTGATGATGCGGCTGGCCGGCGGCGGCAGGTCGGGGCCGGTGAACGGGTCGCCCTGGCGGCGCACGATCTCGGCCACCCGGTCGAGCACTCCGGTCTTCTTGATGACCTCCGCCCCCAGCTCCGCGATGCTGCGGGCCTGCTCGCGATCGGTGAGCACGGTGGCGCCGCCGGGAATGGGGTCGCGCAGGGACAGCTGGCCGATGTCGTGCATCAGCGCGGCGTACTCGAGCTCCAGCAGCTCGGGCTCTGCCATGCCGAGCTCCCGGCCGATCGCGAGGGACAGGCGGCTGACCCGGCGCGAGTGCCCCGGCTCGACGTACCCACCCACCTCCGTGACGCGGGCGAGCGCCCGGACGGTCTGGAGATAGGTGGCACGGATGCCGGCGTACTTGCGGAAGGCCACCTGGGTGACGAGCAGCGGCGCCGCGAACACGACGAGGGCGGCGAGGTTCATGCTGTGCGAGGCCAGGGCCAGCAGGGTGCCGGACGCGGCGACGGCGGCGCCGAGCGGCGCGGCCATGCGCAGCTCGTCGCGGACGGCCACGTGGAAGGCCGTGCGCACCTGCTCGGCGCGGAGCACGGCGGCGATGACCACGTCGGCCGTCAGCATCGCCGTGATCAGCACGGCCATCACACCGAGCACCACCCACCAGGTGTCCCTGCCGGCGCCGGTCGTGGTGGCGTAGAGCGTCGAGGCGAGGGGCCGGTAGGCGAAGGCGAGCAGGGCCCCCGACAGCAGCCGGCGCGCGATCGCGTCGAGTTGCGGTGGCCTGCCGACCGCGAGATGGGGCAGCGCGCCCACGGCCATGCCCGCCGCCATGACCGCGACCACCTGGAGCGCGGAATGCCGCGTCGGCTCACCGCCCACGTCGAGGAGCAAGGTGTATCCGAGGGCGGCGGCGGCCCCGATGGGGGCGACCTCACGGTTTCCCGGCATGGTGAGCCGGGCGAGCTCCCCGGCCGCCACCAGCACGCCGAACGCGATCGCGATCTGGGGGTCGAGGAGCCCCACCGCGGCCGTGTGGGCGACGCCGGCGATGGTCACCATGCCGGCCGCGCAGATCAGCAGCAGCTGTCCGGAGTCGAGCCCTTGCAGGGGCCGGGTCGCGATGGTCACCGCTCCGACACCACTTCGATCGGCATGGTGGGGTCGTCGTGGTCCTTGGCCGCGGTCTCGACGACCTCGTCGTCCTGGGGGGCGGGGACCTTGCCGGGGGGATCCCAGCCTCGCCGGTTCACGGCCCGGATGAAGGCGCCGACCATGACGGGGTCGAACTGCGTGCCGGCTCCCTTGCGGAGCTCGGCCGTCGCCTCCTCGATCGACTTGGCCTTGCGGTAGGCGCGGTCGGAGGTCATGGAGTCGAAGGCGTCGGCGACCGCGATGACGCGGGCGAACTCGGGGATCTCGGCGCCGGCCAGCCCCATGGGATAGCCCTTGCCGTCCTGACGCTCGTGGTGGTGCATGATGCCGGCGAACGCCTCGTCGAGGAAGTCGATGCCGCGCACGATCTCCAGGCCGCGCATGGGATGGAGCTGGATCGCGGCGTACTCCTCTTCGGTCAGGCGGCCCTCCTTCTGCAGGACCTTCGTCGGGACGCCGAGCTTGCCGACGTCGTGCAGCATCCCGGCGTAGCCGATGGCGCGCGTGCGTTCAGGGCCCATGCCGATCTCCTGCGCGATCATGGTCGAGGCGCTGGAGACGCGCGTGCAGTGGCCCCGGGTGTAGTAGTCCTTGGTCTCCACCGCCTGGCACAGGGCGGCGATCGTCGCGTCGTACGACCGCTGCTGGGCCAGGTATTGGCCGAAGGCCCATCGCGCGACGAACAACGGCAGCAGCACCAGCACCGCCGAGATCGACTGGACGGTGGCCCACAGCCCGGCGATCAGCAGCCCGAAGGTGGCGTAACCGAGGTAGGACACCAGGAACTGGACGAGCCCGCGCAGGGGGACCTCGTCCATGTGGAGCCCGCCCACCAGCGACAGCATGACCGCGAACAGCACGAAGTTGAGCGGCACGAACACCGCCGCCGCGCCCATGAAGGGGCCGAGCATGTCGGTGAACCGGTGGTCGGCCGGCACGCCGGGGTGGCCCCCGAGCCAGTGGAAGACCTGCCCGGCCACGTAGCCGCAGATGGCGAACTGCGCCCCGTTGAACAGACGCTTGTGCACCGCGAGGCCAGGCCGCACGCTCAGTACGGCGGTCGCCCCGACCAGCGCCGCGCCCACATCGCCCACCAGGACCACCGCGGCCAGCGCCGCCGAGAAGCTGACCGACATCGCCGCCTGCTCGACGTTGAGCAACGTCGGAACCGACTCGCAGACCAGGAACAGCAGGGCCAGGACGAGCAGCGTGGGCCACTCGGCCGCGCCCAGGCCCGTGGGGGTCCCTGGGAAGAGGAACCCCCGCCCGATCAGTGCCGCGGCCACCCCGACGATCAGTACGAGGTAGACCTTCGCCGGCCAAGGTAGATCACGCACAGCCGCCGCCTAGGGCCGTCACGGGCACGCGCTCAGGTCCAGGAGATCCCCGAGGGCACTTCGATCGCGCCCCCCAGGAGAACCGCCAGAGCCAGCAGCCCGAGACCCCATCCCGGAGCGCTGAGCCCTATGGCCGCCACCATGCGTGTGGCCATTGCCTTCACCATGTGCCGCCTCCCCATCGAATCCGGCTTCAGGCTACAGAAACCGAGGTGAGCCGTACGGGAAGTCGAAGAATCGCATCCAAAGCGTAATCAAACCACTACCCGGAGCTAACGCGATCTGGCCCATTCGACCGTGGCCTTCAGACCCGTGAGAAGGTCGGTGCGCGGGCGCCAGCCGAGACCGGCGAGCGCCGGGGCGGGGTCGACCGCCATGGCGGGCAGGTCCCCCAGGCGCGCGGGCTCGGACCTCGGCCGGTCGGGCGCCCCGGCGGCGGCGGCGATGAGGGAGTGCAGCTCGCGGTCGGTCGTCTGCACGCCCGTACCGAGGTTGAACCTGCCCCCGCCGCCTCGCTGGCCGCAGGCGCGGACGAATCCGTCCACGACGTCGTCGACGTAGATGTAGTCGCGGGTCTGGGATCCGTCGCCGTAGACGACGGTCGGCTCGCCGCGCAGCAGCGCGTCGGTGAAGATCGACACGACCCCCGCCTCGCCGACCGGCGACTGGCGCGGGCCGAAGACGTTCGACAGGACCAAGGTGGTGTAATCGAGGCCGTGCAGCGCGCGGTACATCGAGAGGTAGACCTCGCCGCTGAGCTTGGAGGCGGCGTACGGCGAGCGGGCGTCGGTGACCGCGTCTCCGGGCACGGGGATCACGGCGGGCCGGCCGTACACCGCGACGGAGGAGGCGTAGAGGACCTTCCTGGCACCGGCGGCGCGCGCGGACTCGAGGACGTTGACCGTGCCCTCGACGTTGAGCCGGGCGTCGAACACGGGATCGGCCACACTCGCGCGGACGCTGATCTGCGCCGCGAGATGGCACACGACCTCGGGCCGCCACTCGGCCATCAGCCCGTTCAGCGCGGGGTTTCTGATGTCCATCTCGTGCAACCGGAACCCCGGGCCGGCCGCGGCGGCGCTGAGGTTGTCGCGGTCGCCCGACGACAGGTCGTCCACCACGGCGACCTCGTGCCCGTCGGCCAGCAGCCGGTCCACAAGGGTCGATCCGATGAACCCGGCACCGCCGGTTACGAGTAGCCGCATCCCGGCATCCTAGGGGATCTCCCCGCAGGTCACTCCGAGGCGAGCTGGGCCCGGACGGCCGCGATGCGCTTGAGCACCTTGGAACGCAGTTCGTCCGGCGCGGTGTCGCATCCGCAGTGCTTGGCGACCAGTTGCTTGACGACCTGTTCCAGGCCGTATTCCTCCAGGCAGGGCCCGCACTCGTCGAGATGCTCCCTTATATCCGACCGGCGCCGGGCGTCCAGCTCGCCGTCGAGAAAGGTGTACACCTTGTCGAGGACTTCCTTGCAGTCGGTGTCATGCGGCTTGCCACAGCTCATGCCCAACACCTCGCGAGCGCGCCGGCGCCGCATCCACGACCGCCTCGTACAAATGATGTTCGACCAATGTCGCCGCGCTCCGTCACGACGGGTCCTCCGATCGCACAAGCCCGCGTCCGCGTGCGTAATCCTCGAGTTGCGTCCGCAGCTGCCGCCGCCCCCGGTGCAGACGGGACATCACCGTCCCGATGGGGGTGCCCATGATGTCGGCGATCTCCTTGTAGGGGAACCCCTCGACATCGGCCAGATAAACCGCCATACGGAAATCTTCTGGAAGCGCGGCCAGCGCATCCTTGATATCACTGTCGGGCAGGTGCTCCAGCGCCTCGGCCTCGGCGGACTTCAGACCGGCCGACGTGTGCGACTCCGCACGCGCGAGCTGCCAGTCTTCGATGTCCTCGG
Source organism: Sphaerisporangium flaviroseum (assembly GCF_039537005.1). Lineage (NCBI taxonomy): Bacteria > Bacillati > Actinomycetota > Actinomycetes > Streptosporangiales > Streptosporangiaceae > Sphaerisporangium > Sphaerisporangium flaviroseum. The sequence continues at coordinate 17,642 of NZ_BAAAZR010000057.1, read as the reverse complement.
TGCCGGACTGCTTGGGCTCCCGCTGCTTCTTGCGATAGGTGTTGATGAAGGTGTTCGTGAGGATGCGGTAGAGCCAGGCCTTGAGGTTGGTGCCTTCCTGGAACTGGTGGAAGGACCCGAAGGCCTTGGCGAAGGTGTCCTGAAGCAGGTCCTCCGCATCCGCGGGATTTCTGGTCATCCGGAGTGCGGCGGAGTAGAGCTGGTCGAGGTACGGCATTGCGTCGCGCTCGAACCGCTCGCTGCGCTGCTCCAGAGTCTCCTCGGCTGTCTTGGAGACCGAACCCACCCCCTTATACGTGCCGTACACAGCCGAGAATACCGGCTTGTGCCCGACCGTCCGATCACCGACCTCGGCCATCAGCATGGGACGGAACCTCCTCGCGTGTTTACACGCGTCTGCAACACACGAGGCATAGCATCTGTTCCCGGTAACTAGAAGGTGACGAACGACCCGGTACGGGGAAAAAGATACGTACCGGCTGGTAGCGATGCCCGGAGCCCCGACCCGTCCAGGAGCCACTTGTGCTGCCCATCCCAGCCAACGAACTGAACGGCTCAGGCGCACTCGGGCCGTACTGGACCTTCTACCACGCCGTCGTCGCCGAGCAGCTGAGACGGTGGCTGCCCCGGCGGCCCTGCCTGCTCCTCGACCTGTCCGGCGGGCGAGGGCGCTGGCCCTCGCAGGCGGCCGGCGCCGGCCACCACGTCATCGAGGTGGTCGACTTCCGGCGTCCCGCCGATCCCTGGCTGCGGGACGCCTCGAACAGGATTCGCAGGGTCCGTGCCGACGATCTCGGCTTCCTGCCCGACGCCTCCGTGGACGCGGTGATCGCCGAGGAGCGCGTGCTGTCACTGGAGCTGATGGCCGAGTCGACCGTGGAAGACGTCGTACGGGTGCTGAAGCCGGGCGGGCGCGTGCTCGCCTGCGTCGACTCGCTCGTGCTCGGCATGGCGATCATGGCCGAGCAGAACTACTGGGCCCACCTGTGTCAGACGGGCACCGGTGAGGTGATGCTCGTGCCGTGGCCGGACGGGAGCATCACCCGCTGCTTCACCAGCGCCCAGCTCCGCGAGCTGCTGGCGGACGCCGGCCTGGAGGTGGAGTGGGTACGGCCGCGCACGGTGCTGTCGCCCTCGACGGTGGACCACGTCCTGGCCGCCGACACCCGGGCGCTCAACTGGCTCGTCCGTACGGAGCTGGAGGCGCACCCCGATGACGACGACACGGTCGGCATCCACCTGGTGGCCAGTGCCCGCAGGCCCGAGTAACCCTCCGGGCACGCGTGCCACCCGCCGCGGGCGTGCATGACCCTACGCACGAGGGCGTGCACGGCCGGACGTACGCGGCGGGCGACGAGAGCGGCGCCCGTCAGCGGCGGCGCTCCCGTTCGGATTGGCACTGGACACAGCGGGCGGCCTCCGGGCGTGCCGCGAGGCGGCCCTCCGGGACGGGTTTCCCGCAGTCCACGCACTCGCCGTAGACGCCGGCGTCCAGTCGCTTGAGGGCCTCGACCACCGCCGTGCGCTGCCGCGTCGCCACGTCGATCATGGCCTGGGCGCGGTCGGCGTCGGTGAGGTCGGATCCCGCGTCCGCCGCCGAGCGGTCGCCCACGGCGACGGGATCACCCCTCAGCACCATGATCGACCGGTCCAGTTCGGCCAGCATGCTTTCCAGTTGAGCCCGAGCGGTCGCGTCGTCCACGAATCCGCACCTCCGGGAAGATTGCGTAAGGGCATCGACGGGATCCCCCGGAACTCCCGCCTGCCTGTAAGGAATGTCATCAGGGCGGTGACTCTGAGTTGATGAGGCATCGCTTTCCTCACCGGATGCCCATTCGGACGGGGTCTTACACCGATGTGACTCGGCCTTTTCCCATCCCGCCCTTTCCGGAACGTGCCCCGCTACGGAAAGACCCTTCCCGGAGGCGGATCCGCCCTCGGGCGCTCAGGAGAGCGCGGTCTCGGGGCTTTCGGGCTCCAGCAGGTGGGGTCCGTTGTTCCTGACGCTGTTGACCTCGCTCGACACCGGATAGGCGGCGAGCCCGCTCGGGCGTCCCGTGTTCAGCAGGTCGAGCACCTTGCCGGGCTCGGTGTGCCCGGGGTCCAGCCAGTCGGCCCACCTGTCGCGCGCGACGACCACGGGCATGCGGTCGTGGATGTGCCCGAGCGAGTCCTCGGCGGTCGTGGTGATGACCGTGCAGGTGACGAGCCACTTCAGCGGGTCGTCGTCCGCGCGGGTGGGGTCCTTCCAGAACTCGTACAGCCCGGCCATCGCCATCAGCCCGCCGTCAGAGGGGTGGATGAAGTAGGGCTGCTTGCTCTTCTTGTCGGCCCTGTACCACTCGTAGTAGCCGTCGGCGGGCAGCAGGCACCTGCGCTGCGCCAGGGCCCTGCGGAACGAGGGCTTCTCTGCCAGCGTCTCCACCCGTGCGTTGATCATGCGCGAGCCGACGGAGGGATCCTTGGCCCAGCTGGGCACCAGCCCCCACTTCAGCACGCGGAGCTGCCTGGTGGGCTCGGCCTTCCCGTCCCCCTCCTCGCCCTTCGCCGGCTCGTGGGGGCGTGTGAGCACGGCGTAGACCTTCTTGGTAGGGGCGACGTTGTAGTCCGGGGGAAGCTCGTCGGGCGTCGCGTCCAGCCCGATGTCGAACTCCTCCAGCAGTTCCTGGCGCTTCTTCGTTGAGGCGTATCTCCCGCACATGCTCATAGACTGCCGCACCATCGCGAGTGGCGCGGCCCCTCTGCGCGGGGGATTTCCGGGAGGGTCCCGGTAGGCTCAGAGCTATGTCAGCTCCCTTGTGGCCCGCGCCTGAGGCGACGGCGCCCGTCGACGCGACGGTCCCGCTGCCCGGGTCCAAGTCGGTGACCAACCGCGCCCTTCTGCTCGCCGCGCTGGCCGACGGCCCCGGCGAGGTACGACGGGCGCTGCGCAGCCGCGACGCCGACCTGATGGTCGCGGCCCTGCGGTCGCTGGGGTCTGAGCTGATCCCCTCGGACGAGAGCGTGTCCGGCGTCGACTGGCACGTCGTCCCCGGCCCGGTCCGCGGCGGGGCGTCGATCGACGTGGGCCTCGCCGGCACCGTCATGAGGTTCGTCCCGCCGATGGCGGCGCTCGCCGACGGCGAGGTGGCCTTCGACGGCGACCCGCACGCACGCAAGCGGCCGATGGGCCCGCTCCTCTCCGCCCTGCGCACCCTGGGCGCCGAGGTCGTCGGCGACGCGCTGCCGTTCACGATCCGAGGGCCGCTCTCGGGGGGCGAGGTCACGCTCGACGCCTCCGCCTCCTCGCAGCTCGTCTCCGGGCTGCTCCTGGCCGCCGCGCGCTTCGACAAGGGCGTGACCGTGCGGCACAACGGCCCCCCCGTGCCCTCCATGCCCCACATAGAGATGACCGTGCGCATGCTCCGCAGCGCGGGAGTGCGCGTCGACGATGGCGAGCGGGACGTCTGGCGGGTGGAGCCGGGCCCGATCGCGGCCCGCGATCTCACCGTCGAGCCCGACCTGTCCAACGCCGCGCCGTTCCTGGCCGCGGCCATGGTCACCGGGGGAACCGTCACGATCCCCGGCTGGCCGCAGGAGACCACGCAGCCGGGCGACGCTCTGCGCGAGTTGCTGCCCCGCATGGGCGCGACCGTCACGCGCGTCCCCGAAGGGCTGAGGCTCACCGGCGGGGGGCGCGTCGACGGCATCGACGCCGACCTGCACGACGTCGGGGAGCTGACCCCGGTGATCGCCGCCCTGGCCGCGCTGGCCGGCTCTCCGAGCACGCTGCGCGGCGTCGCCCACCTGAGGGGGCACGAGACCGACCGGCTCGCCGCGCTGGCCACCGAGATCAACCGGCTGGGCGGAGACGTGAGCGAGACCGGCGACGGCCTGGTGATCAGGCCGCGTCCGCTGCGCGCCGGGGTCTTCCACAGCTACGCCGACCACCGCATGGCCACCGCCGGAGCGGTGATCGGCCTCACCGTCCCGGGGGTCCAGGTGGAGGACATCGCCACCACCGCCAAGACCCTCCCCGAGTTCGCCCGCATGTGGGCGCTGATGTTGGGGGAAGCCCGCTGAGAAAACGGGAGTACGACGAGGATGACGTGCGGGTCCGGCCGGGCAAGGGGTCCCGGCCGAGGACCAGACGCCGTCCAGCGCACGAGGACGCCGTCGCGGCGTTCGTCGTGGCGGTCGACCGTGGCCGCTACACATGCCTGGTGGGCGACGATGTGGCCGAGGTGCCCGGCGCGGCCGGCGGCCGCGGCGCCAGGGAGCGCAGGGAAGCGGCGCGCCCGGTTATGGCGATGCGCGCCCGCGAGCTCGGCCGCAAGGGCATCGTGGTCGGAGACCGCGTCAGCCTGGTCGGGGACACCTCAGGGCGGCCCGACACGCTCGCGCGTATAGTCCGGCTGGAGCCGCGCACCTCGATGCTGCGGCGCAGCGCCGACGACACCGACGAGGTCGAGCGTCCCATCGTCGCCAACGCCGACCAGCTCGTGATCGTCACCGCGCTGGCCGACCCTCCGCCAAGGCCGAGGATGATCGACCGCATGCTGGTCGCCGCCTTCGACGCCGACATCGAGCCGCTGCTCTGCCTCACCAAGGCCGACCTGGCGGCACCGGACGACCTCGTCTCCCATTACGAGCCCCTCGGCGTGCCCTACATCGTGGTGGAGAAGGGCGGTGACCTCGCCGAGGTGCGGTCCCGGCTGAACGACCGGCTGAGCGTGCTCGTCGGCCACTCCGGGGTCGGCAAGTCCACCCTGGTGAACGCCCTGGTGCCGGACGCCGGGCGGGCGGTGTCCCACGTGAACGCCGTCACGGGGCGCGGCCGCCACACCTCCAGCTCCGCCGTCGCGCTCGAGCTTCCCGGCGGGGGCTGGATCATCGACACCCCCGGCGTGCGCAGCTTCGGCCTCGGGCACGTCTCGATCGACAACGTGCTGGCCGCCTTCCCGGCCCTGTCCGAGGGCACCGTCCACTGCCCGAAGGGCTGCAGCCACCGGGGCGGCGAGTGCTCGCTGGACGCCTGGGTGGCCGAGGGTCACGCCGACGCGAGGAGCCTGGAGTCGCTCCGGCGCCTCCTGGCCAGCCGCGACGGCGCTCCGGAAGACGACCCGGCACCCCACCCGGACGGCGCCTGACCCAAGCGCGATGCGGGACTGCTGAAAGCGGCGCGGGCACGATAGCGTTTGTCCCTGTGACGGGCTATAGCGACGACCTGCGCCTGGCGCACATGATGGCAGACAGCGCCGATGATCTGACCATGCGCCGGTTCAAGGCCGTCGACCTGCGGGTCGACACCAAACCTGATCTCACCCCGGTGAGCGACGCCGACCGGGCCGTGGAGGAGACCATCCGCGGCACACTGCGGCGCGCCCGGCCACGTGACGCGGTCGTGGGCGAGGAGATGGGCAAGACCAGCGGGTACGGCACCCGTTGCTGGATCGTCGACCCGATCGACGGCACCAAGAACTACGTGCGGGGCGTCCCCGTGTGGGCCACCCTCATCGCGCTCATGGAACACGGGAGGGTCGTGGTCGGCGTGGTCTCGGCTCCGGCGCTGGGCCGCCGCTGGTGGGCCGCCCGTGACGGCGGCGCGTGGACCGGGCGCAGCCTCACCAAGGCCACCCGCTGCCACGTCTCCTCCGTGAGCCGCCTGCAGGACGCGTCGTTCTCCTACTCGAGTTTCGGCGGCTGGGAGGAGCGCGGGCGCCTCGACGAGTTCCTCGACCTCGGCAGGGCCGTCTGGCGCACCCGCGCGTACGGCGACTTCTGGTCGCACATGATGGTGGCCGAGGGCGCGGTCGACATCTCCGCCGAGCCCGATCTGTCCGCGTGGGACATGGCCGCCCTGACCGTGATCGTCGAAGAGGCCGGCGGTGTCTGGACCGACCTGTCCGGCACACCCGACGTCGACGGCGGCAGCATGGTCTGCGCCAACCCCACCCTGCACGCCGAGGTGCTCAAGCGCCTCGGCGACTGAAAGCGCGAGCCCGGCCTCAAGGAGACCGGGCCCTTGGTCGTCAGCGTTCGTCCGGCGGCCGGGATATGACCCGGTCGTCGAGGTAGCAACTGCAGTTACCGCATCCTGGAAGTACACCGAATCCTGGAAGCACGCCGACCCTCCTCGCCCGTCGTGCCACTGACGCTACGGCAGATCCGCCTGTTCGTCACTGTCCGTAAGGGCACAGTCGCGTGTGATGGGTCAGGTCGCGGCGATAAGGCGTAAGCGTCGACAACGAGAGCGACCTGGCCCGTTCATTCCTCGTTCACCTTTAACCGGGCTTTACGTCACCTTGACTACCTAGCGTCCTACCCGTTGAGAGAACCACGTGGGAGGACAAGAACCGTGAAGTATGCAGGCCGGCTCGCCGTAGCCGCCATTGCCGGCGTGCTCTCGCTCGCCGCGTGCGGCACAGATAACAATTCGGGAGGCACCGGCGCAGCGTCGGCGCCCGCCGCCAGTGCGGGAGGTGGCCTCAGCGGCACGATCAACGCCGCCGGCTCCTCGGCTCAGGCCAACGCGATCGCCGAGTGGAAGAAGGCGTTCCAGTCGTCCAACCCTGGCGTGAGCATCAACTACCAGCCCAGCGGCTCCGGTGCGGGGGTCCAGTCCTTCATCCAGGGCACCATCGCCTTCGCCGGTTCCGACTCGGCGCTCAAGGAGGACAAGGGCGAGCCCGCCCAGGCCGACGCGCGTTGCAAGACCGGTAAGGCGATCAACCTTCCCATGGTGATCGGCCCGGTCGCGGTCGTCTACAACCTCCCGGGCGTGGACAGCCTTCAGCTTTCGCCGGCGACCATTGGTGGCATCTTCAGCAGCAAGATCACCAAGTGGGACGACGCGGCGATCAAGAAGGACAACCCCGACGCCAAGCTGCCCTCGACCCCCATCCAGGCGTTCCACCGCTCGGACGAGTCGGGCACCAGTGACAACTTCACCAAGTTCCTCAAGGCCACGGCCGACTGGCCGTACGAGCCCGCCAAGGCGTTCCCCGCCGAGGCCAAGGGCCAGGGCGCCAAGGGGTCCGACGGCATCGCGCAGGCCGTCAAGGGCGCCGAGGGCGCGATCAGCTACGTGGAGCTTTCCTTCGCGGAGAACTCCGGACTGAGCAAGGTCAAGGTCGCCAACGGCTCGGGTGAGTTCGTCGAACTGACCCCGGAGAGCGCGGCCAAGACCGTCGAGGCCGCCAAGGTCGAGGGCAGCGGCAACGACCTGAAGCTGTCGATCGACTACGCCACCAAGGCCCCGGGCGCCTACCCGATCGTCCTTGTGACCTACGAGATCACCTGTGAGAAGGGGCTCACCCCCGAGGACACCAAGCTGGTCAAGTCCTTCCTCACCTACACCGCGAGCGAGGCGGGCCAGACCGCGCTGACCGGTCTCGGCTACGCACCCCTGCCGGCCACCCTGGTCGCCAAGGTCCGCACGGCCGTCGAGGCGATCTCCTAACTCAATGGCCACGTCACTTCGTACACGCGAAGGCGGGCCGGCCATGGGCCGGTCCGCCTTCCGGCGCAGTCGCGGTGAAGGGCTCTTCCGGTTCGCGACGACCGGCGCCGGCATCCTGTTGCTCGTCATCATGGCGGCGATCGCGGTCTTCCTCATCGTGAAGGCCGTTCCCGCCCTCCAGGCCAACACCTCGCGCTTCCTCACCGAGAAGGTCTGGACCCCGAACGCCACCGAGCCCGTCTTCGGCATCGCGGCGCTGGCGTTCGGCACCGTGATCAGCTCCCTCCTGGCACTGATCATGGCCTTGCCGATCGCGATCGGGGTCGCGCTGTTCATCTCGCACTACGCCCCGCGCCGGCTCGCCGGCATCCTCGGCTACGTCATCGACCTGCTGGCGGCCGTCCCCAGCGTCGTCTACGGCCTGTGGGGCGTGATCTTCCTGATCCCGTTCATGAAGGGCCCCTCGGAGTTCCTCAACACCTACTTCGGGTGGATCCCGCTGTTCGCGGGAGACGCGGTCTACGGCAAGTCGATCCTCACCGGCTCGATCGTGCTCGCCATCATGATCCTGCCGATCATCGCGGCGATCTCGCGTGAGGTGTTCCTCCAGGCGCCCACGATGCTGGAGGAGGCTTCGCTGGCCCTCGGCGCCACCCGCTGGGAGATGATCAGGATGTCGGTGCTCCCGTTCGGGCGCGCCGGCGTCATCAGCGCGGCCATGCTCGGCCTCGGGCGGGCCATGGGCGAGACGATCGCGGTGGCGCTCATCTTCCCCGCCACCTTCACGATCACGCTGCAGGTGCTCTCCGCCAACGGCAACAGCATCGCCGCCAACATCGCCAACGGGTTCGGAGAGGCGACCCCCATCGGGCAGGGCGCGCTGATCGCCTCCGGACTCGTGCTGTTCGTGATCACTCTGATCGTGAACATGGCGGCACGGCTGATCATCGCCCGCCGCAAGGAGTACTCGGGGGCCGCCGCGTGACCATGTCGCCCAGTGTCATCGCCCCGGTCTCGTTCAACCGGCGGCTGAAGAACCGCATCGTCCAGAGCCTCGTGTGGCTGGCCTTCGCCGTGGCGGTCGTGCCCCTCGTCTCGGTCCTCTGGCTGGTGGTGAAGAACGGCGCCGCCCGCTTCGACGCCGAGTTCCTGACGCACTCGATGCGCAACATCGGCCCGCGCGACGCCGGGGGTGGCGCCTACCACGCCGTCCTCGGCACGCTGGAGCAGGTCGGGCTGGCCACGCTGATCTCGGTGCCGATCGGCCTGCTCACCGCCATCTACCTCGTGGAGTACGGCGAGGGCCGCCGGCTCGCTCGCACCATCAGCTTCTTCGTGGACGTCATGACCGGCATCCCATCTGTGGTGGCCGGTCTGTTCATCTTGGCGTTCTGGGTGCTGGTGCTCGGACTCGGCTATTCAGGCTTCGCCGGAGCGCTCGCGCTGTCGATCCTGATGATGCCCACGGTGGTCCGCGCGTCCGAGGAGATGCTCCGCCTCGTGCCGAACGAGCTACGCGAGGCCTCCTACGCCCTGGGCGTGCCCAAGTGGAAGACGATCGCGCGCATCGTGCTTCCCACGGCGTTCACCGGCATCGTGACCGGCATCATGCTGGCCATCGCCCGTGTCGCGGGCGAGACCGCACCGCTGCTGCTCACGGTGTTCATCACCGACTCCATCAACTCGGACCCGTTCAAGGGCCCGCAGATGGGCCTTCCGCTGTACGTCTTCGACCAGGCACAGCGGCCGAACGTCACCGCGGTCGACCGGGCGTGGGCCGGAGCGCTCACGCTCATCCTGATCGTCATGCTGCTCAACCTGGTGGCACGCCTCATCACGTGGTGGCGTTCGCCCGCCAAGGGCCGATAAGGGGTTATCGACAATGGCCAAGCAGATCGAGGTCGCGGACCTCGACGCGTACTATGGGTCGCACAAGGCGATCGAGGGCATCACGATGACGATCGAGCCCCGCTCGGTCACCGCTTTCATCGGTCCTTCCGGTTGCGGCAAGTCGACGTTCCTGCGCACGCTGAACCGCATGCACGAGGTCATCCCGGGTGCCCGTGTCGAGGGGAAGATCATGCTGGAGGATCAAGACCTGTACGGCACGGACGTGGACCCCGTCTCCGTTCGCCGTACGGTCGGCATGGTCTTCCAGCGGCCGAACCCGTTCCCGACCATGTCGATCTTCGACAACGTCGCCGCGGGTCTGCGTCTCAGCGGCCGGGTCTCCCGGTCCGAGACCGAGGGCGTCGTCGAGAGCTCCCTGAAGGACGCCAACCTCTGGAACGAGGTCAAGGACCGCCTCAACAAGCCCGGCTCGGGGCTGTCCGGCGGTCAGCAGCAGCGCCTGTGCATCGCACGGGCCATCGCCATCAACCCGGCCGTCCTGCTCATGGACGAGCCGTGCTCCGCCCTCGACCCGATCTCGACGCTGGCCATCGAGGACCTGATCGCCAAGCTCAAGAACGACTACACGATCGTCATCGTGACCCACAACATGCAGCAGGCGGCGCGCGTCAGCGACAGGACGGCGTTCTTCAACCTGGCGGGCCAGGGCCAGCCGGGCAGGCTGGTCGAGATGGACGAGACGTCCAAGATCTTCACCAACCCGACCCAGAAGGCGACCGAGGACTACATCACCGGACGATTTGGATGACCGGTTGGTAGAAGAGCACCTCGGATGCCCGGTGTATCCGGTTTATAAGGAGATGGTGTGATCCAGCCGCAGGCGGCACCCGCAGTGGACGGGGACACGAGGTCGGCGCCCATGCTGCTGGTCGCCGACCCCGACGCCGACATGGTCAGCGAGCTGGCCGCGGCGCTGGAGCGCGAGGGTGTCTTCGTGGCCGGAGCCGCCGACGGCGCACAAGCGCTCCTGCAGGCCGGTGCTCTACGGCCCGACGTGGTCCTCGTCAGCGCCTCCCTGCCCGTCATCGGGCCGGTCGACTTCGTGCGCGCGGTACGGCTGGCGCGAGCCGTGCCCGTGCTGCTGGGCGTGGGCGAGGGCCACGCGGAGCAGGCCGTCCAGGCGCTGGCCGCCGGAGCGACGGCCTGTGTGGCCCGGCCGTACCGCGTGCCGGAGTTGCTGCCACTGGTGCAGGCGGCCTTCCCCAGCAACGCCGGCTCGCGAGGCGCCCTGACGGTGGGCGGCGTCATGCTCGACCCGGGCGCCTACCAGGTCCGGGTCGCCGGGATCCCCGTGCACCTTCCGCTACGCGAGTTCGAGTTGCTGCACTACCTGATGCGCCACGCCGACCGCACGGTGACGCGGGAACAGATCATGCACCATGTGTGGCACGCGGCGGACGGCATGTCGACGAACACCATCGCGGTGCACGTCAAGCGCCTGCGCGCACGACTCGGGGACCACGAGGACCAGCTGATCCAGACGGTACGCGGAGTCGGCTACCGCCTGGTCACCCCGACCTGACCCCGCGCGCGCAGGCCGTTGGGTTTGCTGTTGGCAGGTCGGTCAGACCACGCTCTTGGCCGCCGCCTTGTCGGTGACGATGCGGGAGATGGTCTCGTCGTCGCAGGTCGCCCAGAAGGTGCCGACCACGTCCTCCAGGTGGCTCATCGACTCCGCCCGGAACAGCACATCCTGATATTTCGTGATGTCGTAGCTGGTGGTGCCCATCACGGCCAGGTCGAGCGGGAGGATGTCCATGCCGCGGAACTCCTCGATCTCGCCATAGGACGACAGGATGCCCGCTCCGTAGGCGCGGTCTTCACCGTTCTCCGCGAGCACGCCGAACTCCATCGTGAACCAGAACACCTTCGAGATGAACTCCAGAGCCGCATCCGTCTCCACCCGGCGGGCGGCGGCACCGGCCAGCCGGTAGAGCCGGGCGAACCGGTCGGACGCCAGCGCGTTGGCGTGCCCGATGACCTCGTGGATCACGTCGGGTTCCGGAGTGTAGAACGGCACCGAGTGATGGCGGATGTACTGGGTCGAGTGGAACAGGCCGTCGGCCAGAACGCCGTAGAAGTCACGCAGCGGCACGAGCCCGGCGGCCGGAAGGTAACGGAACCCGGTGAGCGGTTCGAGGAGGTCACCGACCTCCTGGAGCTGCGGAATGCGGTCCTGGGGAAGGCCGAGGCGCTCGTAGCCGCGGAGGTACTCCCCGGCCGCGTACTTCCGGTGCTTGATCGCAAGCTCCCGGGAGACCAGCGCCCACACCTCGTGCTCCCGCTCGGTGTAGGCGGCCTCGGGGATCGGCTCGCCGGGAGTGTGGTTCAGGGCGAGAGCGGCGATGGCGTTGCGACGCTCACGGTAGACCGGGTCCGCGACGCCCGGGTGGTTCGCGGCGAGCTCGACCACGACGGAACCGTCGTCCCGGGTTGCCACCGGAGCGAAGTACTGGGCTTCTTCGAACATGTCAGAACTATCAGCAATAGCGCCTTTTGCTGGCAAGAGTGAGTGCTTTAGGTAGTCATATCTCCCAGGATGCGGCCCTCTCAGCGGAGAAACGCTGGTCATTCCGCACAGCAACACGAGCCCCCGCGCCCCCACCTACCGAACGGCGACCACACGCCTGCCCGTCGACTGGACAGACGATCGGGACGGGCAACGGTCAGCCCGTAGCCGACATGAACCCGTAACCAGCATGAACGTGGAAAGATCAAGATCACCGGGCATGAACCCGTGGAATGGTTCGGCGAGCATAGGCCCCGACTTGCCCACCCACCCCCCGTTCCCCGCCGCACAACGGCGCCGGATTCACCACCCCGCGTCCCGCCGCATCGGCACCGTGACACACAACCCGGGTACCGGAGGTGATCCGCGCCCTCGGCCCGTCGACTTGAGCCTTAGTGGGCATGAACCCGTGGAACGGTTCGGCGAGGAACCCATTGGAATGGTTCGGCGAGCATAGGCCCCGGCTCGCCCACCCACCCCAGGTTTCCCGCCACACTACGGCGCCGGATTCACCGTCCCGCGTCTCGCCGCATCGGCGCCGTGACACACGACCCGGGTACCGGAGGTGATCCGCGCCCTCGGCCCGTCGACTTGAGCCTTAGTGGGCATGAACCCGTGGAATGGTTCGGCGAGGAACCCATTGGAATGGTTCGGCGAGCATAGGCCCCGGCTCGCCCACCCACCCCAGGTTTCCCGCCACACTACGGCGCCGGATTCACCGTCCCGCGTCCCGCCGCATCGGCGCCGGCTAAAGGTCTACCGGGCGCCGGTTGGGAAGTCCCGCATGGAACGGGGACTACCGGCCGCGAGCCCATCGCGACGAGACACGATCGCCAGCACGGATCTTGAAGGCGGCCACAGGGATGGATTGTGGTGAGGTCTTGGTGGTGTGGTCGAGGGGACGGGCACGAATCACTTCCGGTGCCCGGGCCGTGACTTGCGGCGCCGACGCGGCGGGACGCGGGGCGGTGAATTCGGCGCCGTAGTACGGCGAGGAACCAGGGGCGGGTGGGCGAGCCGGGGCCCATTCTTGCCGACCAACCTCCCGGATCATGCTCGCTGATGCTCGGGTCGCGGGCGATGCTGGCGCCGATCACCTCCGGAGCACGGGTGGCGTGTTTCGCGCCGACACGGCGGGAGGTGTCGCGGTGAATCCGGCGCATCACCCCCGGTGTCCCGGTGGTGTGTTGCGGCGCCGACGCGGCGGGACGCGGGGCGGTGAATCCGGCGCCGTCTACGGCGAGGAACCAAGGGCGGGTGGGCGAGCCGAGGCTCATTCTGGCCGGTCGTCCTTCCCCTCGGATCTGCCGTCCTCCCCACCAGCAAGACCTCACACCATTCCAGCCCTGACCCCAACCATGCCGCCGCACCACCCCAGGAGAACGAGAGTGGGCGGACCCTCCACAGAAGAACGGGACCTGTGCATCCACAGGTGGAAGGTCCGGCAAGATCGACGCCGGGAGCTCAGTTCTCTGCTGCACTTACATCAGATCGCATCCGGATGGGCGGCGGCGTGGAGCAGGGGTTCGATCCGGTAGGGGACCTGCGTCGACAGCGCGATGGTGGTGTCGGTCCGCTGGACGGCCGGTGACGCCAGCACCCTGGCGATGATCTCCTGAAGATGTGCCGTGCTCTGCGCGACCACCCGGCAGAGGAGGTCGGCCTGGCCGCTGGTGCCGTACACCTCGATGATCTCCGGGACGGACGCGAGCGCCTGTACGGCTTCCGCCAGCCTGCCCTGGGATATCTGCAGGGAAACGAACGCGAGGATGGGGTACCCCATCTCGGCTGGCACGATGGTCGGTCCGAAATCTCCGATCACGCCACGCGCGACGAGCTTGTCCACGCGTGCCTGCACCGTGCCGCGGGCGACTCCAAGGAGCCGGGCCAGCTCGGTCAGGCCGATGCGGGGATGCGCGCGCATGGTGGTGAGGAGCCTGCTGTCCAAGGGGTCGACGGGACCGTGAGCCATAGGCATGGCCAGAGACTACGGCTGCGGCGGCATCCGGCGTACGGGGGATATGGAAGGGCGGCAGGCGCGCGTGCGACCACCGATCGGTACGCGGGAGCGCGGAAGCTCGTACGGCTGTGCGAGCGGGTGATCAGCACCACGAATCGGCTCTGCCCGCCAGTGTGCACCTGCCGGCGCGCAGGCGAACGTGCGCGATCTCACGCCGCGAAGTCGGGGCGGGCGGTCAGCGGTGAAACGGGCCTGCGGAGGGGTCAGCCTTCCTGAGAGGCGCATCTCTCCCTGTCCACGCAGACCCGGTTGGACACGACCTGAAGGAAGATCTGCCGCGCCTGGTCGAACGTCTGCGCGACCATGGCGGCCCCGTTCGTGACCCCCGCGATCTGCCGCAACTCCTTGGCGTCGACGCCCTCGCCGTATCCGATCAGCGTGACGGTGACCGGCTGGGCGGGCGTGAACTCCCTGCGCAGCGTGGCCAGGAGCTCGTTGAGCGAGATGCCCCGGGGGTCCTTGTTCCTGCCGTCGGTGAACACGATGACCGAGCTCAGCATCCCCTTGACCTGGTTCTTCGCCATCGACCGGAAGGCCGCCAGCACGGAGTCGTACAGGCCGCCGTCCCCACGGGTGTGCCCGGGGAGCTTACGGAGTTCCTCGATGACCTCCGGAGCCTGTTCCTTCAGCGGGCCGACCGGCACGATCTCCTTGTAGTCCTTGTCGCCGTCGAGCTTCGTGGAGAACACCCACAGGCCGATGTCGCTCCCCTTGGGCAGAGCGCGGATCCCCGCTTCGGCGAAGTCGGCCGTGGCCCGCATACGGGTCGCCTGCTGCCCTGGGACCTTCTTCGCCATGGAATCGCTGATGTCCAGCAGGAGCAGCGTGCGGGTGTCGGCGAGCAGCAGTTTCATCGACAGCAGCACGCGAAGCATGGTTTCGGTGTCGGGCGCGGGGATCTCGCGTGGGGGCGCTGGACGCACGCCGTGGCGCGCGTCCAGAGAGGACCCGGCCTTGCCCGCGGTGTCGCGGAAACCGGCCGACTGCAGGACCGTACGCCCCGCCGGTGAGAGCACCGCCTGCCGGAAATCCTCTGCCGCCTGGCGTAGGACCGGGTCTCGGGTCAAGGGCACGTATGGATAGTCGAGGGAGATCGCCCCCTCCTTGGGGTACAGGCCGACCGCCTGCTGGCCGGCGCCTGAGGTGTTGTACCGCCATACGGCCTGCTCGCTGAGCACGACGAGGGGGTCCTCTCCGCCGCGCGCTTGGCCGACGAGGTCGAACAGCGCTTCCTCGGAGGAGACGACGGACCGTTTCAGGTTCACCGTGATGCCCCGCACGATCTTGAGCATGTCTGGGCGATCGGCCACCACCGCGTTCAATACGCTGAGCGCCGCGAGGCCCGACCCGAACCTGCTGGGCGCCGGCAGGGTGGTGGACGCCTTGGGCAGCTTCTTCTTGGTTCCCGAGGTGGGGATCAGCAGGGTCCATGAGGGTTCGCCGCGATGGGACGCGAGCTTCTTGGCCGTCTCCTGGTTCACCGCCATGATGACCGGCGAATGAGCGATCGACGTGCCCGGCAAGAGCGCCGCCCTGTCCCCGCCCTGCACCCGCGCCAGGTCCAACCACACCGACGCCTCGGGCACCCACACATCTGTGACGTTCTTCCGCGCACCCAACTGGTCCGCCACGTCCGCGGAGTTCCGGGTGGCGACGGATATCGCGGCACAGCCGCCGTCCCGCGTGTACTGCTCTGCCATCCGGACCAGCGCCGGTCCGATCTCGGGCGAGGCCGTGACCCGCAACCGCGGACGCTCGCCACAGTCCCCTCGCGTTATCAGCGCGTACGCCCCGCCGGCGAGCGTCACCAGCAGCACGGCGCCCAGGGCGACGGCCGTGATGGCCTGGCGCCGGGCGCGCACCATTGGGCTGACGGCATTCATGGAGTTCATCGCGCGTTCTACGAATCCTGGCAGCCGGGAGGGGGGATCGGATCGTACGGGGGGATCGCCGCCCCAGGCGTCATAACCAAGGGGGTCCGGATTACGATGCCTGCCGGCCACGACCTCACACCCTTTAGCACCAACCAGCCACCTGCAGCGAAGATCTACCCCATGAGTATCGCGAAGCGTAGCGCGTCACTGTGATCTCAACACGGTGTTTAACCAACCGCCCGAGTAACAGACCGGCAGCGATTGTCAGAAGCCCCATCAGCCCAGGTCAGCCCCCACAACGCCCTCCACACCACACTGACACCGGACACCGCCGAGACACCCGGATGTGATCCGCGCCCGCATCAACCGAGAGGCGACCATCAGCGAGCATGAACGCGGGAAGCGATCGGCAAGAATGGACCCCCCGCTCACCCGCCCACCCGGGGTCTCCGCCGTAGCACGTCGCCGGATTCACCGCGTCAACCTCCCGCCGCCTCGGCGCCGCAACACACCACCGGTGCCTGTTGCAATATATGTAGCTTCCTTTACAATTTGAGCATGATCACCGCTGAGAACAACTCGAAATTATTAGCGCCGACCTTTCGCTCAGCGGTGAGGGTCGGCGCTTATGGTTTGGAGGCGTGATGAACGTTATCTTAGAAGGCATCACAGGATCTCGCGCGTATGGGCTCGACACAGAGACCAGCGATACGGATATTAAGGGCGTGTATGTTGCGCCAACCTCGGAGGTATTGGGTCTCTTCCCTCCAGCCGAGACTATCGACCGCACAAATCCCGACGTGACCTACCATGAGATACACAAGTTTATTCGGTTAGCGCTCAAGGGCAATCCGACCATTCTGGAAATGCTTTACCTGGAGGGATACACACAGCTGACCAAGCACGCCCGGATGCTCGTCGACAACCGTCACAAGTTCCTGAGCAACGTCATCTACCGATCCTACGGCGGGTACGCCATCAGCCAGGCGCGCAAGCTCAATGCTCGCCAGGACAGCTTTAGTAGCGCCACAAAGAACCGTTACGCCAAACACGCCCGACATTGCTTCCGCTTACTCCAGCAAGGCCGTGAGTTATTGGAGACCGGATCGCTAACAGTGCGAGTGAAGAACCGGGATGAGCTATTTGCTATCGGCGAGCTAGAGCCCTCAGCGCTCGTCGACAAGTTCGAGCAGGAGTTCGCCGAGTTCGATCGCATCACGAGCATCCTACCTGATAAGCCGGATTACGAGGCTATCAACGGCATCCTATTAGAGATCCGAAAGGGAAACTGGGATGCTTGAGCAACAAGTAAGCGAAATAGTTTCTCCGGTCTACATGGTGAGCGGTTGCGTCCGTGACGAGCTGCTTGGCCGTGAGCCGAAGGACTGAATCCGGCGCCGTGCTAACGGCGGGCAACCGGGGGTGGGTGGGCGAGCCGGGGCCACTTCTCGCCGAACCATTCCATGGGTTCCTTGCCGAACCATTCCACCGGCTCATGCTCGCTGAGGCTCTGGTCGGCGGGCCGCGGGCGCGGATCACCGCCGGTGCCCGGGTGGTGTGGTGCGGCGCCGATGCGGCGGGAAGCGGGGCGGTGAATCCGGCGCCGTGGTACGGCGGGCGACCTGGGGCGGGTGGGTGAGTCGGGGCCCTTTCTGGCCGGGCCTTGTTGATCGATTGCTCGCCGCTGCCGGCGGGAGCCCGCCGGGTCGGGGGTCGGAGGCCGAGCCGTTGCAGGCGGTGGCCAACGACCGGGTGCTGGGAGAAGGGCGGGGGCCTGGAGCGTGAAAGAAGGTCTAGACGCTCAGGAAGGCTCTGATCCGCGGAAAAGGGGTCTGGAACGCAGGAAAGCCATCCACGTGTGTGGATGGCTTTCCTGGGTGCACCCCC